>JAFGEP010000158.1 GCA_016931535.1 Bradymonadales bacterium
CCCGGCGTGCCGCTTCCCCAAAAGCGGCCGCCGGGTGGCAGAGTGCACCCAGGAGGAGGAAAACGCCCGGGCAACGCCAGCAGCCGATAGCCCGTCTCGTCCGACGCCAGTGGCTCCCGATCAGGACTGGGCAGGCTTTCCTTTCTTCTATCGACCACCCTTGACCGGCGGCTCCGCTCTCTCCCCGGTGATGGAGCCAACCCGCCCCAGCCGCACCCCCTCGATCGCCAGCAATCGCGCTTTCAAACTGATGCCACCGGGTCCAGAAAACCCCACTAGCCTCCCGCCAGCGCCGACCACCCGATGGCAGGGAACCAGCAACGGCACGGGATTGACCGCCATCGCCCGCCCCACCGCCCGCGCCGCCCCGGGAAACCCGGACCGGATGGCAAGCTCCCCGTAGGTCACCACCATGCCCGGCCCCACCTGACGTGCCGTCTCGTACACCTTCCGAGCGAAGGGCGAGCAACCCGACAGATCCACCGCCACATCATCCAGTCGATCCAGCCTTCCCTCCCAGTGAGCCGTGATCCGCGAAACCAACGCCTGGATCGCCGAGTGCGGTCCATCCGCCCCCAGGCCCGGGGGTGGGCGATGCCCCAGCCGCCGCTCCACCTCTGCCCGATCGACAGCGGCGAGCCACAGCTGATCGATCCCTAGCGGTGTCCAGGTCAGTCCGCACCAGCCGATCGAGGTCGGGAAAATCACGATACCGCAAGGGATGGCAATGCTCATACGACAATCCAAGCACAATGGGTCCCAGGTGGCAAAGAGCTACGTTTACCATAATGCGACCAGATGCCAACGACCCGTGATCAGCTATCCGCTACCCGCTGCAGGCCATAGGTTGTAAGCTGTCAGGCGTTAGCCAACGTGCGGAACACCCAGAACAGACAGGCAGGACCATGCCCATCACAACCCGACGCAGCCTCTTTGTTCAGATCGCCAGGGGCGAAAGCCTGAAGAGCTCGGACCTCTCCGACATCGACCTGGAGGGGGTCCAATGGCTGAAAGGGATCGTGCTGACCGGCGCCAACCTTCAGCGCGCCCGCTTCAACGGCGCCAACCTGGAGGGAGCCGATCTCTCCGGGGCCGACCTCTTCAGCGCCAACCTGGCAGGCGCCTGCCTGGTGGGAGCCAACCTGACCGGCGCCAACCTGAAGAGCGCCAGCTTGAAGGGGGCCGACCTGAGAGACGCCACGCTGACCGACACCAATCTGTACGCCGCCAACCTGAGCGGGGCCAAGCTGAAGAACGCCCGACTGGAGGGGGCCAAAGCCAACAGCGCCCTGCTCGAAGATGCCAACCTGGAAGGGGCCGAGCTCGTCAATGTCAACCTCGGTCACTCCAACCTGGAAAAGGCTCGCATGCCCGACGCCAGACTGCATGGCGTCACCTTGAGCGGCGCCAACCTCAGCCGCGCCCATCTCCGGGGCGCCGACCTCTCCGGTGTGGACGAGCAGGGTCGGCCCACCGTCTCCACCTACCTGGAGGGGACCAATCTGAAAGCAGCGGACCTTTTCGAGGCCAGAATGGAGATGGCCATCCTGCGCAACGCCAACCTGGAGAGCGCCAACCTCGGCCGGGCGGTCCTGGACGGCGCCAGCCTGGTCAACGCCAACCTCGAAGCGGCCAACCTCAGCGGAGCCTCGCTGGTCGGTGCCGACCTGGAGAATGCCGGTCTGCCGGGGGCCAACCTGGGCGGCGCCGATCTGCACAGGGCAAACCTCCGATCGGCCAATCTGCGGGGAGCCAACCTCTCCCTGGCCGTGCTGGAGGGCGCCGATCTCTCGGCGGCGGACCTGGAGAACGCCAACCTGGAGAACGCCAACTTGAAGGGGGCGCGCATCCATGCGGCCAACCTCCGGGACGCCAAGCTGTGCGGGGCCCTCGTCCAGGGGCTGGTGGTCGGCAGCGGCAACCTCGAGGAGGCGGTGATGGACGTGGAAACGGCGCGGATGGGCCTGATCTTCGAGGAGTGATTGCTCCGTCCCGGATCCAACTGCAGAGTGCGAGCCTGAACTATTCCGTGAGCGTGACGGTGAGCGTGACTGTAAGCTGAGCCTGAGCGAGGCGAAGAGCAAAGCCCCACGGCGGCGACTCGGCCGACATGACCACCGGGGCAGGGACGCGGGGGCAGGTCGAGGCGATCATCCCTCCACCAGGGTGACCTCCTCACCCAGCCGAGCGATGTGGGTGGACCAACCCAGCTCGGTCTCCAGGCGACCGGACAGCGTTCGGGCCGGTTTGGGCTCGCCGTGGACGACGAACGCCTTTTGGGGCGGTCTCGTCATACCGCCAGCCCAGCGGATGATCTCGTCGGCATCGGCGTGGGCCGACAAGCCGTGAAGCTCTGCAAGCCGGGCGTTGATCGGGACCATGGCTCCGTGGATCTTGATCTCCCTCTCCCCTTCCAGGATGCGCCGGCCGCGCGTACCGGCTGCCTGGTAGCCGACCAACAGCAGCGTGTTTTTCGGATCGGGCAGACGGATGGAGGCGTGGTGCAGAATGCGTCCGCCGGTCAGCATGCCGCTGGCGGAGATGATGATGGCATCCCGCTCCACTCGGTTGATATCCTTGGACTCCCTCTGACTGGCGCAAAAACGGGTGCGGTCGGGGGTCAGCGGCTTCTTGCGAAGCGCCTGTAACCGCAAGGTTTCCTCGTCGAAATCCTCGGGGTGTGCCTTGAGGTACCCGCTGGCCTTGATCGCCATGGGGCTGTCCACAAAGACCGGAAGCTTCTCGATCAGCTTGGCGTCCTCCAGCTCCCGCAAGAGGTATAGCAAAGTCTGAGTGCGCCCCACGGCAAAGGCCGGCACCAGCAAGACCCCCCCGGCCTCCTGGGTCTCGTTGACGATCTGTGCCAGCTGGGTCCGGCTGTCCTCTCCTGATGCGTGGCTCCGATCTCCGTAGGTGGACTCCACCACCAGGAAATCCGCATCCCACACCTCCGCAGGATCCTTGAGGATCGGCGCATCGTAACGGCCCAGATCCCCGGAGAAGGCGATCCGCACCTTTCGTTCCCCACCGTCCGACACCTCCACCATCAGGATGGACGATCCCAGGATGTGTCCGGCAGGCCGAAACTCGACGGTGTAGGTCGAGCTCAAGGTCGTGGGGGTCATGTAGGGTAGGGTCCCCAGGTAGCGCAGCACCATCTCGGCGTCCTGCTGGGTGAACAGCGGCAAGGCCGGGCTGTGCTTGGAGTACCCCTTGCGGTTGGCGTAGTCCGCCTCCTCCTCCTGCAGGTAGCCGGCATCCGGCAGCAGAATGTGCAACAGGTCGTTGGTGCCGGAGGTCCCCCAGATCCGCCGGCGGTACCCGTCTCTGACCAGGCGGGGAAGGTAACCACTGTGATCGATGTGGGCATGGGTGAGCACCACGTGATCGATGCCGCTCGGATCGATCGGCAGCTCCTCCCAGTTCTTCAACCGCAGCTCCTTGAGACCCTGGAAAAGACCGCAGTCCACCATCAGCGTCTCGCCGCCGGCGTTCAACAAGAACTTGGAGCCGGTCACGGTTCCGGCTGCTCCCAGAAACTGCAAGGTCACTCTCATGCTATCACCTCCCCCTCCCCTCCACCTCGCCCAGGGGACGGATGGGAAAGAGGAGCAGAGACCGGAGGCGACCGGCGGCCGCCTCCGGATCGGTCATGGAATTGGCGAGAACAGATGCGGACGATGCGCGGGGACCGCTCAATCCCCGAACACCTGGAGATACAGGCCATAGGCACCGTACCAACAGGCCGAGGTGCTGCAGTAGGGCCTGACCGTAACGAAGTAGTCTCCGGCTCCACCGGGAGGTACGATGTACGATACCTGAGAGAAAACGGCATCCCCGTAGTCATCGTTCCCGATGGTCTCCTCGATCGCGGCACCGTCGAGCAACAGGATGGTGTCGGCGTCGTCGTCGGAACCACCGGTCGTGGAGAAGGTGGTGGCGATCAACAGCTGACCCTCGGTCAAGGCCACCTCGAACACGTCGGGATCGAAGGTGACCCCGGTGCCATTGAGGTTGCCATGGTAGATCGCGTTGGTGCCGGTCACGTTGACGGCGTTGTCCTCGTCGTCTCCGAAGGAGTCGGTGGTACCCTCGGTCGCCGCCGGTGTAGTGGGCCGCTCCGGGGAGATCATGGTCTGGATGTCCAGCGCGTAGGCGGCCGTGCCGACCGGCCACTCGCCGTAGTTCCAGATCGCCAGCTGCAGCGGGACCTCTTCCTCGATCGGAACCAACAGGTAGTTCTCTCCACCGTCCAGGATCTGTCCGACCAGATCGGTATCGGTGCCGGTCATGGCGAACAGGTAGAAGTAGAGCACAAACTGGGTGGAGGAGCCTCGTACCAACAGGGTGTCATCGGTGCCGGCAGGGGTCTCGAAGAAGAACCAGTCCACCTCGCCCGGCTGGCTCAGATCGGCCTCCTCCCATACCAGGGGCAGCTCGATGTCGGTCACCTCCCGAGTGCTCTCAACCGCCTGCACCTCGTAGGTCATCTCGTCCGATCCGACCACGTCGGCCAGCACCCGGGCGGTGTAGTTGCGGTAGTCGCCCACCATGACATAGTAAGCGCCATCCATGATCGCCGTCGCCTCCAGACGTGCGACACCATCCGGGCCGTAGATCGCCTCCCACACGGTGTAGAACTGCGGTCCGTCTTCCTCATCGTCCACCGCCACACCCATACCGACCCAGGGTTGTACCGCCGCGGTTCCGACCGCCGTGGGGGTCACCGTGATCTCGACCGTATCCCCTTCGGACAGCTCACCGATTCCGTAGTAGTCGAAGTCGAGCATGATGTAGTCGTCCGAGCTCACGATGTACTCCCCGATCGTCCCGGTCACCGGTGCGGCCGCCCCACTGGTCACCTCCAGGGGCCAGCTCAGGTCGGCGTAGGGCCAATCCCAGGCAACTCCCAGGGTCGGCTCCTGTTCGGTGTACAGATCGTCCACCAGCCAGGCGTCGATGTCGTGCTTGCTGTCGTCCCCTTCCAGGTCCCAGTAGTCCAGCACCAGGTAAGCGGTCCCGGTGGCCGTGGCCATGTAGCGAAGATAGGGGTCATACCAGCCGGCATCCAGCCACTCGTCGTCGTTGATGGCCAACAGGTCGCTCATGTCGCCGTTCATCAGCAGCAAAGCGGGATCCAGGTCACTTCCGATGTCCAGGCCGTCCACATCTACCGCCAGGTAGTCCCCCGCAGTCAGGGCCAGCTTGTAGACCAGGACGCCGTTGTTGGCGGCCAGCGACGTGTTGGAGACATCCATCGGCAAGGTCTGGTCGATCGGAGACGGCGTCACCGAGGTGATCGACAGCACGTAGGTGTAGCTGTCGCCGCCCACGGGCGAGGGGGTTTGCTGATCGCCTCCCAGATAGAGAAGGTTGGTGTAATCATCGACCCGGAGGAGGTACTCGCCATCCAGCGGAAGGAAGATCTGCCGCGTTCCCCCGGGGGTGCTGACGGGTAGACGGCGATCGATGACCTGCTTGTCCATGGGGCCGTACACCATGATGTAGGGTGTGATGGCGGTCTCCTCCTCGTCCAGGGTGAGCTGGATCACGGTGCCCGCCTCGGCGGTCAACAGGAAGTAATCCCGATCGGGGAAGAGGCCGTAGTACGGATCGGTGAAGGGTTCTCCGATCTGACCGCGGATGGTGTCTCCCACCTCGACCTCGTCAGCCGTGTCCAGGTCGTCGTTCGGCTCGGTCTCGGTCGGGTTGAACGGCTCGACCGGATCGGTGGGCGTATCCGGCGTCACATCCGGGGTGACATCCGGGGTGACATCCGGTGTAACGTCGGGAGTCACCTCATCGGGGATGTCCGTTCCCATATCGGTGACGACATCCTGACCGTCTTCGTCGTCATCGCCGCAATTGAAGGCCGACAGGGCCAGCGCGCCGGCCAGCACCAGGTACCAGAAAAGGGATCGCTTACGCATGGAACTTCACTCCGCTGTTGCTCTTTTTCGTCAATGCCGCAAACGGCTGCCCCGTATCACACCTGCTGCAAAGGTGCAACGGGAAAACGGTTCGCCCTCTATATCTATCCCACAGAAACGGGGACCTTCGCCTGGTTCATGACAGGGAAGAAGATACCGTCAACCGGTGATCTCCCGGACCATCTCCTCCAGAAAGGTGGTCATCGTCTGATGGCGCCGCTCCGCCTCCTGGCGTGCGCCGGGGAAGTGCATCCCACCGGCCAGCCCCATCAGCTTGACGGTGAAATGGTCGAGCGCGTTCTTCCGGTCATCCGAACCCCGTCCATACTTCCCCCGGGGGTCGGAAGGGTCGTACAGCCCCAGGTCCTGTCCCCCATGAGCCATGGATTGCGCCGTGCAGAATGCCCGGGCGATGCCGATGGCACCGATGGCGTCCAGCCGGTCGGCATCCTGCAGCACCCGACCCAGGTCGCTGGTCGGCTCCATTCCGCTGGACCAGCTCGAGGTGCGCACCGCCTGGACGATCTCTTCGATCTCCTCTGGACGGTAACCCGCTTGCTCCAAAAGCCCCGCGGCAGCATCCGCCGAGCGCTCACCGGCCGCCGAGCGCTCCGGATCCTCCTTGGGGATCTGGACCAGGTCGTGGACCAGCGCGGCAGCACCGGCCAGGTCGGAGTTGACCCCGGCCTCCATCGAAAGCCGGTTGGCCCAGCGGAATACCCGCTCGGTGTGCAGGATATCGTGCGCCAGGTCGCCTTTGGCCAACAGCGGCTCCACCTGCTCCCACAGCCGTCGTTGTCGCTCCGTGTTCAGCCGTAACACCGTCATGCTCTCCTCCGGTTTGCGGACTGCGACCGGGGAACCTCTCTCCCGGCTGAACGCAGCCAAGTTTTTCGAGTGTAGCGCAACCCTCGGTCGCGAACCAGCCGATCCCGCACCTACGTACCCGTTCTTGCCTTCCTTGCCACAGTCCAAATCGCGGCTAGAATGGGGAGGGTCTCGCGGGCGGTCCGCATTGGCCTGACCGGCCGCCCTGTGCCTCCACAGGAAAACAACATCCGGCGTTCAGGCGGGGCCGGAGGGGCGCTCCATCAGGAACCAGTAGGCCGTGAAAACACATCACTCATCCATACCGCGCCCGGCCTGTGTGCTGGCCTTCATACTTGGTGCCGCAAGCCTGGGATGCCCTCAGGCTGTCGAACCCTATGACCGCGACGCCAGGGGGTGGTCCGACGCCCGGTCCGATGACCTGGAAGACCAGGACCCCATCGACACCGAACCCGAGCAGCCCGACGCCATCGACATCCCGATCGACTCGGGACCGGCCGATGTCACCACCGACACCTCCACCGACACCCTCACCGACCTCCCCACGGATACCCCCACCGATCCGATCGCCGATCCGTCGGCGGATACTCCCACCGATCTGCCCTCGGATACCGCCCGGGACCCCGATGCTCCCACCGACATCGTCCCGGACCCGGACCTGGTCGCAGACCCCACCGATCCCGCCATCGACCCCTCCTATGATCTCCAGGATGCCACGGCGGACCACACCGACATCGTGGACATCCCCCAGGATCTGCCCAGCGGCGGGACGCTCCTGATCACCGAGGTTTGCGACCCCTCCTTCACCTCGGGCGCCCGCTTTGTGGAGATCTTCAACGCCACCGGCTATGCCGTGAACCTGTCGGGGTGGTCGCTCCATTTCTGGGACCCCAACTATACCGAACCGCAGATCTATACCTATCCCAGCCAGAATCTGGAGAACGGGGCAACCTTCGTGGTGGCCAGAGACCAGGTGGCCTTCGAGTCGGTGTTCCCGGGACGGTCGGCCAACGTCTACTCTACGGTGATCAACGGCAACGGCAACGACACCTACGTGCTGGTGGGCCCCTACGGCACGGTGGACATTTACGGGGAGATCGGCAACGGGAGCCTCACAGAGCCCTGGAACTACAGCCAGTCTACGGCCAAGCGGGTCATCACCGTCATTTTGGGCAACACCACCTGGCAAGAAAGCGAGTGGACCATCACCATGGGATACGATACCGCCAACCCCGGCTCGCGGTACTGATTCAGCGATCGACCACCGCCTCGACGCTGTCGAACGGCCAGTCTCCCACCTTGTCATCCCGCTCATCCGCGTCTCGGCACCGGGCTTCCGGGGCACCTGAGCCGACATCTGCCGAGGTATTCCAGCCGATGACCCTTGCAGGCCCCATCGATCGACCATAACCGGACGGATCGAGGGTGGACCAGCCGGATCGCACCCCTTGTTGACGATGAGCAAGCCGTTGGCATACAAATGCTCTGGCAAAATCCACGTGTGCCGGCATGGCGTCCCTGAAGGTCACCCCGGCTGACCGTTCAGACCGGCTCGGGCAGGATACCTCGATGACCAACTCCATCGTACTCGTGAGCGCCAAGGGGGGATCGGGCAAGACCACCACCGCCCTCAACCTCGCCGTGGCCTTCGCCGACAAGGGGCGCTCCGCGCTCCTTCTGGACCTCGATCCTCAGGGCTCCATCGGCCTGTCGCTGGCCAGAAACGACACCGAGTGGGCCGGCCTGGCCGAGTACCTCATGGGGCAGGCCACCCTGGACCAGGTCATCATCCGCACCAAGCAGGAGAAGCTGTCCATCCTGCCGCGGGGCCGGCTGGATCCCACCGACGTCTGCGAGTACGAGAAAGCGCTGCACTCCTCCCAGGAGCTGGGGGCGCTGCTCGATCAGCTCGAGGACCGCTACGATTACATCCTGATCGATACCCAGTCCGGCCTGGGGATGGTGACCCGGTCGGCCATGGCGGTCAGCAACTATGTCCTGGTGCCGCTGCAGGCAGAGCCGCTGGCGCTGCGCTCCGTGTCCCAGGTGCTGCGGGTCATCGAGTTCGTCCAGCGGGAGGAGAATCCCACCCTCACCTTGCTCGGCATCCTTCCGACCATGGTCGATCTCGGCCACGCCGCCAGCCGTAACGTCATGTCCACCGTCTGGTCGGAGTTCGAGGGGATCTTCGACTCGTTCATCCCACGGGCCCAGGTGTTCGTGAGAGCCAGCGAGAAGGGGCTGCCCATCAGCTTCATGTCGGGGAGGATCCCTGCGGAAGCCCGGCGATTCGACATGCTGGCCGCCGAGATCGAAACCGCCATCGCCGAGCTGGGCGGCATGCCGGCCAAGCTCGATGAGAGGACCGAACGTGAGCTCATCTGACCTCGACATCGCCCGCAAGCTGTCGCACAAGCTGGCGGTGAAGACCAACCTCCAGGTGGCCAGAGCCCGGGCGGCGGAGAACAAGGGCTACCTGCGGTTTGCTCCTTCGGCACAACCGGTTTCCGCACCCATCGAACCACCCCCCCTGGAGCAATGGACCGAACCGGAGGTGCCCCTGCCCGCGGTGGAGCTGGAACAGCTCCTTTCGGCGGTGGCACCTCCCCTGGTGCCCTCCCTACCCCCTCTGCCATCCATTCCGTTCCCACCCCCCCTGGCCGAGGCGGAAGCACCTCCGTCCATGCCAACGGAACCAGGCTCCTTGTCCCCAGCCATGACCGAGGCCGAGCTACCGCCACCACCGACCGCCAAGGAAGCTCTTGCGGTCCCAACTGGCGACCGAGCCGAACCGTCCGGGGCGCACCACCTTCCTGCAATGTTGGAGCCGGCGCCGGCAGTTGGTGACGAAGAACCGCAGCGCCTGCCCTTCTTCGTCCCGATGGAGATCGCGAGCTGGGAAGAGTTGATCCACTGGTGTGTGAGCAACACCATCGCCGAGGCCGGGTTCGCAGTGGACGGAGAGGGGTTCCTCCTGGCTGCCGGCGGGGTGGTACCTCCCGACGGCTTCGAGGGGACCGGCGCCACCCTGTGCTACTCGATGGACCAGCTGGCTCAGGTGGATCCGACCGCGGGACGGTTGGAGAGCATCGACCTGGTCTTTGACCGGCGCACCATCTTCGGCCTGCGGATCCACAACGAGCTGGGAGAGGAGTTCATCCTGGGGCTGGTCAGCGGTTCGCCCCTGAACAACGAGGCCAAGCACCTGGTCTACCAGCAGATCGCCTACAACCTGGCGCGGCTGTAGCCGGCCGTTGCGTTCACTGTCCGGCAGGCTCCGGCCGGTAGATCGCGCCCTTGATCGCCCCGCCCCCATCGGCGTAGTAGACCACCAAAAAGCGGCCCGCTCCCAGCTCCACCAGCGAGGGGTAACCGCACTCGCTTTCCCCGCAATCCTCCACCAGCAGCCGGGAGGACCAGCTCACCCCTCCATCCCGGCTGGCCATGAAGGAGACGCTCTCGCGGGTATACTCGTCGTTCACCTCCCGGAAGGCGGACAGGATCAACCCGCTCTCCAGCCGCAGCAGGTAGGGGGCATGTCCGATGAAGCCCAACGGCTCCCAGCTCGACCAGGTGCCCGTGTCCCCGGCCAGACGCAGCTGAACCATAGGCCCGCCCCCCCCCGGGCTGTCGGCGGCCGAGGTGCGCGCCTGCAGGAGGAGTTCGCCGTCGGGGGTCTGCAAGAGGGCGGGCTCCATGAACCAGAGCCGGCCCGGATTCTCGAGCGCCAACGGCCGTTCGACGAAGCTCGAGCCGCCGTCCGCGCTGACCGAGAAGGAAAGGACAGACCGGGGAGCCTGCGCCAGGTCGGCCAGGTTCAACGCATGACCGCCATAGGTGGGAATGACCAACTCCCCCTCCAGCTCCACCGCCGGGCTTGTGCTGGCCGATACCGGGATCGGCAACCCGGCGGCGTCCACCCATTGCCCCCCGGCATCGATCCGGGCGCCTTCCACCTCCATGGGCCCCCGAGTCACCTGGACCGGGGGAGAGAAGCTCGCCCCGCCATCGGTGGAGCGAGCGGCGAACACCTGGTGCAACACCAGGGTGCGCTCTCCCACGGTCACCCGCCGGTACTGGAAGAAGTTGAGGATCAGCACGCCATCGGCCAGGGTGGTCACCGAAGGGTCGCGGTCGTCGATATCAGGGGTATCCAGGAGCACCTCCGGCTCGCTCCAGGTCAGTCCATCCGGTGAGCCGATCTGCCGCATGATCCGGCCGCTATCCTCGGCATGCCCGGCCCCCTGTCGGTAGACCAGGAAAAGCCGGCCGTCGCTCAGGCGGGTGATGTCGGGGAAGGCCAGGTGCCCCGACCCCTGGTGAATGAGGAACCGCTGCTCCAGCGAGAAGGGAGAGACAAGCCCCACAGGTGTCGTCGGCTCCGCCTGCGACCGTTCGCCTTGGGACCAATCGTTCGCGGGTTGCCGATCCGTGGGATCACCCAGCATCCCCTGCGCCAATCCACCCGCGAGCGTGTCCGTGACCGCGAGCGTGACCGTGAGCGTGAGCACCAACCAACTTCCCCCCGACACGCCCCCCCCGTTTTTCCGATGACCCGACATGCTGCTCACTTCGGAAGGCCGTTCGACGACTACAGCCCGTACAGCTCGCCGTACTTCTGCTCCAACATCCTCATGTAAGGCTGCATCTCGAGCGGCTTGCCGGTCACCCGTTCCACGAGCTTCAGCGCAGGGATGCTACGCCCTGGCCGGTACACGTTCGACACCAGCCAGTTGCGCAGGGTATCGAACCGTCCCTGGGCCATCTCCTCGGTGATCTCCGGATGGGAGGCCAGAGCCGCCTGGAAGAACTGGGCGCTCATGATGTTGCCCAGGGTGTAGCTCTGGAACTGGCCACCCACCAGGCTCTGGTACCAGTGCATGTCCTGCAGCACCCCGTCGGAGTCGGTCGAGGGCCGGATCCCCAGCCGCTCTTCGTACAGCTCGTTCCAACGCTCCGGGAGATCGGCCACCTCGAGCTTGCCCTCCAGCAGGTCCAGCTCCAGGTCGAAGCGGATGACGACGTGCAGGTTGTAGGTGAGCTCGTCCGCCTCGGTGCGGATCAGCGAGCGGCTCACCTTGTTGATGGCCCGATAGAACTCCTCCAGCGAGACCGCAGTCAACTGCTCCGGGAAAAGCCGTTGCAGCCTGGGATAGTAGTGGATCCAGAAGGGACGGCTGCGACCCACCAGGTTCTCCCACAACCTCGACTGGCTCTCGTGAACCCCGTGTGTGGTTCCTGTCCCCAGGGGGCTGCCGTCCAGAGCGAGGTCGACCCCTTGCTCGTACAGGGCGTGACCCGCCTCGTGGATAGTGCCGAACAACCCCTTGGCCAAAAAGCTCGGGTTGTACCGGGTCGTGATCCGCATGTCGCCCCCGCTCAGCCGGGTCATGAAGGGATGAGGCGCGAGGTCCTGACGGCCGCGTTCAAAGTCGTACCCCAGGTCTCGGATGACCGCCTCGCCGAACTCCCGCTGCCGATCGAGCGCAAACTCCTGCCTCAGGCAGCTGTCGTCCATCTCCGGCTTACGGCAGACGGCGTCCACCAGGGGAACCAGCTTGCAGGTCAGTTGGGAGAAAAGCTCCCGCAGGTAGGCTGCGGTGAACCCTTCGTCGGTATAGTCGATCAGCGGGTCGGCCACACTGGCATACCCCGGAAAGAAGTCGGCCAGCTCGCGGCTCAGCTCCACCGTCCGCTCCAGGTAGGGCCGTATCAAACCGAAGTTGTTCTCCTGGCGGGCCCGCTTCCAGGTCTCGAAGCTGTTGGCGGCGTGCTCCTCCAGCCGACTCACGAACTCGGCCGGAACGCGCACGGCCCGGATGTAGTCGCGCCAGGCCACCTCGACCAGCGCCTTCTCCATACTTTCGGGAGGCAGATCCAGCACGGTGGGCAGCAGATCCTCCAACAGCTTGCCCAGCTCCGGATCGGTCGCCCTCTCGTGCTCGATCCGCGAGATCAAGGCCAGCTGCCTGCCCCTCCCCGCAGCACCAGCGGACGGCATGTAGGTGGCCTGATCCCATCCCAGCACCGCGACCGCTCCTTGCAGGTCACCGATCTCTCGAAGCCGATCCTTGAGCCGATTCATCCGGTCGTTCGTTGCGCTCGTCTGGGTCATGGGTGGTTACGCTCCTCTTCCTGGTGTGCGGTTGATCGACCGGGCCGTTGTGTCGGACGCCCGGGACAGCACTGTGTAATACCAGCCCGTCTCCCCCCATCACAAGTCTTTCTGTTCTCTCTATGATTCCTACCCATCGATTGCTATTCAACTCCCCTGCCGATATAATCTCCCGGTTGTTTCTCCCTTCCACACTCTTCGTCTGGCTTGAAGGCTCTGCCGCCTACTCGAAGGACGAAGCGGAGAGGAGAAGAGAAGAGAAGAGAGGCGTTCCATCGAACCCCAAACACGAGGTAAGAGGCGATGAAGAAGCTCACATTCTGGTCGTTCCCCCTGGCCCTGCTGCTCACCCTCTCCTGGGTCGGATGTGGAGACGA
>JAFGEP010000159.1 GCA_016931535.1 Bradymonadales bacterium
AGGAGGGGCTCGTCCGGCGACAGGGTCAAGGTGCGTTCCAGCAGAAAGCCGTTCATGGTGGTCAGCATGATCTGGATGGAGGTCTCGCCGAGACTCACCACCCTGGCCGGTTCCACCCAGCCGAAGGAGTCGAACTGCTCGCCCGCGCGGTCCTCCAGCCCTCCGCAGAAGGGGAAGAATAGGTTGGTGGTCACGTTGCTGGCGGTCACCGACTGCCCGCTGGCCAGGTCGATGATGCGCAGGGCTCGGCCGGCGAGCAACGGCACCACCTCGACCCGCAGGAAATCGTTGTGGATCTCCTCCACCACCGGATCCATGCCGAGCACGGCGAACAGCAGCATCAGCGTATCGATGCCGCCTGCCACCTCGCGCATCACCTGGAATCCGTGGTCTTCCATCATCTCCCGAAACCAGGTGTAGTCGGCGAAGGTCGCCATCTCGCCTTGCCACACAAGCCGGTTCCCCTCGATGAGATAGCCGTTGCGGGGAAACATCCTGGCATATACGAGTGGCATGCGCGCCACCTGCACGCGGTCGGTCAGCACCTGGTCCCCGGAAACGGCGTCTTCGGCCTCGTCGAACAGGTCGTTGGCCCGAGCCAGCACCTCGTCACTCAGATAGCCCTGGGCAGGGTTGGTATAGAGATGCATGTGGATGTGGTTGTCGTCCACCTCGTCCTGCAGCATGTCGATGTACTCGCGGATCGCGGGCGTGGCCCGGCCGTAGTAGCCGACGAGGAACTCGTCGAGGATCGCATCCGGGTCCTGATCCGGATCCCACAGCAGCTGCATGCCATAGTAGGGCCTGAGCAGGCTGAGCTCCCCCCCTCCCCCCTCGTGCCCCATGCCCTGCAGATAGATGCCTTCCACGCCGAGGTCGCGATAGAAGCGAAGGTTCTCGGCCAGCGCTCCCAGGTTGGGGAATGGCTCGTAGTAGTGGGTGAAGTTCACGATGTAGTGCCAGATGTACAGGTGGCTCGTGAGACCGGCCCATGCCCTGGCCCGGCGCTCGAAGTCGGCGTTGAGCTCGCATGCCTCGATGGAGTGGCTGTCGCAGGAGGGATACATGTGACACAGCCAGACCACTGCGTTGGGGTGCATCTCCGTCCCGACCGGGGGCTCCTCGGTGTACATGTAAGCCAGCGTACCCACGAGCTTGTCCGGATAGACCTCGGCGACCCGCTCGGCAAGCTGGTTCACGAACCAGAACTGGGTGCCGCCGTCGGTGCCATACTGCTCGTTGACAGCTCGACACCGATCGCACTGGCATCCGTTGTAATGGTCCTGCTGGGAGAAGTTGTACTGGCGGTACTGCGGATGTGCGGCGATGCGTTCCAGCATGCGCTCGGTCACGATCTCCAGCACATCGGGGTTGGTGAGACAGAGCTGGGTCTCCTCCCGGATGCGGACCCCTCCGATCTCGGAGAAGTACTCGGGGTGGCTGTCGAAGAACTCGTTGGGGTGGATGAAGCTGAAGTAGCTATGGGCTCGACCGTAGTGCTGCTCCTGCTCGCCGTACCGGTTGTCGGCGTCTCCCCCTCCCTCGTTGTCACCCGCCCTCGACAGGAAGGCCTCGTCGGCTCCCGGCCACTCGTAGGAGGTGTGTCGCCAGGAAAACGCGGGACGCACGATCCGATCGAGGGGTGGTACCACCACATCTGCCTGTGATGGTGTAATGGTGGTGTCCGGCGTAAGCCAGCGGATCCCCAGGGCATCCTGGAGGAAACGATGCACGCCGTTCAATGTCCCGCCCTGGGGCGTGCCGGCGATGACCAGGTGAGGAGGCACCGTGCGGAGGGCACACCCCTGCGCTCCCAGCTCCACGGCGGACGGCTCCACCCCCAGGGCTGCCGCCAGAGGGCCCATTCCCAGGATGATCTGGGGGGTGTCTTCAGGCGGCGGTTCCTCGACGATGGGCAAGATCGCTCCCGTGCATGCCTGGATCCCGTCTCGCAGCTCCTCGGCGGCCCAGCGCTCGGAGGGGCTCGCGCCGGCCTGGAGCACGATGGTGTAGGCCGATTCCCCGTCCTCCACGAGCCACAGGGAGTCGGGGTCGATCGGATCCACCTGTTCGTCCGGCTCGCCATCGAGATCGGGATCGGCCCGCAGGTCGTCCTGGTCTCCGTCGTCCCGGGTGTCCGGGAGCTCCTCGGCGACATCCTGGGGATCGCCCGACGCGTCCTCCACAGGCGCGTCGCGGTCACAGCCCACCAGGGCCCAGCTCGAACCGAGGCCCGCCAGGAACCAGCTCAAACCGAGCGCCAACGGGAGCAGGGTGGACGATCTCGGGGAAGACCCATTCTCGCGCTCGAGTCCAGCGTCAGTTGGTTGCATGTCAGCCTCTCCTGAGCCAGGAAGCTCGCCAGTCACGCCAGTATAACCCAACGCCGAGATGCGGGCATCGAAGGTGGTGTCTCTTTCTCACAGCCTGCAGGTCCGCTCTGGTTTCACGGCTCCGAATGTCATCCTGCGGAGCGCGCTGAGCGGACAGAGAGCCTGACTCTTGTTCACATCTCGGGTCACGAAAACCGACAAGTGCGAATCCTTCCGAAAAACACTGGTGTTGGGTGTCGCCCCTTACGGGGCTTGGCCTGCACAGATGCAATACACCCCGGGCTGAAGCCCGGGGCTACAATAGTTGCGCCCCTGGCGGGGCGCTTGAGCCTCTGTTCACTGGACGAGATTGGAAGTGGAAGACTTGGTCGGAATCTGGATGCTCCGGATCAGCGTTCGAGCCTCTGTTCACTGGGCGAGATAGGAAGGGAATTCCCTTGGTGGCGTCGATACCGGATGGAAGCCCAGAGCCAAAGCGAATTTGATCCAGACTGGAGGGGGTGGTTGACGGGTTGGCCGCCCCGGCAGGGGCGGCAAGAAGGTAGCCCCGGGCTTTAGCCCGGGGTAGGAGAGGAGAACCGAAAGGCAAGCCCCGTAGGGGCGACAGGAGGCCATCACATTGGACTTCTGGTAAAGGTCTTCCACATCCTCTCCTGACCGGCAAATGGCTTGGAAGATCCTGAAGCCGACCCGTTCGATGTTCGGCTCTGGTCCTACCCGGATTTCAGGTACCAACTGCGGCTGATCGCCGCATCTACGGCCATACTTCAGAGAATCGGCAGATGCGAACAAGAGTCAGGACAGAGCGCTCATGATTGACCGTGGTGGTCGACGATGCTCCGTCCGCCGCGCTCTCAGGTGCGCGGCTTGTCTGCATCGTCTTCTGCCGGCTGGTTGTTGGCCGTTTTCAGGTCCAGCTCGAGCCGAACGGTCTTCGGGAGGAAGCCCTGGGCGAGATAGAACCTTCTAGCCGTATCGTTCTCGTGCCACACGGTGGTCTGGACGTACCGCAGACCGCGGTCCCTTGCCCAATCCATGGCGGCGCGAAACAGGTGCGTCCCCACCTCTTGTCCGCGAACCGCCTCGTCCACGATGGCGTCCTCGACCACCGCAAACTCGTGCGGCCGAAACATCGGGTAGTGGGGATGAGACGAGCGCTGCAGGCACAAAAATCCGATCACCTTCCCATCCAGCTCGGCCAGAAGGTAGTCGGCGTCGTTCCGGTCGATCCTGTCCCGGATCACGTCGTCTCCCCTGACATCGCCTGCAACCGCCTGGAACAAGGCGGGAAGAAGGCGGACATGGTAGGCGTCCAGCTGCCGGTAGAGGCGCTGGATGTGCGGAATGTCTCGGGTTTCCGCCTTTCGTATGATCGGCGTCGTCATGCTTCCACCGAACCACCGGTTTACCCGTCGCCTGTCACCTCACCAACCCTGCCGAACCGGCCGGTCCGGCTCGGGGCTGATCAGGATCCGAAAGGGTAGGAAAAGGGTAGGGGTCAGGTCGTCGATTGACGGATTATCTCAACCACCCTCCTCTCTCACTCCCCCTGGTAGGAAACTGACCATCCGTTGGAGCTATCAGTCCACCGATACTATGTCAATCGACGACCTGACCCCTGTTCTTTTTCCTGTTCTCACACGACCAGGCTGGCATTTGACCATGGTCATTGACCATGATACGATTGCTTGGGAGGTCGACCATGACCGAGCCCTTGGACACCATCACCATCTCGGAATTCAAGGCTACCTGCCTGGCCGTGTTGAGGCGCGTCAAGCTCACTGGCCAACCCCTGCTGGTGACCCGTCGCGGTGAGCCGATGGCGATCATCAGCCCCCCCTACCCGGCTCAGGATTCCAGCACCTGGGTCGGTTCGTTGGTTGGGACCGGCAGGATTGTCGGGGACATCATCTCGCCAGCCGGCAACCAGGAGGACTGGGAGGTCTTGGACACGTGAACCTGCTGCTCGACACGCACATCCTGCTTTGGAGCCAGCTCGAACCCGACAAGCTGGGCACGAACGCGCGAGCGCTGTTGGACGATACCGACACCGGGATCTGGCTATCGCCCATTAGCTGCTGGGAGACACTGCTGCTGGCGGACAAGGGCCGAATCATCCTCTCCCCTTCTCCCGAAGAATGGCTCCGGCACGCCCTGAGCACCATTGCTTTGAAGCAGGCCCCCTTGAACAACGAGGTCGCCATCCGCAGCCGATCGATTGCCCTGCCGCACCAGGATCCCGCGGATCGCTTCCTGATCGCCACTGCGCTGGTGTACGACCTGACGTTGATGACGGCTGACGACCGCATCTTGAATAGCCAGGCCTGCAAACTGATTGCCGCCGCGTGAGAGGGGTGATGAGGCTGCGCGCCAAGCGCGCCATCAGGATGTCCTAGTGCCCGAAGAAGTTGATGTTCTTGCCGAACTCGTCGATGAAGTCGTGGGCGTGCTCGCCGAAGGAGGCCACCACCTCCTTGCGCTGGTAGTCGATCAGGAAGGAGGAGTGCTCGCCGAAGGCCCGGTTGAAGACCACCACGTAGAGCTGGTCGCCCTCGGTCATCTTGATCTCGGCGAGGCGGTCGTTGTAGCCGGTGGTGAAGCTGGTGGAGCACTCGGGACAGGAGAACTCCACCAGGCCGCCCTCCTCCAGCTTGAGGTAGTCGTTCCATCGGCCGCCGTAGACCCCCAGCCCCGACGGGACATCGAAGGTGGCGGTGACGGAGAAGTTGGGGCCATACAGCCGGCCCTGCATCCGGACGAACTCGCTGCCGGGAAGGCCGAGCTCGTGGTCGCAATGGGGACAGAAAAAGCGTCTGGGCTGGTTCATACGGAAGTTCCTCTCGGTTCCGGTCGGCTCACCAGCGGGCCTCTCCTCAGGGGACTAAAAAAGGCAATACCACCCTGCCCGGCTCCGGCTTGGGGACCGGACCCACGGTCGGACGTTCGGCCCACTCCAGGGCCAGCGAGGGACAGAACCGGGCGCAGGCGGGGTCGCCCCCGCACACGTCGCACTTGACGATCTGGTCGACCCGCAGGTCCAGGTGGATGTTGCCGAACGGACAGGCCACCGTGCACATCATGCACTTGACGCAGCGGGTGTGATCCACCTCGATGGCCAGGGTCTCCGGGTTGCGCACCAGTGCCTGAGTGGGACAGACCTTGACACAGGCGGCCTCTTCACACTGGAGGCAGGCCACCGGCACGAACCGGTCGGAGGCGACCGGGTAGACCCGGATCCGGCTCAAGGCCGGCGAGGTGAGGGCCACGGCGTGGGCGAAGGAGCAGGCCAGCTCGCAGGCCCGGCATCCGATGCACCGATCGGGCGTGATGAACAGTCGCTTCATGGTCGCTGCCCTCCCCAGGTGACGGCCGCGAAGGCGGTAGCGGTCTGCTTCTTGCGGCAGGCATCGCAGGTATCGAAGTAGGAGGCGTCCAGACCAGTCTTGCGCTGGAACAGGGCCAGCTCCTCCGGGGTGCCGAGCACGGCGCCGCATTCCTTGCACTTGACCAGCGTGAAGGTGCGCTTCCAGATGGTGCGGGTGTCGGCGTCCTGAGTGAACTCGATCACCTGGGTCGGGCAGACCATGGCACAGGCCAGGCAGCCCACGCAGGATTCCGACGGCTCGTCGAAGGGCGTCGCCAGCCGCCGCTCGTGCCCCCGGCCGACGAAGCTGATGGCGTCGGCCCCGATGGACTCGCGGCAGATCCGCTCGCACAGGCCGCACAAGATGCAGCCATCCTGGCGGGAGGCGAAGCGCAGGCGGGTGCGGTCCACCCCCAGACGGTCGGCCATCGCCTGGAGCTGAGGATTGCCGGGATCCCGGCACAGGATGAGCTCCATCACCAGCCGGCGCAGCCGGTCGATGCGGTCGTTGCGGGTGACCACCGAGATGCCCGGGAGCGCCGGGTAGTTGCAGGAGGTGGTGATCCGGCTCCTCCCCCGCTGGGTGACCTCCACCAGGCACAGCCGGCAGGCGCCGTAGGCGCTGACGGAGGGGTGGTAGCACAGGGTGGGGATATCGAACCCGTGGGCCAGCGCCACCTCGAGCAGGTTCTGGCCCTCTTCGGCTTGCACCGTCTGGCCGTCAATGGTGAAGGTGAGCATCGTTCTCTCCTCGGACCGGCTATCTGCCATCGTCGCCTCCGTTCACCCCGTCGGTCATTCCACCGAGATCGCATCCACCGGACAGACCTCGTAGCAGCTTCCGCACTGGATGCACTTCTCCTGGTGGATGAGGTGCACCTGGTCCTTGACCCCGGTGATGGCATCGGTGGGGCAGATCTTGGCGCAGGCGGTGCAGCCGGTGCAGCGGTCCTCGATGATGCGGTAGGTGATGAGCGCCTTGCACTGCTTGGCCGGGCAGCGCTTTTCCTCGATGTGGGCCCGGTACTCCTCGGCAAAGTAGCGGATGGTGGAGAGCACCGGGTTGGGGGCGGTGGTGCCCAGGGCGCACAGGGAGGCCTCGCGGACCACCTCGGCCAGCTCCTCCAGCAGCTCGACGTCGCCCGGTTTCCCCTCGCCCCGGGTGATCCCCTCCACGATGTCGTACATCCGGGCGATCCCCTCGCGGCAGGTGCTGCACTTGCCGCAGGACTCGCTGCGCAGGAAGTTCAGGAAGTAGCGGGCGACCTCCACCATGCAGGTGGTCTCGTCCATGACGATCATGCCGCCCGAGCCCATCATGGAGCCGACCTCGTCGAGGCGGTCGAAGTCGACCGGCAGATCGATGAGGGAGGCGGGGATGCAGCCGCCGCTGGGCCCGCCGGTCTGCACCGCCTTGAACCGCTTGCCGTTGCGGATGCCGCCGCCCACCTGGAAGATGATGTCCTTGAGGGTCATCCCCATGGGGACCTCGACCAGGCCGGTGTTGTTCACCTTTCCCACCAGGGAGAAGATCTTGGTGCCTTTGCTGTGCTCGGTGCCGATGGCGCGGTAGGCCTGGACCCCCATGTTGAGGATGACCGGCACGTTGGCCCAGGTCTCCACGTTGTTGAGGTTGGTGGGCATGCCGTACAGGCCGCTGACCACGGTGTGGATGTGCTTGGCGCGGGGCTCGCCGGGGAAGCCCTCGATGGAGGCCATCAAGGCGGTGGACTCGCCGCACACGAAGGCGCCGCCGCCCCGGTTGACGGTGATGTCGAAGCTCAGCCCAGAGCCCAGGATGTTGTCGCCCAACAACCCCTTCTCGCGTGCCTGGTCGAGGGCGATGGCCAGCCGGTGGCGGGCCAGCGGGTACTCGTGGCGGATGTAGACGTAGCCCTCGGTGCGGCTGTGGGGAAAGCCGATGGCGTAGGCCCCGATGATCATCCCCTCGATGACCGAGTGGGGGTTCCCCTCCAGGACCGACTCGTCCATGAAGGCGCCGGGGTCGCCCTCGTCGGCGTTGCAGATGACGTAGTGCACCTCGCCGGGGGCGTTCCGGCAGGAGTCCCACTTGCGGCCGGCGGGAAAGCCGCCGCCTCCGCGCCCGCGCAGGCCCGACTTCTTGATCAGCTCGATGATGGCCTCGGGCGCGATCTGCTCGTCGAGGATGCGGGCCCAGGCGCCATAGCCGCCGTTGGCCAGGTAGTCGTCGATCTCCTCGGGGTTGGTGGTGCTGTGACGGCCCAAGAGCAGCCGGTGCTGGTGGGCGTAGAAGGGAAGCTCCCCCTCGTGGACGACCTTGTTGCCGGTGTCCGGATCGACGAACAGCAGCGGCTCGATGACCTCGCCGGCCAGGGCGGTCTTGTTGACGATGTCGGCGGCGTGCCGCGGCTTCACCTTGGTGTAGAGGATGCGGCGCGGGTGGACGACCACCAGCGGGGCGCCCTCGCAGAAGCCGTGGCAGCCGGTGGGCATGACCGACACCCGGTCGGAGCAGCCGGCCTCCTGGACCGCCTTTTTCAGGGCGTCGATGAGCTCGGTGGCGCCGGAGGCCTTGCACCCGGTGCCGTAGCAGACGGCGATGACGGTCCGGTCGGGGTCGCGGCGCTCGACCAGCGCTTGTTGGTAGGCGTGCAGCTCGGCGGTGCTGGAAAATGGTGCCATGGCCTTACTCCCCCGCCTGTTTCCGGTAGCTCTTGAGCATCCGATCCACCTTCCTGTTGTTCATCTCCCGGTGGTACTGCTCTCCCACCACCACCACCGGTCCCAGCGCGCAGGCGCCCACGCAGTTGACGGTCTGGAGCGTGAACAGGCCGTCGTCGGTGGTCTCGCCCACCCCGATGCCCAGGGTACGCTGGAATTGGTCGAGCACCCGGCCGGCGCCGCGCACGTGGCAGGCGGTCCCCAGGCAGACGTTGCAGACGAAACGGCCGCGCGGCTTGAGCGAGAAGGCCGCGTAGAAGGTGGCCATGCGGACCACCCGGGTGAGCGGGATGTCGAGCCGGCGTGCAACCTGGCGCAGCGCTGCTTGCGGCAGGTAGTTCGCCTCCTGCTGGATATCCTGCAGAATGGCCAGTAACGCCGAGCTCCTGGCGTCGTACCGATCCACGATGCGATCGACCATCTCCAGCTCCATGCGCTCTCCCCCTTTCTCGAGATCGCCCGCGGCCCACCGCGGCCGATCCGCTCCTCTTCCCTCTGCAGCCGCTCTCTGCCCCGTCCCGCCCGCCGACTCCTGCGCCGCTTCCAGAGCCTACCTGGTCCGTAAACCATGCGGCTCACGAACCCACCATCCCGCCTTGCCGATCAGCCCTGCTCCTCCTGCCCGCCCTGCCGGGACTCGCGAAAGGCCCGCCCCAGCTCGAAGCCGCGCTCCAGGGCTAGAAGGTTGATGTTCAGGACCTTGACCTTCTTGCCGAAGGTCTCCTTGACCAGCTCCTTGATCCCCTCCAGGTCGACCAGCGTGCGGTAGCCCAAAAGCGCGCCCAGGGCCACCATGCTGGCGACGCGGTTGTCCCCCAGCTCCACCGCGATGTCGTTGCAGGGGATCCGCAGCACGTCGATATCGGTCCGATCGATGGAGATGGGGATGAGCGAGCTGTTGATGACCACCGCGCCCTGGGTTTTCACCATGGGGCCGAACTTCTCCAGGGAGGGCCGGTTCATCACCACCAGGTATCGCGGGTTGGAGATGACCGGCGATCCGATGGGACGGTCGGCCAGCACCACGGTGCAGTAGGCGGTGCCTCCCCGCATCTCGGGGCCGTAGGAGGGCAGCCAGCAGACCTCCCTGCCCTCGTGCATGGCGCTGTGGGCCAAGAGCTTGCCGATCAGCATGATCCCCTGGCCTCCGAAGCCGGCGAACTGGACCTCATCCTGCATGGCGCGCCCTCCTGGTTTTCACTCGGCAACCGCGAATCGACTCACCTCGACAGACAAGCATGGCCTTGGCCCTCGCTCACGGCTCGTCCCGATCGGGAAGCTTGTGCTCACCCAGCGGGTAGTAGGGGATCATGTTCTGCTCCAGCCAGTCGCAGGCCTCCTTGGGCGACTTGCCCCAGTTGGTGGGGCAGGTGGAGAGGACCTCCACGAAGCTGAAGCAGCGGTTGGCCACCTGGTAGCGGAAGGCCTTGAGGATCGCCTTCTTGGCCTGGACCACGTAGTGGGGCCGATGTACCGCCACACGGGCCACGTAGGCCGGCGTCCGCAGGGTGGCCAGCATCTCCGACACCCGGATCGGATAGCCCACCTCCTTGACGTTGCGGCCGGTCGGGGTGGTGGTGGTCACCTGGTTGGGCATGGTGGTGGGCGCCATCTGCCCGCCGGTCATGCCGTACACCGCGTTGTTGACGAAGATGGTGGTGAACTTCTCGCCCCGGTTGGCCGAGTGGAGGATCTCGTTGGTCCCGATGGAGGCCAGGTCGCCGTCGCCCTGGTAGGTGAAGACGACCAGGTCGGGCCGAACCCGCTTGATGCCGGTGGCGAAGGCCGGCGCCCGGCCGTGGGCCGCCTCCTGGAAGTCGCAGTTGAAGTAGTTGTAGGCCAGCACCGAGCAGCCTACCGGCGCGATCCCCACCGTCCGTTCCCTGAGCCCCAGCTCGTCGATCGCCTCGGCGACCAGGCGGTGGATGATGCCGTGGGTGCAGCCCGGGCAGTAGTGGGTGTGGTTGTCCTTCATGGCCTCGGGACGAGTGAACACGGTGAACATGGCGTGGTCTCCCGATCTCACAGCAGCTCTCGGATGGCCCGGGTCACGTCGTCGGGCGTGGGCACCAGACCTCCCGCCATTCCATAGAAATGCACCGGGCGCGCTCCCAGCACCGCTCGCTCCACATCCTCCACCATCTGGCCCATGCTCAGCTCCACCGATAGCACCGCTTGCACGTGAGGCCTGTTCGCCTCCTGGCGAATGGGGAGGATGGGAAAGGGGAACAGGGAGATGGGCCGGTACATCCCCACCTCGATCCCCTGCTCTTTCAGCTCGTCGATGGCGGTCTTGCAGACGCGCGCCATGGTGCCGTAGCTGACCAGCAGCAGGCGGTAGTCGCCCTCGCAGTTGTACCGCTCTCCGCGCACCTCGTTGGCCACCATCCGATCCGCCTTCTCCTTGAGCTTGACGTTGTGCTTGTGGCAGGCCACCGGGTCGAGGTAGAGGGTCTTGACAATGACCGGATCGCGCCCCTTGCAGCCCACCGTGGCCCAGCCGGACTTCTCCGGCGGCTCGCTGGCGAGCTCGTCGTGGAACTCCACCGGCTCCATCATCTGTCCGATCATACCGTCGCCGATGATCATGATCGGGTTGCGGTACCGATCGGCCAGGGTGAAGGCGGTCATGACCAGGTCCACCGCCTCCTGGACCGATGAGGGGGCCAGCACAAGCAGCCGGTAGTCGCCGTGGCCGCCCCCCTTGGTGGCCTGGAAGTAGTCGGACTGGGCAGGCAGGATGCCGCCCAGCCCCGGCCCGGAGCGCACGATGTTGATGAACACCACCGGCAGCTCGGCGGCGGCGATATAGGAGATCGCCTCGCTCATCAGGCTGATGCCGGGGCTGGAGGAGGAGGTGAAGACCCGCACGCCGGCACCGGCGGCGCCGAACAGCATATTGGAGGCGGCCACCTCGCTCTCGGCCTGCAGAAACACGCCACCGACTTCCGGCATGCGGCGCGCCAGGTACTCGGCGACCTCCGTCTGCGGGGTGATGGGGTAGGCGAAGTAGTGCTTGCAGCCAGCCCGGATGGCCGCCTCACCGATGGCCTCGCACCCTTTCATCAAGATCTTCTTGCCCATGACAACGCCCCAAAAGTTCGTTCCGACCGTGTCCTAGTACTCGAAGAAGCTGTACTGCGCCGAGTTGACGGCCACCTGGATGGCCACATCCGGACACATGATGGCGCAGATGCGACAGCCGATGCAGCGAGGGGGGTCCACCACCTTGGCGGGAAAGTAGCCCCGAGCGTTGATCTCCCGGGAGATGGCGAGGATCTGCTGGGGACAGTTGATCACGCACAGCTCGCATCCCTTGCAGCGGTTTTCATCGATGACGATTCTGGGCATGGACCGCTTCTACTCCTTGTGCAGGTGCGGCGAGATGCCGCGACCGCGCAGCAGAAAGTTGTCG
Organism: Bradymonadales bacterium; assembly: GCA_016931535.1. GTDB lineage: Bacteria > Myxococcota_A > Bradymonadia > JAFGEP01 > JAFGEP01 > JAFGEP01. The sequence continues at coordinate 11,816 of JAFGEP010000159.1, forward strand.
CTACCGAGGTCGGCCTCCGGACGCTTCCAGGGCGGCAGCAGGTGGCGCGTCAGAGGGAGCACGGGGCAGCTCCAGTCGTCCACCGGCACGCTCGCCATCAGCGATCGGTCCACGGTGACGAACTTCACCGGGAGACCGGTCGTGCGGGAGACCTCCTGGACGAAGGCGTACCCCTCGGCGAGGTGCTCCGGCGTGGTCTCGTCCATCAGGTGGGTGTTGCCCACCAGGCCGGTGATGGTCAGCCGGGCGGCCCGCTCGATCTGCCGGCCGATCGCCAGACAGCCCTCCACCGTGTCGGTGAACGGGCGGCTCAGGTTGATCACCTGCAAAAAATCGTGGCGGACCGAGCGGAATGCGTCTGCCAGGGAGGCCAGCACCGTCGCCCCCACGTCATCGCCCCCCACGTCGAGGATGGAGCAATCATCCGGCCGCTCGATGATGGCCTTGATCCGGGGCACCACGATGGGGAGGTCGGCCGAGAAGTAGCGGGTGTCAGGCATGACCAGCTCGATGTCGTGGCTGGCCAGCAGGTCCATCGCCTCCCGGCAGCGGAAGTAGGGATTGACCACGTCCAGGTCGGCGATGGCCACCTTGCGACCCTCGGCCGCCAGGGTGAGGGCCAGGTTGACGGCCACCTCCGACTTACCCGAGCCAAAGTTTCCGATCAAGGCGATGACGTTGGCGAGGTCGTAGGTCAATGCTTCAGGCCCACGGCTAGGCCGGTGCCGAGAGCGCTCGACACCGGGCGAGATCGGCTCCCGCTGGGCTCTGTACTGCACTTCCCGCTCGATTGCAACACCCAGGGCTCATCTTGATCCGCCACCTCCGGGGGCTCGATCACCCCCCCGCCCCTCGAGGGGGCCGTTCGGAGTCGGTCTCCTTCGGTTCACCCGAATCACCGTTTCCGAGCGCACAACGGCGAGCGGCGCGTACAAGTGCCGTGCCGCTCGCTAGGCAAATGGTGGATACTGGCCCCCTCCGGAGCCGGATGCGCTGTCGGCCGCTACTCCACCAAGGTCACGTTGGTGGCGGTGTTGCCGGTTCCATCGTCCATGAGGGTGGTCGTCTCGCCGTCCTTGCCGACCACCGTGTTGCCGGTGGTCTCGGGGCCCAGGTAGATATCGGCCAGAACGGTCAGGTAGTCGGCAAAGCTGTTGTTCTCGATGGTCCAGCCGGTATCCTCGGTTTCGAACGGCCCGATGTACACCGCCGCGAAGCCGGTGCCCACGAAGGTGTTGTCGGTGATGATGCCGTTGTCCAGCCCGTCGGCGAAGATCCCCTCGTATGCGAACCCGTTCTCCGCTCCCGGAAAGTTGTCCACCGATTCGATGGTGTTGCCGTCGAAGGTGATCGTCGAGGAGGTTCCGGCGGGTTCGGCCAGGTAGACGTAGGAATGCAGCTCGATGGGAGCATACCAGCTCTCGGCGTTCCGGAAGATGTTGTCCTCCACCGTGACATCACAAGGTGCGGTGGGGAACACGCCGGTAGGACCCAGGTCGACTCCCCACAGAGCCATTGTGCCCTCATCCATGAACAGTCCGCCGGCATTCTCGGTCTCGTTGCTGCTGATCGTGTAGGTGCCGCCGTTGCATTCGGAGATCCAGAAGAGCTCTTCTGTGCCCGTACCGTAGTTGTTGGTGAGCATCACCTCGGCATCGGTGATCCCCAAGATGAGTGCCAAGCCGTTATAGCAGTAGTGCGACTCGCAGCCGTCGACCCGGAGGGTTCCTTCCAGAGGGTTGGTCACGCCTGTGAACAGGTTGTTGCCAAAGCGATCCACCTCGACGAGCTGCTCCCCTACAAAGTGGATGTTACCGATGAGGTTGGTGCCCAGAAACCACTCTTCGCCCACCTGACCGAAGAAGCGAACATCGCGGACCTCCGCCTCGATGTGGCTGACCTCGTCCGTCGCCGTGCCGACATGCTGGCTCGTGAAGTAGAAACCACCGAAGCTCGCTTGAAAGATGTAGTGGGAACCCCATTCGGCGTAGCCCTCGAAGACGATGTCGAAACCCTGGACCACTACATCGCCTTCGATGAACCAGAACAAGTTGGGGAGCAAGGAAAGCAGGGGATCGTCGGGAAGGATGAAACCGCCCTTGACCGTCTTGAGCACCGTCACGGACGATCCCTGACCCTCGAGGGTTCCGACGAACCCGTCATTGACAATGGCCTGATTGAGAACGTAGATCTCCCCTTCTTCATGAACCAGCCGGATAGTCTCCCCCTCTTCGGCGTTGTCGAAGGCGCACTGCAGGTTCTCCGCGTCGTAGCCGAAGTTCTCGTCGATCACCTCTCGCAAGCCTTCCATGGCCGCCTTCCATCGGTTATGGCGGAGAAGGAGCATCTCGTAGGTCTCACGGTCCTCGGCGCTCAGGGGGTTGCCGTCATCGTCCACGAGCTCGTTAGCGATATCGTCGGGTTCGAGCGTATCGCTGCGGTCGGCAAGACCGTATACCCCGGTGGCCCGAGAAAAGGTGATGTCCAAGGTGGGCGAGTAATACAGCTTGGAAAACCAGTGCGGGATCCGCGGTGGATTGGGAACTATGTTGGGCAGGCCGTCGGTTCCCACTACGGGGAAATCGATCTCGGTCAGCACTGCCGCGTAGTCCACAGAGGTCTGCGTACCGGTGAGAATCCACTCGTACAGCTCGGTGTTGTCGTACCAGGCGTAGCTGGTGCCGACCTGGGCGCTCCAGTCGTGGGGATAGACCGCGATGTAGGACTCGCTGCCGCGCTGGAAACGCACGACCCCCTCCGGACTGCAGCCGGTCACCGGCGTTTCGGTCCATTCCTCGACGTCCGCCGTGTCGTCGACCAGGTCGGGCTCTGCCTGGGGATCGGGAACCGGGTCTTCGACCACCTCCAGATCGACCTGGGGATCAGGGATCGGGTCTTCGACCACATCGGCCACGTCCGATACCAGGTCTGCCGCATCCGGACCGACATCGACAGCCGGCGTCTCGTCGTCGCCGCAACCGATGAGACACACTAGGCCCAAAACTGGCAACCACACTGCCCGCTGGTTCATGACAAGTCTCCTGTATTTTTTAGGAACACCGAGTTTATCGATACTACAGATTAGGATATTTGACAATGCGGTTGCGGATGGGATCAAGACCAGTTGGCCCGCCAGCCCTCTTCCTCCCCATCGAATTTCTATTACCCGAATCCGACCGTGAACCTGATCGTGAACCTCACCGTGAACCTGATCGTGAACCCGATCGTGAACCTCACCGTGAACCAGAACGTGAACCTGACCGTGAACCTGATCGTGAACCTGATGTCACCTGCCACCCGCCAGACAAACCCCTTTCTTTTTGGCGCCGCCTCTGATTAAAGGAGGCCAACCCGCACGCGGTGGCGGACAACTACACCTGCGGAGACGCTCTATGACCACCAAAGAGGAGCTGCTCAAGAAGGCCGAGAAACCGGGGCAGGATGCCCTGCGATTGCATCCCTTCTACCGGGGTAAGATCGAGGTCATCCCCAAGTGCCGTATCAGGGACAACCAGGACTTCGCCATCTGGTACACCCCCGGTGTGGCCGCTCCCTGTCGGGACATCCAGAAGAACCCGGAGCGGGTCTTCGAGCACACCAACAAGTGGAACACCATCGCCGTCGTCTCCGATGGGACCCGAGTGCTCGGTCTGGGTGACATCGGCCCCGAGGCAGCGCTCCCGGTGATGGAAGGCAAGGCGCTCCTCTTCAAGTACCTGGGCGGCGTGGACGCCTACCCGTTGTGCCTGGACACCAAGGACCCCGACGAGATCGTCCGGATCGTCCTGGCGCTTCAGCCCTCCCTGGGAGGGGTCAACCTGGAGGACATCTCCCAGCCCAAGTGCTTCGACATCCTGGACAACCTTCGGAGCCAGGCGCGAATCCCCATCTGGCACGACGACCAGCAGGGCACGGCGACCGTCACCGTGGCCGGATTGATCAACGCCTTGAAGATCGTCGACAAGAAGATCGACCAGGTCAAGGTCGCCATGATGGGTGCCGGTGCGGCCGGTATCTGCGTCATGAACCTGCTGCTCAAGGTGGGTGTCGATCCGGCCAAGGTCGTCATCTGTGACATCAACGGGCTGCTCAACACGAAGCGGGACGACCTGAAAAATGACTACCCGCAGGCCTGGGAGCTGGCCCAGAAGACCAATAAGGAGGGGCTCGACGGCTACATCGACACCGCCATGAAAGGCGCCGATGTCCTCATCGCCTATTCCAAGCCCGGCCCCGACACCATCAAGAAAGAGTGGATCTCCACCATGGCCGACGACGCCATCGTCTTCGTCTGCGCCAATCCCATCCCGGAGATCTGGCCCTGGGAGGCCAAGGAGGCAGGCGCCCGCATCGTGGCCACCGGCCGATCCGACTTCCCCAACCAGGTCAACAACTCCCTGGGCTTCCCTGGCATCTTCCGGGGCACTTTGGACGTCATGGCCAGGACCATCACCGACGGGATGTGCATCGCCGCTGCCTACGAGCTGGCCAAGGTGGCCTGCGACAAGGGGCTCGACGAGGACCGCCTCATCCCCACCATGGACGACTGGGAGGTCTTCCCCCGCGAGGCGGTGGCGGTCGGCGTCCAGGCCATGAAAGAAGGGGTCGCACGCCGCACCGCTTCCGCCGAGGTCCTCTACCAGGAGGCGGAGACCATCATCAAGAGGTCGCGCGACCAGGTCCAGCACCTCCAGGAAGCCGGCTTCATCGAGATGGTGGAGTAGTAGGACGCCCCTCAAGGCGATCTGTCCCGCTCGATCGCTTGCGGGTGGAATCCCGATGCGGTGCGCGCCGACTATCGAGCCGGCGGACTGTGGTTGACCAGGATCCGATTCCGCTTTGGTCGATGCAGGCCGATCACACCCAGCGTTTCCCCTTGGAACTCATGGACCTGTACGTCACAGCGGGGTGGCGTTGAGATGGCCCGCAGCAGCATACTCGAGCAGGCGCTGATCCCTGGTCCCCAGCCTGAACCCAAAAATCCTCGCGGTCGCCACCAGGAACCGATCGGCTGGATCGGCGTGGAACTGGCCTGGCAACCGCACCGCTTCGATGCCAACCTCACCGTCGACCGGCGCCTCGAGCATTCCCGGCACCTCGAGCACACGCGCACGCCAACGGTTCAATGGCTGAGACAGGGTGATCCTCCCCCGCTCCGCCAGCATGGCGATCTCCCAGAACGATATCCCCGAGACGGCCAGCCCAGATTCCGCTGCACTCGCTTGAATCGCGTCGATGGAGGGCTTGGGGAGATCCGAAATCCCTTCCGCCAGCCAGATCAGGATGTGGGTGTCGAGCAGCAGTCTCATTTCGCCGCCTCCCATTCCACGTCGATCGGCTCGAGCAGATCCCCATGGACCGTCACGCACCCGCTGGCAAAGCCGAACAGAGACTCCACCTCCTGCTCGACAGGTACGAGTCGCGCCAGCGGTCGTCCATGACGGGTGATGAGCACTGGCGTCCGTTGACGAGCCACGCGCTCGACCACGCGGGCTGCTTGCGCCTTCAACTCCGTGGTGCTGATCTTGTTTTGGGACATTTTTTGATCCTATAGTCAAAACTTTTGTCCATTTTTGACATTACCTCGCGATACCCCAGGCGTCAAGCGGGAACAATCGCCTGCTCTGAGAAAGTCAACGAGGTGATCGAGCCACCCAAGGTAGCGAACCACCACCGTCATAGCGCATTGCGTCATTTCGAATTTCCAGGTATAAGCGCATCCAAACCGCAGGAGAGGCTTCGACATGACCACCGCCGAAAGGGATCCCGCCGTACTGGATGGGCCGCCGCGCGCCCCCGCCTGGAAGGTGCAGATCGCCCGCACGTCGCTCATGGCTCTGGCAGCCACCTTCGAGCTGACCAGCCGCCATGTCCCCGCCATGCAGGAGGAGATCGCGGACTGGGAGGATGGACGCCGGGTGGGGATCGGCGTTCTGCCCCTGGGACCGTTCATCACCATCGCCAAGGAAGGGAACCGCCTGAAGTACCTCGGCAAGGGGCTGCGCAATGCAGGGGTTTCCATCCTGTTCAAGAACCTGGACTCGGCCCTGCTGATCTTCACCGGACAGCTGGGGGCACCCCAGGCGGTGGCGGAAAACCGGGTCTGCGTCCACGGCAACAACTACCATGCCATGCAGGTGACCCGCGCCATGGCCATCGTCCAGACCTACCTGTTTCCGGGGCTGATTCTGAACAAGACCTTCAAGCGGCCGCCGCGTCTGAACGTCAGGCAGCTCGGAACCAAGGCGCTGGTCATGGGGATGCTCACCCCCCGACTGATCGCCAACGCCTTCGTGAAGTGAATTCCAACCGGGTCGGGCGGACCGATGCGGTCCTCAGCAGACCCGTCCAAGGAGAAAAGCCGTGATTCCCAAGTACTACGAGTTCAACTGCCCGGTGAAGATCCTGAGTGGACGCAAGGCGCTGGCCAATCTCCCCTACGAGCTGACCCAACTCGGGGCACAAATGGCGCTGGTGGTCACCGACAAGGGGGTGGTGGGCGCCAAGCTCATCAAGCAGGTGGAGGCGGCCTTCAAGGACTCCGACCGCGAGATCGGGGCGATCTACGACGAGACGCCCCCCGACTCCTCGGCCGCCGCGGTCAACCAGGTGGCAAGGTTCTACCAGGAGAAAGGCTGCGACTGCCTGGTCGCGGTGGGCGGCGGCAGCGTCATCGATACCGCCAAGGGCGCCAATATCGTCATCTCCGAGCAGGTCGACGACCTGACCGAGCTGCAGGGGGTCGATCGGATCACCGCCCGGATGCAGCCGCTGGTTGCCATCCCCACCACCGCCGGCACCGGGAGCGAGGTCACCAACGTCGCCGTCGTCTACGACGATCGGTCGGGCGTGAAGATGGGCTTCATGTCCAACCGGCTCTACCCCCAGGTGGCCATCCTGGACCCGGTCATGACCTTGACCCTGCCGGCCAAGATGACGGCGGCCACCGGCATGGATGCCTATACCCACGCCGTGGAGGCCTACTACTGCCTGCAGAAGAACCCGGTGTCGGACGCCTTTGCCACCCTGGCCATCAAGCTGATCGACCAGCACCTGGTCCAGGCGGTGACCGACGGCAAGGACACGAACGCCCGCATGGGGATGGCCAACGGCGCGCTGCTGGCGGGCATCGCCTTCTCCAACTCCATGGTGGGCATGGTCCACGCCCTGGCGCACGCCACCGGAGGGGTGGCCCGAGTGGCACACGGCGTTGCCAACAGCATCCTCTTGCCCTACGGCATGGCGTACAACCTGGACAAGGTGCCCCGCTACCTCGCCGAGCTCGCCGAGATCATGGGAGAGCCGGTGGCCGGCCTCGATGAGCGGGCGCGGGCCGAAAAGGCGATCGAGCACGTCAAGGCGCTCCGGGCCAGGCTCCACGAGGCCTGCGGTCTGCCGCTCACCCTGAGCCAGGCCGGAGTCAAAGAAGACCAGATCGAGCAGATCGCCCGGGTCTCCATCAACGACGGCACGCTGACCTACAACCCCGAAGAGATGACCTACGACGATGCGTTGAAGGTGCTCAAAGAGGCGCTGTAGGCTCAAAGCAGAGAGTTTCGCCGAGTTCGTGAGGGGCAATCGGCAGGCGGTCGCGCTCAGGAACCAGAGTCGGGGTGTACGCGGAAGGCGATCGGACGAGCCGTCACACCACGCCCTGGTCCAGCATGGCGTCGGCCACCTTGATGAAGCCGGCGATGTTGGCGCCCTTGACGTAGTTCACGAACCCGCCGTCTGTCCCGTGAGTGACGCAGGAGGTGTGGATGTCGTGCATGATGCGGCGGAGCCGCTGGTCCACCTCTTCGCGGTTCCAGGAGAGCCGCAGGCTGTTCTGGGTCATCTCCAGGCCGCTGGTGGCCACTCCCCCCGCGTTGGCCGCCTTGCCGGGGCCGTACAGGATGCGGTGTTCCAAAAAGCGGTCCACCGCCTCGGGCTGACTGGGCATGTTGGCCCCCTCAGACACGCAGAGGCAGCCGTTCTTGATCAGGATCTCCGCCTCCTCTCCGGAGATCTCGTTCTGGGTGGCGCAGGGGAAGGCGACCTGGCAGGGCACCACCCAGGGTCGGCTGTTTTCCCGGTACTCGCAGGCAAACTGCTGGGCGTACTCGCGGATCCGGCCCCGCCTGAGGTTTTTCAACTCCATCACGTAGGCCAGCTTCTCCTGGTCGATGCCGTTCGGGTCGTAGATGAACCCGTTGGAGTCGGAGAGGGTGACCACCTTGCCGCCCATCTGGGTGACCTTCTGGGTGGCGTACTGGGCCACGTTGCCCGAGCCGGAGACGGTAACGGTCTTGCCCTTCAGGGAGTCGCCCCGGCTGTTGAGCATCTCCTCGGCGAAGTAGGTACAGCCGTAGCCGGTGGCCTCGGGCCGGATGAGGCTACCGCCCCAGCTCAGCCCCTTGCCGGTGAGCACGCCGGTGAACTCGTTGACCAGCCGCTTGTACATGCCGAACAGAAACCCGATCTCGCGGCCGCCCACGCCGATATCACCGGCCGGCACGTCGGTGTTGGGCCCGATGTGGCGGAACAGCTCCATCATGAAGCTCTGGCAGAAGCGCATCACCTCGTCGTCCGACTTGCCCTTGGGGTCGAAGTCGCTTCCGCCCTTTCCGCCGCCCATCGGCAGGGTGGTCAGGCTGTTCTTGAAGACCTGCTCGAAGCCCAAGAACTTGAGGATGCTCAGGTTGACCGTGGGGTGGAAGCGGAGCCCCCCCTTGTACGGTCCGATGGCGCTATTGAACTCGATGCGATAGCCCCGATTGACCTGGACCGTGCCGTAGTCGTCGGTCCAGGGCACCCGGAAGATGATGGTCCGCTCCGGCTCGACCATCCGCTCCAAGATCTTGGCCTCCAGGTAGTGGGGATTCTCCTCGAGGAAGGGCCACAGGGAGTCGACGACCTCCTGCACGGCCTGGAGAAACTCCTTTTCTCCGGGGTTTCGCTGCGTGATCTGCGCCATGAACTGCGCCGCTGAGGTATCCATAAGTGTCCGCTCCCTATCGAGATGGGTTGTCGTCCGTCGAGGCGGCACACCACGCCCCGACCCCTGGGGATGAAGGCGGTTTCTACCAGAGCAGGCCGATTTTTCAAGACATTTCCCCCCCGTTCACGGTACTTTGTTTCATTACGGTCGCCGAGTAGCCTGCTCCACGCTCGGTGGTCTCGGCACTGGTCGGTATCCCGAGCCCCGGAACCCATGAGAGATCTCCCCCTGGAATCCCTGATCGAACGGCGCAAGACCAGCGAGGTCGCCTTCGACCTGTTGATGCCCCACCGGGTGCACAACATCTTGCTGGTCTCCAGCCTGTACGACAGCTTCACCCTCAGGGAGGACGGAGAGCTCTCGGAGTCGCTCTTCTCCGAGTACCTGTCGCTCAATCTGCGGCATCCCCCCCGCATCATCCGGGTATCCAGCGCCAAGGAAGCGTTGGCGCGGATCGCCGTGGAGTCCTTCGACCTGGTGATCACCATGCTGCGGGTAGGCGGCATGGCGCTGGTCGATTTTCGGAGGCAGGTGCACGAGCGAGCCCCTCACCTGCCGGTGCTGCTGTTGGCCTACAACAACCGGGAGCTGGAAAAGCTCCAGTCCTACCCCTTCACCGGGCTAGACAAACCCTTCGTCTGGCTGGGCGACGTCCAGCTCTTTCTGGCCATGCTCAAGTACGTGGAGGACCGGCTCAACGTCACCCACGATACCCGGCTTGCCGGGGTTCAATCGATCATCCTGATCGAGGATTCGGTCCGCTTCTACTCGGCATTCCTACCGCTGCTCTACACCGAGCTGATGAAACAGACCCAGGCGGTAATGGCCGAAGGGCTCACCTGGAACCAACGTCTGCTGCGCATGACCGCCCGTCCCAAGGTGCTACTGGCCACCAGCTATGAAGAGGGGCTGGAGCTGTACCACCAGCATCGAGAGAACGTGCTGGGGGTCATCACCGATGCCGCCTACCCCTCCCAGGGCCAGCTCGATCCCCAGGCCGGACTCCGTTTCGCCCGGATGGTCAAGGCCGACAACCCCGATCGGGCCGTGCTGGTCCTCTCCTCCGACGACGCCAACGAGGCGTTGGCCCACCAGGCGGGCGCCTCCTTCATCAACAAGCGAAACCCCGCCCTGCTGGGGGCGGTGCGCGAGTTCATCCTGGCCAACTTCGGCTTCGGCGACTTCACCTTCAGCATGCCGGATGGCACCGTGGTGGCCACCGCCCACGACCTCAAGAGCTTCATCGAGTGCTTGAAGACGGTCCCGGCCGAGTCGCTGCTCCATCACGCCCGGCGCAACCACTACTCCACCTGGCTGATGGCCCGCACCGAGTTCCCGCTGGCCAAAGCGCTTCGCCCCCGCAAGGTCACCGACTTCGCGACCGCCGAGGACATCCGCCACCATCTCATCGAATCGGTCACCGCTCAGCGCAGGCAGAGCCAGGCGGGGGTGGTCGCCGAGTTCTCGTCGGTCACCTTCGATGCCCATCACAGCTTCGTACGCTTCGGTGCAGGCTCCATGGGTGGCAAGGGGAGAGGGCTTGCCTTCGTTCATTCCCTGTTTGGGCATTATGAGATCCAGGAGACCCTCCCGGGGGTTCGCATCGAGATCCCGCCCACTCTGATCTTGGGCACCGACGTCTTCGATCGATTCATGGAGCAGTCGGGGTTGAGAGGGTTGGCGTTGAGCGAGGCGCCCGATCCCGTCATCTCCCGGGCCTTCCTCGAGGCGAAGCTCCCCGACGAGCTGCGGGAGGTGCTGACCACCCTGCTCAAGTTCGTCCACTACCCGCTGGCCGTCCGCTCCTCCAGCCTGCTGGAGGACGCTTACTACCAGCCCTTCGCCGGTGTCTACCACACCTACATGCTGCCCAATAACCACCCCGATCCCGACATCCGCTTCCAGGAGCTCACCAACGCCATCAAGCTGGTCTACGCCTCCAGCTACCTCGCCGATGCCAAGGCCTACGTGGCCTCCACCTCCTGGCGGGTCGAAGAGGAGAAGATGGCCATCGTCATCCAGCGGATCGCCGGTCGGGTCCATGAACACTACCTCTACCCCGATGTGGCCGGCGTGGCCCGATCGGTGGACTTCTACCCCATGGCGGGGATGCAGGCTGAAGACGGCGTGGCCTCGGTGGCCCTGGGGCTGGGGCGCATGGTGGTGGAGGGGGGGCGCTGCCTCCGCTTCTCTCCGGGGCACCCGCGCCGCCTGTACCAGTTCTCCACCACCCGCGATACCCTGGCCAACTCCCAGCGGGAGTTCTTCGCGCTCGACCTCTCCGCCCCCGGTCCCCGTGAGGAGATCGACCCAGATCGCGCCTCCAACATCGTGCCGCTGGGGCTCGACGTCGCTCAGCGCCACGGCACCCTGACCGCCGTCGGATCGGTCTACTCTCCCGAAGATGACCGGATCCACGACGGCCTGCATCAAGACGGCATCAAGCTGGTCACCATGGCTGGTGTCCTCAAGGGTCGCCACTTTCCCCTGGCACAGGCGCTCCGCTCCATCCTGCACGTGGCCCACGCCGGCCTCAACTGCCCCGCCGAGATCGAGTTCGCCGTCTCCCTGCGCAAAGGGACCGCCGAACAGCCCCACCTCTTCTCCTTCTTGCAGATCAGGCCGATCGTGATGGGGGTGCAGGCCCACGAGTTCGCCCTGCAGGATATCGCAGACCACGACATCATCTGCCGATCTAGCCAGGCCCTCGGCCACGGCAGGCTGGAAGGGATCCGCGACCTGGTCTATATCGACCCCCGGACCTTCGACCGCAGCAGAGCGCTCGACGCGGCCGGCCAGGTAGGAAAGATAAACCAGGAGCTGCGCGCCGCCGGACGAAACTTCATTCTCATCGGCCCCGGTCGCTGGGGAACCAACGACCACTGGCTGGGCATCCCGGTGAGCTGGTCCCAGATCGACGCAGCCCGATGCATCGTCGAGACCGACATGGAGGATATCCGCGTAACCCCCTCCCAGGGAACCCATTTCTTCCAAAACATCACCTCCTTTGGCATACCCTACTTCACCGTAAACACGGACGATCAGGACAGCCGACTGGATCTCGACTGGCTGCAATCCAGAAATGCCGCCACAGCGCTCGACCTGGTCCGGCACGTCGCCTTCGACGAACCGGTGGATGTCCTGGTCAACGGACGACAGCAAAAAGGCGTCATCCTGAAACCCGGCAAGCGCGCCGCGATCCGTCAGGGGGGAAGATGACCCCTCCCTTTCGCGTGCAAAACGCTTGCCCCATCCCAGAAGAGAGGAACATGGTCGCAATCGAGCTGGTCAACGAGCAAGAGGCCAACCTGCTGGGGCTCATCCTGAAAGGCATCCTGGAACGGAATCTCAAGGACCGCGAGCTCCCCGCCTGGTGCCAGAAAAAGCCGAGGACGGTGCACGTCAAGGCCGGCCAGATGACGGTTACCGTTCGGCTGGCCAAAGAAGGGGTCCGCATCGAACGGGGTCACACGGGACAAGCCGGTGCATCGGTGGCCGGCACCCTCAAGGCCTTCATGAACGTGGCCACCGGAGGCGCCCTGGTGGGACCGGTCCTGAAAGGCCACATCAAGATCGGCGGCAACCCCTTGCTGCTGCTCAAGATGCTCCCCTTGCTGCGCGTATGAGGCGCCCCGTTGGCACCGAAATGGGCCCATACCCGGAGCAATCGACGTGGCAGACCGAACAGCCGAGAACCCCCCATCTCGACCCCCCGCCTCCCGAGGGAGCAGGCGGTGAAGACATAAAATGGAGATCGCCATGACCGAAACCGAGATCAAAGACCGACTGGTGCAGATCCTCGATGCCCAACGGGTCCTCGATGACGAGGCCACCCTGGCCAGGTTCGGAGTGGATCAGACCGAGTGCGACCCGGTCACACCGCTGATGGTGGTCCAGCCGCTCACCACCGAGGAGGTGCAGTCACTGGTGCGGTTCGCGGCGGAGCACGCCATACCGCTCACCCCCCGGGTGGCCGGCACCAACCTGGGGGGGCTGGCCATCCCGGCGCCCGGTGGGCTGGTTCTGGACCTCACCCGGATGAACCGCATCCTCGAGGTCAACCAACAGGACATGTACGCCGTGATCGAGCCCGGCGTGACCTTCGCCCAGATCAAAGAGCACCTGGACAGCCAGGGGATCGACCTGGTCATGGGCTACCCGCTGTCGCCCCCCTGGACCTCGGTCCTGATCAACTGCCTCCTCGACGGCTTGAGCAACCTCTCGTTGCGCCACGGCTCCATGGCCGAGTGGCTCTCGGGGGTGGAGGCGGTGCTGGGCGACGGCAGCCTGGTGGTCACCGGCAGCCGAGTCGTCACCCACTCCTGGCACGGCCGCCCTCCGCTCCCCGATCTGACCGGGCTGTTCGTCAGCTTCCAGGGCACCACCGGCATCGTGACCAAGGGAGCGGTCCAGCTTCAGCCTCGCCGCCCCTTCCGCTGCCGCGAGTTCGTCATGACCTACGACCGCAAGACCACCTATCGCGCCATGCGGGAGCTGGCCAGGCTGGGCATCCACGACGACATCGGCGGCCTCTCCTGGCCCACCGGCAAGATGCTGTTCGGCATCTCCGAGCCCGGTCCCAAGGACCCGGGCGAGCCGGAGTTCTTCCTGTACCTCGACACCACCGGCAACACCGCCCAGGAGCTGGAGCTGCGCCGCGCCATGACGGTCGACTATATCGAGGATCTCCGCCGGCAGGGCCATCCCCTGGAAGACCCGGTCGCCATCGAGACCTTGTGTCGCCTCAACTCCCGCTTCGAGAAGTTTGCCGACTTCCCTACCCACCTCGACTTCCTCACCGAAAATCCCGGGGGAGGCCTCACCTGGATGGGCACCTACGGCCCCATGAGCCACTTCGACGAGGCGGCCGACCGCGGCGTCGCCATCCAGGCCAAGCATGGCTTCGCCCCCACTCTGGTCTCGAGACCGATGAAGGGAGGACACTACGGCGTCCTGCGATGGATCATGCTCTTCAACCACGGCGATCCGCTCGATACCTCGCGGGTCCGGGCCTGCCAGGAGGAGCTTTTGGACATGATCCTGGAGCTCGGCTTCGTCATGTACAAGACCCCCGTCTGGGCGATCAACCGCATCCGCGATCGATACGATCCCGGCTTTGTCCGCCTCTTCGACGCGGTCCGGAAGATCATGGATCCCCAGGGGATCCTGAACCCCGACAAGTACCCGCTGGGGAAGAGCTCTTGATTTCCAATGAATAGTTACCAGTTGGTCGTTTCTGGTGTTCGGTGCTGGCTGGCAGCTGACCTCCTCCCCTGCGGGGGAGGTGCCGCGAAGCGGCGGAGGGGGCGATCGGGCTGTCTGCTGTTTCCTACCCTATCGCGGCGATGAGACGTTCGACGATGACCGGCACCTGCTCGGTGGCAGGACCTCTGGCAAATGTGCCATGGCCATTGTGGGAGAGGAGACGGGTAAAGGGGGTCGGCTCGAGGTTCACCTCGATCATGGTGGCCTGTCGCCGGGCCACCAGGTACCCCATCTGGAGCGGCAGATTGGTGTTGCCAGAGGTTCCCACCACCAGCAGCAAAGAGGCCCGGGTGGCGGCCGTCAGAGCGCTCTGGTAACGGTAGTGGACCTCGTCATAGGACTCGTCGAACCAGAGAATGTGCGGGCGAGCCCACTCTTTGCAACAGGGGCATCGGAGCAGCTCGTGTTGGTCCGCAGTGAGGCGATGGTCTTGCCGATCGGGATCGAGCTCGGCCGGGATGGGAAAGACCGCGTCGCAGCAGGGGCGGCTGCAACGCATGTGATCGATGTCTCCGTGGATCTGGTAGATCCTGGAAGCGGTGTTGCCAGCCCTCAGGTGTAGCCCGTCCACGTTCTGGGTGACGAGCAGGAAGCGATCCGAGAACCGCTCCTCCAAACGGGCGAGCGCCTCGTGGGCTGCATTGGGACGGGCGGTCCAGCAGATGCCCCGACGATACAAATACCAGCGCCACACCTCTGCCGGTTGCAGAGCAAACATGGCCCGCGTGGCCATCTCCTGGGGGTGATAGTGCTGGGAACCGATGGTCCAGTACCCCTCCTTGCCACGAAAGGTGGGAATACCGCTCTCTGCCGAGATCCCGGCACCGGTCAGCACCACGACGAGACCGACCGAACCCAGGCCATCCAGCAACCGATACAGACCTTCATCCACGGGCTCAACCACCTTAGCGGAAGGGCCGTCCCCCTCCTCACACCACCGGACTGCTTCGGCCTTTCAACGCCGAGTGACACGCCTTGACGACCTTCTCATCGAGACGTCCCACATATCCTTTCCTAAGCTCTCTCAAGGCACCATGCAACCCCAGGGCGGGTCGATAGGGTCGATCGGAGGCCGTGGCCTCCACGATATCTGCCACCGCCAGGATCTTCGCAGACAGAAGGATGCGATCCCCCGTCAGTCCACGAGGATAACCGGAGCCATCCTCCCGTTCGTGGTGCTGCAGCACGATCTCGGCGATGGGCCAGGGTGAAGCGATATCCTTCAGCATCTCGTAGGCGGTCTGCGGATGCTTCTTGATGACCTCGAACTCCAGCTCGGTGAGGCTGCGGGGTTGATTCAAGATGGTGGGCGGAATGGCCATCTTTCCGATGTCGTGCACCAGGCCGGCATACTGGATCCCCTGGAGATCGTACCGGTCGAGCCCCATTTCCCGGCCGATCAGCATGGCCAGCGCCGATACCCGCCGCTGGTGCGACGCCGTACCAGGATCTCGCTCCTCGATCAGGGCGCCAAACGCCTGGATCCGGGTGGCCACGTCCTGGTACATCTCCTGGAGGCCTTCGGTCGGCTTGACCAGCAGCATCACCGCGGGCTTCGACTTGTATAGCAGCGGAGCGATGGCCAGATCCCCGATCAGGGTCTGCCCTTCCCGGGTGCGGATCGGTTGACTCATGAGAAACAACGGGAGCTCCCGCCATGCGGCCTCGCTGTTCTCGATCAAGAGCGTCCGAAACAGCGGCGAGATGATCAGGTCATCTACCGGCGTCTTGGCAAGCTCGGCGGCCAGGTACCCCGTCGCTTCCAGCATCTTCGAGTTGGCGAACAGGATGGATCCCCCCATGGTGGCCACCATGGCCAGCTCGCTCACGAACTCCAACAGCAGCTCGAACCCCTCCCCGACTTCTGAACAAGGCGATGTCGCCAATCGAGAGAGGAGGAGGGATGTCTGGTCAAAAAACGACATACATTCATTTTATGGAACTTGCACGTCTTGGTCACGAACAAAATGTAAAAAAACACCCTTTGGGCTAAAATTATTGCCTAGCTGTAATCGTCCCAGTGAGTCGAGCCTGTTCGCAAGGTCCCACCGGTCTGCTTCCACCCGGTGTCCGCCGAGGGGGTACAACCCACTCGCAGCCAGGCCGTTTATGGGGTATCGTTCTTTGACCAGGTTCAAGTCGGGAGTGGAAAGATGACCGTGAAACGTCTGGGGATCTTGACCGGTGGGGGCGACTGCGCCGGATTGAACTCGGTGATCCGCGCCGTCGCCAAGTGTGCGATCTCCCGTTACGGGATGACGGTGGTGGGGATCCGGGACGGTTTCGAGGGCTTGATGGGGGAGCCGCGAACCGTCAGTCTGACCACCTACATGGTCAAGGGGCTCTTGTACCGCGGTGGAACCATCCTGGGCAGCTCCAACAAGGGAGATCCTTTCGCCTACAAGCGGATCATCGATGGCAAGGTGGTGATCACCGACCGCAGCGACGAGGTGATCGAGAACATCCGGAACCTGGAGCTGGATGCGCTCATCGTCGTGGGGGGCGACGGGACCAACGCCATCGCCTACCGGTTGTTTCAGCGCGGCATCAACGTGGTGGGCGTCCCCAAGACCATCGACAACGACCTGGCGGCCACCGATGTCACCTTCGGCTACTACACCGCCGTCGAGATCGTGACCGAGGCCATCGACCGGCTGCAGACCACCGCCGAGAGCCACCATCGGGTCATGGTGGTGGAGACCATGGGGCGCAACGCCGGCTGGATCGCCCTGGAGTCGGGGCTGGCCGGAGGAGCCGATATCATCCTGATCCCGGAGATCCCCTTCACCATGGAGAAGGTGGTCGAGGCCATCCGCGAGCGGGAGGCGATGGGCCGCCGGTTCACCATCATCTGTGTCGCGGAAGGGGCGAAACCGTCTGGCGGCAACCAGGTGATCCGGGAGATCGTCAAGGACAGTGCGGAGACCGTCCGCCTGGGAGGAATCGGGGAGCAGATCGCCACCTGGCTGAACGAGGAGAAGGTGGCCGAATGCCGCTCCACCGCGCTGGGGCACATTCAGCGGGGGGGCAGCGCCTGCGCCTTCGACCGCAACCTGTGTACCCGCTTGGGGACCCATGCCGTGCATGCCGTGGCCGAGGGCAAGTTCGGACAGATGGTGGTCCTGAAAAACTGGAAGATGGACCTGGTGCCGATCCACGAGGCGATCGCCAAGATTCGACACGTCGATCCCGAGGGAGACCTGGTGCGCTCCGCGCGTGACACAGGCGTCAGCTTCGGCGACTGATCGCCGACCAACCCTCCGGTCGCGATCAACGATCAGAGAGACAGAACAAAGCGGTCACCCCGGCGGCAATTCGAGATGGCCGGTCGGGTCAATCTTGCGGGCTGGTCAGGATAGCTGCTCCGAAAGGCTGGACGGTGAGGGAGACGCCGCCCTCGGTCAGGCAGCGATGGCAGAGCAGCAGCTCGCAGGAGGCTGCCAGATCGGCACAGGCCAGCGTCTCGTCCTCGGGCCCCCGGTTGTAGATCACCACCAGCCGCTCCCCCTCGTAGCTTCGCTCCAGCACCAACAGCCCGTCCTCGGCCTGCAGGACCTCGAGGGTCCCCCGGGTCAAGGCGCGATGTGCCTTCCTCAACGCGATCAGATTCCGGGTCAGGACCCAGGGGGTGGCCTCGCGGTCTGCCAGCATCTGCCAGGGCATGTCGGGCCGGTTGTGAGGCCAATCGCCGCCGTGCCGCCCCAGCTCGTCCCCGTAGTACAGCATCGGGATCCCGCCCACCGTGAACAAAAAGACCAGCCCCAGCTCGTAGGCGCGGGGATCCTCGAGCCGATCGGTCATGGTGGGGGTGTCGTGCGTGTTCAAAAAGTGGACGTAGCGGCCCAGGGCGGCCTGGTTGCGCCGGTTCAGGTGATGGCCCATGGCCACCGCCCGCAGACGACCGTTGAGGAACCCCTCCACCAGCTCGTAGAACTCGAAGTCGAAGAAGGCGTCGAACATCCCCTCGGCCAGGTAGGGGTCGTCCTGGCTGGGGGTCGAACCCCAGTACTCGCCCAGCGTGAAGAAGCTCGGGGCGCCGGTGAGCGCCGTCTGTCGCACCCGCTCCAGAAACGCCCGCCAAACCTCGAGGTCCACGTGCTTGACGGTGTCGGCCCGCAGGCCATCGAAGGGGAAGTTGGCGAACCAGGCGGCCTGCCACTCGACGATCGGGGCGGCGACGGCGGGGTCCTCGGTGCGAAAGTCGGGCAGGCCCATCAAGCACATGGTCAGCAGGTCGTGATCGCCCTCGACGCAGGTGCCCGCCTCGGTGCTCCGGGTCCAGGCGGGATCGGCGGTCCAGTGGCTGTGGTAGCCCGGGTGGTTGAGCACCACGTCGAGCAGGACGCTGACACCCTGCTGGTGGGCGGTCTGCAGGAGGCGAGCCAGCTCGGTGGGTGTACCCAGGCGCGGTTCCAGGTTCTCGAAGTCTTCGGCCCAGTAGCCGTGGAACGGCCAGTGGTCGAAGTCGATCCCTTCGTTCACCGGACGCTCGATCTGCTTGACGATGGGGGTGATCCACAGGGTGTTGATCCCCAGGTCCACCAGGTAGGGGATGCGACCGGTCAAACCGGCCAGATCGCCGCCGTGAAAGGCGCCCACCTGCTCCCGGTCGGCCGACTCGCCATCGTTGGAAGGATCGCCGTTGTCGAAGCGGTCGGGAATGACCATGTACAGGATGCGTTCGTGGGGATCGATGGCCACGCCTGGGGTGGTGGTGACGATCTGGACCAGCGGCTCGGCATCTTGCGATTGACCCGCCGCCTCCTCCCCGGCAGCTGCTTGGGCGGTTCCCTCGGGGGTGGTCGTCGGGGTCTCCCGCGGGAGCTGAGCCGGTAGCGAACCCTCCTGGGCGATGGAGGGGATAACAGCCACCGAAGCCTCGGTGGTCACCGAGCCGGAGCCCTCCGGTGGAACCGTGGGCGCCGGCCGCTGCGGTTCGCAGCCCACGGCTGCCAGAAAAGTGTAGAGCAGCAAAGCCAATAACGTCGCGATGTGGCGAAGATGTCTGGTCATGGTCCTATCCGGTGGTTGGTTCTGGTGTTGTCGACCAGGTTGGTGCCTGAAAAGTCTACCCGTACCAAATTGCCAGGTCGACCAGTGTACGCTGGAGCCCGCGATCCGGAAAGCCGGTTTCTTCTCGTGAACCTGACCGTGAACCTGACCGTGAACCTGACCGTGATCGGGATCGGGACGCTTACTGGCCAGGGTCGTTCTCGTTCTCGTTCTCGTTCTCGTTCACGTCAACGGCGACGGCGACGGCGACGCCAACGGCGACGGCGACGCCAACGCCAATGCCAACGCCAACGCCAATGCCAACGCCGCGATCGTGAATCTGATCGTGACCGTGAACCTGACCGTGAACCTGACCGTGAACCTGACCGTGATCGTGCACGCCCTACCTGCACAGTTTGGTCAACATCGCCACCATACGTGCCAATAGTTCAGTTCCCTGTTTGTGGATCCCATCTTCGATAATGCCGAGGGTCTTGTACACATCCAGGATCGCGGCACACTCCATCGCAGATCCTCTTGCGATGGCGTAGGTCCGGGCCTTGTCAGCCCTTCCCGTACGTCCCGCAGCTTCGGCAATGTTGAGCGGTATGGACACGGCTGCGCGCCGAAGCTGATCTGCCAATGTTGCCATGCCACGTGGGAACCCGTCGATGAGGGGCAAGCAGAAGATGAGGAAATCGATAGAAAAACGATAGACGTCGAGCCGTTGGAAGGTGAGCATCATGGAAGGTTATCGACGAGAAGAGCGTGACGTGTACTGGCCAGGGTCGTTTTCGTTCTCGTTCACGTTCAGGTTCGCGTCAACGTCAACGCCACGCTCGTGAACCTGACCGTGAACCTGACCGTGAACCTGACCGTGAACCTGATCGTGAACCTGATCGTGAACCTGATCGTGAACCTGATCGTGAACCTGATCGTGAACCTGACCGTGAACCTGACCGTGAACCTGACCGTGAACCTGACCGTGATCGCCAGCCAGGCTCTACTGAGACCCGTCCTCGGCTCCTCTGCCGCCGTGCATCCGCCGCCTCCTGCGCTGCTGGCCTTCAACCGGCGCATCCACCGCCTCTTGGGCCCCACTATCCTGTCCCGCCCAGCGGTAGAACATCGCCTCCCGGTCGGACAGGTCACCGGCCTCGATCAGCCGTCTGAACCGATCGGCGTCGATGGAGCGAACGACTCCCCCTCCCGAGACCCCTTCCGTTCCCTCTGCCGTGGCCACGGCTTGTTCCTCGGGCTCGGCCGATCCGACCCCCGCCACCAGCAGTAGACCGACCAGCAAAGCTGCGGCCACACCGCCGTAGAGCAGGGCATCTGTCCTCCCGGATCGCGCCGGGTTCTTGGGGACCGCTGTTTCGCACGGCTCGCCGATGTCTGACTGGTGGATGGGGATCTGAGCCGTCGTCCCGCTTTCGGCCTGGCCGGTGGCCTCCGCCGGATCCGGAGAGGTGCCATCTCCCCTGGCCGGGCTGGCCTCCTGGTTTGCCACGCCAGATGAGAACGAGGCAGGAACGGGCCGTTTCGGGGGAGGTCCCAGCGAGCCGTCCAGGCATCGGTTGCACTGGATGCAATCGGGATCGTACCGGTTTTTGACCCCCAGGTCGCAGCGGTTGTACCGCTTGGTGCGAACCCATCGCCGAGCCCAGCTCAGCTTGTTGAACAGGGACCAGAAGGCGCCTACCGGGCAGAGGTAACGGCACCAGAACCGGAAGTACACCAGGGAAAGACCGACGATGATCGCCAGCAGCGCGATCATCAGCGGTTGGTAGTGGAAGGTGAAGACCTCCTGCAGGGGGTCGAAGGACAGCAATCCGCCCGATCGGCTGACAAAGAAGGCGACCAGGAGGACCACCAGCACGACGTGCTTGACCAGCCGCGAGCGGCGGTCGGCCTCTGGGCTCGCCCTGCGCGCCAGCCCCAGCCGTCCCAAGAGCTCCTGCAGGGCGCCGAAGGGGCAGAGCAATCCACAGTGGATCTGGCCGAAAGCCGTCCCCACCAGTAGCAGCCCGCTGACGAGCAGGAACAGCTGCAGCGCGCTGGGCGGGGGGTACTGGAAGGTCAGAAGCTGGGTCATGTGCCACAGGGAGAACTGGATGTTCAGCCAGAAACCGGCCAACGCCAGGTTTACCGCCAAGAACAGCAGCCTGACGGTCTTTTTCCCCCTCAGAAAGACCAGCACGCCCACCAGCAGCATGGCCAACACGTAGATCGACCGGGTATCCCAGGCGATGGGGCCGGTTGCCGCCGCTGCCGGTTGTTCCCGGTGCCCCAGGATATCCGTGGCGATCCGCTGGCGACATTGCTCGGCGATGGTGGCGATGGCCCTGGAGGAGATGGTGGCACCCGTCATGGCGTCCAACCCGCTGCTTCCCAGCACGATCGGCTGGTTCACTGGCCAGCCCTCGAATCGGGCCAGAAACCGGTCGATCTCTCGGAGGTAGGCCGGCGTCTCCTGGTGCTCCAGAAGCGCCACCCGGTGCATCCGGCCGTCGCTGCCCACGGCGACCATCAGGTTGATGGGGCCCGAGAATCCCCGCACATCGGGGGCGATGGTCCGGGATTCCACGATGATATCGAACCGCTCGGGGTCCTCGGGGTCCTGGTCGATGTAGTGGGCGAACGGGGTTTCCTCTCGCACCACCTCCTGAGGAGCCCCCGGGATCGACCGGAACGGGTTCTCCACCCAGTGCTGCCGCTCGCTCTCCTTCAGCTCGGCACTTCTGGCGACCAGGATGCCGGACCAGAGCATCGCCGTGACGACCAAGCCCACCGCCGCGAAGGCCAACCCGCGGTGGCGGCTGGTTCGATGGCAACGCTCGATCCTGGAGAGCCACTTCCGGATCGGTTTGATCCAGGACAGCCGCCCAAAGATGCCGCTTCCTCCCACCTGTTCGGCGACGAAGAGCACCCAGATGGCCGCCAGCATCATCACCAGCGCCAGGCTGGCTTGCGCCTGGCCCAACACCGGCAGGACCAACACGCCGATGACGGCGGCGCCCACCGCGCCCCCCCAGTGGTCCATCGACTCCAGCAGGCCCGCTACCAGACCGGTATCGTGGGACGATCGGTTCAGGTAGTAACCCGCCAGGGGGAAGCCGAGCCCTCCCACCGTTCCGGTCAGCAGAAAGAGCAGGTGGTAGGAGACCAGCGCCATGGTTCGAGGCGCGCCATCTAGCGCTCCGGTAACGACCGGCAGCAAGAGGCAGAGAGCCACGACCAACGCCATGACCAGGTGAGCGGGCCAGTAGCGTGTCTGGTCGATCCCCTGCAACAGGCGGATGCCCAACAGGCCGCCGGCAAAGAGGCCGAGCATGAACAGGGCGCTCAGGATGCCGACAGACAGGAACAGCACCCCGAACCGGTTCTGAAAAGCGATCAGCAGCAGGATGCTCAGGCACATGGAGGTGGCGCCGAAGCCGGCCAGCAGCACCGTCCCGTTGTAGGCCACCGCCTGCTCTCGGCTCTGTCGCGTGGTCAGACGGTAGGCCAGCCGCAGCAAGACGAACAGGACCAGCGGCAGTACCAGCAAGGAGAGACCAAGAGCGCGTATTGCCCGCAGTGTCGTTCCGACCTTCAGCCCGCCCTGGGTCCCCAGCACCAGCAGGTTCAAGAACAGGGTGATCGGCCGGCGGTCGGTGTTGAGCAGGGTGGCGCGCGCATCCTCGCGCACCTCGATGAATTGCCTTCGGGCGAACTCCACCCGCTCGGCCGGCAGCAGGCTCAAAAACAGCTCGACGGGGATCTCCTCGTCGCGCGGGCTCAAACGACTCAGCCGCCGACCCAGGAGGTTGGCATCCAGGGTCACGGTGCCATCGCCGCTGGAGGCGAACAGCCAGGCCTGCTCTGAAGGGGTCACCTCGACCTGCCCGAACACCTCCTGGAGGCTGGCGAACACCGATCGACCGTACTCCATCATCTCGGTACCGGCGTAGTTCTCGCCCGCCAGGAGTTGGGTGGCGATCACCCCTTGCTGGCTCATCGCCTGCTGGACCGTGCGATAGAACTCCACCGTGTAGAACCGGTTGAGATAGGCGGTGTCCGGGTCCGGCAGGTTGACGACCACCAGGTCGTAGTCGGAGGGAGCGCCATCCCCATCACGCCGATCCAGGGCGAGAAACTCCCTGGGATCCCCGAAGTGGGCATGCACTCGTGGATCCTGGAACGCCTCCTGGACGGCTTGATCGTAGTAGGGCAAGGTCGCCTCGTGGTACCGCCGATCGACCTGCACCACGTCGATCCGATCCAGGCCGTAGCGCAGCAGGTAGGGGATCATCCCCTCCATGCCGATGCCCAGCACCAGAGCCTTGTTGGCCCCCGGTGCCTGGCTCACCAGGAGCGCGGCCGCCACCTGGTGGTCGGGCGACTCGGCGGTGGAGGTGACGATGCTGCCATCGGCCAGAAAGACGGTCTGGTCGGCCAGCTGGCCGATGCTCACCCGCTGGTAGGGGGTCTCCACCGTCTGCAGCAGCTCCGCCCCGGGCAAGGTGACCGACCAGCGCAGCTCGTCCAGCCGGGCCTGTACGCCCGATCGGGCGGGGGTGACCAGCAACGTAAAGGAAGCCACCAGCAAGACCGCGCCCAGCACCGTTCCGGCCAGCTGGCGATGGGCCCGGGAGGCGATGACCAGGCAAGCGGCCAGGCCGGCCGAAGCGAGGTGGAAGACGGTCATCGGTGGCACAAACCGCCACAACAGCAGGGTGACCAACACCCCGCCCAGAAAGCTACCCAGCGATTCGAAGGCGTACAGCCGGGCGGCGATCGCCCCCGAGGCCCCCTGCTGGCCGGCAGGAAGGGCAGCCTTGGCCGATCCGCCGATCGGCTCCTCCGCCGGTGGAACGGCCTGGTCCAGGGCAGGTCGTGCAGCTCCGGTGGCGGCCAAGAGACAGCCGGTGGTGAACAGCATGCCGGTCAGGGTGCTGACCGGCGAGTTGGTCAGCGCGGTGGCGACCAACAGGGAACCGATGGGAAACAGCTCGAACGGCTCCAGGCCGGCCAGGGGGCGGATCAGGGTGATCAGAACGAGCTGTGCGCCGACCAGCAGGGGATAGACGGCCACCAGCGGCAAAAAGGCCCGGCCGGTCCGGATCCGCCGGCGCAGCGCCAGCGCCAGCATGGATCCGACCCCGATCCAGAGGAGCCAGCTCCCGTAGAACACCGCGATCCCCAGCTCGTTGCCCTGGAAGCTGACCAGGTACTCCCTCAAGAGGAGCGTCTGGGAAGCCAAGGTGAACGCGCCGATCGCCCCGAAGGTGAGCAGGAGGGACAGGCGAGGTTTCATGGATGGGGTCGTTCCTCGAAGACCTGGGCCTCGAACACCTCGAAGGTCGCCCCCTCCTGCCAGGCATCCGAGGGAAGGCCCGCCTTGCGCGACAGGTGGGTCAGCGTCTCCGGGACATCCCAACCTTGCTCCGGCGCGACCTGGGGTAGGTATACCGCCCGTCGTCCCCACTTCTGGATGACGATGCCATGCCGTCCGATCTCGATGTCACGGGGTCCCGCGACCTGTCGAGGGACCGAGAGCACCGAGATCTCGAGATCGATCTGCTCCAGCTCCGACTCCTGCACGGGCCGAAAACGGTGGTCGTTGTGGGCCGCATCCACCGTGCGACCCACGATCGCCTGGGCCAGCGGCTCTACCGGCCAGATGTTGCCGATGCACCCCCTGAGCTCCCCCTCCTTGTGCAAGGTGACGAACACGCCATAGGGCTGACCCAGCGCTCCGCTGGTGTCGACGCCGAGCGCCGTGGGATCGGGGATGACGCCCTCTGTCACGTAGGACTCCAGCACCGCCCGGGCCAGGCGGATGGCGGTGGCCTGCTCTTCGGGGGTCAAGATCTGCAGCGGCTCGCCGGCGGGCTCGGGTTGAGATGGTTGTGCCGGTGGGGGTGGGGGGGAGGGTGCCGGTCTGGCTTCCCAACCGGGGCCGGTAAGAGCGATGGACAGGTAGCTGACGCTGTTGGACCAGTCGTTGGTCATCCGGCCCGAGGTGTCGTACTTGAGCAGGGTGGCCTGGGCGGTGGGAGGCAACAGGGAGAGCAGGATGGCGATGGGGCGATAGCCGCAGACCGTGATGCCGCTTTCCCGCCGGTAGGTGACCAGCTGTTGGGCGGAGAGCGCCTCGATGGCCCGGAAGGCGGTCATGTCCAGGTTTTCCAGGTTCTGGGGGACATCGGTCAGAAATGGGGTGTAGCCGTAGTTGGGGCCAAAATGGGTGAAGTCGCTGCTGGCGATCACCACGTCTTCGGGTCCGACAAAGGGGCGGATCGACTCGGCGATCCGCCGGCTGTCGGCCAGGTCGTCGTCCAGGTCCCCGATGAGGATGGGCACCAGGTGGTAGCCCGGTTCGAGCGCCACCTGCAAGAACGGCAGCTGGATCTCGATGGAGTGCTCGCGGGCGTGAGCTCGGTCGTCCATGGCGAACCCCGGTTGGCTGGCCAGAGCCCTGGTGACCGCCGTGCTGATCGGGACCTCACCCAGCGGGGTCTCGAAGGCGGTGGCCTCCGGAACCACGGCGCCCTCGAAGTAGGCGCGGTGACTGGGCGCCAGCAGGAACACCCGCCTGATCCGCCGCCCCATCAACGTCTTGTAGGCGATGGCCGCGGTCTCGCCCGAGTAGCGATGGCCCGCATGGGGGGCGATCAGCCCCATCACCTGCTGGGGCGGTGGCGAGACCTCCGCCTCGTCGAGGTAGCTCTGGATACTGGAGCGCAAGGTCTCGGGGTTGCCTGGATACCAGCCGCCGGCCAGGATGGAAGGCCGGACCCGGCGAGGAAGTTCGGGCAGCTCCTCCTGCTCGATAGCAGGAACGACACCACCGGACGGTTCATTCTGGTGATTCTCTTCCATACTTGTCTGCTCCCCGATCGCGGGCTGTTGACCCGCCGGCTCGGCATCCTGGCCGTCGCATCGGCAGCCGGACGGCACAAGGGCGATCAAGCCGGCGACAACCAGGCTGCACACCGCGATGAGCCGAGGTTCTGGTTCAGCAAGTGCCCGCATCCTCATGCGCAATCCTTCCTTGATCCTCTCCATCTCGGTAGCACCGTTGCCGCCGGAGATCAACGTGCACGAGGCGACTTGGCCCTTCCTGCCCCACCGCGCGGTCACCGGTCGCCGCCGATCCGCCACCTCCGATGGCTCGATCACGCCGTTGCCCTTCGAGCAGAGCCGCTCGGGGCTGGTCTCTTCCGGTCCACCGGGAACCCCGTTTCCGAGCGTACTACCGCCAGCGGCGGTTACGAGTGCCGCGCCGATCGCGGTGCCGGTGGTGGATTCTGGTCGCTTCTTTCACCCCGCCAGATCATGGGGGCGATACAGCTCTCCCCGATGGAACGGGCGAAAGGGTACCTGGAACCGCATCCGTTCCGGCACCGGGAGACGCCCGCCGATCCATCCGATGGGGGCGACCAGCATCGCGGCGACCCCCAAAAAGGAACCCCCGAACCAGCGCAGCAGCCGACGCCTGCTCCACGCCGATCGGTGGCGAGTCGCTGGGCCCAGGCTGCAGTCGCGGTCGGCCAGAAGAAACGCACCCGACACCCCCTCCGCCCCGGCGAGCGAGCTGGCCTGCAAGGCTGCCGATCGAAGCTCGGTTCCTCCCTGTTTCATCGCCATACCCCCGGGATCTGATGCCCGCAAGACGGGCAAGCCCCCGACTCCAGGATCCGGTTGGTCCGCACGTGATAGCCCACCCGCTCGATCAACAGGTTCCCGCATTGGCCGCACCAGGTGTGGCTGGCATCGGTTCCGCGGACATTTCCGATGTAGACGTACTGGATCCCCGCATCCTGGGCTATCCTTCGCGCCAGCTCCAGGGTCTCGAGCGGGGTGCGGGGCAGGTCAGAGAGCCGATATCGCGGGGTAAACGCCGAGAAGTGCAGGGGGGTCTCCTCTCCCAGGTGCTCGGCCACCCAGCGGCAGAGATCCGCGATCATCTCCCGATCGTCGTTCAAGGTGGGGATCACCAGGTGGGTCACCTCCAGCCATATCCCCATCTCCCGCGCCAGCTCCAGGCATCGCAGCACCGGCGCCAGGGTGCCCGAGCAGATGCGCCGGTAGAAGTCGTCGCTCATCGCCTTCAGGTCGATGTTGGCCGCATCGGTGACCTCGAACAGCCGCCGCAACGGCGCCTCGTTGGCGTAGCCGGCCGTGACCAGCACGTTGCGCAGCCCCCGCTCGCGGGCCAGCCGGCTCGTCTCCAGCGTATACTCGTAGAAGACCAGCGGGTCGGTGTAGGTATAGGCGATCGACCTGGACCCCTCTCGCAACGCCACATCCACCAGCTCCTCGGGCGACAACCGGTAGGCGGGCGTCTCCTCGGGGTTGGCCTGCGAGATCTCCCAGTTCTGGCAGTTCAGGCAGTGCAGGTTGCAGCCCACCGTGGCCACCGACAGGATCGGCGTGGCCGGCAGGAAATGGTAGAGCGGCTTCTTCTCGATCGGATCCATGTGGATCGAGACCGGCCGGCCGAAGGTGACCGCCAGCAGCCGCCCATCCAGGTTCACCCGGATGCGGCACTCCCCGCTCTGGCCGAGTCCGATGCGACACCCCTTGGGACAAAGATCGCAGACTACCGTTCCTGGCGTTCTTCCGGATCGATCGTCCCGTTGCTCTGTCGCGCTGCGTTCCGTCACCAAGTCGCCCTCTCTGGCCCGCTTCCGGCTGGCGACGGCTCCTCCGGGAAGCCGGGCCTGCCACCTATCATGGTAGCAGAACCGATCCGGGTTTCCATTCGATTCCCTCGATCTCCCCGCGATCGCTGGTGAAGAGCTCATTGGATGGGTTCACGGATGCCCTCATCCCTTTCGGTTCTCCCGCGTCGCAGCGGGTGTGGAGGGGACTGCTGGCGGTGCTGCTTCAGTAGCGGGCGGATGCCCGCGTCGCAGCGGGTGTGGAGGGG
>JAFGEP010000160.1 GCA_016931535.1 Bradymonadales bacterium
ATCATCTCCCCCCGGCTCTGTCCCCAAAACCGGCGTCGTGAGGGGCGCGGCGGACCACCTCGGGACAGAAGTGGCACCAGAGGAATCATCTCCCCCGGGTTCTGTCCCCAGAACCGGCAAGTGTGGAGCAGATGCTGACTTACGGAGGAACGGTGTCCTTCGGACAAGTTCGGTACTTGTGGAATCATGGAGATGTGATCTAAGGATCAGGGCGAAGCCCGGGGGAGTTGCCCGCGCAGCCGCCGGAGGGAGCGATCCTGCCCTCTGGACAGGCGACACACCGGAGCGGCGGAGAGGGCGAGCAACCGATTCATCCCGACTATGGGTGCAGCTCACCGACCCGCCGTCCGGGCGGGGCGAAAGCCGAGGTGGCGGCCCCGATTGATTATGATGCGGATGTCCCGTTCTGCGGCCCGCACGACGGGGATGCTGCAGTCGTAGCTTCCGCCGCGAATGACCCGGACGGTTACCGAATCCGGGCCGAGGGGGTCGGTCACCGGCCCCTCGGGATAGTCGGTGTACCAGTCCCAGGTCCACTCCCACACGTTGCCCAGCATGTCGTACAGACCCCAGGCGTTGGGCGTCAGAACACCCACCGGGTGGGTCCGGTTGCCGGAGTTGCCCATCCACCAGGCGACGGTCGAGAGGCAGTTCCAGTCCGCGCCACAGTACCAGGAGGTCGTCGTGCCGGCCCGGGCCGCATACTCCCACTCCGCCTCGGTCGGCAGTCGATACCCCAGGCAGTCCAACCCGGCAAAGGAAGCCGTGCCGCACATCATGTTCTCGCCCACCGGGTTCCAGCACCCCTCCAGCGTGTAGCACTCCTCCAGACCCTCGGCGCGTGAGAGCGCGTTGCAGTAGGCCAGCGCCTCATACCAGGTCACCTGCTCCACAGGACAGTTGTCCCCACAGCCCGAGTGGCGGGAAGGGTTGTTCCCCATCAGCGCCCGCCATTGTCCCTGCGTGACCTCGGTCGCCTGCAGGAAGTAGTCGCGGCTGATGGTCACCTCGTGCTGGAGCTCGTCCTCCTGCCGGTCCACCTCGTCCACTGGAGATCCCATCAAGAAGGTTCCGGCGCGGATGCGCACGAATCGGTCGGCTGCATCGGGCGTTCCGGTCGCAGTCTCGTCGGGTTGCTGGATCTCCGCTACTGGGACGGCCGGCTGACTGGCTGGAACCGGCAACTGGTCTGCTGTTCCCATCGATCCATCGGACAGACCTCCTGATGGCTGCCCCGGGTCCATCGCCGGAGCCAAAGAGGGGATCTGCGTCCGGGCGACGCGGAACCCCAGGTTGTGGCTGCGCCGATAGGGAGCGCTGGTGTCGCGCTGAGCAGCTCGGACCTCATCCGCAACGCTCGCCATGCCGCCGCCGCGAATGACCCGGACGGTCCCCGCATCCGGGCCGAGGGGGTCTATCACCGGCCCCTCGGGATAGTCGGTGTACCAGTCCCAGGTCCACTCCCACACGTTGCCCAGCATGTCGTAGAAGCCCCAGGGATTGGGGGACTTGCCGCCAACCGGGTGCGGTCGGTTCCGCGACTCGTTGTACCAGGCGATATTGGATAGGCATCGTTCGTCTGCACCGCAGTACCGGGCGGTGGTCGTGCCGGCTCGGGCTGCGTACTCCCATTCGGCTTCCGTCGGCAACCGATAGCCCGCGCAGTCCAGGCCGGAGAACTCGACCGACGTACAGGTCATGCCTTCGCCAGCCTGGCCGCTACAGCCGCGCAGGACGTAGCATTCCTCCAGGCCGTCCAGTCTGGAGGCGACATTGCAGAAGGACAGCGCCTCCCACCAGTTCACCTGCTCCACCGGGCAAGATATACAACCCGATTCGGCCGAAGGGTTGTTGCCCATCACCGTCTGCCATTGCTTCTGGGTCACCTCGCTCGCCAGGAGGTGAAAGTCACGGGTAATGGTCACTGCGTGCTGGACCTCGTCGTCCCATCTGCCGGGATAGTCCTGTCTTCCCGGCTCATCTGCCGAAGATCCCATGAGGAAGGTGCCGGCGCGGACCAGCACGAAGCGGTTGGCATCTTCAGGAACAGGTGCAGCGGGCTCCTGCCGCGATCCCGTCGGGGGAACGATCGGTATCTCGGGTACCGCTGGCGGCGCGGTCGATGGAGCCGGGGGTTTTGCCGTATCCCCTTGCGCCGTCGAGGGTGAAACGGACGACGGATAGGACGGCTGGCCCTGGCCATCGACCGTGGGGCCGCCAGTCTCTGGCGGTGGCGTTCGTCGATCGCCGGCTGCCAGCAACACGACGGCCACCGCGATGGCAATGGCTGCAATGACGGCGATTCCGTAGAGTAGCGTCCTCCGGTTGCGGGTGATGAAACCGGCCCGCGCATTCGGCATTTCCGCAGGAGTGCCCGTTTTGGGCTCCATCTCCTGTGGCTGGGCCATCGTCGCCTGTTCATGAAGGCCCAAAGCGGAGGACGCAGACCCCCTGGAGGGCTTGCCGAGCGCGCCGGAGGCCAGGCGGGGGGATGGTTTCACCTGGCCTCGGTCTGTCGAGCCGATGGAAGCCGGCGCCTCAGGGCTCCTCGGTGGACCGGGCAGCGGCGCCGAGATGGGCTCAGGCCCCAGCCGCTGGAGGTCGGACAGCATCTGGTCGGCGTCCCGATAGCGCTGGGCCGCATCTTTCTGCAAGGCCTGAACCAGGATCTGTCCCAGAGGTGTCCCAGCCAGCTCGTGAGGGATGGCGATCGGATGGGGGGAGATCTGCTGGGCAATGAGGTCGACTTCGGAGTCCGCCACGATGGCCGGCTTGCCGGTGACCATCTCGAGCAGGATGAGGCCCAGCGAGTAGATGTCGGTGGCAGGGCCGATCTCCTTCTGGCGCAGCAATTCCGGTGGTGCATAGGCCGGCGTGCACATCAGGAGACCGGTCCGGGTCTTCACCGTGGCCAGCTCGCCAAACACCTTGGCGATGCCGAAGTCCAGCACCTTGACGTGGTCCGGATCACCCCGTAGCTACTGGACCTTGATGTTCTGCGGCTTCAGATCGCGGTGGATGATCCCCCGGCTATGCGCCTCGGCCAGACTGGCCAGGATCTGGCGACCGATGCGGATGACGCGGGCGACAGGTAGCTTCCCCTCGCGGGCCAACAGGTGGCTCAGATCCTCTCCCTCGACGTACTCCATGACCATGAAGTAACAGCCCTTCTCGGTCTGGTCGACGTCGAACACCTTGACCGTGTTGTG
>JAFGEP010000161.1 GCA_016931535.1 Bradymonadales bacterium
CCAGGAAGAACCGGTAGTCCAGGAAGAACCGGCCGTCCAGGAAGAACCGGTAGTCCAGGAAGAACCGGTAGTCCAGGAAGAACCGGTTGCACCGAGCGGCCTCTGTGGGCCGGGAGACCAGCTCCAATATACCTGCTCGGACGGAAGCCTGGTCCCCTGGTGCTTCTGCGCCTACACCGACTGCTATCCCCAATGCTGGAACATCGGCACCCGCGGTGAGGGATGGTACGACTCCTGCCTGGGATTTCGTTATCAGTGGACCCTGTGTGGAGGATGCCGGGCGCTTTGCCTGCATATCGATACTCCGCAGGAGGGGTGGTACGACTCCTGCACCGGCGAGCTGATCGTGGGCAGCAGCTGTCGCGGCTCCTGGCAGTGCGCGGACCATCCCCAGGCGGGATGCATCTCGGAGGTTTGCACAGCCGAGGGCGAGGGCCGTCCGGACGCGGTTCCATATCGTCCCTGCTGCGAGGGGCTGGTGCCGATCAGCTGCAGCGAGCCGGGCGACGACGGCCTCTGCCCGGAGAAGTGCGAGGAGACGAGCTACTGCACCCGGTGCGGAGACGGCACTTGTCTGGCCCCCGAAAACCGCTGCAACTGCCCGATAGACTGCGAGTGACAGGCCAGGATCGCCCCCTCCGTCGCTCCGCAGGCATTGCTCGGCCAGAGGCCAGGATCGCCCCCTCCGCCCGCTACGCGGGCACCTCCCCCGCTTGCTCGGCAAGCGGGGGAGGATCGCCCCCTCCGGCGCTGCGCGACACCGCCTGGCCATAGGCTGGAGTCGCCCCCTCCGTCGCTCCGCGACACCTCCCCCTGGCTCCGCCTCGGGGGAGGAGGATCGCCCCCTCCGGCGCTGCGCGACACCGCCTGGCCATAGGCTGGAGTCGCCCCCTCCGCCCGCTACGCGGGCACCTCCCCCGGGCGCTGCCTCGGGGGAGGAGGATCGCCCCCTCCGCCCGCTACGCCGCCCCACCCTATTGACAAGACTGCGCGGTTACCCCAGCCTGCATCCGATTCGCCGATCTGTCATTTTCCTTTTCCAACCCGTGAGGTGCCCATGAGGTCGTCCCTTGGTAACGTGTGCTTGTTGGTCTTGACGTTCGCGATCGGCTCGGTCCTTTTCTTTGTGTTTACCGGATGCAAGGGGGGAGAGAGTAGCCGGGCATCGCGCCTTTCCGAAGATCTCGCCGGACAGGCCGAAGTACACGAGGCGCTGTTGGCGTTCGTTCCACAGGAAGCTGATCTGGTGGTGGCGCTGCCGCCGCTGGGAACGCTGATGAGTATGGCCTACGAGTTCGCTCTCGAGGAGGAGCGGATATCGGCCCTGGTCGAGGAGATGCAGAGCTACACCCGCCAGGAGGCTGGGTTCTTCCTCTCCGAGCTGGGACCGGCGGTGTTCTGGGCCCACCGGCAGGATGGATCCTGGGGGGTCGTGGCGCAGTCCCGGTTCGAGGGAACCTTGGCTGGCCCCCACGTCGTCGATCTATCCGGGAGACCGGCCATGGACCTGGGCCAGGGGACTTTCTTCGCGCTGGGTGACGGGGTGCTACTGATCGGGTCCGGCAATGGACTGGAGGCCATGAACGACACCTCCGAGGGGCGGCGGGAAGCGATGGTCGGCTCCACTAACCCGATCGGGGAGCTGCTGCAGGTCAGGGCCAACACCTCCTGGTTGAGGGCGGCCGCGGGAGCCGACTGGATCAGCGGCTTTGTACCCCCCATGTCGGAGGGTCTGGTGGGCGCCTCTTTGCACCTGGAAGGTCGGCGGGCCAACCTGCGGGTGCGGTTCGGTGACCCGAATCAGGCGGCCCAACTGTTGTCGATGGCACAGTCCGGGGTGGTCCAGATGATCCAGATGATGGAAGCCCAGAGCCGGCCCCAGATGGAGCTGCCCTTTCCGGTACCGCTGACATCCATCGTCTATCGCCACCTGCTGCAGGGACAGCTGGTCGATAGGCTGAGCTTCTCCACCGACGGCTCCGATCTCCTGGCCACCGTCATTCTGCCCGACATGGACCCCGGCTCGGCGGTGTTTCTGTCGGGTGTCGGTAGCGCCATCGCCATCCCGGCTTTTCTCAGTTACGTCAGCCGGTCCAAGACCACGGAAGCGGCGATGTCCCTGCGTAGGATCTATGACAGTGCAATATCATACTATGATAGCGACTATGCCGATTCCACGGGGAACATCCTGCCTCGGCAGTTCCCCGCATCGACCCCGTTGACCCCCTCCCGCATCCCCTGTGGCGAACGGGCGGCTCCCCAGCCGGAGCTCTGGCAGCACCCGACCTGGCAGGCGCTTGGGTTCTCCCTCGCTGATCCCCACTACTACAGCTACCGGTTCGAGAGCTCCGGTGTCGGGCCGAACGCTACCTTCACCGCATCCGCGTTTGGCGACCTGGACTGCGATGGAGAGTTCTCCACCTTCATGCGGGTGGGTGAAGTGACGGCGGGGGGATGGGTCTCCGGCGGAGCCGGCTTGTACCAGATGGATGAGCTGGAGTAGGAGAGAGGCCGACGGGAAGGCAGATTCCGCGGGAATCGGCCGTGCGGCGGGTCGGTCACGCTCACGGTCACGGTCGCGATCAGGTTCACGATCAGGTTCACGATCGTGGCAGTGGCGTTGACGTGAACGTGAACGTGAACGAGAACGACCCGAGCCAGGACACGCTCACGCTCAGTCGCTCACGCTCAGTCGCTTGCGCTCACGCTCACGCTCAGTCGCTCGCGCTCACGTTTTTTGGGGACGGGCGGGAAGTCAGGGGGTGCAGTACCCGATGATCCCGGTGATGGAGACGCCGGTGCCGCACCCGCTGTATCCGTAGGTGCGGCAGTTGAGCTGCTCGACGCGACCGGCGGCGCAGTAGGTGATCACGCCGTCGGCGCAGGTCTCGGGGGTCCGAAGGCTGCAGGCGCCGGCGGCCTCGACGCACTCCATGTGGCCGGAGTCGCTTTCCCCGCAGGTCATGTGCGAGCCGTTGTTGCGGCAATCGTATCGGGCTTCCTTGTCGTTGCGACAGGAGACCAGGGTGGTACCCTCGCAGTAGTTCTGGAAGGTCGACGAGTCGCATTCCGGGCCTGTGCCGATGCAGACGAACTCGCCCTCGTACTCGGGATCTTCTTGGCAGGTGCCACCGGCGTACTGGAAACAGACCCACTCCTCACCCTCCTGGGAGCAGTGGTAGCCGATCGAGTACCGGCAGTCCCGGACGATGTACACATCCGACCCGTAATCGCACTCCCAGAGCGCATCTCCCTGGCAGTAGTCGGCATCGGTGCCCGGTGTGCATCTGCTCTCGCCACAATCGGCGTCGGAATCCCCTTCGCCACAGACCATCCCTGCAGCACCGCAGTCGTAGGCTTCGTGAGGCTCTTCGGGATCGTCCGAGCATTCCACCAGGACATCCCCGCTACAGTGGGGATCGTCGTCAGTGCCGCTGCAGACCTGGCCCTGCGCCTCGGTGGCATGGCCGCAGGCCCGCACCTCCTCGCAGTTGGTCGCCTCGATGTAGCAGTCGAACATGAGGCCGGTGATCTTGAGGTCGGTGCTCTGCGAGACGCCGGCGACCCGTTGGTAGGCATCGAACATCGTGTACATGAGACCGATGCCGTAGCGGCTGTCGCTGTCCACGCATGCCGAAACGCGGGCCAGGACCTCCTCGATCTCACCGGTGCTCGGTCCACCCGTATCCGTCTGGTAGCCGGCGTCACCGCCCGCATGCTCGTCGTCATCCGTTGGCACACAGCCCAGCATGGACAGGGCAAAGGCCAACACGACACACGAGTTGGCAGTAACCAACATTTTCCCGGTAGTCATCTCGATCCTCCAGTCGATTCTGATTTCCTGTCAATGTAGCACCACGTCGTCTGAAAGTGAAACCGCCATTCCTTCTGGACGATCGGGACGACTTCACGTATGTCAGCCGGCATGGAAGCGGACCTCCCCATCGCAGACGGCATCGTCATCCCCGGCTCGGAGCTCTGGTTCACCGCCAGCCGATCCGGGGGACCCGGCGGGCAGAACGTCAACAAGACCAGCACCAAGATCCTGCTCCACTGGAGCTGCAACACCACCACCGCCCTCCCCGAACCGCTCAAGCAGCGGCTCGTCCGCCGCCTCCGCCACCGAATCAACGCGGAAGGGGTCCTGCTGGTCCAGGTGGAGGACACCCGAAGCCAGCAGCAGAACCTCCAGATCGCCCGCGACCGCCTGGCCGAGCTGGTCCGCCAGGCCATCGCCGAACCGAAGAGGCGGTTACCGACGCGACCCACCACCCACTCGATTCACCGACGGCTCGAGCTGAAGCGGCAACGGAGCCGCACCAAGGCGATGCGCCGACGGCCGGGACCGGAGGAGTAACATCCGGATGGATGCTGAGCGTGAGCGACTGAGCGTGACCGTGAGCGACTGAGCGTGACCGCGAGCGACTGAGCGTGACCGTGAGCGACTGAGCGTGACCGTGAGCGACCGAGCGCGCACACGCCACAGATTAGTAAACAAAAACGTACAGTTACGAAATGACCGCCGACCGATAGACCGATCCGCTCCTCTCCGACGTGTTCATGGATGTCCGAAACCAGACGCCCACACACCTTCGAGAAGGAGCTACCAGATGGACCATCGATTCGATTGGATACAGGAGCAGAGAGATCATCGCCGAGCAGAGAGGGTGCTGCTCACCCTGGCCTTGATCGCCGCGGTTCTCGCCACGGTGCAGGCCAGAGCACAGCAGGTCGATCCGGCCCAACAAGACCCCGTCACCCACGAGGCACCCCCAACCCCGGAAGATTCAACGACCATCGCAACCGCCGATACGCCTGCGACCGGCATCGACCGATTCACCGAGGAAAGCCGGCTGATGTACACCACCTACTTCTACACGGCGGGCGAGGCGATCGTTCACGGCTACGAGGCCGACACCCACGTGCTCATCATGTCCATGGATGGAGGACGCGTAGTCTGGGAAGGGACGGTAGGACCGGGAGAGATGGCCAATGTCCCCACCGGCGCCGGCGTGTTCGCCTATGTCTCGGACAAGAAGGCGGCCATCCTGGTCGGCACCCCTTCGAGCTGCGCTGTGGTAGGCTACTGGCCCCGCGACGCCAACGGATCCTTCCGATCGGATCGCTTCTACACCATGCTGCCCTCCTATACCCACCACCCGGACGACCGGGTCATCATCTGGGCCTGGGAGGACACCGACTTCAAGGTGGTGGACGTCACCGCCGATCGGGAGCTGCACAGCGGCTCGCTGCAGGCCGGCCAGTACTACGAGCTCGGAGTTCAGCAGCTCAGCTCGATGCACAGCCATCTCCTCTACGTGGAAGGGACCAGCTCGGCGCTGTCGGTGCAGATCTACTACGACCAGGGGTTCAGTGTCCCGGGCCGAGATGGCCGGACCTCGAGCACCCTGTTCTACACCTACGTCGGCAACGTGACCGAAGGAGCCAACGACCTGAACATCATCAGCTACCACGACACCGCCCAGGTCAAGGTGGAAGATATCCACAGCGAGGAGGTGCTCTGGCAGGGGCCCATCGAGCCGGGTCAGATCCAGACGCTGACCTTGAGCCAACGGTTCGTGCGGGTCTCCTCCGACATCGAGGTGTCGGTCTCGGTGGCTCCCTACCGGCACTACGTCGGTCCCTATGCCGAGCATCACTTCAACCTGGGGGCCGAAGGGACCGGCATCGAGAACCTGTTCTTGGTGACGACCCCCGAGGAGATCTGGCTGTTCTCCTACTTCGACGACACCACCATCCAGGTCACCGACACCACCACGGGGAACGAGATCTGGACCGGCCAGATGAACGCGGGCAACGCCCAGGGCATCTTCCCGGGCCAGGGGTACTACCGCATCACCTCCACCCGGGGGATCAGCGTGCTGGGAGGGTCCCAGGCCTGCGGCGGCGAGTTCTCTCCCGCCTCCTCCATGTTCGCCATGGACGAGGCGGTCCTTCGAGCCGTTGTGGATGTCCGCCACACGCGCCAGGCGCAGGCGGCAGCCGAGGGGAGAACCCTCAGTGAGGAGGAGCTGAACCGGGAGCTGAGCGGGGAGGAGCTCGACCGGGTCGTGCGCCAGGTACGCGCATCCTCCGGCTTTACTGCCGCTCCCGCGGCGGACGTCCGGAGCCGGCTGGAGTCGCTGCAGATGCAGTAGAGGCGATCCTCCCCCGCTTGCCGTGCAAGCGGGGGAGGTGTCGGCGAAGCCGACGGAGGGGGCGATCCTGGCCGCTGGACAAGCCGTATTCCGAAGCAACGGAGGGGGAGGTGGCAGCGAAACCGCCGGAGGCTCCATACAGCGCGGAGCCTGAGCTTTCCCCGAGTCCGTAGAGTGGACGCCG
This sequence comes from Bradymonadales bacterium, assembly GCA_016931535.1. Taxonomy (GTDB): domain Bacteria; phylum Myxococcota_A; class Bradymonadia; order JAFGEP01; family JAFGEP01; genus JAFGEP01. Next base: position 6,343 of record JAFGEP010000161.1, read on the forward strand.
GGACCCGCCGAGCGGTTACCTTAGTAACCGCCGGTGGGTGGCGGAGTCTCGGAGGGGAGGCGAAATGCCCAGGTGAAGCGCGGCTCCGCCTCGGGGGAGGGGCAACCTCATTCCGGAATGGCGAAGCAGGCACCGCCCTGGATGGTATAGCCACTGGCGATCTGGCGGAAGCGGGTGCCGTCGGGGCAGGCGGTGGCGGCCAGGGAGACCGCGCCGCACTCCTTGGTGCCCTGGTCGTTGCCGGCGCAGACGTTGCCGTTGGGATCGCCGCACTCGGCCACCAGCTCGCAGCTCCGTCCGATGGCGGCCAGGTTGGCGTAGGGGTGGAGCTGAGGGTTCCCGTCGATGCCCATGACGCCGTAGAAGACATCGCGGTAGCTGTTGATCCAGTCGGAGTTCAGGCCGCGGATGATCTGGTAGAAGTCGACCGCCTTGTGGTTGCCGGAGTAGTCGATGCTCAGCAGGTTGCTCAGGAGGCCCATGGTGCCGGAGCCGTAGGAGTAGTTGACGGTGGTGATGATGTCGAGGGTGGCCTCCGACTTGTTGGGGTTGGCGTATATCATGTCGGCGTACTGGGAGTAGGTCTGGCAGCCCTGGGCGACGAACAGCTGCTGGCGGTTCTCCTGGAAGGGGGCGGTCTTGAACTCCCAGTAGTTGACCTGGGCCGCGCCGTCCGCATCGAGGTAGAAGCCGTAGTAGGGGCCCGCGTGACCGTTGTAGAAGAAGACGTCGCGCGCCACCAGCTCGGCGAGAGCCAGGTCGTGCTGCTCGCGGCGCTGCCCCTCGAACATGTCGCTGTGGAAGATCCGCACCTCGATGTCGATCTCCTGGCCGTTGGCCACGGCGGTGCGGGTGAACGGACCGCTGTCGGCCTTCAGATCGTCGAACCGCTCGACCGGGGAGGTGAACCGCAGGCTGCGCAGCTTGTCGTAGGCCTCCCGCGCCTCCCGGAGATCCGACCGGCTCTCGTTGTAGTCGTGGCCGTAGAACAGGGTGATGTCGTACAGCCCGTCTGAGAAGAAGGAGGCGAACTGGGGATAGGCGTTCTGAACCGCCGGGAGCGGTCGGGCGGTCAGCTGGACCGTCTCGAGCTCGCCCTCGTAGGTGTCGGGGTCGAAGCGGCGGGTATCCCTCCGGGGTACGTTGCTGGGGTCCACCGTGGCCCCAGCGGGCATCCTCAGGTCGAACAGAAGCCCTCCTCCCTCCTCCTCGAGCTGCTCGCCGGGGATGAGAGAGAGCATATCGGGCGGACCGGCCACATCGATGGCGAAATCGACGATGTAGCCGGACTCGCCATCTCCGCTCACCGCAACCGACTCCACCGAGTAGTTGCGGACCATGGCGTGGAATCCGCCGTACTCGAGGTTGTGGAAGAACACCTCGTCGTCGGTGATCTCGCCGTCGTCGTTGCTGTCGATGCCGTGAAACTTGTCGGTCAGGTAGGTGGTGAGATACAGCCCGACCGCGGTCAGCCTGCGGGTCACCAGATCGCGGCGGACCTCCTCGTCCTCGTACTGCTCGGCGGTCATCGCTACCGGGAGGTTACCGGTGATCTCGTACTCGGTGGCGACATTCGAGTAGTAGTTGTCGGCCTTGCCCGGATCGACGATGTGCAGCTCATCCTGCTGGGTGTCCTGCAGTCCAGGCTCGAGCATCTCGGCACATCCGACCAGGAGCAGAGCAGCAAACGCAACGGTCAGGGTGGCAAGCATCGTTCGCGACATCGGTCTCTCCATTTTTCCGGGTTGGCAGCCTATTTCCTTTCCACACCGGGCTTCGGTCACCCGCGGATTCTCTGCAAAAACAGCGCCAAACAACCATTCCACGGCGGAAAGATGGCCTCCTCCCCGGGATTGACGAAGATCTCCGGTGGTGCTGCGAACTGGCGCCCCGATCGGACCCGGAGGGGACACCAGACCGGCACACCAGTATTTCCTTTGCATAGCGGGATGTTGCACCGATCTGGCCCCGGGCTCTGGTGGAGACAATAGTCCCCATCGACTCCGACCCCCTGGCGACTGGTGTTGCCACATGAATGCTCCGCTTGCCGGATCTCTCCGTCGAGGAGCCTGGTAGGTGCAGTCCGTTCGGCCCGGTATGTGAACCTGATGTTTCGGACTGTTCATGCCCGGCGGGTTGTTCTATGCTGTCGGGGTGGTTGGCATCGAGGCGTACTGGTACGATCGTCGGCCTGAAGCGAGGTGAAGAGAGATGAACCGTTCTGCTTTCTGCTGGATTCCTCTGGTCGCACTGTGCACGCTGGGCTTTCTCGCGGTTGCCATCGCACAGGAGCCTGTCATGCCGGAGCCGCCATCCCCGGAGCCGCCGGCGCTTTGTACGCTGGAAAGCCAGCAGCAGCCTGGCTTTGAATGCGTCGAGTGCACCGCCGTCTCGGACGAGCCCAACCAGTGCCAGGTAGAGCTGCCACTCCAAGGTTACCAGTGGAGGTGCAACACCGAGGGGGTGGACACCTGGATCGAGATCTGGTGCAAACCGGTCGCCGAACCGGAAGGCACGGGACAGGCCGAGCCGGAGCTCGAACCGCAGCCAGCCCCCCCGCCGGTCGAAATGATGGAAGCTCCCCGCCCGACCAGAAGCCGGGCGGTTCCCATGCCGGAGAGCGCCGAGGAACCTTCGACCCCCGCCTTCCCCGGGGACCTGTAACCAGACTGGTGACCACAGACCCCACCTGCCACGCGTACCAAAACGGCAGCCCTCTGGATCTGCAGCTAACGGGAACCATAGCGGCTCTTCGATCGGATCACCGGCATCAACCGGCTCAGGTGAGCGGGATCGAGCAGTGATTCTCTCGGTTCGCGGACAGATTGCCCGCAGAGCCCGATCGGCAACGCAACGGGATGGAGGAACGAGCCAACCTGCTGGTCAGCTGACGAGACACGGCCAGACCGACCGGTTGATCCGCTCCAGCTCACCCATCGCTTGCCGGACCAAACGAGCCAGCGAAAGCTGGGCTTCGGCCCGCACCAGGTTGTGGTCGCAGCTGCTCGGAAACCGGATCCGATCCCAGCCGAAGTAGCTCTCGTTCAGGGCATCGGCACAGAACCGCGCCGCCAGCTCTACCGCGATGATCTCCACCAGGGCGGGGATCGCCTCCACCTCCTCGGGATCCGGCAGCCAGCCCACCCCCTCGGCGTATCCCAGCAGGGCGGCATGGAAGTAGTCCGGATCCAGCCCCCCTCGCTCCTCCCCCCCCACCGCGCACCAGGAGCGCAGGGCGTCACCCAGCTCCACGGCGATCGGCATGCAGTTGATGGTGTCCAGGTCGACCAGGCAGATGGCGGTCCCATCGGGAGCGAACCGCAGGTTGGAGATCTTGGGGTCGCCGTGCACCAACCGTTTTTTTAGCGGCCGTTCGATCACCAGCTCCTCGGCAGCCCCAAGGATGGCCTCCGCTACCGGTCGCACCCGGTCGATGGCCCGGTGGGTGGAGCGTTCGACCAGCGCCCGCTCCAGCGCGCGCAGGTGTCCGGCGGTATCGTGCACCTGGAAACGGCCATGCTGCAGCTCGTACTCGAAATCCCACAGGGCCAGGTGAAAAGCACCCAGCAGTCGCCCCGCCTGGTAACAGCGCCCCGACGAGTCGGCTGCCTCCACCGTTTCCCCCTCGACGTAGGTGAGCAGACGCCACAGGTCGCCCCTCCGATCTGCCCCCTGCCGATCCTCTGGTCCACCACCTTCCCGCTGCTCGCCGGGTCCGCGTTCCTCCTGCCCCTCGCCGGGTCCGCGTTCCTCCTGCTTTTTGCCGGATCCGCCCCTCTCCTGCCCCTCGCCCGGATGGTCCTGGACCCACAGCTCGCCGGTCGCCGTACGCACCAGCCTGGGCGTGACGAGCCCTCGGGCCTCCAACCGTGCCGTGATCGCCTCGATGTCGTATTGGAGCAGCGGGGAGAAGATGGGGTTGACCCATTGCAGGATGCACCGACCGGTCGCAGCCCGCACCAGGTAGGTGCGGTTGATGTGGCCTCCAGGGACGGGGTCGATGTCCGCTCCAGCCAGGTTCCAGTGGGAGAGAACTGCAGGCACCCGGGCATCGCGCGGATCCGGCTCAGTATGCCCCCGCGGCTTGGAGTGGGATCCGGCGCCGCCGGACTTTCCGTTGCTGCCTCTGATGTCGCTCACCCCAACCTCTGGTATCGGTCTCTCACCAGCCCGATCTTGGAGGTAACCGAGTCCGTGTCAAGTGGACGGTCTGGGTGCCTTGCCGACCCGCTCCCTTTCCATTACATTGAGTAAGGAAAAATGGTGTAGGTAATACAAATGCCGGTCACGACCCTCACCAGCAAGGGCCAGGTCACGATCCCCAAATCCATCAGGGAGTTCTTGAGGGTGGGTCCGGGCGATCGGGTGGTGTTCTATACTGCCGAGGATGGTCGGGTCATCATGGAACCGGAAACGGTGGACATCCGTAGCTTGCGGGGCGTGATCAAACCAGGACGTCGCGGGGTCACGGTCGAACAGATGAAGGAGTCCATCGAACATCATGGATCCGGCACGTGATTGCGCTGGATACCAGCGTACTGGTCCGTTACCTGGTCGAAGACGACGAGGAGCAGACGGCTCGGGCAGCGGCCCTGATCGAGGGAACGGCCAGTCGGGGTGAGCAGTTGTTCGTGGCCGGGATCGTGCTGTGCGAGGTCGTCTGGGTGCTCCGATCCAGCTACCGGATCCCCAGGTTGGAGGTGGTGGCCGTTCTGAAGAACCTGGTCCGTGCACGCCCGTTGCGGTTCCAGGACAAGGAGGCGATCCATCGAGCCTTGGCGGCATACGAGAGCAAGCGCGGAGACTTCGCCGACTACTTGATCTCAGAGCAGGCGGCCGCAGCAGGATGCGAGCAGGTGGCGACATTCGATCGAGCCCTGCTGGAAGAGGACGGTTTTTTCGAGCCCTGACCACATACAGGTGTCAAAGAGCGGCACACCATCGTCAACCCGCGAACATTCGGACGCCGTCGGCGGTGTGCTGCCCGCCATCGTCCGCCCGGCGATCCACCTGGAGGAGGCGCATGAACCGAACCGAGCAGATCCAGAATCTCTTTCCCAAAGAATCGGAGCTTCCGTCCGCCGTCCGGCTCGAGGGGCGGATCGACCAGTCCCGCTACCTGGTGGGAGGTACGCTGCGAAGCTGGGATGGGCCATTCGAGGAGGTCTTGTCCCCGGTCTGTCTGAGAGCCGAGGACGGGAGTGCATCGCAAGCGGTCCTGGGCGCCTACCCCAAGCTCACCGAGAAGGAGGCGTTGGAAGCGCTGCAAGCGGCGGTGCAGGCCTATGACAACGGCCAGGGGTTGTGGCCGACCATGTCGGTGGCCGACCGGATCCGCCACGTGCAGCAGTTCACCATGCTCATGAAGGAGAAGCGGGAAGAGGTGGTCAAGCTCTTGATGTGGGAGATCGGCAAGAGCCACACCGATTCCACCAAGGAGTTCGACCGCACCATCGAGTATATCCAGGACACGATCGACGCCCTGAAGGAGCTGGACCGGGTGGGCTCCCGCTTCCAGCTGGCCCAGGGGATCATCGGCCAGATCCGGAGAGCGCCGTTGGGGGTGGTGCTTTGCATGGGGCCGTTCAACTACCCGTTGAACGAGACCTTCACCACCCTGATCCCCGCACTGATCATGGGGAACACGGTGGTGTTCAAGCCCCCCAAGCTGGGGGTGCTGCTGCTGGAGCCGCTGCTGGAAGCGTTCGCCGAGTCGTTCCCACCCGGCGTGGTGAACACGGTGTACGGGGAGGGGCAGGTGGTGGTCGGCCCGATGATGACCTCGGGGAAGATCGATGTGCTGGCCTTCATCGGCTCGAGCCGGGTGGCGGACATCCTGAAGGCGCAGCATCCCCGACCGCACCGGCTGCGCTGCGTGTTGGGGCTGGAGGCCAAGAATCCGGCCATCGTGCTGCCGGATGCCGACCTCGAGCTGGCGGTCTCGGAGTGCCTGCTGGGCGCGCTCTCCTACAACGGCCAGCGCTGTACCGGGCTGAAGATCCTGTGGGTCCACGACTCGCTGGTGGAGGAGTTCCTGCGCCGGCTCTCCGCCGCGGCGTCCGACCTGCCGTTCGGCATGCCCTGGGACCCCAACGTCAAGCTGACCCCCTTGCCCGAGCCGGGAAAGCCGGCCTGGCTGAGCCAGCTGGTAGAGGAGGCTGTAAGCGGCGGAGCCCGGGTCGTCAACCCCGACGGCGGCACCGTCAACCAGACCTTCTTCTACCCGGCGGTGGTCTACCCCGTCCGACCGGGGATGAAGCTCTGGAACGTGGAGCAGTTCGGCCCGGTGATCCCCGTGGTCTCCTACCGGGATCTCGAAGAGCCGGAGCAGTACGTGGTGCAGTCCAACTACGGCCAGCAGGTGAGCCTGTTCGGTCGAGATCCGAAGCAGCTGGCCCGGCTCATCGATCCGCTGGTCAACCAGGTCTGCCGCTTGAACCTCAACTCCCAGTGCCAGCGAGGCCCGGATAGCTTCCCATTCACCGGCCGCAAGGATTCGGCGGAGGGCACCCTGTCGGTGTCGGACGCCTTGCGAGTCTTCACCATCCGCACCCTGGTGGCAGCCAAGGAGAACGATCTGAACAAGCGGATCATCACCACCATCACCCGCGATCGCCTCTCCAGCTTCCTCTCCACCGACTTCATCTTCTAGATCTGGAGGATACCATGAGGAATATTCTGCCGCTCGCAGCCATCAGCCTGCTTCTGTGGGGGCTCGGGTTGGCCTGTGGAGACGAAGACCAGGAGCCGACGCCGGACCAGGGAGCCACCGACCTGGGCGGCGATCGGGATACCTCGGCCGACCCGGCCTCGACCGATGCCGAGGTGGGGCCTGACCAGGTGGTCACGGATGCGATCGAAGACACCGGTCCCACCGGCCCTCCGGTCACCATCCAGGTGGGCGACGTATTCTCCACCGGAACGGCGCTGCGGGACGCCTACGGAGGCGCCACCGGCGTGGTGGCCGAGGACGGGACCATCACTTTGGCCACCCACGCCAACGGCGTGCTGCTACTGGAACGCGACGAAGAACCGGGCGTAGAATCGGCCTTCTCCTGGGACAACGCCACCGTCTACTTCGTCATCACCGATCGGTTCGCCAACGGCGACACCTCCAATGACACCAGCTACGGCAGATATCCAGACGGCGATCAGGAGGTGGGAACCTTCCATGGCGGAGACCTGGTGGGTCTCACCGCAAAGCTGGACTACCTGCAACAGCTCGGGGTCAACGCCATCTGGATCTCACCCCCCTACGAGCAGGTCCACGGCTACATCGGGGGTGGTACCAACGGCACCTTCCAGCACTGGGCCTACCACGGCTACTGGGCACTGGACTTCACCCGCCTGGACGCCAACATGGGGACCGAAGAGGATCTGGAGGATTTCGTGAACGCGGCCCACGCCCGGGGCATCCGGGTGGTCTTCGACGTGGTGATGAACCACCCGGGGTACGGCACGCTGGCCGACCTGGCGGTCTACCTGCCCGAGGTGCTGGACGGGGAGTACGAGGGCTGGACCCCAACAGAGGGCGAAAACTGGCATAGCTGGAACACGCTGTTCGTGGACTACCAAAGCAACCAGTGGTCCAACTGGTGGGGACCTTCCTGGATCCGGGCCACCTTCCCCGACCATCAGCCTTACGGAACGGACGATCTGACCCGCCACTTGAGCTACCTGCCCGACTTCCGCACCGAGAGCACCGAGGTGTTGACCGCCCTGCCGGTGCTACTGCAACGCAAGACCGATACCGCCGCCGAGGTGATCGAGGGGGCGACGGTGCGGGAATACCTGATCAGCTGGCTGACTGGCTGGGTGCGTGATTTCGGGATCGACGGCTTTCGCTGCGACACCGCCAAGCACGTGGAGCTGCCCGCCTGGGCCGCCCTCAAACAGGAGGCCGACCAGGCGCTGGACGACTGGAAAGAGGACAACCCGGAGCTGGCGCTGGACGACCTGGATTTCTGGATGACCGGTGAGGTCTTCCCACACGGGGTGGTGCGCGATCTCTACTTCCCCCAGGGTGGATTCGACTCGCTGATCAACTTCGACTTCCAGACCGCCGTTCGCCAGGCCCTCCAGGACCACGGCCAGCTCGAGACCCTCTACTCGACCTATGCCGAGGCCATCAACACCGACCCCACCTTCAACGTGCTGTCTTACATCTCCTCCCACGACACCCACCTCTACTTCTCCCAGAACGGGGCCAACCTGGCCAACCAGTACAAGGTGGGAACCGCCTTGCTCATGCTGCCCGGCGGCGTCCAGATCTTCTACGGCGACGAGACCGCCCGACCGGCGGGGCCAAACGGCGGCGAGGCCGGCCAGGAGACCCGCTCCGACATGAACTGGGACAGCTACGACGCACAGCTGTTGGCCCACTGGCAACGGCTGGGAACCTTCCGCAACCGGCACGTCGCGGTCGGAGCCGGATCCCACCGACAGCTCACCTTCGAGGGGGGATACGCCTTCGCGCGCGAGTACAGCGAGGGGGAGATCGACGACAAGGTGGTGGTGGTGATCCTGGACTAGTCGACACCGCGAAAGCCCGTTCGATTGGAAGAGGCCTACCACGGATCAACCACCAGGCGCATCGAATGGAGATGATTCCCATGAGAAACGCGACCAGATTGGTGATCGCCTGTTGCACCCTCTTGTTGACCTGGACCGCTCACCCCCTGGCCCAACCGGTGCACGAAGAGCCGGGAGTAGAAAACGCCACCCCTCCGGTCTTGCAGGACCAGCCCCAAGGCGAAGCAGAGACCAACGTACAGCACCAGCCCGAGCTCATCGGAACCGAGGCGCCGACTGCGCCCGAGCCGGAGCCCGGCGGCATCGCGGTCAGCTTGCGGTTGGAGGTGGACCACTACTGCCCCACCACGCCGACGGAGAGCCACCTGCAGTTGGTCATCGCCAACCACACCGACCAGCCGTGCAAGATCCCGGCGCGCTACGACAGCGAGTACCTGACCCTATACGGTCAGGGATCGGAGCACCGACACACCTCCTTTCTGGCCGTGGTCCGCGAGCCCACTCCGATTACATGCCTGACGCCCGGAGAAGAGCGGCGGTTGCTCGATATCCCGCTGGCCGTTCTGTTCGCCCCCCTCCAGGGCCGACCCGACTGGGGTCAGATGTTCTGGACCTGGATGGCCCACCCCATGCCTCCTCCAACCCCAATTTACCGGGACCACGACCTGGAGTACGTCGATTCGGTCAGCCTATGGGCCGAGCTGCGACTCGGATCCGAGGTCGTCTCCTCCTCTCGCGTCACCCTGCCGGTGCGGTGCGAGCAGTGAGAAAGGGGTGATGGGGTAGGTCGCTCACGGTCACGCTCAGGCTCATGCTCAGTCGCTCACGCTCAGGGTGTACGGGAAGCCGGGGGCAAGGGCTCCGAACCCGTCGCGTGTATCGCTCAGGCTCACGATCAGTCGCTCAGGCTCACGATCAGTCGCTCACGCTCAGGGTGTACGGACGGGGAGGAGACCTTGCCGTACAGCGCGAGCCCGAGCCCGAAGGGCTCGGAAGGCGAAGCCGACGAGCGGCTGGAGGGCAAGGGCTCCGAACCCTGCTGCGCTGATCGCTCACGCTCAAGCTCACGCTCAGGCTCACGGATTGGGAGGAGAGGCGCCTGTCCTACTCGGCCGGTTGGGGCGAGAGGATGACGAAGGTCAGCACGCCTGGCTGGATGGCGAACTCGACCGGCTCGAACTGGTAGGTGGCATGGGTGACCGCAATCTGGTAGGGGTCGTCGATCCCCCGGGCAGGCAGGTTGATGGCCGCAAATACCGGGCTATTGGCATCGGTGGAGGTGCGGGAGGTGTTCTGCGGGTTTTCCGAGTCGTAGTAGATGAGGCGATAGTCCTCGGGGAACTCACTCGAAGGGGTGATCTCGACCGAGGCCTCTCCGATGTACTCCTCGTAGGGAGGTGCATGGACATCGTTGCTGGCCACCGCCACGATACCGGCCAGGTGACCGTAGGTTTCGATCAGCTCCTCCGACCAGACGGTGGACAGCAGAGTCACAATGAGATCCGGGACCATCACCATGATCCGGACCGTGTTCGGCTTGACGGTGAAGATCTGGCTCAGGGTGTTCATGTACCCCGAGTAGTTGCTCGCCTTGAGCATCGCCTCCCGATCTGGCGCCAGTTCGAGCTCGAACATGCCGCAGGTGTAGGGAACCGGGGGATCCCAGGGGGTGCAGGACTCGATGTCGGTGGTGGCCGTCGCCAGCAGCTCGTTGGCGGCGCCATAGGCCTCGACGGTCACCTGGCTGTGAGGATAGTCATACCCGAACTCGAGCGGGGGATAGGACACCGTGTAGATCCATACACGGCCGACCACCGGGACCGTCGAGGGGGGCTGATCGCTATCTGGAAGGTCCACGGGCGGAAGCCAGTCCATCTCCGAGAGATCCGGTGGAGCGGTGTCCACCTCCGCCAGATCCGACGGGGGGGTATCCGGTCCCGGCAGGTCGCCCGGCGGCTGATCCTCCTCCGCCATATCGGAGGGGCCCGGGACGTCCAGTCCGCCCTGGTCCGATGCCGTATCGGAAGCCGCATCCTCGGCCGGTCCCGATCCGGAATCGTCATGGTCGCAACCTGCCGCAAGCCATGCCAGAAGGGTAATGGCCACCACGGTCACATACCATCTCGTGTGCATCATCGATCCTCTCCTTGGTCGAGATCGAGCGGTTCACATCGCTCCAAGCCCCCGACCGCATCGGTTGTAGATTGTAGCGCAGCAGCGGGCGACCGGTCCTCGCCGGACTCCCCGCGGTTCACTCCGGTTGCCTCCAACAACGTTTTGGCAGCCGACCGATCCTCGTTCTCCGTCGCCGAGAACCGAACCATCCTGCGCCGCTTGCGCCGGGCCATCCAGACCAGCGCGATCAGCAGGGCGAGCGGCAGATAGGCCAGACGACCGGCCGGACCGGACCACCGGACCAACCAGCCGTCCAGCCACCAAACGGTCAACGACAGCAGCGCGACCACGTAGAGCGAAGACAGCCAGCCATAGCTCTCCAGCACCCGCCGATCCCGGACGGTCTCGCCCACCTGCTGCTCTTTCCGCCCCAACCAGCGTCCAATCCGCCAGCGGATGGCCTCCTGCGACCGCTGCCGCAAGTTGGGCATCTCCAGCCAGTCCACCAGGACATAGTACCCGTCCAGCTTGATGAGCGGGTTGAGGTTCAAGGCCACCGATCGGTAGCCGGTGGTGAGCATCAGCGCGCCGAGTATCTGGGTACCGGTCGGTCCGGGTCGAAGCAGCAGCAATGCGATGCTGGCCAGGGCCCATACCGCCAGGTCACAGACCGACCCGGCCAGGGTGATCGCGATCCGGTCCCGCTTGCGGGGGACCAGGTAGGCGTTGCTGATGTCGGTGTAGGCACAGGGCATGAAGTACAGGAGCATGAAGCCCATCTCGTGGACCTCGGCACCGTGCCGCTTGCTGACCAGGCCATGGGAAAGCTCGTGGAGAGTCAAGGTCAAGGCCGTGGCCGCATACAGCCAGATCAGCCCGCCGCCGTGGGTCGCCTGCCACAGGGCGCCCGCCACGATCTCCGGCCGAGCGAGGTACAGGATGAGACTGCCCGCCACCAATCCGGCGGTCAGAACGGCAGCAGGCCGCGAAAACAACGGTCGCAGGAGGACCAGCAGCCGCGCCAGCATCCGATCCGGATCGACCAGGCCCCATTTCAGGTAAAAGATGGAGCGCTGCTGTCGGGTGGAGGCCCGCTGCCGCGCCTCGATCTCCAAGGAGGTCAGCTGCTGGTCGAGCAGGCCCAGGCTCTCCATCCTGTCGGCGAACCGCTCGACCTCGGCGGCCCCCATGGCACAGCGCTCTTCGGTCGCTACCTGCTCGGCGAGCTGTTCCGGCGTCGCCGAGGCATCGAACCGCGACGCGACACGGAAAGCCAACGACGGCAGCCGGAAGAAGCGGCTGGTTAGCGGGTCCTTGACCACCACGTAGGGCTCGCCTCGGTGCGTCTGCTCCTGGAGCACCAGATCCTGGCGCAGGGGCGGAGGAGGCTTACCAGTCATCTCTGAGGTAGCCATCGAGTGATCCGGGCGTCGGATCCGGTGAACCCACCGGTCGGGCAAAACCGTCTCTTGGCGTCATAACGCGACCGCTCTTGGTCCACTGGTAGAGCGGCGACGCAGCGGTACAGACCGCTACCAGGCGAGGTTGTCCCGTCTGACGAGCCCGTAGTCGGCACCTGGCGGATAAGGCGGGGGCATTGGCGCTTTCTTGTCGATCACGCCCGGAGCCAACCGTTGTTCCAGCTCTTCTACCGTCAGCGCCTGATCCGGCGTTGATTCCCTGTCCGCAGGCCGGCAGGTCTGCTCATGCTTCTCCCGTTGCTTCATCGTCGACATCTCCTCGGCGGCCAGGCACTATCTGCGTAATTCATACGATATCCGGGGGCAGAAATGCTGTCAAACGGGGTCGATGCGGTCCCCGTTTCATTGGGACATGACGAGCCTCCCCTGGAAATCGCATCGCCATTGGCACCCAAAGACCTCGTTCGATCACCCCACCTTGAGATAGGGCTGGATCCGTTCGATCTGCCGCGCCCCGAACGCACGCATCGCCAGCCGGACGACCATGGACTGGGTCGTGACGAAGGTGCCCCGGGACAACCCCTGGGCCAGGGCGCGCCGCGCAATGAAAGGGAAGCACCGAAGCGGAAGCCGTTGTCCCCGAAACTCGGGGAGCAGGCCGACCACCAGGATGTGGGGCTGCAGCGGCTCCGGTCGCTGGGCCAGCATGAATCCGACGACCCGCTCCTGCTGGTGGCTCCACAGCAAGCAGGAGAGGTAGGGATCGAAATCGGGAGCCGACACCACCCGGGTCAATGCAGAGAAGACCGACGAGGGATCCGGTCGGGCACTCCGGAGAAACACGGTACGGTAGCACTCGGCGAAGGACTCTTTCTCCGCTTCGCCCACTTCCTCGAAGAAACGCACGACCAGCGCCTCGGGGAGGGGCGGGATCTTGCGAAAAAACCGATCGGAGCGGTGCAGATCGAACCGCATCAGGGAGGAAGGGCGCCCCACTTTCTTGAACCCGAGCCGCTTGTAGAGCGGCCGAGCCAGTCGGTTCCCTTTCTCGAAGAGGGTGATGAAGATCCCATGGCGCTGGTAGTGCTCGACCAACCAGCCCTCGAAGGCTGCAAGCAGCGCCTCGGTCGTTTCCACCAGCCTGTCCGGATGGCGGGCATGCAGCAGCGCGACCTGGTACAGGCCGACCTCCTCCATCTGGAGGATGTCGGCGAGCTGGTCCAGGTCGATATGACTGCCCACATGCAGCTCGGGATCTCGGTAGTTGCGAAAGATCCCGAACGCGATCGGCTGGCTGTCCTCGAAGCAGGCGAACAGGACCGTCCCCTCTCGGGAAAGGGCGCCGTAGGAGGCCAGGTTGGATCGATAGTGCTCGCCGAGCATCTCCTCGATGGCAGCCAGAGCCGGATCGGCGGGGTCCAGCGGGCGGACATCCATCAGCCTGCTCCTCCCGGTCGATCCGGGTGGGCAACCAGCCCGTCCTCCTGCTCGATCCGATAGAAGCAGAACGGGTTGTCAAAGGTACAACCGGTGGTGGTGTAGGCCACGTTGCTGCAACCGGCCCGGCAGGTGGCGCCGTAGGGGCATTGGCGGCAGAACCCTTCGAGCTGCTCTACCGAGAACCGCCGGTTGCGGGTGAACAGGTTGGGATCGTTCCAGATATCGACCAGACTCCGGTGCCGCAGGTTGTCCTCGATGAAGTCGTCGTGCTGCGACAGGCAGCCCTTGATCCGCCCGTCACTCATGATCCCCAAGGTGTACAGGCCTGCCCCGCAGCCATGCCACTCGGCAAGCTCTCCGGTCGGGCCCAGGATCTCGGAGTGATGGCCGATGTCATGGCTGCCGGCCACAGGAAGCCGGTCTACAGGGTAACGGCGGCGGCATTCGGAGATGAACTGGCCGACCCGGTAGAAGGCGGCCCGGTCCAGGTGGTCGCTGGAGTCGAACCGGGTCCCGCCCAGGCTGGCGACCTGGATCTGCCAGGTGATCTGCTGATCCAGCAGGAGCTCGGCCAGGGGCTGCAGCTCCTCGAGGTTGGGGCGCGACAGGGTGGTGATGGCGCCCACCTCGATGCCGGCATCACGCAGGGAAAACAACGCCCACAAGGCGCGGGCGTGGGAGCCCGATCGACCGCGCAGATCATCGTGGATCTCGGCGTGGGCAGCGTCCAGGCTGACCCCCACCCGGTGCAGGTGGGGCATGGCGGCCATCCGCCTGACCACCTCGTCGTTTACCGCCATCCCGTTGGTGATCAACACCAGGCGCAGGCCGGCCTCGCCCACCTGGTGGCAGATCGCCTCCCAGTCCTTGCGGACCAGCGGCTCGCCACCGAGCAGGCAGACCTCCTCCCCACCCAGCTGGGCCAGCTCGGCAAAGCAGGTGGCAAACTCCTCGAGGCTCAACTCGTCCGGTCTGGGCTTGCCAGCCGAAGAGCCGCAATGGCGGCATCGCAGGTTGCAGGCCAGCGTGAGCTCGACGTTGACGCTATACGGTCTGCGATCCGCCACCTCCGGTGGCTCGATCACCCCCCCGCCCCTCACGGGGGGCCGCTCGGGGCCAGCATTCCCCGGTTCACCCAGATCCCCGTTCCCGAGCGCACCACCGCGAGCGGCGCTTACCCGTGCCGCGCCGCTCGCTGAGTCCGTGGCGAATTCTGGGGCTCTTCTGTCGGTCATGGCTTTGAGTCTCCTTGCCGCCCTTGACGCTCCAGGCGGTGCAGGCAATAGGGGTAATGGAAGCGGGAGCCGGTGAAGCTGACGGCGTGGTCGCGGCAGCCGCCCCGGCAGCGCGCTCCCAGGTCGCACCCGCGACATGCCCCCTCCAGCATGTCAACGGTGAACTGTCGATTGTAGGAGAACCCCTCCGGATCCGCCCACAGCTCGGCCAGGCTCCTGTCGCGCAGGTTGCCCTCCAGGAAGGTGTCGTCCAGGACCAGGCAGCCGGTCACATCCCCATTGCTGCGAATGCCGAGCGTCTCCAGCCCCGCAACGCAGCCGCTCCACTCGAAGTCGTGCAGGTCGTCGAACCGCTCGGAGAAATACCCCATGTCGTGGGTCGCGGTCACATTGAGCCGCCCGCGCAGCTCGCGACGCTTCCGGTAGATGAACTCGGCCAGCTGAAGAAACCCGGCCTCGTCGATCAGATCCCGCGGATCGAAGCGATCCGGATCGTGGCAGCTGGTGATGTTGACCATCCAGGTGAAGCCGGGGGCGATGTCCACCAACAGCTCGCAGATGCCCTCCAGCTCCGGCAGGTTGGTCCGGCTGACCGAGGTGATGACGGTGCGGTAGGTCAACGGCAGGGCGGCGATGCGCCGGATGGTCGCCAGGGCCCGCGCATGGGCGCCCTCCCGGTTGCGGAGCCGATCGTGGAGCTGGGCAGAGGCCGCATCCAGGCTGACCCCTACCTGGCAGATGCCGAGCTGCTCCACCTGCCTGGCCGCCTCGTTGTCGAAGCGCCATCCGTTGGTGATCAACCCCACCGCGATGTCGTGGCAACGCAGCCGATCGGCGATCTGGACCCAGTCCTTGCGCACCAGCGGCTCTCCCCCCATCAGGCAAACGGAGGGCACCTTCAGGCCGGCCATCTGGTCACAAAGATCCAGGGCCTCCTCGGGGGTGAGCTCGTCGTGGCGGGGGCGCCCAGCGCTGGCGGCGCAGT
The DNA here is from genome assembly GCA_016931535.1 of Bradymonadales bacterium. Taxonomy (GTDB): domain Bacteria; phylum Myxococcota_A; class Bradymonadia; order JAFGEP01; family JAFGEP01; genus JAFGEP01. Next base: position 22,071 of record JAFGEP010000161.1, read on the forward strand.
GGCGGCAACGCAGGTTGCAGGCCAGCGTGATCTCCCACAGGATGTACTGCGGCGCGTCAAGCGGTATCGGGCTCATGGTACAGGCTCTCCCCGGCCAGCACGGGCCGAGTTCGCAATGGTACAAGCTCCGGCTGGCCGGATGGCTGCTCCGCATCCAGCGTCTGTCGGGCGAGCCGCAGGATGGTTGCCCAGTGTTCGTCCGACTGAACCTGGCGTGCCAGATCCACCACATCCTGCGGGCGCCCCGCGTGAAGATACAGGACCGCCAGCTCCCGTAAAAGAACCGGCCGGGTGACCGGGGCGGCCAGATCCAGAGCCTCCTGGTAGCGGCCGATGGACCGTTGGTGCTCACCCCGGCGAGCATGTGCCACCGCCAGGTTCCACAGCGGATAGAAGGGGTCGATCCGGCTGTTGGCGGCGCGCTCCAGAAGCGCCATCGCCTCTTCTTGCCTATCATGGACAAGCAGCCGGACGGCCAGGTCGTGCATCCCGTTCACCCGCGATCGCAGAAGAGCCCGGGTGAACGGTCTGGTGGCGACAGGCGGCGGAAGATCGCGGCCATCTGGGCGGTGTTCTACCAGAGCAGGCCGCAGCCCCCGTCTTTCCCCTCCACTAGCTGGCTGGCAAGGATCTTCCAGGCCGAGGTCCTCTTCAGCCGATAGTGGGGCCCCATCGGCCCATGGAACGGAAGGAGGCAGTTGCTCTTTCAGCACCGAACGCATCTTCTCGACGCCGCTCTCAAAGGCTTTCGACAGTGCGGACAGCCCCTGGTCGCACAGGTGCAGGTAGCCGTCGTCGGCCTCGGTCCCCTTCACACAGAGCTCATCGAACAGCGCATCCAGGCGACCTGGCAGATCCTCCTCGACGGCGGCCCGGGCCAGACCGGCCATGTGGGCTCGCTCGAAAGGCAGCTCGATCCCGTGCTGGGGGCAGAGATCGAGCCAGATCATGGCCGCTTGGGGAGCCATCAGGATGTTGGAAAAAGCGGCCCTCTCGGCATCTGGCGGAAGATCTCTTGCCCCCCCCAGCGCCAGCAGGTTGTCCACGAAGACCGTCTCGAACTCGAGCGCCTGGAGCTGATGGGTCAGATCCAGCGCGCCGGACGACCGGACCTGTCGCCTCAGATGAGCCAGGAGGAGATGGACCGGTAGTCCGCCCCGTCGCGCCTCGACCCTCAACCCCGGCGCATAGAGATGGGTCCGGCAAGGACCTCGGCGGACCTCCTCGAAGCCCGCCTCCTGTAGGGTCCGCCGCAGGAGATCCTCGGGAAGGAGCAGCCGGTGGAGATACCCCGGGGTGTCGAGCCCAAAGATCCAGCTCAAGAGCTGGGCCCGGTTCTCCTGGGAGCGATCGCCGAGAAAACGCCGAAAAGAGCCCTCGCAGTCGGGGGTTTCCACCACCAACGTCCCGCCAGGTTCCAGCACGCGGAAGCATTCCGCCACGGCATGGATGGCCTTGAGGTAGCCCAGGTGCTCGATCAGGTGGATCATCTCCACCCGCTCGAACTCGCCGTCCGAAAAAGGCAGCAGAGCGGCGTCAGCACAGATGTCGGCCACCCTGCTGTCCTCGCTGTCGAGGTTGATATACCCGGATCGATACTGACCGCCGCACCCGACGTGAAGGCGCCGGTGGGAGGGAGGGGCCACCCGATCTAGTACTGCAGGCTGTCGCGCCGAATCAGACCGTAGCGTGTGCCGGCAGGATAGGGTGGTTCCGGCGCTTTCTTGTCGGCCAGGAGCGCCGGTGCGATACGGGCCTCGAGGGCGTCGACGGTCAGAGGCTGCCGCGGGGTTAGGTCGGTATCGGGACGTACCTTTTCGGTTTTCTTGTCGGTCTGCATGGTCATTTCTCCATAATCCAGAATGCTGGGCGCATTTCGCCCCAGGAAAATCATCCGGCGCCTATATAAGGCTGTCTGTTGCCGCCCGCAACCTTTTTTTTCAGTAACGAAGGTTCGAGCGAGCTACCAGGCCGTACAGCGAGCCAGGCGGATAGGGTGGAGGGGTGGGCGCCTTCTTGTCCCCCGCCACAGCCGGTGCGATCCGGGCCTCGAGCGACTCCACGGACAGCGGTCGGCGATCGGATCGATCGCGGTTGTACTCAGAGACCTTCGCCTTTTTCGTAGCGCGCTTATCCATGTTCCATCCTCTTGTCTGTGCCGGGCCATTTCAGTATGGCGAGAAACGAGAACGAATTCAAACGATCCTTTCGCCAGGGGGCCGACACCGCCTCCACCCCAGGCCGGCTCTCGCCTCGCCACGCCCGACACCTCATGTGAACGTCGGGAGACGGCGGAAAGTTCTCGCCGACAGGGAGATTCCCATCTGGCGAAAGGCCGAGGAGCCGACCAGCAGGAGAAAAGAGCTACAGGATCTTCTCCACCACCACCTGGTCGCCCACGTCCAGTCGGTTGACCTTGATGTAGTTGGCCGGGACCGCAATGGTCCCCGCGGGGAGATCGGCCACCTGCAACTTGCCGTGCAGGGAGTGTAGACCCCCCAGCCACCAGCGCCGGTCGCAGACATAGACCAGGTCGCCGTCACCGGCGGCCATCCGGCCCGCGTCTTCGGCGGACATCGTCACGGTCGGTCGATCTTCCACCTCCTCCTCCGGAGCGGACTGGAGAGCCAGCCTCACCTTCTTGCCGATCACCTGGTCGTTGGGGACAGCGCCCTTGAACAGCGCCTTGGCCTTCTTAACGGAGCCGATCCAGAGACCCTCTGCCCGCTCGGTGTCGCGCGCCGGCCAGACAAAGGTCCCCACCACCGCCAGGATGGTACACAGGACGAAACCGTAGAGCGCCCGCATGTAGTCGAAGCCGGTGCCCGGATCCATCCCGTGCAGGTCGGCCAGCGGTTTGATCAGCGCCGGCCACTTGATCGACAGCCCCATGGCGAGGCCGCCGCCCAGCATGGTCAAGAAGGCGGCGCGAGGCGAGAACCGCTTCCAGAGGATGCCGAGGATGACGGCCACGATGATGGGGGGGCTGATGGTGGCGGTAAAGGCGCCATGGGCGACGTAGATGGAGCGGAAGCGCATGTAGATCGGCACCAGGGCCAGACCGGCGATGGTGAAGATGATCGAGGATACCCGGGCCGCCTTCAGGTAGTGGCTGTCCTTGCGGCCAGGAGCGATGAAGGGGCGATAGACGTCGTTGACGGCGATGGCCGACACGGCGTTGATCAGGGTATCGACCGTGCTCATCAGGGCGGCTGTCAGCGCCGCCAGGATCAGGCCGAACACGCCGGGGCGGGTGACGATCTCCGCCACCACCATGAAGATGCTGTTGGGATCCACATCGGCGTTGATCAGCCCGAAGGACTGCATGGCGCGGCCCAGCCAGCCGGCGTTGCCCACGGCCAGCATCGCCAGGGGCATCAGGATCAGGGCCACCACCATGATGGCTTTTCTGCCCTCGGCCACGCTCTTCACCGCCAGAAAGCGCATGATCAGCCCCTGGTTGGCGAAGTAGAAGAACATCGAGGAGCCGAACATGTCCTGCCAGAAGATGCCGGCCATGGGGAACTGCTCCGGCGTGGTCAGACCGGAGAAGGGCAGGCGATGGGCCTGCGGTAGCCCTTCCCAGAAGGCGGCCAAACCGCCGAGCCCGGGCACCTCCTTGCCCAGGTAGCGGATCCCCAGATAAAACAGCAGGATGCCGGCTCCGAGAAGTAATATCCCCTGGATGAGATCGGTCATGATGACCGCCGTCTGCCCCCCGAACGTGACATAGATCGCGGCGATCACCGAGATGATGGCGGCCCACTCGAACACGCCGATCCCCGGCACGATGGCGTGCATGGCCACCCCGAGCGTGTACAGGTTGATGCCGATGTACCCCACCATGTACAGCATGATGAAGATCACCGCCATCACCCGGGTCGGCCGGTCGAAACGACGCTCGAAGTACTCCGGGATGGAGACCACACGCGAAAAGTAGATGATCGGCAACCAGCCCAGCATGAACAGCGGGAGCAAGAACCAGTCGTTGAGGTAGGTCATCGAGGAGCTGAGACCGTAGTTGTACCCCACCGCCGAGTACTTGATGAAGGAGTAGCTTCCCACCACCGTGGCGACGCAGGAGAAGGCGATGAGCCACCAGGAAAACCGCTGGCCGGAGAAGAAGAAGTCCTTGGTGGTCTTGGTGTGCCGGCCGAAGAAGCTGCCGAAGCCCAGGATGCCCACGAAGTAGACGATGACGATCACGAAATCGATGGTTTGACCGTGCGCGACTTGCATGGCTGCTCCTTACGATGATGCCAGGAGAATCCACACCAGGTGGGAAAGGAAAAACAGGAGCAGCCCCCCCAGCAGGTACACCAGCGCCTTCTTGTCGGAGGGATTGGCCCGATCTCCGGCACCGGACTGGAAGCAGAGCGCCAGGGTCACAAAGAAGAACAGGCCACCCAGGCCATACTGATAAGCCAGCTGTACCCAGTTCATGTCTCCTCCCATCGGCAAACCGGGGCGGAATGTATCGGCCAGGAACGGTCGCGGTCAAGCATGGTGGCGTGGAAAAGTGCAGGCGGTCTAGCTGATCTTCACCCCCTCGAACGGCTCGGGAGAGGGCTTCCCCATGGGCGGCTGGTCGTCAGGCTCGGGACCGAGGCGCCGGCGCACCGCCAAGAAGGCGACCAGGGCGGCCACTCCACAGGCCAGGCCGATGATGGTGCCCAGCTCGTTCGGCAGGCCGATGCCCCCGTGGGCTCTTGTTTCCACCAGCAGGTAGCTGATGGTCATGACCGTCATGAAGGTGGCGGGCAGAGCGGTCATCCACCACCGCTTGCCCCGGCGCGCCAGGTAGACGGTACAGGCCCACAAGGTCACGCCGGCCAGCGTCTGGTTGGCCCAGCCGAAGTAGCGCCAGATGATGTTGAAGGGGATGAAGTTGAGGGCGAACGAGACCCCGAACAGCGGGAGGGCCACCTTGTAGCGGTTGGCGATCCGCTTCTGGGGCAGCTTCAGGTAGTCTGCCGCGATCAGCCTGGCGGCGCGAAATGCGGTGTCGCCCGAGGTGATGGGCAGCACCACCACCCCCAGGATGGCCAGCGCGCCGCCGAAGGCACCCATGGTGCCCACACACACCTGGTGCACCACCACCGCGGGGTTTCTCCCGGGCCCCATGGCTGCCGCCAACCCTTCCACGCCGCCGTAGAACCCCGAGGCAGAAGCCGACCAGATCAAGGCGATGATCGCCTCGGCGATCATGGCGCCGTAGAACACCAGCCGCATGTGCTTCTCGTTGTTCAGACAGCGGGCCATCAGCGGGCTCTGGGTCGCGTGGAAGCCGCTGATCGCGCCGCAGCTCACCGTCACGAAGATGATCGGCCAGGCGGGGGTCCCGTCGGGATGGAAGTTGGTCAAGGAAAAGCCGCCGAGCGCGATGCGCCCGGTCAGGATGGAGACCAGCAAACCCGCTACCATGACCAGCAAGCAGATGGCGAACAGCGGGTAGATGCGGCCGATGATCTTGTCGATCGGCAGCAGGGTCGCCAGGATGTAATACAAGAAGATCAGGCCCATCACCAGCCACAGCCAGACCGAGTTGCCCCGCCAGCTGGTCTCCAACCACTCGACGGCGCCCGCACCGAACAGCCCGCTAAACGACTCGGCAGGGAGGATCTTGACCAACAGCCCGGCCGGCCCCTTCACGAAGACGGTGCCGACCAGGATCATCAGGATGAGGATGAAGAAGGTGGCCAGGTGGCGTGCCACTCGGCCCAGGTACTTGCCGATCAGATCGGGCAAGCCGGCGCCGTTGTTGCGTACCGACATCACCCCCGAGATGAGGTCGTGGACCGCTCCTCCCAGGACGGAGCCGATCACCACCCAGAGGAACACCTGAGGACCCCACAACGCCCCCAGGATCGGTCCGAAAACCGGCCCCAGCCCGGCGATGTTGAGGAGCTGGACCAGGTAGACCCTCCAGGTAGCCATGGGCACATAGTCCATGCCATCCGAGGACACCAGGGCCGGTGTGGGTCGGCCGGGGTTGGGTGCGACGGCGCGCACGGCGAAGCGTCCATAGAAAAGATAACCGAGAACCAGCAGAGCGAGCCCGACGAGGAAGGCGATCATGGGAGTCCTCCGCGTTTCAATGGCGGGGCGGAGTCTAGTGCGGCCGGCGGGGTCCGGTCAATGGAAGGGGCTGGCAATTGTGTCTGGTCCTCTGTTGTGGTAGTAGACGCCGGCCATTTGGGGAGAAAACGCCCCGGGTGGAGACCAAGGATGAAAAGCCATGTCCCAGGCTAAGACGGATCGAATGAAGATCAAAGATCTATTGAAAAAGCCTCAGCAGTGGATCCGCTCGCTATATGACTGGGTGCTGCACTGGGCGGAAACCCCGTACGGCATGCCGGCGTTGGCCATTCTGGCCTTTGCGGAGTCCTCCTTCTTCCCGATACCGCCGGACGTGCTGCTGATCGCGTTGGCTCTGGGGCTGCCCAAAAAAAGCCTGCGATTTGCGCTGGTATGCGCGCTCTTCTCGGTGGTCGGAGGGGTAGCGGGCTATGCGATCGGGGCCGGCTTGTGGGAGCTGGTGGACCAGTTTTTTTTCAGCTACGTGTTCAGTGAAGAAGCGTTCCTCAAAGTGGCCACCCTGTATAACAAGTGGGCTTTCTGGGCGGTGTTCATCGCCGGCTTCACCCCCATCCCCTACAAGGTCTTCACCATTACCGCCGGGGTGTGTGCCATCAATTTTCCCATGTTCTTTCTGGCCTCGATTGTCTCTCGAAGTGCCCGGTTTTTCTTGGTCGGATCGCTCATCTACTTTTTCGGCCCCTCGATCAAGGGGTTCATCGACAAGTATTTCAACACCCTGGTGGTCGTTTTCACGGTGCTGCTGGTCGGCGGCTTTGTCCTGATCAAGTACGTCCTGTAGGGTATGATCTTTTCTCCGGTCAGGGACGGGGTCCAGCCAGTCCGAGCCCGCGCGAAGCGCGGAAGGCGCAGCCGACGAGGATCTGGCGGGCCATGTCCCTGACCGGGTTGGGAATCCCGCCCGTCCTGTAAATCGGTAAAGCAGCATCCTGGCCTACAGCTATCTTCCCGCCCGGCCGTCAACCTTCTTGACCGAGAGGTCCGGTGCGAGGTAGCGTTTTGGGTTACACCTAGAGAACAAGCGCCGGAAATGCGCATTGCACCGGGCAGACGGATATGTTACCTGTGCGTTGCCGTCGGGCCGGGACTGCACCGAGTCTCGAAACCTACAGCACACACAACACGAGGGGGCCATGCTCGGAAAGCTGCTTCCCAGGGAAAACGCCTTCTTGAGTCTTTTCGACAAGGCCGCCGATCTCATCGTCGACGGCTGCACGATCCTCAAAGAGATGGTCGTAGACCTCCCGAGCGCTGAAGAGTATGCCAGGCGGATCAAGGACGTGGAGCGCGATTGCGATGACGTGACCCATGATACCTACCGGCTGCTGCACAAGACCTTCATTACCCCCCTCGAACGGGGCGACATCCACAGCCTGATCTCCTCGCTGGACGATATCCTCGACCTCATCAACGCCTTCGCCCAGAGACTGGCATTCTACGAGGTGAAGAAGGTCCCACAGGAGGCGGTTGACCTGGTGGATGTGCTGGATCGCACGGTGGCGGAGGTACGCCAGGCGGTCCACGGGTTGAACAACCTGAAGCGCGCCAACGAGATCCTCGAACACTGCATCAACATCAATAGCCTGGAAAACGAAGGCGATACCATCCACCGCGCGGGGCTGGCCAAGCTGTTCAAGGAGGAGAAGGACCCCATCCGCATCCTCAAATGGCGCGAGCTCCTCGGCGAGCTCGAAAACGCCATCGACCGCTGCGAGCTGGTTGCCCACCTGGTCCAGGGCATCATCCTCGAAAACACCTGAACGGACGGGTGATCTTATGTTGACCATGGTGATCATCATCGTCCTGGTGGCGTTCGCCTTCGACTTCGTCAACGGGATGAACGATGCGGCCAACTCCATCGCCACCATCGTCTCCACCCGGGTGCTCTCCCCCAAGGTGGCGGTCGTCTGGGCCGCCTTCTTCAACTTCGCCGCCATCCTGATATTCGGGACCGCAGTGGCCAAGACCATCGGCGCCGGCATCGTCGACGTGACGGTCGTCAACCAGAACATGGTGCTGGCCGCCCTGTTGGGTGCCATCCTCTGGTCCTACACCTGTACCCACTTCGGCCTGCCCATCAGCGTCTCCCACGCCCTCATCGGGGGCTTGTGCGGCGCCGCCCTGGCCAAAGAGCGGACGCTGTCCGTTTTGATCGCCCCCGGATTGATCAAGATCTCAGCCTTCATCGTGCTGGCACCCATCCTCGGCATGATCCTGGGCATGATCCTGCTGGTGGCCACCTCCTGGATGGTCCACAAGCAGCCCCCCGCCAAGGTCGACAGCCTGTTCCGCCGCCTTCAGCTCCTGTCGGCCGCGGCCTACTCGCTGGGACACGGCTCCAACGACGCCCAGAAGACCATGGGCATCATCGCCATGTCGCTCTTCTCGGCCGGCTACATCTCCGAACCGGCGCCCACCTGGTGGGTCATCATCGGCGCCTACTCCATGATCTCCCTGGGAACCCTGACCGGTGGCTGGAAGGTCATCCGGACGCTTGGCATGAAGGTGACTCATCTCCGGCCCTTCGGGGGCTTCTGCGCCGAGACCGCCGCTGCCTCTACCCTGATTTTTACCGCTCTGTGTGGGATCCCGGTTTCTACCACCCACACCATTACCGGTGCCATCATCGGCGTGGGCTCCGCCCAGCGTCTCTCGGCGGTGCGCTGGGGGGTCGCAGGACGGATCGCCTGGGCCTGGCTGCTCACCATCCCGGGGTCCTGCATCATCGCAGCCGCAGCCTGGTTTGTGGTGAATTTGCTGCCGTTGCCGGCCGTGTAGCGCATCGACCAGCGATCCTCAGACACACCTACAACCTGACCGTGAGCGTGAGCGCCTGAGCGTGAGCGCCTGAGCGTGAGCGATCGGCGCAGCTGAGGTCGGAGCCCTTGCCCTACAGCCGCTCGTCGGCTTCGCCTTCCGAGCCCTTCGGGCTCGGGCTCGCGCTGTACGGCAATGTCTCCTCCCTAGCCCACCGTACTCAGATCCCGCGCCTTGCCCGGCTCCCCGTATACCCTGAACCTGAGCCTGAGCTACCTCGGTTCTATCGGCCGAATAGATTCGCCCCCTCCGGCGGCTTCGATTGAGCACGGCCACTGGCTTCAGTCGCCCCCTCCGGCGGCTTCGATTGAGCACGGCCACTGGCTTCAGTCGCCCCCTCCGCCCGCTTCGCGGGCACCTCCCCCGGGCTCCGCCTCGGGGGAGGAGGTCCGCTGCCCGCTAATAACTAAAAACCAGAAACTTATAACTGCCAGCTACAGGCAGTGCGGGTTCTTGGGATCCCAGCAGACCCCGGAGCAGCAGTCGGCATCGGCAGTGCAAGGCGAGCCGGAGGGCAAGCAGGCGGCCATGCAGACGTTCTCGTAGCAGAAGCCGCTGCAGCATTCGGCGTCGGTGGTGCAGGCATCGCCCGTGGGGATGCACTCGACCGGATCGGCGCACTGGTCGGTCACCGGATCGCAGTACCCCGAGCAGCACTGGTCATCGGTCGTGCAGGGAGCGGTGTTGGAGTCGCAGATGGCGCACAGGTCGGTCACCGGATCGCAGATGTTGGAGCAACAGTCGCTGTCGTCCTCACAGCTGTAGCCGGTGACGATGCAGGGCAGGGTACAGAAGCCGCCCTCGCAGCTTCCCGCACAGCAGGTGTCGCCGACCTGGCAGGGATCCCCCAGCTCGACGCAGGCCTCCGGACCGCAGATCCCGTCGGCGTTGCAGTTCCCGGTGCAGCACTCGGTGTCGTCGATACAGGTGTTGCCGTCTACCAGGCAATCTCCGCAGCGGGAGGTCAGGTCGTCGCAGATGCCGGAGCAGCAGACCTCGTCGCTGCCACACACGCTGTCGTCGGGCAGGCAGCAGGTGTTGTTCTCGCAGTAGCCGCTACAACATTCTTCGCCGGTCTCGCAGGGCTCGAGCAGCACCAGGCAGTCGCCCACGCAGACGTACTCGCCCCCGACCGGAGCGCACAGGCCGCTGCAGCACTGCTCGCTGAACGAGCAGGGATCGCCGTTGACGATACAGTCGCTGAACCCCGCCCCCAGGCAGCGGGCGACCTCCAGCACATCTTCCAGGCAGGCCTCGTCGCCCCCACAGCAATCGTGTGCGCCGGGATAGCGGTCATCGCAGATCTCCCCCGCCGGCTTGGGACCCTGGATGTGGGAGCAGCGGCCGAACAACCCCTCCCCTTCGTTCAGCAGACAGGTGCCGGGAAGATGGCCTGGGCACTCGGGATCCGGGTAGTTCGAGCAGCACTGCCAGCTGGCGGTGCACAGCTCCCCGATCGGGCGGCAGCCGCCCAGAAACTGGCAGAAGCGGAAGCCGGTGGGATCGGTGAAGCAGGAGTAGGAGCAGCAGTCCTGGGCCTGGACGCAGACCTCGCCGACCACCCGGCAGCTGTGGCCGCCACCCTCCAACCCCACGCAGTAGCAGGAGTCACCCGCATCACAGGGCAGGTTGTCGGTATCCAGGCAGATCTCGGTGCAGCAGTCGGAGTCGGTCTGGCAAACCTCCCCGCTGGTCCGACAGAGGCCACCGGTGATGCAGCGGTACTCCCCGCCGAACTCCGCACAGGTCCTGGAGCAGCATTGAGTCGGCGTGGAGGGATCGCACAGCTCGCCGGCAGGCAGGCAGCCGGTGGCAGCCAGACAGGTCAGGCCGTCGCAGTTGTTGCCGCAGCAGTCGGCGTCCACCTCGCAGGCCTCGTTGATGGCGGCGCAAACCCCCTCGATCGAGCAGAACCCGTCGTCGCAGAAGTAGGAGCAACAGTCGGCGGCCGTCTCGCAGGGCTGGGTCTCCAGGGCACAACCACCGGTGCCAGGGAGGCACTCGCCGGCCTCCCGGTCGCAACGGCCGGAGCAACAGGTCGCTCCGCTGGTGCAGGGCTCCCCAGCGGGGTCGCATACCCCCAGGGTCACCGAGCAGATGTTATCGGCATTGCAGATGGTGGAGCAGCACTGGCTTCCTTCCGAGCAGCTCGATCCGTTGGGCAGACATCCGCCGTCCCATTCCACCGAGGTGTCGGTCGGCGTGGTATCCTCCACCGGACCGTCGGTTGGCGGCACATCTCCAACGGGCGAGTCCGGCTCGACGGCATCGGGGAGATCCTGGTCCACCACCGGCTGATCGCCCTGCGGATCTTCGGTCTGGAGATCGCTGTCCAGTGGAAGGTCGGTCACCGTATCCCCCGGTGCCTGGTCCTCGGGCAGATCCGGTTCTACCGCATCGCCTGAAAGATCGGCGGGCAGATCACCGGCGTCTTCGGTAGAGGCGTCCAGGTCCACCGGCTGCGATCCGGACGGCTCCGAATCCTTGCATCCAGCCCATAGCAGGAGCAGCATCGGCAGGACCATTCGAATCCATCCTGAAAATGCCTCGGTTTTTCGCCACATGGTGTTTCTCCGTTCCTCGTGTCGGTGATCGGCTCGATTCCCGCTGATGATTCTCGAAACCATGCCGGACCTCGCCAACGGCTCAAGTATCGGCTGAACCTCCTCTATGATAAAATATTTCTCTGTTCGACGCATCTGCCGGCCTATCTCCGCCTGGCCGGTGGATCTGGAAGTAGTGGCGGCGGTCGCGCAGGCGAATTGCAGATCAGCATTGCTCACGACACGCAGGAATCGACACGAGGAAACGATGATGAGGTCAGGCCGCTGGTTCCCCGCCGCACTGGTTCTGCTGCTTGTCCTGGTGTCACTGGTCCCGTCACCGTCTGAGGCGTGTGCACCGCCCCGCTGCCCGGGGGGCTGGTTCTTCCCGGCCCAGGGAACGGTGCCCGCCAACCTCGACCTGGTATTCTGGGGACCGATACGAGACTGGAGCTTCGACCCCACACTGGTAGGAAGCGAGGATGTCCAGCTGGTCCTGGATACCCAGTGCATCACCGAGCCGGTCCCTCTCACCATGAGCTATGACGAAGACTACGTGCACTTCGAGCTGGAGCTGCTCGAGCCGTTGTTGGCCGACGCCACCTACCTGCTGTGGGGGGCCAACTTCTGCGACCCCGAGACCGGTCTTCCCACCCAGGCCGCCTTCCAGACGAGCGGCTCGGCCGAGCACCCCACCGCCCTGGGAAGCGTGACCGCCGAGCACACCGGGTTCCAGTCGGTGACGGTGTCGACCGTTTCCGGAAGCTGCTCGGTTCCGGTCACCGCCGACACCGTACGGGTGTCGCTCGAGCTGGATCTGTCCGCCCAGCCCTGGGAAGATGCCCTCCTCTACACCACCTTGGTGGACGAAGAGCCCTGGCACCCCTCCCACTTCTTGCCCGTTCCGGTTCCCTTCGGCGAGAGCTGGGAAGGCAGGGGCCAGGACCTGCTCTATGCCATCTGCCAGAGCGACGATCCGGGGGCTCAACCCGGCCTGTCGGAGGGTACCCATACCGTACGCTTCCAGGCTTCCATACCGGGCGTAGAGGGAACCCTGCAGACCGAGGAGATCCAGGTCTCCCTCTCTTGCACTCCACCCGAGGAGGATCCGGATCAACCGATCGAGCCGACCCCCGACGCCGGCAGCGATCTGCCGCTGGAACCGGAAGGGGATGCGGGCCCTGACGACCCTCTCGATCCCCAGGAGGATGGAAACGAGGACCAGCCCCCCGTCGACTCCGGGGAGGCGTCAGACCAGCCACAGGAGGGGACGGATCTGGAGATCGCTCAGCAGGATGTCATACCGGGGGATGCCCCTCCGGATGGGGCGGGATCGACGGATGCCGGTGCATCGTCCGAGGAGGGTTGCGCCTGCCAGACAGCGGCCGAACCAGGCGCCATGCCTGTTCTGCTCCTTCTGGGCATGATGCTGGGCTGGCTGTGGTACCGGAGGTCTCGCCAGGGCTTGCCGAGCTCCCGTCGAACCCTCTGAACCTGAGATGACCCGACGACTGGGCTGGCCAGCGCGCTCAGGTAGTGTGGGTCCTCATGAATGGCGACACCAACGGAAACGTCGAATCGCTCTCACAATCCGAACAGCTGGTCTCGCTGAGCCACGATCTGCTCACAGGTCATGCCGGAGTCGATCCGGACCAGATGGAAGTAGCTGTGATTCGGATCCGGGTCTGGCGTGCTCTCGATCGGGGAAGCCAACAGCGGGTTATCGGAGCCCAGCACGACCTGCTCGTCGCCCCATTCGACCAACCCCTGGATGGAGCCGGGGGAGACCACCTCTCCCTGGTAGATGCTCCAGGCCCTCTGGATCACGTACACCTCTCCGTCGACCAGCCCCTGGATGCGCACGGTCAATCCGGGATGGCCATCCTCGTCCTGGTCGTAGATCCGCTCGTCTTGCGGGTCGGTAGGCAGCGGATCGGTCTCGGGGTTGTCCAGGTTCACACCGCGAAGCTGGTAGAAGCGCGGTGCGTCGAAGAACAGGTTGTCGCCCGAGCGGGCCAGGGTGGCGGGCCGCTCGGTGACGGGCAAGGAGTCGATGAAGGCCTGGGGGAAGACGGTCTCTACCAGGGTGACCGCGCTGTCCACATACAGGTCGCAAACCTCGGAGCTGACCGTCAGGTCGTTGCCGGTCTGCGCGATCACCACCCGCTGGGTCGATGTGGTCCCATTGACCACCGACCCCACGATCGGTACGTCGGCAATGGCCGACAACACCGAGAGCTCGGCCCAGGTGCCGGACAGCTCCCCTGACGAAACGTCGTCGGCCATATCGGTGACTGAGGTCCCATCTGAGATCGCCTGGTCGGTCGTGCCCCGGTCCTGTGGGACATCCAGGGTGACCAGGTCCGCCGGAGAGGTCTCCTCGATCGGATCAGTGCTGGAATCCGTTGCATCTGGTGCAGATTCCGCTGGTTCGTCCTGGCCTGAGCAAGCGGCGAAAGCGAGCGCGATCAGCGCGGTCCAGGTAGCGGTTCGCATGGTTCGCTCCTATCGAGATCAGAACTGGTAGCTCATCGAAACCCCTCCCGATACGATCCACCCCTGGCTTGCGAACCCGGGGTAACCGGGATTGTTGGTCTGGAATCCGAGCGAATCCGGGATCACCTGGTCGGTGCGGATATCGATCGAATCGGGGAACTCGTCGAAAACCGGGTCGGCCACATCCAGCCGCTTGGCGACGCTGCGATGGAGCAGGCGCTGCACCTGGAGCTGTGCGGACAACAGGAAGCTCTTGCCCCCCAGGGAGACCTGCCAGTCCCAGCCGACCGAACCACCCAGCCGGGTATTGTCGACATAATTGCTGCGGCCGGTCTGATCGGGAACCGGCGTGGGCACCCAGGTCAGATCCAGGCCGAGCCGATGGGCCGAGAAGGAGATCTCCCCCGCGACCACCGCGGAAAACGTGTCCGACCAGGTGCGAAAGGGGCGCTCCTGGTGCCGATCGCGGTAGTCGGACCAGTCCGCCCAGAGGACCGAGGCGGCGACAAGCCAGTGAACCGAGCCGCTTCGGGGCGGATCGCCGTTCGATGCTCTTCCCGGGGGAGCCCCCTGATCCTGGCCTTCTTCCAACTCCTCCGCCCACTCTCCTGACCCCCTCCCCCGCTCGTCGGGTTCATCGCTTCGATTCTCGACGGGGGTTCGGCGGTCCGCGCCCCCCTCGTAGGAGGCTCCCAGACCGACACGCAGCGGGTTGTAGGCATGGGTGAAGCCAAATGGCTGTTCCACCGAGTGCTGCCCTTGGGGGTAGTCGTAGTCCCAGAACTGCAGGTCACCCTTGCCGGTCACGTCGTTGGCCTGCCGCAGGTGGACGGTGCCGGACAAGCGCAGGCCGGTCAGCGGCTCGACGGCCAGGCCGAAGTGGGGCACCAGGCTGGTGGTGATCTCCACGTGGCCGTTGATGTTGGCCACCCCCTGGTCGGAGGGATCGATGACGTAGATATCGCTGACGGCCACTGAGGTGGTGTTGAGCATCAACCCGACCCCCAGGGTGAGCCAGTCCAGCGGTTTTCCAGCCAGGGCAGCGCCCATGAGGGAGAGCCGGCTTCGATCCTCGTACAGCTCGAACCCCAGCGAATTGGAGAAATACTGCTCCCGCTCGTCCACGTAGAAGGGGTTCTGGCCCTGGAAGACTTCGGCCGGTATCACGGTGTAGGCTCCCAGGACCAGCCGATCCGGTACCAGGTGGGTAATGACGCCGAACTCGCCATACAGGCTGAGCTGGCTGGAATCATGGCTTCCCCTCGGCGTGCGGAGCAGATCGGTCGGCAAGGGCCGATAGACCAACCGGCTGCTGCTCCCATCGGGGTTGAGCTGGCGCGCGCCATAGATGCTATCGGTGATGTCGATACCCTCGGGTCTGGGCTCCAGGGCGATGTCGAGATCTTGGGACAGGACGACCACGCCGAACTGGATCGCCGGGGGCTGGAGAACCAGCAGGCTAGGGTTGAAGTAGGTGGACGAAGCCCCGCTGGGCACGATTCTCGCCGAAAAGGCGTGCAGGCCGGTCGGAGATCCGGCCAGCTCGAGCAGAGGGCCAGCCTCGCCGGAACGGAGCCCAAGAAAGGCGCTCGACCAGGCCACCAGGATAAGCAGTCGAGTCCTGTGTTCCGTCAGAAGCGCCTGAGCACGCCGCCAAACTGAGCTCTTTTCCCGCACTGGCTCCCCCTGACTGCCATGATAGAGACCATCCCCTCAAGGACTGCGAGCTTCAGAGCCGATCCTCCAAGGTCCAAAGAACACCTTTCCGAGTCTCCTCGATTTGCCTCATTCCCTTTTTCGCGATGCGCAGCAGATTGGATTTACCGCGGGGGTTCCCGTCCGCGGCCGGAGCGAGATCGAGCCGGCCTGGACCCCCCGGCAACAACGTCCCTTCCTGTGCCGGTCACGTTACGTTGTCCATACCGGAATCGCAACCGATCGATGCGGCCGAGGCAGGACAACTGCCGGCGCGGGAAACAGCATCCACAGGTGTCACGCTTCATTGCCTTTGCTGGTCGTCTCCCCTTTCTGGGTCTATAGTGTAGGCCGTTGGATACCCGTTACAGGTTGGCGGGGGTTGGCCTTGATCGGAATGTTCGACTCGGGAGTGGGGGGGCTGTCGATCGCTCGGGCGGTGCGGGAGCTGATGCCGAAGGTGCCGATCACCTATGTGTCGGACTCCGCGTGGTTTCCCTACGGCATGCGCAGCCGAGGCCAGATCGCCGAACGATCGGAGACGATCGCCCGCTATCTGATCGAACGGGGGGCCCGGGTGATCGTGGTGGCCTGCAATACCGCCTCCAATGCGGCCATCGTGCGATTGAGGAAGCGCTTCGACCTGCCCTTCGTCGGGATCGAGCCGGCGGTCAAGGTAGCCTCCGACTCCGGTACCTACCGGAGAGTGGGTGTGCTGTGCACCATAGTGACGGCCGGAGGGCCTCGTTACCAGCATCTGCTGAACCGGGTCGCACAGGGTCTGGAGGTGTTCACGGTAGCCTCCCGTCACCTGGCCGGGTTGGTGGAGCAGGGTGGGGATGCCCGGCCGGAGGCCGGAGCCCTGGTGGCGCAAGAGATCAAGCCGCTGCTGGATGCCCAGGTGGAGGTGATCGTGCTGGGCTGCACCCACTACGCCTTTTTGGCCGACCTGATCCAGCGTCAAGCGGGGGTGCCCGTGCTGGAGCCGTCGATGGCGGTGGCGCGGCAGGTGCAGCGGGTCTATCCGACCAACGACAGGGAACCTATCGTTGGTTCGAGCCTGACGATCCAGTCCCTGGATCTACACACCACGGGCCCGATGGAGCCGTTGCGGGAGTTTGTCGAGCGCCATCGGCTGGGACCGGCGACCGTGACGGCGGTCGAGCTAGGTTAGATCGTCCGACTGCGTTGAGAGGGTATGGAGCGCCCTTACCGAGACCTGATGAGAAATACCCTGAGGGCAGATGCTGTGCGAAGTGGAAAGGGGGTGGAGCGGCAGCGCTTCCCTGAACAACCAGGACCGACACCATGAGGGAAGATCCCCTGTCCCGATGGCTCATCGCCCGTTTCGCTCCCGATTCGGGCAACCAGGTGGACCGCAAGGCCAAGGTTGGACTGCTGGAAGGCTACACCAGCATCGCCATCAATACCCTCCTGTTCGCCGCCAAGCTGGTCATCGGCCTCACCATCGGCAGCATCGCCTTGATCGCCGATGCCATCCACACGCTGGGCGACTCGATCACCTCGGTCGTCGTCATCGCCGGCTCCTATGTATCCAGAAAACCGGCGGATCGGAGACATCCCTTCGGACATGAACGGGCGGAAGCGATCGCGACCCTGGTCATCGCCGTGCTGCTCGGAGTGGCAGCCATCGAGCTGGGGAAAAGCTCGATGGAGCGGGTCTGGCACCCTCAGCCACTGAGCGCTCCCAACTGGGCGATCATCGCGGTGGCGGCCACCATGGGGATCAAGCAGTGGCTGAGCCAGTTCGCCCTCACCCTGGCGCGACAGGTCGACTCCAATGTGCTGAAGGCGGATGCCTGGCATCACCTCACCGATGTGTTCGCCACCGGCCTCGTCCTGATCGGTATCATCGGGGCCCGCTACCACGTGTACTGGCTGGACGGGGTGATGGGTCTTCTGGTCTGCGCCATCATCCTGCTGGCCGCCTACCTGATCGCCCGCGATTCGCTCTCCCCATTGCTTGGCGAAGCGCCGACACCGGAGGAGGTCCGCGCAATCGCCGAAAAAGCGAGAGGGGTCGAAGGGGTGCTGGGCGTGCACGACATCGTGGTCCATCGCTACGGAACCACCCGGATCGTCACCCTCCATGTCGAGACCTCTCACAAGCTCGGCGCCAGTGAGCTGCACGCCATCGCCGAGACCGTAGAGCAGACGGTGGCCAGCGGGCACGGGGGCCACGGAACGGTGGTCGTGCACGTGGATCCGATCGACCGGGAACACCCGGAGTACGAGCTGATCGAGGAGAAGGTCCGCCAGGCGGTCGAAGCAGATGATCGGCTGGAGTCCTTTCACGACCTCCGCGTCACCGATGAAGGGGGCCAGCTCGTCGTGGACGTCGATCTCTGCAGCCGGAACACGCTGGAAGAGGCCGACCGACAGGAGATCCAGAACCGTTTCGACCAGATCTCCGGACAGCAGGGCAACCCGACGACCTGGAGGCTCCATTTCGATCCCGCCTTCGCCTATGGGTCCCCCCAACAGGCTCCAGGTGATCCAGGTTCTTCAACCGATTGAACGACCGATGGGGTGACGGCCACCCCCGATCGAACCGCCGGTCCTGCTTGTTTCACGAAGCGCTGGATCTCCGCCGAAAACCCGCCCATGTCCACCTTCTTCCGATAGGTGGCGATCAGCCCCGCCCGGCGGGCCATGGCAACGGTCTGCTCGAAGAGAGGCGAGATCCAGATAAACCGTCCGGAGGGAGCCAAAAGGCCGGCGAATCGCTCGATACAGCTCCGGTAGAGCGGAACAAGCTCCTTGCGCTCCAGGACCCGACGCCCCATGGGAGGGTTGGTGATGACCAGGGTGGGGGGTCGAGAGGGCGAGAATACCCGCGCATCCGCCTGGACCAGCTCCCAGTCGGTCAAGCCCGAGGCTTCCAGGTTGAGACGAGCGGCTTGCAGCGCCCGCTGATCCAGATCGCTTCCCAGCAGCCGTCCGTAGGGGCCGAGCAAGCCCCGTTCGACCAGCTCGGCGGCCGAGCCCACGAAGGGGTCCCATACCAGGTCGTCGGGGCGCACGTCGCCAAGCCGGGCCAGTGCGGCCGCCAAGGTGGGGTGCGAAGCGGCGGGGATGTCTCTTTTTCGGTAGAAGAAGCGCCCGTCGTGCAGGCCACGCGGCCAGATCTCCACCGCAAGCCGCCGCTCTTGCTCCGCCACGACGGCCTCCCACAGGCTCTCGGTGGAGTCGTTGACCAGGCTGGGGCAAAGGCGCCCGACCTCCCGGACGCAGCGCCAGGTTTCCGACCGGCGATGTCCAGCCCCGGCCCACTCGACGCGATAGCGGATGATGCCTTCGGTCCATGTCTCGAAGATGGCGAGCGCCTCGGGCGAAGTGAGGATCTCGGCGACCACCCGCGGCCGTTCCCCAGGTCCGCCGCAAGGTCGAGGCGAAAGAGGGAAACCGAAGCGAAGCCAGGTTCGCGAGGACTCGAGAGACTTCAGGGGCCCGGCCAGGATCCCCTGCACCAACCCTTCTTTTGCGATGCGGGGTTGGAAAGCCGGTCCCAGCTCCTGGACCAGGATCTCCTCCAGGCCGGACCGGCAATGTAGCCAGACCGCCACGGGAGCCGGGGCCACGTGCTCGGACGCGATCCGAGCAGGAGTTGTTCGAGCCAGCGTCCGTTCGACCTTGAGGCGGGCCTCAGCAACGATACGCGCCAGCTCGCCGTCTTCGCTGGTAACCGATCGAAGCAAAGCCAGTGCGTCGGTCCCGCCGACCTTGCCCAGGGCCGCCGCCAACGCGCGCCGCTGCTCGATGGCCGGCTCCCGGTGCCAGGCTTCGATCAACGCCCGCTCGATATGGGTAGAGATTGCGCCAGGGGGTAGGATCGCCCCCTCCGCCCGCTCCGCGGGCACCTCCCCCTGGCTCCGCCTCGGGGGAGGAGTCGCCCCCTCCGCCCGCTCCGCGGGCACCTCCCCCTGGCTCCGCCTCGGGGGAGGAGTCGCCCCCTCCGTCGCTGCGCGCCGGCCCCCTCCGTCGCTGCGCGCCCCCTCCCCCAGGCTCCGCCTCGGGGGAGGATTCGCCCCCTCCGGCGTGCTTTGCCTCGGGAGAGGGAGCTTGCCCAGGGCGGTGGCGGCGTATCGCCTGGTCCTCGGATCTTCGTCCCGGAGCAGGTCGACGAGCATCGCGATCAACCGTTTGTCGCCGGTAGCCGCCGCAACCCGTCCCACTACCCGGCAAAGGCTGCCGCGCAGTGGGGGTTCGGCCGCAAGAAGCCGATCTCGAGCGGCCTCGCCAGCCGGGGGACCCAGCCGCGCGAGAGCCCGTTCGGTAGCCAGCCGGGTCTTCTCGTCGGAGGCGGCCAGCAGATCCAGCAGCTCTTCCAGCTGGTTGTCGGCGGGGGTGAAGCCCGGGTCCAGGATGGCCTGCAGCAATGGGACGTGGCGGGAACGGCTCATGAGGTAGCAAGCCTACCGGTGGCTGCAGTGGTGTCAATGATGTCTTCGGGTCGCCCCGGATGCGTTGGACCGCCCCGCCCAAACAGCGGCACCAGAGAGTATTTACCTGGCTGGACACCTGGGTTATGGGTGTTTCTCAGGCATCGGCCCCAGGCGGCTTGAGAGACGCTGCCGGCTGCGCGACAGCCACCGTTCAGGTGTGGCACAAGAGGAGGCTTCACAGATGGTTCAGGGTTATCAAGAGAACTACAGGCGATCGATCGAGGATCCCGACGGATTCTGGGGGCAGGCGGCCGAGGAGATCCACTGGGAGAAGCGCTGGAATCGCGTGCTGGACGATCGGACGCCCCCCTTCTACCGGTGGTTTTCGGGAGGGGTTTTGAACACCTGCTACAACGCCGTCGATCGGCACGTGGAGGGTGGACGTGCCGAGCAGGCGGCCGTGATCTACGACAGCCCGGTGAGCGGCAACAAGCAAGTTCTGACCTATCGTCAGTTTCGCGACCAGGTCGCGCGGTTCGCAGGCGTGCTGCGCAATCTCGGCGTGCAGAAGGGAGATCGGGTCATTGTCTACATGCCGATGATCCCGGAAGCGATGGTGGCCATGCTGGCCTGTGCCCGGATCGGCGCCATCCACTCGGTGGTCTTTGGCGGGTTTGCCGCCAGAGAGCTGGCCACCCGTATCGAGGATGCCCGGCCCAAGGTCGTGGTTTCCGCCAGCTGTGGCCTCGAGCCGAAGCGGATCGTGCCCTACAAGCCGTTGCTGGACCAGGCCATCGAGCTGTCGCGCGCCAAACCCGAGTGCACCATCATCTACCAGCGGCCGCAAGAGTCGGCCCCCATGGTCTCCGGCCACGACCACGACTGGGAGGAGCTGATGGCGGGCGCCAGCCCGGTGGACTGTGTCCCGCTGGAAGCCACCGACCCCCTGTACATCCTGTATACCTCCGGAACCACGGGGAAACCCAAGGGGGTGGTCCGCGACAACGGCGGCCACGCGGTGGCGCTGAAATGGACCATGAAGGCCATCTACGACATCGATCCCGGCGAGGTCTACTGGGCCGCATCGGATATCGGCTGGGTCGTGGGACACTCCTACATCGTGTACGGACCGCTGCTCCAGGGCTGCACCACCATCCTGTACGAGGGCAAGCCGGTCGGCACCCCCGATCCAGGAGCCTTCTGGCGCGTGGTCTCGGAGCACGGCGTCAACGCCTTGTTCACCGCGCCGACGGCCATCCGCGCCATCAAGCGGGAGGACCCGGCGGGAGAGCACATGCAGCGCTACGACATCCAGTCGCTCCGCACGCTCTTTCTGGCCGGTGAGCGCTGCGACCCGGATACCCTCCTGTGGTCACAAGCCAAGCTGGGGGTCCCGGTGATCGATCACTGGTGGCAGACCGAGACCGGGTGGGGCATCGCCGCCAACTGCATGGGGCTGGAGAGGCTGCCGGTCAAGCCTGGCTCGCCCACCAAGGCAGCTCCCGGCTACGATGTCCGCATCCTGGATGAATCGGGCGATCCGGTGGAGGCGGGGAAGATCGGCAGCATCGTCGTCAAGCTACCCCTGCCCCCCGGCTGTCTGCCCACCTTGTGGAACGACGACGAGGGGTACATCAACTCCTATCTTTCCACCTATCAAGGCCACTACCTGACGGGAGATGCGGGCTACCAGGATGAGGAGGCCTACCTGTTCATCATGAGCCGCATCGACGACATCATCAACGTGGCCGGCCACCGGCTGTCCACCGGCGCCATGGAGGAGGTCCTGTCAGCCCATCCCGACGTGGCCGAATGCGCCGTGGTCGGAGTGGCCGACGAGCTCAAGGGCGAGATCCCGGTGGGGTTCGTGGTGCTGAAGGCGGGGGTTCAGCGCGATGAGAAGGAGATCGCCAGCGAGCTGGTCCAGGCGGTCCGGGACAAGATCGGACCGGTGGCCGCCTTCAAGACCGCCATGGTGGTCAAGAGGCTGCCCAAGACCCGCTCGGGCAAGATCTTGCGGGGAACCATCAAGAAGATCGCCGATGGCCGAGAGTACAGGGTGCCGGCCACCATCGACGATCCCGTGGTCCTGGAGGAGATCACCGACTCGCTGAAGGGGATCGGCTACACGCGCAAGGTGTGACACTCCTCCGATCACCCCGGCCCCTATCGTGCACTGGATTCAGAACCGCTTTGTGACCCGGCATGTCATCTGTCGGCAGAAGCGTGTGCGTGAGCGGGTGAGCGAGGGGGCGTGAGCGGTCTACCAGCACAATCTGGTCAACTGTCGATCCCCCCGGATGCGGGCCCAGTGGGCTTTCCACCATCGCCGCCATCGGCAAGCTTGTGGTCCTGCTCCGACCAGCCTTCCTTGCCGCAGAGCACCACGGCGTAGCTGTAGACGAGCACGACGGTCAGCACGGTCCAGCAGATCCCCATGAATAGCCATCCCGCGGTGGTCATGTCGGCCCTCCTTGGTCATCCGAGGCCGGCCGCGGCTCCCAGCGCCGTGACGCCTTCCACAGCAGGACCCCGAACAGGGCGATGAGCGCGACGATCAATCCCCGGGTACCCCAGACCCAGAGGCGGTCGGCCTCGGCCACGTTCTTCATGGTGAGGACGTCCCAGCCGTTCTGGTACCCCCAGGCGGCAAACAGCACCAGGCAGTAGAGGGGGGTAACGTACTTCATGATGGGGTAGAAGAAGCGGGGCACGCGCCTCTCGGCGCCCAGGTGGAGCTGCCGCCAGGCGTTGTCCATGCCGAAGATCCAGAAGAACATCACCGACTCGATGAGGGC
>JAFGEP010000162.1 GCA_016931535.1 Bradymonadales bacterium
CTGTAGTTGCCCTGTTTCCCAGGGCTTCGCCCTGGGCTGGTATGTGCCACCCCTTCGGGGTGTGAAGACGTTCGGCCGACTATGAGCGAGCAAACACAAAAGAGGGTTATTCAACAAGGGCTTGGGCCCACCATGTGTAAAGACGTTCGGCCGACTGTGAGCGAGCAAGCCGCTCATCGAGCAACCTGAAGACGAACTGGCTCTCCAGGGAGAAGCCACTACCCTGCAGCGCGAGCCCGAGCCCGAAGGGCTCGGAAGGCGAAGCCGACGAGCGGCTGCAGGGTTGGGGCTTCGACCGTCCCGCGCGTCCCCTGATGGATCCGCTGCCAGGGCGGCCGGATCGGCAGAGTCCTTTGCTCACGATCAGTCGCTCGCGCTCAGTCGCTCACGATCACGGGGTTTGGGGGTACGGGAGGGTGTACAGATTTCATGGCAGCCTCGTCTTCTTGTCGGGGACAAGATGGCAGCTCGGTTTTCAGCGCAAGGCATCCAGAATCTGGTCTGCTCCGACTGTGATGTAGGGCTTCTGCTGTTGGCCTACCCCGGGTGCCACCTTGGGCACGAACAAGACACGGGCAAGGCCGGTCTGTTCGCTGGCCGAAAGGTCGGGCAGCCCCTTGGCCAGCAGCTCCTGGTAGATTCGATCCAGCACCTTTCCGGTGGCCGGTTTTTCCAACCATTTGCATTCGCCCAGTAGAAGCGTGCCGCCATCCAGCGAACGGGCCACGACGTCCCATTCCGGTCCGTCTTTGTGCCAGTATCGGGCTGCCGGGCCGAAGGCAACCGGCAGATGTTGGCTCAGGTGGGGTACGGCCTGTCGACACAGATCCTCCCATGCCTGGGAGAAGAGAGGGGTGCGCGTCTGCCGCCAGATCTCCTGCCGGACCGATGGGCAAGAGGAGACCAGTATCCCCCGCCGTGCGGCCACCACGTGAAACCAGAAGCGAAGGAACGGATCGGCGATCCTGTACAGGGTTATTTTCCCCGTCCGCTCGCTCTGGCCGAACGGCTGATCGCGACGCACCAGACCCAGCTCGACCAGGCGGCTCAGGGGGCGGCTGAGCGAGGTGGCCGGTTGAGCGAGCCTGGCGGCAACTTCCGAGAGCCGATGGGCTCCGGAACCGATTGCATCCAGCAGGGGTCGCAGCGTGCTGGCGACGGGTTGCTCCTCGGCCAGAAGCCGGTCGGGCTCACGATGCAGCGGACCGGCCGGGTCCAGTACCAGCGCCTCCACGGCACGGTCGAGGTCCTTTCGGTAGAGCTCTGCGAGCTCCCAGTACCAGGGGATGCCACCCCATACGGCATAGGCCTTCAGCGCATCGACGGGGTCCGCAAGCTGGAGGGCTTGACCGAGGTACCCTGGAGAGAGGGGTAGCACCTCGAAGGCGACCCGCGCCCTCCCATAGAGCGGGGCGCTGCCATCAAGAACCATGCCGTGCATCATGCGTTGGCTCGATCCGGCCAGTACCAGCAAGAGGCCAGCCTGCCGCCCCTCGTGGTCCACGAAGGCCTGAAGTACACTGGGAAGCTCCGGAGAGGAGGCGACCAGGTAGGGGACTTCGTCCAGGATGACCGGACCTTTCGGCTCCCCTCGCCCAGCTTCCCTGGCCAGCGCTCTCCACAGGGATCGCCAGTCGGGGTAGACCACCTCGGCGAAGCCGGGGACGCGCGTCCCGATCGCCTCGGCGAAGTACTTCCGCTGAATCGAAGCGGCAGATTGGTCGGCGATGGTGTACAGCCCGCCTGTCTTTCGGCACCACTCCAGCAGCAGGCGCGTCTTTCCCACTCGGCGCCGCCCCCAGACAACGGCCAATCCGGGTGGCTGCAGGCCGTCGAGACGCGCCATTTCCGATGTTCTATCTACGAATCTCACAAACAGAATATTATGTTGAACAACATAATGTTGGCAAGCATAATCTGTCGGGAGACTGCGACTCAACCGCGGCTGTCGGCCTGGCGCCGGAAGTGCTTTCCTACCCACCAGCCGATCGCCTGGCCGAGGAGCGCACCGGCCACGATGTCCGACAGCCAATTGGATGGGAGATCGGTCACGGTCGCGGTCAGTCGCTCATGATCAGTCGCTCACGCTCACGCGCAGTCGCTCACGCTCACGTTCATCGATGGGGGAGACGGGAGAGCTGGCGGTCGGCCCACTGGGTGCGCCGCAGGTTGTCCATGGTCCAGGCCTCTGGACTGTTGCGGGTCACCTTGGCGCTTCCAAAGCGGGGGATGTCGGGAGTCAGCCGGGAAAACCAGAAGAAGGCGTCCCAGCCGGTCCCGTAGTTCGCGCCGGAGACCATGGTGATAGCCGAGATGTCGAGGAAGGGGTTGGCCAGGCACTCGATACCGGGCTTGTGGGTGGAAAGAAAGTAGCGATCGCCTTCCAGCTCGGACAGGGCGTTGGAGACTAGCTCCGGCTCTGGGGGAACGTCTTGGGTGAAGAGACCGTAGAAAATGGCGCTGCCGGGGCCGTAGGCTGGGGTGATGGTGTAGACCTGGCCGGCGGTCGGCTCGAAATCGGTGTTCATCATCCCCGCCAACAATAGCTGGTCGCTGGTCTTGGCCGCGTGCGCCGCGCCCATGTGCCCATAGATCCGCTCCTCGCCGGTGGGCATCGCCTGGCGGAAGTTCCAGAAGATCAGCTCCTCCCGCTCGGTCAGCCACTCGACGATCCGAGGGGGCATGGTTCCACCGGGGTCCATCGCGGCCAAAGCTAGTTCCTGGGAATTGAATGCCGCCCCCATGTACAGGGCGAAGGCCATGTACTCCATCCGCTCGCAGGCCGCCTCGTCGAACACGGTGCAGATGGTCTGAAGGTTGTCCACGATGTGCTGGTGGTACTCCTGGCAGTCGGTCACGTAGTCGGTCTCCAGCCCCACCAGGCCATAGTCGTCCATCTCCCGGGGGCGGGGCAGATCGTCGAGGATCAGCCCCTGGATCGTCTCGTCGGTCAGCCCGTCGGCCAGGTCGTGGATCTGCTCGTTGACCCACGCCAGCCGCTGAGGCGGATCCACTCCCACAATCGGGATGGTCGTCCCCGCCAGGTGCAGGGCTCGAGCCCGGTCGGGCAGCGTCCGTCGGTACATGTTGGGGCCGTAGTAGCTGTAGCCGTAGACGGTCAAAAAGGGACCCTCGCCGGTCTCGACGTACTCGTTCAAGGCATCGGTCACGTCCATCCCGATCTCGAGCACCAGCAGGTCCACCATCTCCTCCCGGACCAGGGCCTCGAACAGGTCGGCGCTGGCCGGCCCGATCTCGTTGGAGCCGTGCACCTCTCCCATCAGGTAGAGCTTGTTCGACGCCAGCTCGTCGAAGAAGATATCGAACTCCCAGCGCTGGTGGCCTTCCTCCACGCAGGTCAGGGGGATGGCGTTGTCCGCGGCGAACTGCTCGATCTCCTCATTCGCTGTCGGAGCCGAGGTGGTGGTCTCACACTCGGGGAGGGTCGGCTGCTGTCCGCAGGCCACGCCCTGGAGGTCGCTCTCCTCATCGGCCGGCAGGTCGTCGGCCGCATCTGTCTCTTCGACGGCATCGGCCAGGTCATCTTCCAGGTCGCCGCCCTGATCTGGCGCCAGGTCCTCACCGAGGTCCGACGAGAGGTCGTCGGTCGGACCGCCGGAGCTTGGATCGTCGTCTGAGCAGTCGGCCACCGCGGCCAGCAGGGCGACCAGAGAGGCAAACAACCAGAAGCGCGAGAAATAGTGCATTTCTTTCATGATCAGCTCATCCCGACAGGTATTACCAATAGAATGGGAGGATCACCGCCCAAAATAGTGATCGGCCCCGCCCTCATGCCGGTCAACCATCATACAAAAAAAGCGGCCCCTGGACAGCACCCCGTCCTGGACGGCCAGGTTGGCCTGTCCCTGGCCGTGGGTACAGAAACAAGCGAGGGACCTTCGGTCGAGAAAAGTCGAAAGGGCCGGTCGGGTGGCTTTGCGAGGTATTCTGACGTGTGGTAAGCTTCTTTAACTACAAATCCTGGGTCGAAGTGTGAGCAGTTTGGACAGCTCTGATCACAAGCCGGCCTGTCGTCTCGATCTGCGGCGGCAACGGCGGACATCCGGTAGTCGGGGAAACCCGACGCTCCAGCAGCAGAATGACCTGCTGCAAGAGGCGCTGGAATGCTTGCCCGACGGGATCGCGTTGACCGACCTGAAGGGGAACCTGTTTCTGGCCAATCGACGGTTCGTCAGGTTGATGGAAGCTGGGGCTGGGGATCATGGCCTGTCGGAACGCCTTCGCCAGCTCAGCCAACAAGTCTCCGATCGGATCGAGCTGAAACAGGAGACGGAAACAGCGAGCAGCGAGCAGCCCGCAGGATCGGATTGGATCCCGGTTCCCATCGAAGGAGATCGCTCGGTATCTTTATGGGTGACCGTCTCGGGTCATGGGCAAAAAGGGCGGGGATTCCTGTTGTTTCTGGCCCGTGACGGGCAAGAGCCGGTCCCGGCCAGCGGCAGGCCGGAGAGCTTCGAGCAGCACTACCGGGCGCTGCTGGACATCTCACCCGACGCGGTGGTGTTGTCGGACCTGGAGGGCCGGGTCATCACCGCAAACCTCAGGGCGGCCCAGGCATACGGCTGCGAGAGCGTGGAGGAGCTGGTAAACTGCGGCTGCACCGTCTTCGACTTCATCGCCCCTGAAGACCGCGAACAGGCGATCAGAAGCGCCGCACTCACTCTGAAGACTGGCAAGGTGAGAAACCTCGAGTATGCTATCTTGCGGCGAGACGGCACCTCCCATCCGGCCGAGGTCAGCGCCTCGCTGGTGGTGGATGCCGAGGGCAATCCATGTGCCTTCATCGGAGTCGTCCGCGACATCACCGAACGAAAGAGGGTCGAGCAGGAGCTGGCCGCCCACTACGCCGAGCTGGCCCGGGTCAACGCGGAGCTCAAGAAGCTGCACAGCCAGAAGGACGACTTCATCGCCTCCATCAGCCACGAGCTGAGAACGCCGCTGGTGACCGGGCTCGGCTACCTGGAGATGACCCTGGCCGGACGCTTCGGATCCCTCCCCGACGAAGCCCAGCAGCGGCTGGCCACCTCGCGAAAGAACCTGCGACGCCTGTCCGCCCTGATCGACGATATCGTGGAGTACCATAGCCTCACCCGAGGCGAGCAACGGCGTCTGCCGATCCCGATCGCCTTCGACCTCGCGGCGTTGGTCACCGACTGTGTCAACGCCATGCTGGTCCGGACCGATCGCGAGCCGGATAGCGTCGTCACCGTGTTGCCAAGCGACCTGCCCCCTGTGCTGGCCGATCCGGAGATGATCCGCCAGGCGATCGGGAGCCTGCTGAAAAACGCCCTGCGTCAAGGGGGGGAAGAGCCCCTCATCCACGTAATCCTGGCTCCCGCAGAACAGGGTTTCGTCAGGTTGACCGTCCAAGACGACGGCCGAGGGATCTCGCCAGAGATCAAGGACCAGCTGCTCCTGCCCTTCATCCAGACGGAGAGCGACAGCGGCTCGGGGTTTGGTCTCTCCATCCTCCACAGCATCGCCGAGGCTCACGGATCCAAGGTGATCATCCACAGTGAGCCCGATAAAGGGACCTCGGTCTCCTTCGACTTGGCGATCGCCCCCGAACATCTGCGGTTGCGCAAGAAAAACGGGAAAAAGTCCCGCAACTCTGGTGGCTGAAGTCGAACGGTAGCAGTTCAGTCACCTTGACGGTTTGCGCGGGTAAGAATACTTATCGATCTCCGGCTCGGGGTCGATCCTCAGTCCCACCACCTCGGTTCCTGGCGGATCGACCCCCAACCCGACCGAAACGGCAACAGTGGGGATAGGACACATGCTAGTCCGGGCCTTTGGAAGCACCGATGTCGGGCGGCACCGCGATCACAACGAGGACTCCTTCCTGGTTGACGAAAAGATCGGCATCTTCGCCGTGGCCGACGGAATGGGAGGGCACAACGCGGGAGAGGTGGCCAGCCAGATGGTGGTCAACATGCTGCGCAACCAGTCCACCACCTTCCAGCAGGTCCTTCACGGGTATCGCCAGACCCCCGACGAGCAGCGCCGCCAGGTGCTGCAGCTATTGCCCAAGGCGTTGGAGCAGGCCAACCACCTGGTCTACGCAGAGTCCCAGCGGGACCCGAGCAAGCGGGGCATGGGAACCACCGCCATCCTGCTTTTGCCCCTCGAAAAAGACGCCTTCGTCTGCCACGTGGGCGACAGCCGCCTGTACCTGTATCGACATGGCAACATCTACCAGGTTACCGAGGACCACAGCCTGGTCATGAGCCTGTACAAGCAGGGGCTGCTGTCCAAGGAGGAGCTGCCGCATCACCCCCACAAGAACGTCATCCTCCGCGGGGTGGGCCTCTCCCCCACCATCGAGGTGGACACCCTCTACCTCAACATCTTCCCGGGAGATGTCTTTCTGTTGTGCTCCGATGGGCTGAGCGACATGGTGCCGGAGGAGGAGCTCAGAGCCTTGATGAGCCGCTACCGGGGCGATGACCTGGTGCGGGCGGCCATCGACTCCGCCAACCGCAACGGAGGGCAGGACAACATCACCGTGGTGGCGCTCGAGATCCTCGAGGACCAGGACTACGTGCCCCCGACCAAGGAGATGCCGGTTTTCGGCATCACCGAGAAGGTCGCCTTTCTGCGCAACATGTTCCTGTTCGCCCAGCTCACCTTCCAGGAGTGCGTCAAGGTCAACCGCATCATCTACGAGCGGAGCTACCCGCGCTACGCCAAGGTCATCGAGATGGGCGAGGAAGGGGACGAGCTGTTCCTGGTCGCCCATGGCACGGTGGATATCTGGAAAGGCGATGTCCACTTGCTCACCGTCGGCCCCGGCGGCCACTTCGGTGAGCTGAGCATGATCACCAACGCCCCGCGCTCCGCCCGGGTGGTGGCCGGAGAGAACTGCCAGCTCTTTGTCATCAAGCGCTCCGATTTCCTGGATCTCTTGGCCACGGACAAGGAGCTGGGCAGCAAGATCCTGTGGGCTTTCCTGCAGAACCTGGCCGACCGCGTGCGCGACCTGTCCCACCGCTTGAGCCACAACTGACCGACTGCCAACCACCGGCTGTGGCCCGCTTGGGCTGGTCTTGCCTGAGCGTGGTTTTTCCCTGGAACGTGACCCGACATCGGGCCAGAAGACGAGATCTCCTGCACCAGCTCTCCGCACCGCATCCTGGGGTCAGTAGCTCACGCTCTCGTGGTACATCTCCCCTCCCGATGCCCCCCGATCCATGTCGAGGGTTCGGGCTCGATTGTGCCGGCGGAGACCGTCTACCCGCTCCTCGGAGACCCCCTCATCCTCTGCCAGGTAGTCGGTCAGCATCTGGATATCGGCGGCTTCCGCGGCCAGTGTCGGAGCGGCCAGCGTGGCCGATCCCTGCTGCAGCCGGGTGGCCGTCTCCCGCAGCTGTTGCACTGCGCCCGAACGGTCGCCGCGCTGATAGGTCTCCAGCGCGGATTGCACCGCCCGCTGCGATTCGACCTGCTCCATCCTGGCCATCACCCCCGCATCCTGGGAGGCTTCCACCTCCCGACTGCTGGAGGAACGCGAAAGGGAGGTGTTCTCGGACAGGGTACGGGAGGACCCCGAGGCGTCCTCGTAGGTGGCCCTCAGGTTCAGCACTTCGCCCAGATCCCCCTCGGGAAGCTGGATCGGCACCAGGATCTGCCGCTGAGAGCCTGCGGGGATCTGCCCCAGGTTGATGAGGATCCGATCACCCTGGCGGATCAGGCCGGGGATCTCGGTGGAGCCAAAGCTCACCCCATGTGCGGGTGCCACCTCGATCACCAGGTTGCTGGCGACCACGGTGTCGAGCTGCGAGAACTCCCGGTCCAGCACCGCGGCGATGGCGTCGCTATTGGGCAAAAAGTAGTAGGCGCCTGCCCCTCCGTTGGCCATCGCCACCATCAGGTCCTCGTTGTAGTCGAACCCCAGCCCGATGGTGGAGGTCGGCACTCCGAACCGCTCCAGGGCCGCCGAGGCCAGGGCTCGAAGGCCATGGGGATCGGATATCCCCACGTTGGCGTTGCCGTCGCTGAGCAACACCAGGCGCCGGTTGAAGTTCCGGGAGGAGTCGCCGAGCAGGTTGTACCCCCGCTCCACTCCACAGCTGATGCAGGTGCTTCCCGTGGCCCGGACCTGTTCGATCGCGCGATGCGCAGCGGAACGATCGGATCCGATCACGTAGTTGGCGAGCAGCAGGCTGGCACTGCTGGAGTAGGTGATGACCGTCACCATGTCCCCCAAAACCAGCCGGTCTACCAAGGCGTGAGCCGCCGTGCGGGCATCCCGGATCTTCTGGCCGTCCATGCTGCCGCTGGTGTCGATCACCAGCGCCATGGCGACCGGGGCCCGATTGCGGTTGGCCGAGGGGGAGGCGTTCACCTCCAGCATGACCACCGCCTGTCGCTCCTCCGGCAAGAAGATGCGCTTGTGGGGTACCAGCCGGATGTCCAGCGGGTTGGTGCCAACCTGTGCCGAGGCCCGTCCTCCCCCCACAAACCAGACCAGAGCGACAGCCAACAGACAGGAAAGTGCGACAGAACAAGAGAGAACTCGGCGCGCGTACATGGGAACCTCCCTGATCGAGATGGGGCATCGAGACCATCGAACACCAGGGTTGTAACGACCGATGGAAAAAATAGTTTCACTTCCGTTCCGGCCTCCAGCCGTTGCCCCTTTTGACAGCACGCTTCCTTCGGTGGTATTGGGTTTGACCCATGAGTACCTTACTTGCACTAAGAAGCCAGCAGCTCTGGCGGATCGACGGCGCCACCGGAGATTCCGAGCGGATCGGCCAACCCGAGTGGTATTCGATGCAACACCTGGCCGCGACCGGCGGCCTGGCTTATGCCATCGAGAAAGGATCGCTGTACGGCATCGATCCCGAGACCGGCGAGTACTGGCGGCTCGGTCAACCCATGGACTGGCGCCGAACCTCCGGCATCTGCGGCTGTCAAGGGCAACTCTATGCCGTGGACGCGGGCAACCTCTACCGCATCTCTCCCCAGGACGGCCGCTACCAGGCCCTGGGTAGCCCGCAGGACTGGCCCGGGGAGCTCCTCATGGTTGGCCTGGATCGGCAGCTGGTCATCTGGTTGAACCGGAGGCTGTACCTGGTCAACGCCGATGACGGCGCCTGGACCCCCTACTCGAGCACCGGCGATTGGGCCAAGACCGTCTGCCTGGCCGGCTGGGGAGACCACTTCTACGCCATCGTCGGCGAGGACCTGTGGGCTGTCCAGGTGACGACCGGAGAAAGCCGCCAGCTAGGCGGCTGGGCCTGGAGCCCGCACACCCTGCTGACCGCCTGCGAGTCCGGTCTGTACGCCCTGCACCAGGAAGACATCCACCGGATCGACCTCGACACCGGCAACACCACCCGGTTGAGCGAGGGGCGGTCCTGGACCAAGACCGGTCGCCTGGTGGCGGTGGTGGGAGGCTGATAGCCTGACGCGACGGCGCCAGCAGCCGACAGCCGACAGCCGAAAACCCTTGTATGTCTCGCCCTTTCAGGGCTCCTCCCACCCAGGACACCCGGTTCCCAGGGCTTCGCCCTGGGCTGGTATGTCCCACCCCTTCGGGGTGAGATCGGGGAGCCCTCACCCCTGTCCACTCTCCCGCTGACACGAGCGGGGGATACCGTTTTTCGAGGACTCTCAAGCGGCGCACGGGGTTTTCCGACGACGCCTGCAGCCGACACCCAACAACCCACACCCCACAGCGAGCAGCCCATTGCCAAAACTTGTCCCGGCCTTTCTTCGGCTGACGAAAGCGGCGCACGGGGTTTTCCGACGACGGTGCTCCCTCTGCCGGGACCCGGCGTGCCGCTTCCCCCAAAAGCGGCCGCCGGGTGGCAGAGTGCACCCAGGAGGAGGAAAACGCCCGGGCAGCGCCGATAGCCGACAGCAGGCAGGCTCACCAAGAGCCATCTGGCCAGAGCCGGTCGGCACGGCATTAACCGATGGCTCTTGCGCTCATCAACCACCCGGCATACTCTAGAGGAGCGGCTAGTTTCATTACTTGATCGCGGGTGTGACTGCGTAGTAGTGCAGAGGAGTGCAACATGAAGAGAGCCCTGTTATTCATCCCCCTGGTCAGTCTGTGTCTCCTGGCTTCTGCTCCCTCCTGGGGAGCGGAGTGCGCGGATGTGACCTATCCGGACCAGATCGAGGTCGCAGGCCAGACGCTGCAGCTCAACGGCCTGGGCATCCGCGAGGCCACGATCTTCAACGTCAACGTCTACGTGGCGGCGCTCTACGTGCCAACCCCCTCTCGGAACGGGGAAGAGATCGCGGCCGCCGACGCTCCCTGGCGCTTGATCCTGACATTCGTGCGAGATGTGGGGACGGACGACGTCCGCGAGGCCTACAACGACAGCTTCCCCAAGACCGTCGGCCGAGGGGAGATGCCAACCTATCGCGCCCGCCTGGACACCCTGTTGAGCTATATGGATGAGGTGGTGGAAGGCGACACCTTCGTGTTCACCTACATCCCCGGGACCGGCCTGCAAATCCAGGTCAAGGGCGTGGACAAGGGCACCATCGAGGGTCATGATTTCGCGTCGCACTTCCTGCTGATCTGGATCGGTGATCATCCCCCGAATCGCGGCCTGAAGAGGGGTCTGCTCGGTGGTCGCTGCGGCTAGACCCGGCCTCACATCTTCCGCCCCGTCAATAGACCTCCGCTTGCTGACAAGCGCCGACAGCGTTCGAGGGGTTGATCCGCCCAGAAATCGACCGGTCAAGCGCTCCGGCCAGCGGTGGACCAGCGACATCCCCTGCAGGCGATCATGAACGACAAGGTACGTCTGGAAGAGGCTTTCCGAACTGGCGCCCTGGTCAGGCCGTCGTGGTCCGCCCCCAACCTGGTCGGTCTGTTCGCCGCCATGGCACGGCTCGCCGGCGTCCCCGGAACGGATCTGGATCCGGTCGCCCGACGGCTGCTGTCGGTCATTCAACCGGAACAGAAGGTGGTGCTGATCATCGCGGATGGGGTGGGCATGGCAGCCTTCGATGATCTGCCACAGGGAGCCTTCCTCAGACAACACCTGGTACTCGAGCTGCTCTCGCTCTTTCCGGCCAGCACGACCGCCGTGATGGTCAGCCTGGCCACCGCCCGCTGGCCCGGCCAGCATGCGGCCGCCACCTGGTGGATGCACCTGGCCGATCGAAACCTGGATGTGGTCACCCTCCCTTTCACCCAGCGGGACACGGACATCCCCTTGGGCCGGTTGGGGGTTCGCCCCGAAGAGCTGTTCTGCCACCCTTCGGTATGGCCCGATGCACGCCAGCCCTTCACGGCCATCATGCCGACGCCTCTGGTCGCCACCCCCTTCTCACGGTACAGCTTTGGTCCACATCCCCAGCGGGCCTACACCAACCTAACGGAAATGGTCTCCCAGGCCGAGCAGGCCGTCCGGTCGAGCCCTGCACCGGCTTTCTTCTACATCTACCTGCCCCAGTACGACGAGGCGGTGCATCGGAATGGTACAACCTCCCGGCAGGCCAAGGTGGTGCTGGAGCAGATCGACGGAGCGGTCGGCCAGCTGGCGTCGAGGTTGTCTGGAACGGCCCGCCTGGTGGTCACCGCCGACCACGGCATGATGGATATCCCCCCCGAGCTGTGGATCGCTCCGACCGTTGCGGATCCGCTGGTCGCCCACCTGGCCTGTCCGCCGAGTGGCGAGCCCAGGCTGACCATCTTCCATGTGAAGGAGGGCAGACAAGCGGTGTTCGCCCAGGAGTTCCGGCAACGGTTTGGCGAGCATTTCTGCCTGCTGTCGGTCGAGGAGCTGGAACAGCTGGAGCTGCTCGGCCCCGGACCCCTGGCGCCAGAGACCCGTCCCAGACTGGGGGATCTGGTTGCCATCCCACTCGATCGGGCCGGTTTCCTCCTGCGAAACGACGACTCCACGCCGATCCCGATCATCGGCATGCATGGCGGTCTGACCAGCCGGGAGATGCGGGTGCCGCTGGTGGTGGTCGGCTGATCGGGGGAGAGCCGGGAAGCGAAGCCGACGAGCGGCTGTAGGGCAAGGGCTCCGACCTCAATTGCGCTGATCGCTCACGCTCACGGTCAGGCTCAGGCTCACGATCAGGTTCACGTTCAGGTTCAGGTTGGAGGTGGTGTTGGGTGTTGCGGATGGTGCTCCGCTACCTTTTCCCCCAACCCAGCTCGCGGGCGATGGCCTTCACTTTAGCCGGCTGGGTTCCGGCGGCTGGAAGGAAGAAAGAGAAGGTGGTGCCCTGGCCCTCGGTGCTCTCGAAGACCAGGCGGCCGCCGAAATCCTCCACGAAGCGGCGGGTGATGGCCAACCCCAGGCCGGTGCCGACCTCGTCCAGCTTTCTGGCGTTGGGAGCGCGGTAGAACTCCTCGAAGATGTGCTCGGCGGCCTCGGCGGGAATGCCGATACCGGTATCGGTGATGGAGAACAGCAGGTAGCGGTCCTCCACGTTTTTCAGGCTCACCTTCACCTCGCCCCCGCGCGGGGTGTACTTGATGGCATTGGACAGGAGGTTGGAGAGGATCCGTTCGATGCCGTCGGGGGTGGCGTTGACTGGAGGGCATTGCGGATCGGTGTGGACCTCCACAGCGACGCCCTTTTTGTGGGCTTCCACTTCGTATAGCTGGACCATGTTGTCCAAAACGGTCCGGACATCGATCTGCGTCAGGGCCGGTTCCAGGTTGTCGAATTGGTTGGTGGCCATGACCAGAAGTTCGTTGACCATGGAGCTGAGCCCCTCGATACGCCTGGAGGCCCGCTCCACCAGGGTCTTGGCCTGGTCTAGCTGGTCCACGTAACCTTCGGTGACCAAGCTCATCAGGCTCTGGACCGCTGCCAGAGGGGATCTGAGGTCGTGTGCCACCTTGTTGAAGAACCAGGTTCTCGTCTGGCTGTGGGACAAGAGGCGCTGGTTGGCACGGACCATCTCGATCTGGATGGAGACCAGGTCGGCGAAGACCTTGAAGTACTTGGCATCCTCCCGGTCGAAGCGGGAAGGAATCTGGGAAGAGAGGCAGAACCCACCGATGGTGGTCTGCCCCACGCGCAGGGGCACCACCATGAGCGACTGGAGCTGCTGCCCGGCAAGCCAACCGTAGATGGTTCTTTCCTTGTCCTGCAGGTGACGCGACAGGTCGTTTTTGAACAGGGTGTCCCGGGTTGTCAGGTAGGTCTCCCACTGGGAAGCCCAGTCCCCATCGAAGCGGTCGGGGCGGTTGCTGTCATCCAGCCCATGGGTAGCCGCAAACTGAAGGCTCTGGGTCCGAGGATCGACCAACAGGATGCAAGCCGCCTGGATCCCCCACAACCGGGTGGCCTGAAGAGCGATGGTGGCCAACATCTCCTCCAGCTCCCGGTTGCCGGCCAGCATCCGCATCACCTCGAAGATGGCCTGCATCCGCTGGGTGGCGTCTTCCAGACGGCTCTTGGTCGTGGTGAGCTGGCGCATCCGCCTCCGCAAAAGCTGCCCCACCCAGTTGCCCAGCAGGATGGAGGCGTAGATGGTGAGGGCGAGGACGAACAACACCGCGACGACAAACCTGGGCTCGCGGTGTACCTCGAAGGGGAGATCCAGGATGAGCGGCTGGTAGGGCAAAAACGCCAGCCCTTCCAGGAGGAAGAGGAGCGCCACCAGCACCAGAGCCAAGCTGGCCTGGATGAAGGTCTGCCGGGCCGGCAGCAGAATCGAAGCCATCAGGATATGAAAGACGAAGAACAGGCTGCAGGGGCTGATCACACCGCCCGTGAGGTAGACGATCGCCAGCACAGCCAGCCAGTCGGCCATGATCTGAAGGTTGACGAACAGGTCGAGCGCGGATCTCTGGACCGGAACCTCGCGGAAGCGGCGCGCGTGGCGGTAGAATCCCAGGTTGGCCAACGCCAGGTAGCCGGCCACCGCGGATACCCCCGGCAGCGAAAGGGGATACCCCAGGTGTCCCGCCACCAATCCGGCCAAGACCATGGTGGCCACGGCGATCCAACGGACCTTGAGAAACCACAGCGAGGTGACCAGGATCTGCCGATCGATCACCTCGAGCGGGTCGGAAGAGAACGGGGTTGTGCTCAAAGGGGTTCGACTCATTCCTCCTCGACATCCAGGCGGTGCTTGCGGATCAGGTCAGCGAACTCGGTGGGCTCCATCCCGGCCTCGGCAGCGGCCCGGTTGACATCCTGTTGGTTGCGGCGCAGCGCTTCGACCAGGAAGCGGTGTTCGAGCAGATCGGTCGCCAGCTCGCAGGCCCGCTTCTTTGTCTCCACAAGCTGCTCCCAGGTGAGGGGTACAGATTGCCGGATGAAGGTTTCGAGTCGCTGCATGGCCTGGCCAGCTTCCTCCGATTCCCCGGGTTGGCGGTTGATCCTCAGCTGCTGTCGAAGGACAGCACACTCGCGCAGGAGCCGATACCGATCGATGGCCTTGGTGACCACCACCGTCAGCTCTTCGGGGGTAAAAGGCTTGCTCACGTAGTCCACCGCTCCCAGCTTCATGGCTTCTATGGCGGTCTGGACGGTGGAGTAGCCGGTCATGATGACCACTTCGGCGGGGATGGCTGCCTCTCGGATCTGCTTGAGGATCTCCATTCCATCCAGATCGGGCATGATGATGTCCAGAAGCACCACGTCATAGCTGCCGTCGAGCGCCGCCTGGAGCCCTTTGACCGGATCCTGGTAGCTGTCCACCTGGTGTCCTTCCAACGTCAGGATCCGAGTGCAGGCCAGGCAGACGATCGCTTCGTCGTCGATCACCAGGATACGGGCCTTGTCGGATCGGCCGGTTGGGGCAGCCCTTGTCATGTCGCCTCCGTCTGGTTCTCTACCGATGTGCTGCCAGGGATACTGGTGGGCAATCTCACCGTGAAGGTGGTCCCGCTGCCAAGTTGGCTTTGCACGTCGATGGTGCCGGCGTGCTGGTGGACGATGCCGTAGACCACGCTCAATCCCAGACCGGTCCCCTGGCCCACCGGCTTGGTGGTGAAAAAGGGGTCCATGATCTGGGGCAGGTTCTCTTCGGAGATCCCGATACCGGTGTCTTGAACCACGATGACGACCTCGTTGTCCTGCTGGGAGGATTCGATGGTCAAGGTGCCACCGTCGGGCATGGCCTCGCAGGCGTTCAGGGAGAGGTTGACGACGACCTGCTCGATCTGGTTTCTGTCGCCGAGCACCATGGGAAGGCCCTCGGCCAGGCGATCCTGCCAGACGATATCTTTGTGCTCCTTCTGACTTCGGACCAGCATCATCGCCCGGCGGATGACCTCGTTGACCTGCACCGGGTGCTTGTGGGGCTTCGACTCGCGCGCAAAGTCCAGAAGCCCCCGAACGATGTCGCGCACCCGGGTGGTTTCGCGGATGATCAGATCGAGGTCCTCCTTCTCCTGCTCCCCCATGGTGGGGCTTTTTTGCAGTAGCGAGGAGAAGGTGAGCACGCCGGTCAACGGGTTGTTGATCTCGTGGGCGATACCGGAGGCCAGACGCCCGATAGAGGCGAGCTTTTCACTCTGGATGATCTGCTGGCGGTACTCCGCCTCGTAGATCCGGCCCCTCTCGTAGACCGCATCGGCCATCTCGTCGATGGAGCTGCACAAAACGCCCATTTCACCGGGAGGACGGATGCCCACCCGAGCGGTCATATCTCCGGCGATCACCTTCTGGGTCATGCCGATCACCCGATCGATGGGCCGAAGCACGTGGCGGGTAGTCAAGAAGAGCAGGCCCAGGCTGGCCAGGGTGGTAAAGGCCACCAGCGGCAGGAACACGGCGAGGACGATGTGGCGCTGGTGGGTAAACGGCTTCTCCAGCAACCCGACATACAGGGCGCCGATCACCTGGCCATCCGGATCGCGGATCGGCTCGTAGGCGGTGATGTACCAGTCGTTCAGCACGAACGCCCGGTCCGCCCAGATCCTCCCCTGGTTCAGCACCCGCTCGGTGACCTCGGCGCTCATGCGGGTCCCGATGCCCCGGGTACCGTCCTCGTTGGGGACGTTGGTGGAGATGCGCAGGTCCCCCTGGAAGATGGTGGCGGTGCCGATGTCCTGTCCCCGATAGGTCTGGTTCAAGAACACCTGCTCCTTGATGGTGTCCACGAGGTCATAGCGGCGGTTGAGCAGATTGGCCGCATAGAGGATACCGATCCGCTCCTCCGGCCGGTTGATGTCCACCAGGGGCACGGCCGCTGCGATCAACATGCCGGCTGTCTGCTCCCCCTGATCGCTTGGCCGGGCAGCCGGCGTGGGGCGGATCTGGAAGTAGGCCTGCTCTGCAAGCCGCGACCCGTCGCGCACCAGCGCCTCCCGGGCGACGATCACGGTGCCGCTGATCGGCCTCCATTCCCTGAGGACGCGGGCGATCAAGGGGTTGTCCGCACTGATGTCGTCACCTCTCACCGGGTGGTTGTGGGCGCGGTAGATCACCTGGCCGGCAGGTCCGATCAGGGTCAAGATGTCCAGCCCTCCCTCCTGGCGCAAGGTATCCAGAAGGAGGCCGAAATCCCCCGTGACCGCCTCCTCCAGCGGAGCGGGGATGGACCAGCGGGCAGATATGGCCTGCAGGAACCGGTCGATCTCCTGCACGTGGCTGTCGTACACACCTCTGGCCGAGTTCAGATCCAGCCGCACCCGGGTCTGGACCTCCTCGACCAGGACACCGCTGACCACCAGCACCACCACCAAGGACAGGATGGTGTTCATGACCAGGATGGTGGCGATGGAGCCCACCGTCAGCCGGAAGCGGATCGATCTCGACCCAAGGACCGCTTTCCAACCGGTTGGTTTGGACAGTTCCCTTCTCACCGGCCCCGCCTCGCGGAAATGCCAGAGTTGTTGATAGGTTATCGTATCCGGTCCGGTTAGTGAAGGGTGTCAGTCCGCCTCCTCCATCGCTCAACCCGATTGAACTGGGCAGACGTCGCCACGCCTGTGTTCATTCCATGAGGTGGACGCGCTGAATGCCAGACCACACAACCGCCTCTCGTCGCCAGCGGAGCCACCGGGCGGGTTGGCGGGGTGAAGAGCGGAAAGCGGGCTGGGGTGACTCGTCTACGTTCCCGTCGACGTTCAGGTTCACGTTCAGGTTCACGTTCAGGTTTATTCAGTGATGGAGCCGATGAACAGAACCAGGAGGTCGGCGTCGATCAGGCCTCTGGCGGCCTCCTCGGCCAGCACCCCGATCGCCGCCTGGTGGGACATGGCGGGTTTGTAGGGCCGGTCGTGGGCGGTCAGCGCGTCGTAGATGTCGGCGATGGCCATGATCCGCGATCCGAGCGGGATCTGGTCTCCTCGCAGCGCCTGGGGATATCCGTTTCCATCCAGCCGCTCGTGGTGGGCGTGGGCGATCTCCGGGATCCTGCACAGGTTCTTGGTCCAGGGGATGGAGCGCAGATACCTAAAGGTGTGGACCACGTGGTGCTCCATCTCCTGTCGCTCATCGGCCGCCAGCGAGCCGCGGGGGATGGAGAGAAGCTCGATCTCGCGCTCGGTCAGCAGCGGTTCCATTCCCTGCTCGGCCGGAACCTGCAGCCCGCCGATCTGGCGCAGTCTCTCGCAGGTGTCCTCTTCCTGCCGAAGCTCCGGGCGGTTGCATCGCTCGATGAAGCGCCAGCTCTGGTCGAGCAGATCCAGCTGAGCGCGTAGATCGCGCTCTCCCTCGTCCGGTGGCGCCTCCGCCGCTCGTCCGGCTTCGCGGATTTCCGCCCGGCGGCGGTAGTGGTCGCGCTCCAGACCGGCGCGGGCCAGGGCGAAGCGAAGACGCAACTGCTCGATCTGCCAGGGCTGCAGCTTGTTCTCCTTGACCAGCACCGCTTCGGGTACCCCCACCTTGCCAAAATCGTGCAGCAGGGCGGCATAGCGAAGCTCGCGCAGATCCTGCGGGGAGAACCGGACCTCGGCATAGGGGCCGCTCTCCGCCCGATTCACCGCCTCGGCCAGCGCCACCGACAGGCGAGCCACCCGCTCCGAATGACCGGAAGTGACCGGATCGCGAGCCTCGATGGCGGTCACCGAGGCCCGGATGAAGCTCTCGAACAGCACCTCGATCGCCTCGTGGAGCATGGCGTTTTGAATGGCCGAGGCGGCCTGGCCGCCCAGGGCCATCAGCAGCTCCTCGTCCTCGGCGTCGAAGGGCCGTTCGTCCAGCCGGTTCAACGCCTGGATGACGCCCACCACGTCGCCACGCGTTCCCCGCATGGGAGCGGCCAGGATCGAGCCGGTCCGGTAGCCGGTGACCTCGTCCACCGCCCGATCGAACCGGTCATCCTGGTAGGCGTCGGCGATGTTGACGACCTGGTTGTGAAGAGCCACCGTCCCGGCGATCCCCTGTCCCAGCGGAAGGCGGATCTCGCGGGTCTCCAACCCCTGGGCGAGACGGGACCACAAGGTGTCGCTATCCGGGTCCAGGACGTAAATGGTACATCGGTCGGCATCGACCACCTGCTTGGCCTCCAACAGGATGAGGGCCAGCAGGGCGTCCAGGTCGGTCTGGACGGTCATCGCCTTGGCGACCTCCAGGATGGAGGTGAGCTTTTCGAGGCGTCGGGAGAGCATCGTCGACGAGCCCGGTGCGCAAGAGTGGGATGAAGTGTATCTCCAGGCAAAGCCCGCCTGTCAACCCCGAACGGTTGTGATCCTGTCGCGTTGATGGAAGCGACAGGAGTACGCCGATCCGTTCGATCGACCACGGTCTAGACGACCAACCAGGTTGCTGCACCGGACTGGACCGGGGCAACCACTCGATTCCCTTCTCCCCCCGGGAGAGGCGGCGCAGCCGCCCGCAGTCGGATGCGCCGGGTGAGGGAGCGCCGGTGGCGGTCCGGCCTACTCCACCACCACGAACGGGTTGCCCACCAGGACCTCCATCCGGCCGCCCCGCTGGGCCACCGACTGGATGCACTTGAGGTGTGCCGAGCCCAGGTAGTCGCCCCGGGACAGCTCGCTGAAGGTGCGGTTGAAGTTGGTGGGGTAGAGGCCGCCCGTCAGCACCGCCTGGTTGATGGAGCTGCCGAAGGGGTAGGCCAGCACCCCCGCCGTCGCCGGATTCGAGTTGAACTGGTTGAAGCTGCAGCCCTGGACCGTCACGATCAGGGCGCCCCGGGTGAACGCCTCCACCTCCCAGGGGCTGGTGAAGTGCTGGTCGCCGCCAAACCACTGGCCGCCCTCGTTGGCGTGGGTCATGATGTTGCAGATCTCGAAGGCCTCGCTGTTCCAGACATAGGCGTAGCGGGAGAAGTCCACCTCGACGGCGTCGGGCGGTGCCCGCAGCACCCTCGTATGTAGCTCGGTCGGGATGCTCCGGCCACGGGCGTCTACGTCGCGACCGTAGTGATCCACATCCTCCAGGCGGTAGAAGCTGCCATCCTCGGGCGACAGCCCCTGGATGTCCAGGTTGTGCCAGTAGTACTGGTGGTCGAGGTCGTAGTACATGACCGCCCGGTCCTCGATCTCGAAGGTCAGGCCATCGGTGTAGTACTGGTGGGTCTTGTTCAAAAACTCGATGAGCACCGCCGCCTGCTGGGCGAGCTGGTCCTCCCCCGCTGGGTCGCGCGCCACGTTGGGGTACATCCAACCGCTCCAGACCTCGGCTCCCTCGAACACCCCGTCGTCGATCGGGATCAGTCCGTTGAGATTCCAGCTATCATCTCCATGCAGAAACCTTCCATCCAGGTCCTCGTAGAAAAAGGAGTAGATGGCACCCGTGCCCTCCCATTCCACAAAGGGCACCTGTCCCACGAAGGTCACCCCGGCGATTCCGTCATCCAGGTAGATGGCGCGCACGAGCTCGCGAACCGCCCAGGGGTCCATTTGAGCCAGCTCCAAAACCGGCTCGATGTTCAGCATGACCTGCAGGGCGGCCTCCACGTCCTCCTGGAAGGTGTCGAGCTGGCTTTGAATCAGGGCGTAGAGGGCCGCATCGAGCATCACCAAAGCCCGCTCCTCCTCCACCACTTTTACCGTGATCTCATCGGTTCCGATGGAGTAGTCGCTGAACTCGAAGCTGGCCTCCAGCGTGACATCACCTTCCGATACCCCGGTGATCTCGATTCCGTCGATCGACACCGCTCCGTCTGCCGAGACGACCTCCCAATCGACCAGCGAGGCGATGTCCCGGTAGCCACTCAGGCTGGTGCACAGGGCGTTGACATGCAGCGGATAGCTCTTGCCGATCGCAATGTAGGGGAGCGGTCCCACCTCGATCTCGGTCGTGGGGTCGTACTCCAGCGCACCGAGGTATTCCGCCATGATCTGATGGGGCGCGGCGGAACCGGACCGGATATCCAGGCGATCCAGGTGGAGCTGCTTGGCCCCCTCCAGGCCACCCCCCAAGGTCAGATGGTCCAGGAAAAATCCGGGGACAAAGGACCTGTTCTCCCGTCCCGTCTGCCAGCCGTTGAGGTACAGCCGCGCGCTGCCATCTTCCCAGGTGGCGGCGACGTGCGTCCACACGCCGGGCTCGATGGTGACGAAGTCGGCCACCCCGTTCTCCTCGGTGCCGACCTCGTAGCGGAAGAACCCGTTGGGATCGATGGAGAACCGGATGTACCCCCTGTCATACCCGCCGAACCGAAGAAACTGGTAGATCTCCTTGTTGTACTCGGGGATGCGGAACCAGAAGGACACCGTGCCGCTGGCCGCCGACAGGGGCTCGTCCAGGGTGTAGTGGATGCTGCTGGCCCCATCGATGGAGAGCGCCTTGCCCGATATCCCTTCGACATAGGACAGCGCCGGCAGTTCTCCCACCACGTATCCGATGTCGGGATCGACGGTCAGCTCGATCGTCTCCTCGAGCTCGGCCGACAGGGAGATCAGCTCGGTCATAGCCAGGTAGTCCCGCACCTCCACCGAGATGTAGATCGGGTTGCCAAAGGGGCCGACGACCTCGTGGACCATCTGCAGCTCGAGGTCGTAGTGGCCTTCTGGCACCGGCTCTCCCTCATCGGTCGAGGCGGTCACCGTAACCGGCAGGTACCGAAACCCCTCCGGTTCGATCGGCTCGGTCAACGGCCACAGCTCCTGTCGAACGACCCCTCCCCCTTCAGACAAGTGCAGCTCAGCCTTCAGCCAGACCTCGCCGGCGGCCCATTCGAATATCCCCTGGTTCTGAACCAGCACCTCGTCCTCGATGGTCTCCCCGGGCAGCAGCAGCGAAAACCTCGTCGGCCAGCGTGACAGCTCCGCCCCGAACTCCGGAGGCCTGGATG
Source organism: Bradymonadales bacterium (assembly GCA_016931535.1). Classification (GTDB taxonomy): domain Bacteria; phylum Myxococcota_A; class Bradymonadia; order JAFGEP01; family JAFGEP01; genus JAFGEP01. Next base: position 21,175 of record JAFGEP010000162.1, read on the forward strand.
GGACCAGGGTCCTGGGGGTGTACCAGAAGAGCTTGGCCACCGCCCCACAATCGTTCTCGTAATACTGCATGCGCAGGTGGTGGGTGCCCGGATCCAGCGCGACCGCCGCCTGGTTCCACTCGGGAGCCTGGTTCTCCCAGTCGTCGATCACCTGCTGATCGTCCACCCATAGCCGGACCCCATCGTCGGTGTAGGTGTAGAAGACCACCTCGCCCGGATAGGGGACGCAGACGGTCCGGGTCCACTCGATCGAGAAATGGTCCGGATCTGTGATGTCGGGATGCGGCAGCCCTTCGCCGAACTCGAAGTCGATGAAGGGATCGTAACGGGTGCCCACGAACTTGTGCTCGCTCAAGTACTCATCGTCATAGTAGTAGCCGGTGAAGGCCTCGTCCTGGGTGCAGTTGACCGCAATCTCGATCTCGTCCGAGGCGCTGTCTCCGTTGGCATCGGTCACGGTGCAGCCGGCAAAGAAGGTCCCCGGTCCCAGGTAGCTATGGGATGGGTCTGGTTCCTCCGAGCTGCTCCAGTCTCCGAAATCCCAGTGAACCGAGAGCGGCTGGTTACCGCCCGAGGCTCCTGCCACAAAGGAAACATCCAGCGGCACATCCCCGCTGACCGGATCGGCAGAGATCGACAGGACCGGCATCGTATCCACCTCCACGTCGATCAGGACCTCGTCGGCGTCCCGATCGCCATCGGCGTCGGTCACCGTGAGCTCGACCAGGGTCTGGCCGCCGGCAAAGGTGTGGACCACCTCCGGGGTGACAGCGTCGGCCGTCCCGTCCCCGTCGAAATCCCAGGCATAGCCAAGCGGCAGGTTGCCCCCCTCGACAACGGCGGAGAAGGCCACCTCCAACGGCTCGATGCCGCTGGTCGGACCGGCCTCGATCTGGGCAGACACCCCCACATCCGTTTCGACCTCGATCCAGATGTCGTCGGACGCCTCGTCGCCGTTGGCATCGGCGATCTGCAGGGTGACCTGGTGGCTCCCGGCCGAAAAGGTATGCTTGTCGTGAGCCAGCGCACTGTCGGCGGTGCCATCGCCATCGAAGTCCCAGGCGTACTGGAAGGGAGGGTTGCCGCTGTCGACGGCCGATGAGAACAGGACCATCAGCGGCTCGATACCGGCCCAGGCGTCAGCGGCGATGGTGACCTGCGGTTGACTGTCGACCTGGACCGCGACGGTTGTTTCATCGGAACCGGAAAACCCCCGGGCGTCGGTGACGGTCAGAGAGATCGCGTGATCTCCGGCACTGAAGGTATAGCCGAAGGCCGCCGAGGTCGAGGCCGGGCTTACGTCTCCGTCGAACTCCCAGAAGTAGGTATAGGGCGCGGTGCCGCCAACCACGTCGGCCGAAAACTGGACATCGAGGGGAGCCACCCCGACGGGAGGATCCGCCAGGATCCGGACCACCGGCAGCTCGGCCGAGACCACGCGGATGCTGGTCTGCCCGCTGGCCTCCTGCGCCAGGGCGTCGGTCACGACGACCTCGACCTGGTAGGTGCCGATCTCCGGGTAGATATGAACAACCTCGGCGGTATCGGCGGTCCCGCCATCTCCCAGTTCCCAGTCGTAGAGAAAGGGGGCGAGACCGCCCTCCAGCTCGACCGACAAGGTGGACTCCAGCGGCGGGTGGCCGACTGGCGGCCAAGCGACGATCTCGGCAGACAACGGCGAGACCGCAGTCACCTGCAGGCTGTCTTCGGCCACCGCTCCCGCCGGGCTGACGGCGGTCAACCAGACCGTAAACTTGCCCGCCTCGGTGTACTCGTGGGTGGGCGAAGCTGCCGTGCCGATCGTTCCATCGCCGAAGTTCCACCGATAGGTCGCCGTGGTGGCCCCCTCCAGGTCGGCGGTGAGCTCGACAGTCAGCGGGACGATGCCCTGGGAGATGTCCGCCGAGATGGAGACCAGAAAGGGCACCGGTTGGAGGTCGGCATCCTGAGTCGGATCACCCGGAAGGTCCTCGGGCGGCTGATCGAGGAGATCCACCCACGCGTCACTCTGGTCAAGCGCCTGGTCGACCGGATCGGATCCCAGGTCACCCGGGTCGTCGCCGAGATCTCCGGCATCGCCAGCCTGGTCCGCCAGGTCGAGATCTACCCATTCGTCCCCGTTGCAGCCCGCCAGGAGCAGCCCTGTCAGGAGCAGGAAAACTAGAGCGTGTTGCAGGTTCATCGCATCTCCTTTGTTGTAACCGGTGGCTGACCGTTTCCTGTAGACCGGCGGACCGGAGACTCCAAGAAAGTTCCGGTGGATTGTCTATGGGCTTGCGTATCGTGCTATCATACCATGCCTTTTCGCACATCAAGGATCCTGCCAAACGGGTCCCATCGGGCCTAGATCACCATCCACCAGGGCACCGCCAGAACACCCGGAGAGAGCCACTCCAGCTCTCGACCGCAGTGAAGCAGCAAGCCCGTCCGGCAGCTCTCACCGTACTCCTGGCGAAAAGTCACCAGGTGGCGGGTATCCGCCACAACCGGCCTCCGGGTGGCCTTGACCTCGATTGGCAAGAGCTGGTCGGCGCATTCCACCACAAAATCCACCTCCTCCCCCAGAACCGTACGCCAGTACATGATCGAGGGAGGATCGAAACGGGAATCCCTCCAGGCCAGCAGGTCGGCCAGAACCAGGTTCTCCAGATGCGCGCCGACAGGTTCGGGCTCACCGGCCAGATGCAGAGCCAGACCGGTGTCAGTCCAGTACAGCTTGGGGGACTTCACCAAACGCTTGGTGCGGTTTCGGGAGAAGGACGGCAGACGAACGATCTGGTAGGAGGTCTCCAGCAGGTTCAGATAGCGATGCACCGTGGGTTGGGGCAGGCCGATGTCGCGTCCCAGCTCGGTCTGGTTGAGTAGCTGGCCAAGCCGCAGGCTGGCCGCCCGCATGAGGTTGCGAAAATCGACCAGGGCGCTGATGGCCGATAGCTCCTGGAGGTCCCGCTCCAGGTAGGTGCGGGTATATCCACTGAACCACAAGGACCGGCTTTCGGAATCAGTCAGCTCGTGGGCCGGTGTAGGATAGCCACCCCGTCGAGCCAGAACCCGCCAGTCCTCCGGCGGACCCACCTCCCCTTCCTGGCGGAGCAGATCAAGCCACTGGTCGTCCTTGGAGGTCAGCAGTCTGTTCCAGGCTCCACAGCGACCCAACCCTAGCTGCTCCCGCCGGGTCATGGGCCACAAAGTCAGGTAGATGGCTCTACCTGCCAGCGACTCCGAGACCTGCCTCATCAAGAGCAGGTTGGCGGAGCCGGTAAGGACGTATCTACCTGGCCGCTTCTCCTCGTCCACGGCCCGCTTGACTGCTAATAACAGGTCGGGCGAGCGCTGTACCTCGTCCAGGGTCATCCGTTCCGATCGACGGATCAGGTCGTCCGGTGCAGTCTGGGCTTGTCCGAGCACATCGAGGTCATCCAGGGTGCGGTAGCTCCGCTCACCAAGGAGCAGCTTCTGGACGAGAGTGGTTTTCCCGGTTTGGCGAGCCCCGGTCACCACCACCACGGGCAGGGTACGGCAGGCCTGAGCCAGCGGTTCCGCGAGCAAACGAGGAAGCGTCGTCGATTCATTCATGGCATGAATGGATATCATTCATGACGCGAATGGTCAAGCGCGCCAGGCCGCCAGACCCTTCCTCCACCATGATCCAAAAGCCCTTGAACCTTTGCGATCGACCGGACCTTCGACCACTTACTCCAGCGTCAGCACCCCCACGGCGGTGCGCTGCAGCTCCGCCCAGTCGCTGACCATGGGGAAGTACTCCCCATCAAGCCAGCGCTCATGCTGATCGCCGTAGTGGGGGTCTGAGGGCCACCCCGAGGAGCCGGTGTCCAGCACCCAGATGCCGTGGTGGATGTCGGCCAGGTCGAACACCATGCGCACTACCGGACCGGCGATCACCCGGAAGGGGTGCTCGCTTACCCCCAGGTCGAAGTGACTCTTCCATACGGAGTCGGGACCGCCGGGGAGCTCGGCGGCAGGCAGGTTGACCAGGCCAGCCAGCGACTCGCGCCCTCCGAAGGGGTGATCCAGACGGAGATCGTGCAGCCTCCCCCATCTCCAGCTCGCCGCATCGGGACCGAACCGCTCACGCAGGCTCGCCACCGCATGCCGGAAGGCTTCTCGGACCACATCGCTCCTGCTCTCGACCTGTGGGGTCCCCCGATGGTCCCAGACCGGGTGGTCGGGCCGGTCGAACCACAGGTCGACCGCGTTGGTGGCGTACCGTTCGGAGAGGAGGAAGGCCAGGCCGGCCTCGTCCACCTCGTCCCGGAGCGCCTCCATGAACGCCTCGCGGTAGGTCTCGTAGAAGATCGAGGGAGCGGCTGACTCCATGCGGGCATGGTAGTCCCACTGTTCCAGGAGCTGGAGGGCGGTGAACTCCAGGGCGGTGAGGTCGGATGCGGCTTGCAGATCCGCGACCAGGAAAGGAACGAGACGCTGTGCCTGAGGCAGCTTGATGTCCAGCTGGATGGCCGCCATGCTGCCGGTGGTATGGGCATCGGCGGAGTCCAACAGCTCCGCGATGCGGTCGAAGCGATAGGAGGGGCCGGTATCGACGTGAAACGGGTACGGGTATCGGTCGGGTGGGACGACCAGGTTGTTGGTATGGATGAAAGTCGTCTGCCCCTCGCCGACAGCGCTCGGCAGGCCGGCCGGATCGCGCGTGCCATTCCACTGGTAGGCCGCGATCCAACCCGGCACCGCGAAGGTCCCCAGGTGGGCGGAGCGAACGGGAATCCGCCCCGCCATGAAAAGCGCCACCTGCCCGTCGACATCGGCGGCCGTCCAGGCGTTCACCGGGGCGGCTACCAGAGACAGCGCCTCTCTCAGCTCCTGGACCGTGCTGGACCGGTTGGCCAGGGCAAACCCGAGGATGCTGTCGCCCCCGCCTCCCGTCTCCCAGCGGAGGGAAACCAGGGGGGCCCATTCGGGTAGCAGCCCCGGGTACAGGTCGTTCAAGAGCCTGCCGTTGCGGGACCGCCGAAAGGTCGCCCGTTGCTCGACCAGGTTATCGCCATCGCGGACCCGCACCACCACCTCCTCACGCTCCAGCCGGTAGAAGAGGCCGTCCACCCCGAGCACGAGATCGGGATCCGAGGGGTCGACCTGTTCGATGTACAGGTCCACCACGTCGGCCACCGCCGAGGTCATCCCCCAGGCCACCCGTTCGTTGTGGCCGGCCAGGACGTAGGGAAGGCCGGGCACGGCAACCCCGATGGCATCCAGCCCGGGGCAGCGCAGGTGCTGCTGGTACACGAGCGAGGGGAGGAAGTGGGTGAGATGGGGATCGTTGGCCAGAACCGGCATGCCCGAGGCCGAACGGGAGGAGCCGACCACCCAGGCGTTGCTGGAGCCGTTCTGGAGGGCAGACGGCGTGGCGGCATGGCGTGGGTCCACCTGGTTCGAGGCGGTTGTCGGCTGGTAGGGCCGGGCCGGGAAGATCTCGCGAATCTCCGGAACGATGGAAGGGGGAAGCGTGCGTTGCTCCCCATCCGGCGGCAGGCTGGAGGCTCCGGGCCAGGGCGTCGAGGGGTAGATGGTCTCGGCCCGCTCCACCCCCCCGTGGAGCGCCAGGACCAGGCGCGAGATCTCCTGGTTCATGTTGTGGGTGATGGTCCAGGCGATCAGCCGGCCGATGGCGAAGGAGTCGGGGATGCGCCAGGGCTCCGGCTCGACCTCCAGCAGGCGGTACTCCAGGGGCTTGTGCCGCTCCAGTGCGGCGTTGACCCCCTGGGTATAGGCCTCCATGAGTAGCCGGATCTCCCCCTCCATTTCGTCTGCATCCTGCTGGCCCGTCTCCTGAAAGCCCCACCAGCGCATGGCCAGGTCGGTCTGCACCGTGCTGCCATCCAGGATCGGCTGCTCACCTAGCAGCTCGCTGAGCCGCCCCTGGGCGAAACGGCGTAGCATGTCCATCTGGAAGAAGCGGCTACGGGCCTGGAGGAACCCCACCGTTCTCACCAGGTCGACCTCCGAGGAGGCTTCCACGTGGGGCACTCCCGCCTGGTCGAACAGGACCCGGACCGGCGCGGAAAGCCCCGGCAAGGACAGGGTCTGATCCTCGTTCTTGGGGTAGTCCGGCGAGATCTTGTAGCAGAGGTAGGCGCAGGTGGGGCAACCGGCTGACGTGGCGGCCAGGAACACCAGCAGCCCCAGGCGAATCAACCAGCCAGATGTTGTTTGAAACCTCATAGCAACCCCCTGTCTCGACGATCATCCGACGGCCGGCGGACCGGTGAACCGACCAGCCGACAAGAGATTCCACCACACCCCGCGCCAACAGCGGGTCCAGCAAACGCCCAAAGCCCTGGCTTCCCCTTGACCGACCCCTGTCGCCCTCCCCCAAAACCAACCACCCAGGTCACCTCGGCAGCCGCCGGGAGATGCCACCGGGATCAGGTCCTGTCGCCCTCCCCCAAAACCAACCACCCAGGTCACCACCGTAGCAGATGAGAGATGCGAGAGAAGCGGGACCTCGAAGTTCCGCTTTACCGCCCACATTCCCCGACCGACCACCTTCGGCCCGTCAGCCCAGTAGCCATGCCAGTCCCATCCCCAGGTAGTTGGCCACCGAGTAGCCGACCAGACCGGTGGCGATCCCGGAGAGGACGATCTCGCGATTGTGGATCGCCTCGGCCACGGGCACGACAAATGCAGGGCCGAAAATGGCCGCCGTGCTGGTGATGATCAAGGTATCCCGATCGATGCGTAAAAGGACGGCCAGCAACAGGTGCACCCCGATGGCCCCGTACATCACCAGCACCGCGAACAGGATCAGATCGAGGCTGGTGGACAGGAGCTTGACGAACTCAGCCTGCGCGCCGATGGCCACGCAGAACACCAGCAAAAAGTACTGCCCCAGACCGTAGGTGCCAGGCAGATTGCGTATACGCGGGCTGAGCGAGGCGGCCACCGCCAGGGTTGTGATGGCCAAGATGGCGAAGGGCACCTCGAAGCCGGCCGGAGCGACCAGGTAGACGCCTGCCGCCAGCGCCACCAACAGCAACGCCAGCCCCATGGCCACGGCCCCCGAGCGCCAGCTTGCTGGCCCAGAAGGTGTACCCGCCGGCTCGGCACCGCCGGGCTTGCCAATCGAGGCCGATTCTTGGACCGGCAGTCTCCTGTCAGGCGCCCCCGCGGGCTCGGCGCCGCGCGACCGATCGCTCCGGCTGACGAAGGGAGGCAGCAACCGGCCGAACACCCTGGCCGCCAAGGTGAACAGAAAAACCAGGTAGATGGCCCCCAGCATCATGTCGGCCACGTTGAGCATGCCAAAGACTTCGGAGTCCACCCCCAGCGCGAAGCCGATAGCGGCCATGTTGGGGGTGCCCCCGGTGTAGACGCCCACCAGCATCCCGGCGATCTGCGGGCTGCCCTCCACCCGAGAACCGAACAGCAGCCCCCCAGCCGCCGCCACAAGCAGAACCGCCAACACCGCCAGCCCGAAGGAGATCAGGGTGGACCTGGCCAGCCGCAGCCAACCCCTGATATCGAGCGAGAAGACCATCAGCGGGATGGCCAGCGCAATGGACAGCCCGCTCGCCACCTCGGTGGCCTTGGGGTCGATCGAAAGCCACGGCTGGTTGCCCAGCAACACCCCGAAGATATAGCATACCAGCACCGGACCGATGGCCTGCACCGCGCGGTAGCGCCGCGCCAGCACCAGAGCAACCGGCGGAAGGAGCAAGAACAGAAGAATCTCGACCAGCGCCAGCATGTCTCCCTGAACTCCACAGGCCCGATCGACAGAACCGGACAGCACTCAGGATCCAATCCTCCCCCGATCCTGGCCGTCGAGGCAGCCTCTCCAGAGGCCGCGCCGGGTAGTGTACCGTGGTTAGCCACCCGGTGTGAAGTTAGGAAGGATCGGGGTTGGGCACGCAGCAGCCGCCAGCCGAAAGCCGACTCCCAGCGGCCAAAAGCCGACACCCCTCCAGACCCGTCTTCGGCTGCCAGAAACGTCGCACGGGGTTTTCCGACGACGGTGCTCCCTCTGCCGGGACCCGGCGCGCCGCTTCCCCAAAAAGCGGCCGCTGGGTGGCAGAGTGCACCCAGGAGAAGGAAAATGCCCCGGGCGACGCCGGCAGCCAACAGCTGGCAGCCGACTGCCAATAGCTAGCAGCCGACTGGCAAGGGCTAGCAGCCGACTGCCAACAGTCGACAGACTCTGTCGCGTGCCTTGGCCTGTAACCAGCCGGATGACTTCCGAAGCTCTTCCGTAGTATAGCTTTCTTGCCGTCACCGTCGCGATTCCGGTCGCCGTTTCCGTCGTCGACCCAACGACCGGCCCCCTCCTTTGGTGGAGAAGTACGCCTGGACCGGAGCATGGCCGTCCTGATACGGGAAGCGAGATGAAAAGGATACCTGAGCAGGGAAGGGACAGAGAGCAGCTGATCGCCGAGATGGAGGAGTTCCGCCAGAACGACGCCAACTACCGGGAAGCCAAGACCTGGAGTCTGGTCTACTTTTTGGGGGATGACCACACCGAATTCCTCAAGAGATGTTACGGGTTGTACTTCTCGGAAAACGCCCTCAACCCCATGGCTTTTTCCAGCCTGAAAAGGTTCGAATCGGAGGTGGTCTCCATGACCGCCTCCATGCTCCACGGAGACCAACAGGTGGTGGGAACCATGACCTCGGGGGGTACCGAGAGCTGCCTGCTAGCGGTCAAGACCTACCGGGATCGGGCCAGAAAGAGGTGGAGGATCTGGACCGGCAAGCCGGAGATGATCGCCCCGGAGACCGTCCATGTCGCCTTCGAAAAGGCCGCGGAGTACTTCGACGTGAAAATGGTCCACGCTCGGGTGGACAGGAACTACCAGGTCGACGTCAAGTCCGTGGCCAGGCTCATCAACCGGAATACCGCCCTGATCGTCGCCTCGGCACCCTGTTACCCCTTCGGGGTGGTGGATCCCATCGACCAGCTCTCCCGTCTGGCCCTCAAGCACCGCATCCCGCTGCACGTGGACGCCTGCCTGGGCGGCTTCCTGTTGCCCTGGGTGGAGCGGCTGGGATACCCGGTCCCCCCCTTCGACTTCCGGCTCCCCGGAGTCACCTCCATTACCGCCGACATCCACAAGTACGGGTTCGCCGCCAAGGGGGCCTCGGTCATTCTGTATCGGAACCAGGACTACCTGAAGCACCAGTTCTTCATCCATACCGACTGGGCGGGCGGGATCTACGCCTCCCCCGCCCTGCTGGGAACCCGCCCGGGAGGAGCCATCGCGGCCGCCTGGGCGGCCATGCAGGCTCTGGGAGAGGAGGGGTACCTCGACCTGGCCCGGACCACCATGGACACCACCCGCAAGCTGATCGACGGGATCGGCTCTTTGCCGGAGATCGAGGTGTTGGGCCAACCCCACATGAGCGTCTTCGCCTATCGCTCCCGAACGCCGGAGGTCAGCATCTACGCTGTCGGGGACCAGATGGAACGGCGAGGTTGGCACATCGACCGGCAGCAAAAGCCCGAGAGCCTCCATGCCATGGTCACCCCGGGCCACGCTCGGGTGGTGGACCGCTACCTGGCGGATCTGAAAGAGAGCGTGGCCACGGTGAAGGGATCTCCCAACCTGTACGCCGAAGGGCAGGCGGCCATGTACGGAATGATCTCGAAAATTCCGTTGCGTGGGCTGATCAAGAACAACGTGCTCAAGATGATGCTGGAGATGTACGGCCCCCAGGGAAGCATCCCCGATCTGGGCCGCCAGGCGGAAAAGGAGGACCTGGCCACCCGCCTGGGCCGGCTCTTTCTCAGACTCCGCCACTGAGCGCCGCACCCGCGGCTCCAACATTGACTTTCCCTTGCCCTTCCATACACTCGACCCGTTGGTCTGGGCAGACCAACGGGCGTTTGCCAGAGGTAACCTCCACCAATTCGTACGGATGATCAGCTTGAACCAACCCTACTACGGGTTCCGATCGGCTGCCGGCATCTTTCTGGTCGTGACATTTCTGCTCCTCGTGGGGCACATCCCAGCCGCCCAAGGGCGGCCCCCGGGACCGGCCATCGAGGACTGGCTGCAGCTGGGCGCCGAGTACCGGGTAGAGACGATCTACATCAACCCGCTGGAGCTCAGCGGGACCACCGTGACCGAGACCCACTGGACCGAGCAGAGAATGCGGCTGGACATGGGGTTGCGGGTACCCGGCTATGGGGGGGTGGTCGTCCAGGTCGATCTGCTCGACGGCGTGCTGTTCGGCGACAATGGCGACTACCCCAGGGAGCCGGTGCCCACCGGCGGTGTGGCCATGAGCTCCTACCGGCCCAATTGCGCAGGGTGGCGCGTCGGTCTGGCACCTGGAGCCGACCCCCTCGATCCCGACAGCTACCTGCCGGTGCTGCAATCGATGGAGCCGTTCCGGATCAATCAAGCCTACGGCGAGGTGATCCTCCCCGTGGGGCTGCTGCGCCTGGGCCGCCAACCGTACAACTACGGAGCCGGCATCTCCGCCCACGAGGGGACCCGGATCAACCGTTGGGGAGTGAGCCGCTACGCCCACACCGCCGATCGTCTGCTGTTCGGCACCAAGCTGGATCAGGTCATCCAGTTCCTAATCGAGGGTGGCGATCTGGCGCTCGATACCCGCCTGGATCGGGGGCTTTTACTGGTGCTGGCCTATGACTGGGCGACCCAGGACGACATCTACCGCAGCTTTGACGACCTGCACCAGGTCATGTTCGGCCTGCAGTGGAAGATCCCCTCTGCCGACTGGTTCGGCCTGGCATGGCGCGACCTTTCTCTGTCGGGTTTCGGGGTCCACCGCTTCTCGAACGAGTTCGACACCGCGGTATGGGGTGTTCCGTTCCGATTCTCCGGAGGGATCGGCCGATGGGAGTGGGATGCCCAGTATTCTCTGATCGCCGGGAACAGCCGGGAGGTCTCCGAGGGGTTCGCCGCCTTGACGGGCGAAGAGGTGGTATCACAGCGGATCCTGGGGATGGGTGCCCATCTCCGACTGGACCTGGACCTGGCGCCGGTCGAGATCACCTTCGAGTTCGACTACGCTTCGGGGGACGACGATCCGCGCCCCGTCACCGATCTGAATGTCTTCAACTTCGACCGCGACTTCAATGTCGGCCTGCTGTTGTTCGAGCACATCCTGGCATTTGAGACGGCTCGATCGGCGGCGGTGGGGATCGAGAACCTGCAGCAGCTGGAATCGCGATCCTTCCCTCTGACCGAGGTGGCTTCAGAGGGCCGCTTCACCAATGCCCTGGCGCTCTTCCCCCAGGTCAAGGTGGACTGGCTGCAGACGCCCCGTCACACCCTGTTCAGCCGTTTTGGCGCCCTGATCGCCTGGGCGGCCGCTTCCGGAGGGGTGGTGGATCCGGTGATGACCTCGCTCAAGATGGACGGCCTGACGGTCGAGGACGACCGGGTCAATTACCACGGTGGCCCGTCTGGACGCTACTATGGTACCGAGCTCGACCTCCAGCTCGCATGGAGGTTGGGCACCTTTTTCGAGTGGACCGTGGAAGGTGCGGTGCTCTTTCCGGGCAGCGGCCTGGAAGATGAGCATTCGGACGCGGTCAGCTCGTTCTTGGTGGAGAACCGGTTCACCTTCATCTTCTAGGAGATGCGCATGCACCGGGCGACTTCGCTGGCTCTGTGGCCCGCCCTGCTGGGATGCTGTCTTGTCAGCTGTGTCTACGATCCCCCGCCCGAGGTCACCCTGCTCTGGCCGTCCTGTGGCGTCTTTCTGAGCGGAGATCCCTTGCTGCTGGAGTTCTCCGAGCCGATCGAGCCTGCCAGCCTCAGGGTTCGGGTCTGGCCGCCCAACCGGGACGTGGAGGGCGCAATCCCACCGCGAACCCTCCCACTGCTCGATTCCTGCCGAGCAACCGATTCACCCTGCGGTGACACCGAGGTGTCGGTGGCGGAAAACGGCCTGTCGGCCGAGCTGTTTTTCCACCCCGACGGCTTGGGCAAGCCCAACGCGCCGATGATCCTCGAGATCCAGGAGGGGCTTGCCGACCTCGCCGGGGAAACAACAGGTCTGGCAACCTGGTATGACCTGCAGTTCTTCCCCCTGGACTACCTCGATCCATCCGACCCTGCGACCGATAAGGTCCCCTTCGTCGATGGGATCTACGTCATCGTGTCTACCATGGATCAGCCGCTCCCCGTCTGGCTCACCCTCATCACCGAGATCCTCAGTCTGCCCGATAACTCGGTCGCCCTGGCCGGCGCGGAAGGTGACGAGATCGGCGATGCTCCGCGAACGACGACCGATGCCGCCGAGCTGATCGTCGATAGCACCGAGGAGGGATACACCGTCTACGCCACCGGCTCTTTGAGCCAGCGAGACGGCCAACGCTACCTCACCACCGACCCCTTCCCCATCTCCGTCCGGACCGGCCCCATGTACGTCTCTCTGGCCTCGGTGCGGCTCAACAGCCTGATTGTCGAGAAGGACGGTCACGACTACCTGGAGGGCACCCTGTCCTTCGAAGGGGTCACCGTGCGCACGGGTGACATCGAGTTTTCTTACGGCAGCGGCTCCAACAGCTTCGTCGGCCAGTACGCCCCCCCCGACATCGTGCCCGAAGGGGTGCCCCAGATCTGCGGCGACCTCTGTGGTGCGGTGACCAGCCAGTGCAACCCTCCGGACGACTTTCCACCGGATGGCTTCTGCGTGGAGGAATGACCGTGTTTCTCTCGGAGGGACCGGAACCGCTCCTGGCCCCGGCTCCATTCTGTCTTGCTGTCCTCGTGTTCCCGAGCCGGGCAGAATCGAAGCATTGCTGCACCGGCGTCACAACTCGGCCGGTTCTTGGGAACCCCCAAAGTTCTGGCGCGTTTTGCGCCACAATTCGGCCGGTTGTTGAGAACCCCCAAAGTTCTGGCGCGTTTTGCGCCACAACTCGGCCGGTTCTTGAGAACCCCCAAAGTTCTGGCGCGTTTTGCGCCACAACTCGGCCGGTTCTTGGGAACCCCCAAAGTTCTGGCGCGTTTTGCGCCACAACTCGGCCGGTTGTTGAGAACCCCCAAAGTTCTGTCGTTTTTTGCGCCACAACTCGGCCGGTTCTTGGGAACCCCCAAAGTTCTGGCGCGTTAGAAAGAGGTTTCGGAAACCACGCCCGCCGATCCACTCAGGGCAACGCCTGCGCTAGGTACGGGCTGGTATCCTAGGCCGCCGATCAGGAGTCGTCATTGGTAGCCACCATCTTTTTGGGTCTGATCGTCTGCGCGGCCTTTCTGATCGAAGCGGCGCTGGGATTTGGCGCGACCGTGGTGGCGGTGGCGTTGGGCGCGTTGCTCTTTCCCATCAACGAGATACTCCCGGCTTTCGTACCGCTCAACCTGGTGCTTTCCCTGTTCATCGTGCTGAAGTACCGGAGGGATGTCAGCTGGGGGTTGCTACTGAAGCGGATACTTCCCTTGATGGTGGTGGGGCTTCCCTTTGGCATGCTGTTGTTCGGAGCAGGGGAAAACCAGCTGTTGAGTCTTCTGTTCGGAGTCTTCGTGATCCTGTTGGCTGGTTTCGAGCTGCTGGAGCTGTCGAGGCGATCGGGCCAAGCGCACAGGCCGCTGGGACCGGTAGCGAAGGCCGCCTACCTGCTGGCGGGGGGGGTCATCCACGGGGCCTACGCCACCGGTGGACCGATGGCGATCTACGTGGCCGGGCGCGAGGGATTGCAGAAGGTCCAGTTTCGCAGCACGCTTTGTGCCTTGTGGCTGATCTTGAACAGCATCCTGGTATTGAACTACCTTCTCATCGGGGCGTTGACCCCCGCAAGCGGCAAGCTGAGCCTGGTTCTTGTCGCCCCCCTGCTGGTGGGCATGTTGGCCGGCGACTGGATCCAGACCCGGATCAACCACAAGGTGTTCACCATCCTGGTGTTCTTGCTGCTGCTGGTTGCGGGGGTCGTGCTGGTGATCAGAAGCTGATCGAGTGAGCTCCCAAGGGAGCCGGCGCCTCGACATGGGCCTGGCGTCCTGCTTTTGGTCAGGTGTTGATCGGGCACATCATCCCTTGAGGGCACCTGGGCTTCGGTCGCTTGGGAACTTGCTGTCGCGATCGGCTGTTGACTTGGCGGTATAGCGATGTCCTTTCTCAGACGGCTTTTCCGACGCGACAAGAGACCTTCCGAACAATCTTCACGGGCTGGGGGTGAACAGGAATCCGTTGATGGCGCCAGCCAAGAGCTCCCCCCCAAAGAGCAGCTCTACTGCGCCGTACCGGCCAGCCAGTACCAGGCCGGTTTCGACCAGGTCGTCGTCTCACCCTGGAAACCCGACAGAACGTTCCTCCTGTCCGCCCCCGAGGCCGACCTGGTTGTCCGCTGCCACCGATTCGATACGCTGGAAAACCACGCCGTGCGGCTGTGCGAGCAGCTTCACCTGGGGCCAGATCGGTTCCAGGGCATCCTGCACCAGCTGGAAACTCACGCGGAAAACGGCCTGCTGGTCAAGAAAGCAGCCTTGATCCAACTGGCCCGCCAAAGAGCACAGCAAGCCGCCGATGCCCGATCGACAACCACCGAAATCGAGGTGGAGCGCCGGATCGAGGCCATCGGCATGATCACGCGGGACCGGCTCCCGATCGCGCGGCGGGGTCTTGAAAGCTACATGGCCAACTGCCGGGAGCACGGGCGGACGATCCCCTGCGCGCTGCTCGACGACTCCCCCGACGAGGCCGCCTGGACCTCTCATCGCCGGATGCTTTACGCCCTCGGCCAGGAGTACGGCATGCCGGTTTGTTACGGCGGTCCCGCAGAGAAAAAGCGCTTCGCCGAGGCGCTGGTCCAGGCTGGCTTTCCCGCGCCGGTCATCGATTTCGCGCTGTTCGGATCGCCGTTGGGCGTAAAAACCTTCGGGGCCAATCGAAACGCCCTGCTCCTTCATCATGCCGGCCAGCGTGTGCTCAGCCTCGATGACGACACCTTCCTCCCCCTGCTGGTTGTCCCGGATACCAAAGAGGGTCTGGAGCTGAGCTCGCTGACCGATCCAACCCAGTACTGGTTCTTCGAGGACCGGGAATCGGTGCGGGCGGCCGCCAAGCCTGCTTCCGCAGGAGCGATCGAGGCACACGAGTCCATGCTGGGGCAAAGCCTCTCCGCCTGCCTCGCCAGGCTGGACTTGGACCGAAAGCTGGATCTCGGGAAGATCGGGGCGCAGATGATGATCGCGCTCCAGGAAGGATCCAGCACCATCGTGACGACCAGCCTGGGTCTTGCGGGGGACTCGGCCATGGCCACCTCGCGAGTTTACCTGCGAGTGCAGAAAGAGAGCCTTGAACGGCTGACTCGTTTTGAGGAGCAGTACCATCGGTTGGTCCTGAGCCGCGAAGTGTTCCGCGCGGTGAGCCGCCCAACGGTCACCGACGCCTACCTCGTGCTGTCCCCCTCTCTGGGGATCGACCTCACGCAGCCGCTGCCGCCCTTCTTCCCGGTGCTCCAAAACGAGGAGGGCATCTTCTCCCTGACGGCGCGGATGTGCAATCCGCAGGGGCTGTTCGGCTTCGTACCGTACATGGTGGCACACGAGCCGCCCAAGAGCCGTACCGTCTCCTGGAAGGACAACCTCAAGGCGGCTCGCACCCACCTCACCGAGGGGCTGGTTCGCCACTGCCTGGTCTCTTACCTTCCCCCCTCTCGGCAGCTCGAGCCCTCCGAGCGGATGGCGGCTCTGGGGAGACATCTGCAATGGCTGGGCGCTCTGGACACCCGGGAGTTCGAGGAGTTTCTCCGCCTGGCTCTGGTGCAATCCATGGGCAGCAGGGTGTCCAACCTGGAGCGGTCGCTCCTTTTGGCCAAAGAAAAACCGGCCTGGTGGGCAGCCGATATGCGCCGGACCATCGACGCCATCATCGAGGGTATCGCCAGTCCCGATCTGTGCCTTCCCCTCGACCTGTCGGAAGGCCGCAGCAAGCAGGAGGCGCTCGCGCTGCTCCAGCGGCTGGTCGGAAACTACGGACAGCTCCTGGTCCACTGGCTAGACCTTCTGCGGGTCAGCCAACAGCTGCGGCTGGATGGAAAGCCGCTGGCGGAACCGGTTGCTGATCCGTAGCCACAGCCTGTTGACCGCCAGGTCCCAGACCTGCAACCTTCTGGTTTGGCCACCCTGTCGGTAGGGACGCAACGATGCAGGATCAACACAAACCCGAGACACCAGAGCGAAGAGAGAACGGTTCCTCCGAGACCGGTTGTTGCGAACCGGTTGGCCGAAACACGCACCAGAGCAGCTCCGCAAAGATCGACGTGGATGCCGGGGAATTTCGAATTGCGCACCTGGATATGGTCCCGGTGGGCTTGTTGCAGGAGCTGGTCTACTCCCATTCCAGTCGGGAGAGCAGGATCCTCCCGGCACCCATGGCCGACCTGCTCAAGCGGTGCCGGTCTTTCGATACGCTCGAGGGTCACGCCGAGGCGCTGGTCGATGAGCTGATGCTGGATCCCGACCAGGTCCCCACCTTGCTCGATCAGCTCCGTTCCCTCGCCGAGCAACGGCTGCTCGTCTCCCGCCAGGAGATCGGCCGCAACTGGGCCCAGATCGAGGATCCGGCCACACCGGTCGAAATCGAAAACGTGGCCATGGTGACCTGCGACCGGGTCGAAAGCGCTCGGCGCTGTTTCGATAGCACCATCCGATCCCTGAAGGAGCGCGGCCGAACCCCCCGTTACCTGGTCTTCGATGACACCCGCGACCGGGAGACGGCTTACCGGTATCGCGAGATGCTGGGCGAACTCACCAGAGCGCTGGGTGTTCCCATCAGCTATGCCGGGAGAGAGGAGAAACAGCGTCTGGCGGGCTGGCTGACAGAGGCCGGCCTGCCGGCGCCGGTGGTCCAGTTCGCCCTGTTTGGCTTGCCTCCCTGCCAGATGACGGTGGGGGCCAACCATAACGCAGAGCTTTTGACCTTGGCGGGCGAGCCGTTCATCAACATGGATGACGACACCCTGTGCCGGATCGCCAAAGCCCCGGAGCGCGCCGATGGGATCGAGCTCTTCTCCCGGGCCGATCCGACCCAGCTCTGGTACTACCCCGACAGGCAGGCGGCCCTGGCCGCGGAAGATGGGGAGCCGACCGACGTCCTGGCCATGCATCGGCGCTTTTTGGGGCAAAGCCTGAGAGGGTGCGTGCAGTCCTGCGGTGGAGTCGCAAGCCTGGTGGCCGATCAGGCCTCTCCCCGCATCCTGGCCGTCCTGGACCGGGATGGAGGGAAAGTGCTGGCTACCATGACGGGGCTGATGGGCGACAGCGGGATGGAGGTCTCCAGCTACAATCTGCTGCGAGACGGCGCAAGCCTCGACCGCCTGACCCGGTCGGGAGCGTCCTACCAACGGCTGGCGTACACCCGCGAGGTGCGGCGCACCGTGCTGCGCCCCACCCTCAGTGAGGGGTTGCACCTGATGACCCCCAACATCGCGTTGGACAACCGGCTGCTGCTGCCCCCCTTCTTCCCGGTTCAACGCAACCAGGACGGCATCTTCGGAGCCACCATCCGCCTGCTGTTCCCGGAGGGATACGTCGGTTTCCTTCCCTACATGGTCGCCCACGAGCCACTCCAGGGACGCGCCAGCTCCAGGAAGGACAACCTGATCGCCTTCACTCGGATGCGCGCCGCAGAGATCCTCATCCAGCTCATCCTCGCCTTCGAGCTACCCGGCGGTACCTGGCTCACCGCGGAAAGAACGCGCGCGCTGGGTTACCACCTGGTCGACCTGGGAGCGCTGGCCCCGACCGATTTTGCAGACGTCGTGTCCAAACGACTGGCCCGACTGGTGGCAAACCAGGTCTCCATGTTCGACCGGATGATCGAGGAAAATGAAGACAGGCCGGAGTTCTGGATTCGAGACGTGGAGGAATATCGCGATACGCTGCTCGATGCCGCCATCGACCCCGATTATGCCCTCCCACGAGATCTGGCCGCGCTGGTTCCCCCAAAACAAGCGTTGCCCTTGATGCAAGAGCTGGTCCGGCACTATGGCGAGCTACTGATCCTGTGGCCCGACATGGTCCAGACAGCGCGGTCGCTGCGAGCGGAGGACAGAGTGCCATTCACCATCTTGCCGGCTGAGTGAGCTGCTCACCAGGCAGGATACCGAGCGCCCCTTTTCCGGCCGACAGGCTGGTGGCGAGGCAAATCCGCCGACTGGAAGACCCGCCTCGATCGATTGACAAGGAAAGAAAGGCCACCTAAGGTGGTCTGGATTGTTCGGTATCAACAATAGGCTCGATGCGGAGGAAACCACCATGGCAACAAGGAGACTGGAGGAAGAGACATCACGACGCGGATTCCTGCGTCGCCTGGGTGATACCCTCTGGGGCGGGCTGGCGGCGCTGGTCTCGCTGAAGGTGGCGACGTCCAGACCGCAGCGGGCCTGGGCAGAGGAGCCGACCGGCGAACCAACCGTCCCGCCGGCGGAGCCTCCGAAGCCGGAAGAGGGCACCGGCCAACCGCTACCCGAAGGTACCGGTCAGCCCCCCCAAATGCCTCCCACCGGCGATCTGGACCCGGCGGCCACCGGTCAACCCGAGCTGGTGCGGGTCCGCCAGAACCTGACCGAAGAGGAATGGGACCAGGAGGTCGAGCAGCTGTTCCAGCACTACCGGGTGGTCAACGAGCCCGAGTCGATGGCGCGCGGCGGGGCTCGCACTAGCCCCGACATCTGCCAGGATACCGGCCAGGGCCACATCGACAGCTGTGACTCCAACCTCTCCGGCTGCCAGGATTCGGTGCTGTGCCGCACCCAGGTCTCCGGCGGTTGCCAGACCGCCAACGCCTGCGGGCTGAGCAACTACGGGGAGTGCCCCGTCACGGTGATCTGCCGGACCGAGATCATCCAATCCCAGTAGCCGTGGGGCAGACCATCACCTCGGCCGACTACTACCTGTTCGAGCAGGACGGCCAGCGATACGCCTTTCTGCCCTCCTCCTTCGCGGTGATCGAGATCGACGCCTTGTTTGGCGAGGTGCTGAAAAACAGCCATCTCCGCCCGAAGCAGATTCACAAGGTGCTCGCCCAGCAGTTTGACGGCCCGGCCATCGACGAGGCGATCTTGGAGGTCGACAGCCTGGCTGCGCGAAACCTGATCCGCCCACCACTGGCCAGACCGCCCCGCAAGAAGGGGTTCGATCTCCAGTGTCTCTTGCTCATGGTCACCAACGCCTGCAACTTCGCCTGCAGCTATTGCCATGGAGACCACGAGAAGCTGCCCCCCCGACCGATGAACGAGCAGACCGCGCGCCGGGCGGTTGATCTCCTGCTGGAACGATCGGGCTCCGCTCCGGCGCTGTCGATCTATTTCTTCGGCGGAGAGCCACTGCTCAACTTCGATCTGGTCAAGAGTACCGTCGCCTACGCCCGGGGGCGAGCGATCGAACAGGACAAGAAGGTCTCCTTCGGAATGACCACCAACGGCTACCTGCTGGACCCTGAAAAGGCGGCCTTCCTGCACGAAAACGGGTTCTCTCCCCTGTTTTCCATGGATGGACCCCCAGAGGTACAAAACGCCTGCCGCCGGCTGCGGTCGGGAGGCGACACCTTCGACCGGGTGTTCGCCAACGTCAAGCACTACCTCGAGCTGGGAGGCCCCTGCTCGGCACGAGCCACCATCACCCCCGCTTGCATGGACCTGGTCGCCTTGACCGAGTTCTTCTATGACGCCGGTTTTCGCGGCGTCAGCCTGGAGCCGGTCACCAGCCCGGGGACGACACCCGACCCTCGGTTCCAGCTCGACCTCGACCTGCTCACCCGATCCTACAGCGAGCTCGCCGAGCGAACCCTGGAACGGATCGTGGCCGGTAAGGGGAGGTACAACCTGTTTGTCACCATCCTGGAACGGATCGACAAGGGCAACGGCCACTTCAAGCCCTGCTTCGTCGGCGAGGAGAACTGGACCATCACCGCCGAGGGCGACATCTACCCCTGCTACCGCTTCATCGGAAAGCCGGGGTACCGCATGGGTTCGGTCTTCGATGGGGTGAACCTCAAGATCTCGCGCCGCTTCGAGAAGCAGAACACCATCTTTTCGAGCAGGCAGTGCCACGCCTGCTGGGCGCGGTACATCTGCGGCGGCCAGTGTCCGGCCGACCGGCTCGAGCACACCGGCAGCATCACCAGGCCGGTGGCCGAGAAGTGCATCATTCAGAAGCACCTCTTCACCCTGGCGCTCAAGCTCTACGTGCGCATCCGGCGCGATCCCCATCTCTCGGAGACCTGCTTCGCCAAGCCGGCCCACAGCCCGCTGCTGCCCGATCCGGCTTGTGTTTGAATGAAGATCCAACTTCTGAGGGCAAGTCCGCCGGGGAACCCAACCATCGGGAAATAGTGGATATTGAGATCCACACATTTCTACTCATACTAGAGCCGCATTCTCGATTGACGAAGCAGTGAAGCATCACTACGTTTTTAGGTGTTGTTGGCCCTGCGAAAGCGCAACATATCGTGTAGTCTAGAGAATTGGTTTGGCGGAACATAGAACCGGCGCCCCACAGAGCCAGAGGTTCGAAACGACCGGATGGACGCAGCGGAACCAGCCGAGATGACGTCGGTCAGGGCTGACGAGCCGACGAGCGACAGGGGGGACGATCTGTCCACTGAAGAAGAGGGTTTCTCAACCGTCCTGACGAGCTCGCGGATCGAAGTGGATTCGTCTGGCCAAGCTCCTCCTGCGCCAGCTTCCGATGAAGAGCCCTCGCACAGGGCCATTCTCGATGCGATTCGCCTCGATCTACTGGAACGTGGCGAAGGATCTCTTCCCATATTGCTCGAAGAGGCTCGCGAAAAGCGGAACGGCCAACCGATGCAGGCCGGCCGAGCGGAGTCGTGCGAGCTCGACGGATATCGTCTCCTGGCGGCTGAACGTCCAGGGGCCGCCTACTATGCGCTATGCGAGGCGGCCGACCGATACCAGTCCGAGCTGCGTGTGGATGATGCACAGGCTGTCCGGGGTGTGGTGCGAAGGCTGGTGGCAAGCCACCTGCAACCGTATGCCACGGATGCCGAGCTGCTGCGGGAGGTACGCCAGTGGGCCCGAGCAAGACTGGCGCTGCTGTTTGCCACCGCCCAGGGGAGCACGGCGCCGTCGTCCGACCAGACCGTCGGGGGGGGCTTCGACGGTCCAGCTGAGGAGTCGTCCGACCACCTCGGGGCTGACGCAGCCATCGGGATGCGGGATGGGGCGTCCGGATCGACGGGCGCATCGGCCATCGGCGATGAAGTGTCGCGTGTCCTCGACCTGAGGCATCGCTGGCTGTTGCGTTTGAACGCCAATCACAACGAGCAACAGCCGTTGCGGCTCACGACACTCTCCGATCGGTTGAAGCTGAGCCTGCAGGATGAGCTGTGGCTGGTCATCCTGCTGGCGATCGAAGGCGATTCCACGCTGAACGCCCAGCGGCGGCGGCTACTCAACAACGACGACTACTACTCGGTGGGCGTGGTGCTCCAGATGATCACCGACACCGAGGAGGACGAGCAGCTATTCCTCGATCGCCTCGACATCCGAAAACCGTTGCGCCGACTGTGCCTGATCTACCTGAACGCTCCGGTTTCCCGCCAGGGAACGGGTCTATCCAACCACCTCATCGAGCTGGACGAGTCGGTCATCGCCTACGTCGCGGGCCGCGACTACTGGCCGGTCGAGATCGATCGCATGTCCTACCTGCACCCGGTCGAGCGGCGTCCGGGTCAGAGCTACTTTGCCAGCAAGCTGGAGAAGCTGGACCGTGCGATCCGGTGGCGCGATCGGGAGGGCGGGGTGTTTATCGCCTTGTGTGGAAGCACCCGGGACACCAACCTCTCCTTGGCACTGACCTGGGCGATGGTGTACGAGCGGCCGGTGGTGGAGCTGTCGGCCTACATGCTGTTCGGGAACCCCGATCAGTTCGAGAACGTCTTCTGGCGGGTGTTGCGCGAGGCGCTACTCCGGCAAGCGGTGCTGTTCATCGACGGAGCCAGGAGCTGGGAGGAGCATCTCGCCAGCGCTGCGGAGGTGTTACGGATCGTGTCACGATCCAGAACCTTCCTCACCCAACCCATCCTGTTCGATGCGCCGCTCGATGGGGAAGAGATCTTGAAGCGCGCGCTGCAACCGCTGTTCGAGGTGCGCACCTTGCCGCCCACCCTGGACGAGCAGGTGGTGATCTGGCAGGACGCCATCGCCCACGCCAAGCTGAAGCCCCTCACCGAGGTCGAGCTGCGCAAGCAGGTGTGCGACATGGCGTTGAACGTCGAGGACATCCACCGCGCCGTCCGGCTGGCGAACCAGAACGCCTACCTGACCACGGAAGGAGCGATCGATCGGCTCGACCCCCATGCCTTGCGCTCCATGGCCACCAGCAAGCTCAACCAGGGCATGTACTCCATCGCCGAACGGATCACCACCAACCAGACCTGGAACGATATCATCCTGCCCAACGAGGTCCTGCAGAAGCTCAACGAGATCGTGACCTACGCCCGCTACCAGCGGGAGATCTTCGAGGAATGGGGGTTCGGTTCCAAGGTCCCCTACGGCCGCGCCAACAGCTCGCTGTTCACCGGCCCCCCGGGGACGGGGAAAACCATGGTGGCCGGCATCATCGCCCACGAGCTGGGGATGGACCTGTTTCGCATCGAGACCAGCCAGGTGGTCAGCAAGTACATCGGGGAGACCGAGAAGAACCTGGCCAAGGTGTTCGACGAGGCCTCGCGCAGCCATGCCATCATCCTCTTCGACGAGGCCGACTCGCTGTTCGCCAAGCGTACCACGGTCAAGGACGCCCGCGATCGCTACAGCAACCTGGAGGTCAACTACCTCTTGCAGCGCATCGAGAGCTTCGACGGGATCACCATCTTGACCAGCAACTTCGAGGAGAACATCGATGCCGCCTTCGCCAGGCGCATCAAGTTCAAGATCTACTTTCCCGCCCCCAACCAGGTGGATCGGGCCAAGCTGTGGCGGCTGATGCTTCCCCAGGGCGCCAAGGTGGCAGACAAGATCGATTTCGAACGGTTGAGCCGAGCGTTCGAGTTCACCGGAGCATCCATCAAGGATGCCGTGCTGAGAGCGGCCTTCCGGGCGGTCGAGGCGGGCAGCGTCATCGACAACAATCTACTGGAAGAGACGGGCATCGCCGTTGCCCGCGAGATGGGTTCCTTGCTACGTATACGAGGTGGACGGGTCGACCTGGTCGACCGTTCGCAACAAACGTGATAGAGGGAGGCACCAGCCTGCGGGCTGTTAACCGGATGGAGTAAAGCCCATGGCGACCGAGAAGACGTCATCCAAGCAAGACGTGAAGATCCAGGCCAAGCCCGAGGTAGACGAGAAGCTGGGCACCCGTCTGGTCCAGGCCAAGCTGTCCGAGCCCGAGGCCGGCTGGGAAGCCACCCAGACCTCCACGCCAACGGCGGGCAACATCGGCTGGGGAACCGCCATCCAACGGATGGCCGATTCGGCTGAGGTATCCAGCGGCGCCGAGTCTGCCGTGGCCGCCGCGGCCTCCTCATCGGGATCCCCCTTGCCCAACGCGGTCCAGACCAAGTTCGAGTCCTCCCTGGGGGTTGATCTGAGCTCGGTCAGGGTCCACACCGACTCCACCTCGGCGACGGCAGCCAAGTCGGTCCACGCCAAAGCCTACGCCATGGGGCAGGACATCCACTTCGGCGCCGGGCAGTACAACCCCAGCTCGCCAGCCGGGGAGAAGCTGTTGGCCCACGAGGTGGCCCACACGGTGCAGCAGTCATCGGGGGTACCGCGGTTCAAGCTGGAGGTCAGTGCGCCATCGGACCCGGTGGAGCTGGAAGCGGACCTGGCGGCGGAGAGTATGGTTGAGGGACAACCCACGCAACTTAGTATTCGGCGTTCAAAGATATTCCGCAGCCTCTCATCAGTAGTTGAGGGTGGCAATGAAGCATACCAGGACAATCTTAAGAATTCCCCTGACGAACACCATTTGCAGAGCGCATATGCTTCAGACAGATCCCAAGCTGAAGCGCTTCTCAAGAGTGTACAATCATCTTACACGTCTCTGATGGACGCACAAGCGGATAGTCCGCTTTCAAATGTTGGACAGATGGTCGCAGAGACAAAGGAAGCGGAGAGGGTCCTTCAAAACTATTTGAGTCAAGCAAAGACCCAGGACACAATGCAGGGGATTTTTGGGCCTTTGGTTATCAAATTGGCTGCCGACTACAGTCGTTTGATGGGTATGTATAGTGGAGCCAAACAGAGTCTGGGTATCTGGTCCACAGAAAACACGATGAACAAGAAGGCCGCCACCGATATTGCTTCGAGGGGTCAAACCAAGATCGAAACACAAAAGGAATTCAGCAAGCAGCAAAAGGCTGTTGACCCTGAGATGCAGAACAGGGTTACTAACTTGACTACCAACATTTCAACGTTCATGACTGGAGCCAAAGTAAAAGGCGAGGAGGCGGCAAAACACGGAGAAGATGTCAAATCCGGAATGGATGCTCTAAATGTAGCAACCATGTTCGCGAACTTGCCGGCTCCAGAGATGGCAAAGGATGAAGATCAGAAGAAGCTGCAAGGGCAAATTGACAACGCGAAAGCCCAGATGGCGCAAGTACAGACGGCGATTAACACCGCAGTATCTTTGGCAGGCTTAGGATTATCACAGATCAAGATTGGCGGTGGATCTGTCGACCTTGAAGGAGATAAGTTAAGGCCAATTAGTCTAAAAGGAGATGCTGGTGACGTTGCTCTGTTAAGCAAGATGCGCCAAGAGCTCGACAAGTGGGGTGGCGTATTGAAAGTGGACCAAATGAAGTCCAGTGGTTTTATTGATGGCTTGGCTGATGCGCTCACAAAGTGTTCGCAGACGGTTAACGCTGCACAGGGTGCGATCCAAGCGATTGGGGCCGAAAATGTTAGGCGATACATGGAGGCTCAGACAAAAGACCTTGTCAATAAGACCGATGCGATCCAAACGTCCGTAAAAAGAATGCGGATGGCCAAGATTGACCAGGAGTTGAATGAAGCCCAGCTTCGCAGCGCCATACTGGAACTCAAGGAGCTCATCAAGGGGCGCACAGGAGGCAAGGACCAACCGGACTTCCTCATTGCCCTGTCTTTCCAGGCGGAAGCTCAGATATTCCGATCCCACCTCGACGAGGCAATCAAGATTGGAAGAAAGGAACAGGCTGTTGCAAAAGAGATCAGTAGTGGGAATAGCCAGATCACCAACTCCAGAGAAATGGGGGCGACCTATCACTGCGCCGCCAAAATCCCCACCGAAGGCGTGAGTAAAGGATATTTTTGGTCTTTCACTGCAAACAAGGTATTCCTCAGTAATCAAGCTCAAGCCTCCGCCGACGCACAAATGGGCACAATCCTAGAGCAATTGGAGGTAGATAAGGCGAACATTGAGGCTTTTATTAAGGAAATCAGCGCCTTGACAGGTATTGCTACTGGCGCATAGATAATCGCGCACAAGAGGTCAAGAGGTTAGCGGTCAGTTCTTCCATTGGTGGACTATCACAATCATTCTCTTCTCTGACTCTGCCTGGAGAGCGGTCGCCGCTTCCTCTACGCGTGTCAGCGTTCTCACGCGGTGAGCCAGACGGGTCAGGTCATGTTGCTGCACGGCAACCCGCCCTGGTCCGCGCGTGATTCCCGACCTGGTTAGAGACCCGGTCCGCCAGATCCTCGTCGGCTTCACCTGATCGGTGCCAGGGTTTGACCCGGCCGGCGAGGTTGATGAGGTCACCTGACCAGACCCCAGTTGAGGTGTGGAGGCGGAGATGGCAAACCTCACTCGAACCGCGAATGTCCAGGAGGCCAAGACGCACCTCTCCCGTCTGCTGCGCCAGGTCGAAGCGGGCGAGGTCATCGCCATCGCTCCCGGCGGCCAGATCATCGCCCACTTGTCGCGCGCGGAACAGGGCGCTCCTCGCAGCTGGGGTTTTTCGAGGGCCATGTGAAGGTGCAGGATGACGAAATCGATCCGATGAGCGATGAGATCGAGCGGGCCCTGTGATCCCGTCAACATGTCGCAAGGACTTCGCAGGGATTGCCTTGGGTCCGCTTCTATCTGGTGGGCGGGGTTCTTGCGATCTGGCTTTTTTTCCTGCCCACCTGGCAGGTGATCAGGCAAGTGGGGCAATTGCGACCCGCACACTCAGGTTGACACGCCGGGCGCACTTTTCGGGGACGAGCTGGCGACACTCACGGACAGGTCCGCTTCCGTGTACTTTACCAACCGTGGTAGTTTCACCTGGGAACGGCACTTGGAACGAGGAGGTGGCGATGCCGATACGGTGCTTCAGTCGAGTGATCCCCATTCTATGCCTACTGGCAACCAGTCGGGCGTCAGCCCAGGATTACTGGGAGGAGAGTGCGACCTTTCGCATCGGGCGCGGTGGAGCGAGCTACGAGCGAGGCACGATCTCGGCCGACGATTTCCAGGTCATGATCTACCGCAGGCTGCAGCAGGTGGTCACCGAGATGATCCACGACGACGTGCGTGGCACCCTGGCGACAACCAGCGCGGCTGTGCGCATCGTGCTCGAGGACTCGCTGGTCGGGATACGCTCTCTCCGCGGGCGGCAGCTCGTCGATCGCCTGGTGGCCGACAACATCATTCTCGACCTCACGGCCACCGAGGCGGCAGCGTTCGCCCAAGAGCTCTTCTGCGACGGCTCCATGCCCCGGGATGAGGCGGATGTGGCCAGTGGGCTCAACGCCCTTCGCCTGATGGCGACCGCAATCATCGGAACCCTTCCATCGGGCGGCAGCCCTCTCTCAACGGTCGCCATCGACGACGACTCGTTCCATCGGGAGATTTCGGGGTGGCTCGCCCGCCACGAAGGGGAACGGGCCTGTCCCGCACGAAGCGTCTGGGAGCGCCTCATCACCCCTGATGGTGACGATATGCAGGTCAAGTGGCTTCTGCTTGACTGCGCCTTCCTCCAGATCATCAACGTGCTGTACAGAATCGATAGCGATAGCTTCTATCGACCCGTCGACTCCGTCGCGATATGGCTTCGAGCGAACTGGGGGCTCGATCTGGCCACCGTCCGTGCAACCCTCGAACTCCAGCTTGGCAGTCAGCTCGATGCCATCGTCGCCCAGCAGGTGGTGACGGTGAGTAGGGCCTCCGCCGGGCAAGTCTACGAACTGGATACCATTTCCATTGGAGAACCCCCGGAGGAGGAGACCATCTTCATCATCGAAGCGGAGCCGGATGACACCGAAGGAGAAACAGAGGAGGAATCGGAGTGGCAAGAAGAAACGGAAGAGCCTCCCCCCGCCAGAGATCATGTTCCCGGCGACTACTCATCCGGAATTCAACCCGACCATGAAGATGGCGATGGAGACGGTGTTATTGCAGACTACTGTCCGAACAGCCCCGAAGACCAGGACGGCTTCGAGGATCATGACGGCTGCCCCGATGAGGACCATCGCTACCCATTGACCTGCGACGCCGTCGAGATCCTGTATCCCAGACTCGTCTTTTTGTGCTCAGAACAGGTATTAAACTCCATTCGCGGTTACTTCATCCGGATGGCGGAGCAAGGTAAGCTCGCAGGTATTTCCATCAACCCCGAGGTCTCGCGTCTGCTCGATGCACTTGGCGGGTTTTCCAAATTTGCCTCGGTCGATGAGGAGAGTGTGACCGTCGATATCGACGGTTATGTCCTTCATTTTTACGAAATGAACAACCTCGGGGCGGTCTGGCAGCTTTACCTCGGACTCGGCGCCACGATGGGTCCCGTCTATCTCTTTGGCGGCAATACCGACACCACCAGCGACGACATCGTGTATCCTCTCGTCTATTCAGAGAAAATCGGCATCAAGTTGAACTCGTTCAGAAGCCACGATATCAACATCCACCACAATCTGTTTTTCGGTGGGCTGCTGTACTCGCTGACCTCGTCGCTGGCAGGTGATTCCGACAACGCCCTGGCCCACACCGCCATCGTCGGCCTCGACCTCATCGGAGTCCGCCTGTGGAACGCGGTCGAGCTCAACCTGGAAGCGACTCTGTTCGCTCCACTCAGCGGCGATGGCACCTTCGGCGCCAGCGGTGGGATCAACCTGGCTTTGCCTCTGGTTGACTACATCCAGAACCTCTGACCCGACGTTCTGCTGCAGATCATAGCCCGAAACGATTGTGTCGATTACAGTAGTCATTCAAATCGGTGGATGCCATCGTCGATGGTCAAGTGGAATCGTCGGCAAGCCTCTCGGCTCCGGCTATCGAACTCGCTGACAGGCCCGCTACCCTGTGCTACACCTCCTGCGGCTGTTTTTAGGGGCGGCATGGAACCATCCTGCAAGAGATGTGGTTCGTGTCCTGGTCTTGCCGTCATCTTGGAGATGTAAAAGTGCCAACGGAAACGGGCAAAACCCGTCCGGAACCACCTGACCAGCCAAAAGAGTCCAGTTGTGAAAGCCGTTGTCCCCATGGCCGATCGGAGGGAGAAGAAGATCTGGCGATCCCTTCCCGATGCACATCCTCTGCCACAATTCACCGCGTGGTGGGGACCGAGGCTGCTCACCGATTCACCGCCGCGGTCATCATCTCCCTCTGCCTGGCGCTCCTCTCCCTTGGTTGCGCCACCGTCCCCAAGGCCCCGCTGCTGGGCACCGCAGATCTCCAATACTTCGCCGACGAGCTGTACCTGTCGGTGGATGGGTACGAGATCTGCTACGTCGATGTGGGCCAGGGCGACGAGCCGCTGCTGTTTTTGCACCCCTGGGCGGGCAACATCGGCTTCTGGAACCGGGTCGCGCCGGCTTTTGTCGATCGGTACCGGGTCATCGCCCTGGATCTGCCCGGTCACGGAAAGTCGGACAAGTCCGACCGGCCCTACGACGTCGAGCTGGCAGCCCGCGCCGTGATCGCCCTCATCGAGGCGCTCGACCTCGAGGAGGTCACCCTGATCGGAAACTCGCTCGGGGGAGGCACCGCCCTGGTGGTGGTCCGCGATTTGCCTACAGCCGTCGCTCGCCTGGTCCTGATCGACTCGCTAGGCGGGGGTACGGTGACCGGCCTGTTCGCCTTCGTCATCCGCCAGTTCGCGACTCCGGAGATGCTGGTGAGCGTCGGCGATGGCCTGTTCCAGTTCTTCACCGAGCGGTTCGTCTTCGACTCCTCCAACCCCGCCTCCGACGCGCTCATCGCCGAGCTCTTCGCCCTGCGGGAGGGACACGACGGCTTCGCCTGGGCTACCGCCGCCGTCGCCTATCTCAAGGCGGCCGTCGAGTTCGACGCCAGCGCCTGGCTTGCCGAGATCCACGTTCCCACGCTGATCTTGTGGGGGGACAATGACCGGATCTTGTGGCGCTCATCGGCCGAGCGACTCCACGAGAACATCCGGGGGGCCGAGATCCAGATCATCGAGGACTGCGGTCACATGCCCCAGATCGAAAGTCCCGCCGAGGTCATCGAGCTGGTGCAGGCCTTTCTCGATCGGACCCGGCCGGGAGCGGACGCTCGATGAGAGCCTTCCTTTCCAGCCCGACGTCACCGTTTTTCGCCGCCCTTTTGGCCACCGCGCTACTGCTGGCGGTTGCACCCGCCCATGCCGAGAGCGACCAGCACCCCCCCGGCTGGTTCCTCCCTGTCGGCATCGATGTCGGCCTGTCTCTCGATGGCGACGACACCGGCGCCCTGCTCGGCGCCGAAGCGAGCGCGGTCTTCCTGGAGGGCAGCTGGTGGTATGGGCTGGTGGCGGACGGCCTCTACGACTTTCGCTCCGACGCCTTTCGCATCGGCCTGGGTCCCGAGCTCGGCTGGTTCATCCTGGGTGTCGAGACCAGCGCCGTCCTCCAGCTCGACAGCAACGAGGCGATCTGGGGGACCCGGGTGAGGGGGATGATCTCGGGTGCTGTCCTGGTCCTGTACGGCGGCTGGGTCCACCTGTTCGGCGGGGAGGAGGAGGACATCGGGGAGCTGGGGCTCTTGTTCAAGTGGCCGTTCAAGCTGTGAGACCACCCCAACCAGGAGGGGAAGAGACCATGGGATCGAAACCGGAAACGAATTTTTTATGGCCCGACGTCTGGATCCTGCTCTCCATTGCTCTGGGAAGCGGACCCGAAGGGGCCAGCATCCGAGACATCATCGCCACCGGGGACTACATCAACCACGCCATCCTGACGAGCGCGGAGCTTCGGCGCGGGCTCGGCAAGCTTCTGCATGGCGGCCACATCACCACCCGAGAGGATCGGTTCTTTTTATCCACCGCCATGCAGGATTACTGGACCCACCTGTCGGCCTCGACGCGGACAAAGCAAAAGCGGATACGCGGCCTCGAGCTTTTTCTTGCCATCGGTTCCAGCCCTGAGAGCCCCGACCCTCCTGCAGAGCTGCGGTGTGAAGGGGAGGCCGGGGGGTCCTACGACGCCCTCACTGAAGAGCTGTACAACCTAGCATACCAGCAATACCTCGACGGGTACCAGGCGAGATAGACCGCCAGCACCTGCAACGGCCTGGACCACTTTGGGAGTTGAGATCGTGATCCGCAAGGACAGAGCGCCCGACCCCTTACTTCCGCGCAGCTTCGGTCAGGGGGTTGCCTCTACCCTGGCGACGCCACCGTTGGCTTGCTTCGACCGGGAGCACCCGCGAGAACCCGGTCCGCTCTGGTAGTGGAGACCGTGATGCACAGCGACACAGACCCCAACCAGCCCCCTTTGGCCAGCCTCCTTCGGAAGTACGCCTCCGCCCTGGCGGCGCTGCCTCTGGACTGCATCGACCGGGAATACCCCTGCAAGCCCGGTCATGTGCTGTCGGGTCCAGGCGATATCGAGCACCCCCGGCAATGCTGCCCTGCCTTCTACGGCTGCTTCGACTGGCACTCGGCGGTTCACGCCCACTGGTGTCTGGTCCGCTTGCTCGGGTCGGTAGACGAACTTCCCGAGGCACCACTGATCCGGAAGAAGCTCCAAGCACATTTGACCGAGGAGCACCTGGAACTGGAACTGGGCTTCTTCAGGCAGAAGCGCAACCGGATCTTCGAGCGGCCCTACGGTTGGGCCTGGTTTCTACGGCTGCATGCCGAGCTCTGCCGCGCGCCTGATCGGGACATCCGCGATCTGGCGGAGACAACCGAGCCGCTCTACCGGTACTTCTCGAACCGCCTAGGGCAGTACCTACAAGACCTGTCCCGACCCGTGCGCCACGGAACGCACAACAACACCGCCTTCTCGATGGCACATGGGCTGGATGCCGCACGAGTTGTCGGGGATTCGGCTCTCGAGGTGGTGGCGGTCCGGCGCGCTCGCGACTTCTTTCTCGGCGACAACGCCTACCCGGCCCATCTGGAGCCGTCCGGGGAGGACTTCATCTCGCCCTGCCTGACCGAGGCTGACCTGATGCGACGGGTGCTGGAGCCCGACGAGTTTTCCGGTTGGTTCGACCGGTTTGTCCCCCGCTCCGACAGCGAGGAGATCCAGGGCCTGCTCCACCCCGCGCCGGTGACAACCCCCAAGGATCCTCGCATCGGCCATCTCATCGGCCTCTCCTTCCAGCGGGCCTGGTGCTTTCGAGGTATCGCTTGCGGCCTGCCCCGCGATGACCATCGCCGACCGCTCTACCTCCAGGCGGCCGACCGCCTGTCCAGGTGGGGGCTAGAGACGATGTTCGACAGCGGGTACGGCGGCCGCCACTGGCTGGCCACCTTCGCCGTGTTCTACCTGAGCGGGGCGGGAGAGACGGGACTGGCCGATCGGAACCGCCGTGATCCCCGAAAGAGGCGACCTGCCGTGGCGTGCTGAAGCCGACCGCCACCGCCGGGCCACGGAGCCGTGCAGGCCGTAACCGAAAAGGCGGGGGCAGCGCCCCTGCAGCAGCGAAGGGAGCAAAACTACATCACACGACGCTCAAGAGTGAACGGGTGCATCGGCGGAAGAAAATGAGAACGCGGCTGTCAGGACAGCCGATCACTCCTTCACCAGGTGCAGCTGTAACCGGATGGCGTGAACGAGGTCGGGCGAGGCCTGACCGGCTTGCAACCTGGAGTCTG
The DNA here is from genome assembly GCA_016931535.1 of Bradymonadales bacterium. GTDB lineage: Bacteria > Myxococcota_A > Bradymonadia > JAFGEP01 > JAFGEP01 > JAFGEP01. The sequence continues at coordinate 53,104 of JAFGEP010000162.1, forward strand.
CCACCAGACGGCTCGTCTGGCCCCCTTTTTTGCACAACCTGCCACCCTTTCGACCCGGTTTGCGCAAGATCCAACCCCAGACGGCTTGTCTGGACAACCTGCACAGCGGGTATTTTCCCGTTCATGAAGCCAGCGCCCAGCGGCTCAAACGCCAGGCAGAAGCACGGTTTCTTGGGGGTCGGACAGCCCCTGGAAAATCGTACCAGATCTGTTACGGAACAAGCCTGGTGGACACTATGCGACAGGGACCTGGTGCCACTCCTGGAAAATCAACGGCTGCCGGGAAACCCCTCCTTTTTCGCTGCCACCAGGTGAGATGGGTAGACGCCATGCGACTGGGCCTGTGCTGCAAGTTCTACCAAGAGCCGATCCGGTTTCACACAACCACGGCGCGGTCTGTGGCGTCGCTGGGATCGACCCAACGGATGGAGAAGATCAGCGCGATCGTCGTCCACAATGCGAACGCCCTGCGCGCCAGCATCGAGTACTGCGCGGGGCACGGAGTAGGCTGTTTTCGGGTGAACAGCCAGATCCTACCCTTGCGAACCCATCCCCAGCTGGGCTACCACACCCAACAGCTCGGCGAGCAGTGCCGGCAGACCTTCGAGGCCTGCGGCGCGCTGGCGCATGAGCACGGCATCCGGTTGACCTTCCACCCCGACCAGTTCGTCGTCCTGAACTCACCCCATCCCGCGGTGGTCAACAGCTCCCTGGCCGAGCTCGCCCACCAGGCCGAGGTTGCCGGGTGGATCGGCGCCGACGTGATCAACATCCACGGTGGGGGGGGATACGGCGACAAGGCGGCCGCGCTCAGGCGCCTGGTGGAGGGCCTGCACCGCCTTCCGGAGAGTGTACGGCGATGGCTCACCCTGGAAAACGACGATCGGATCTTCACCCCCCAGGACCTGCTACCGGTCTGCAAGGAGGCCGGGGTGCCGCTGGTCTATGACGTCCACCATCACCGCTGCCATGGCGACGACCTTGGTGTGGAAAGGGTCACCGAGCTGGCGGTCGACACATGGGACCGCGAACCGCTCTTTCACCTCTCCAGCCCTCGAGACGGCTGGCATAGCAACGATCCGAGACCTCACGCGGACTACATCGATCCGAACGATATCCCTCGCTGCTGGGAGGAGCTGGTCTGCACCGTGGAGGTGGAGGCCAAGGCCAAGGAACTGGCGGTGCTCAGGCTGGGCGACGATCTGGCCCGACGCCGGGCGTGAGCCGCCACCGAATGTTGTCCCGATCGAGACGGTGCTTGGAACAACAGGGGGGTGCCGCCGCCAAGCGTTCGAATGGCGGTGGAGAAGCGCCCGCCTATAAGCCCGTCCTGGTAGTAACAGGCGCCATGCGCGGGCACGTGGGACCCGGTGGGGGAGCAATGTGCGTCCTGGCACGGTGCCAGGGCTTCGCCTGGACTGGTCTGTGGCGCCTCTTCGGGGTGCGATCCGGTTCAGGCAGGACAGAGGTCGTCAAGATCGGGGTCGGCCGATCAAGCACACCGCGCGAGGATTCGAGACGCCAGCGGCTCCAAGGCTCAATCCCACGGTCCGCCGCGGACGCAGCGGATGTACCTGGTATATGTTTTTAAACCGAATAAGGACCTACCGCCCAAGAAATCCACAGCCTGCGCTGTCGTAGGGATTGCGCTGCGAGTCGACGACGACCAGAAGCCGATCGAGCTGTCCACCGGAGTCTCCGGGAACGCCTCGGGATCGAGAAATGGGGCTGCTGCCTGGCGGGTGTCCAGGATGCTCACCAGCTCGGCGATGCTGGGCAGCCGCCAGTCGGTCTGTTCGGCCCAGGTCAGCCCTTCACAGTGGTCCAGCGCCGCCTGCCAGTCGAGCTGCGTGGCGCCTGTTCCGCCGGTGCAGTCCATCCCCGTCTGGCCATGGGCGCACCCCTGCCACGTAAGACCGGTCTGGTTGTCCAACACCGTGGGGTGCTGCAGCAAGTCTCCTATCCGCGTGAAGCGCGGTGGCCTTGGGGTCGGTACTCCACTGACACAGCGGACGCGCAGGTTGCCCACCGACGACCAACCTGTATAGCCAAAGCCAAAGTCCACTAGCGACTTCTCGACAGAATAGGTGGGACGGGTGGAGGAGGCCCAATACTGCTTGTCGGTTGTATTTGGGAAGGCGTCCTGGTCGATGTAGGCTATCTGTGTCGCGCCCAGGTCCACAATCGACATCAGCTCAACCGGGTCCGGCAACCGCCAGTCGTCGAGGCCGCCCCAGCTCAGCCCATCGCAGTAGGCCAGCGCCGTAGGCCAGTTGGTGGAGGTTGTGCTCCCGCCCAAGCAGTCGTCTCCCGTCTGGCCTCTGGTGCAGCCTTGCCAGTTGAGCCCCGTGACATTGTCGGTGACCAACGGCTCACCGTTGGTCGAAAGGTCGCGGGTATACCTGGTGGTCGATGCGTAGATGGTGTCCCAGCCGTACTGGGCGTCCTGGCCATGGAAATTCTGCCCCGGCTCGGGGCAGCTCGTCATCAAGGCGGAGCTGTCGTAGCAGGACCGCTGGTTGGTGTCGGCCAGCGGGAAGTGGGGCCCGGGCACGTTGCAGCTCGCGTCGCCGCAGCCGGGGGAGACGCAGAGCTGGTCCACGCAGATGTCGTAGGATCTGTCGGGTTCGGTCACTACCCTGCAGAGGGTGAAGTCGTCCTGTCCCTCGCAGCTCGCCACCAGGCAGATGCCCAACGAATCGTGGCACACACCGGACTCGCAGGCGCTGTCATCGAGGCAGCGATCGCCAATCTCGAGCACGTCGCGGACGCAGCGGACCAGGTGGACCGGGACGTCCTCCGTTTTTTTCACGGCAACCAACAGGATATTGATACCCGCGGAGGCAATCAGACCAACCACATGGAAACCGCTACTAGACGACGACGTAGTGAACCGGTGCTCCCAGTAGCTTGGTGTGTTGGGAAAGAACACGTGGTCGAAGCGGTACGACATGGACCGCTGGTTCGTGATGCTCATCAGCTCGAAGATGCTGGGCAGCCTCCAGTCATCGTGCCCGCTCCAGGAGAGCTTTTCGCAATAGGACAGGGAGTTCTTCCAGTCGCTCGTCGTCCCAGATCCGGTGGCGCAGGTTTCTCCCGTCTGGCCCCGCGAGCAGCCCTGCCACTGCAGACCGGTCCAGCTGTCGTATACTGACGGCTCATCGGGGGTCTCGTCGGGGATGTCCCGGGTGAAGCGCGGTGGCCTCGGTGTAGGGGGTCCACGCAGGCAACGAGCATAATATTGGCCTTGTTCTTTGTTTATACCACTCACCATCCCGTCGCTGAAATTCAGGGTCCATGCATTCTCCACAGCACCGGCCCGTGACGACGACACCCAGGTGGCACTCGACGGCGTGTTCGGGAACGCCGCCGTGTTGATGCGCGGACTGGACGTGCGGCCACGGTCCACGATCGACATCAGCTCGTACTCGTCGGGCAGGCGCCAGTCATTGTGGTCACCCCAGTCCAGATCTTCACAGTTGGCGATCTGCTCGGCCCAGCTCGTCCCCAGCGCGCTCCCGAAGGAGCAGTCGTCGCCGCTGAGTCCGTAGACGCAGCCCTGCCAGATGAGCCCCGTGACGTTGTCGGCGACCATCGGGTTACCAGAGACCGACAACAGGTCGCGGGTGAATCGATCGGTCGATTCGTTGATGGTGTCCCAGCCGTACTGGGCGTCCTGGCCGCAGAAGTCGGGGCTGCCGTCCGCATTGCACGGCCAGGCGGTGCACTCCTCCACGGAGTCGTTGTCGTAGCATACCCGCTGGTTGGTATCGGCCTGCGGGAAGTGGGGACCGGGCACGTTGCAGGTCGCGTCGCCGCAGCCGGGGGAGACGCAGATCTGGTTTATGCAGATGTCGTAGGAACGATCCGGATCGGTCTCGGTCTCGCAGAGGATGAAGTCCTCCTGGCCCTCGCAGGTGGGAAACACGCAGATGCCCCAGCTCTGGTTGCAGATCAGCCCCAACTCGGTGCATGTAGAGTCAACGGTGCAGGGGATACCCAGGGTCCCACAGGTATTCGAGGGGTAGCAGACCTCCCCCGGCTGGCAGTCCGACCGGAAATTGCATTCCACGCAGGCATCCCCCGTAAGGTTGCAGATCAGGCCGTCGCCGGTGCAGTCCACGCAGCTCTCCCCGCAGTGCTGGTCCGTGTCGCAGGGCTCGCAGAAGCCCTCCAGGCAGTAGTTGCCGGTTCCACAGTCCTTGGGGGTTCCCTTGCAGCCGTCCGCACCGCAGCTGTCGTTCTCGGTACAAGGATCCCCGTCGTCGCAGGCGGTCGAGGTCTCCCATTGGTAGGTTCCGCTGGCGTTGGTGCAGTAGTAGCCGGTTCCGCCGCAGGGCTGGTTGGAGCAGAAGCTGGTGGAATCGCAGCCGTAAGACGAACCAACGCTGCAGGTCCCGTTCGCCCCGTTCGCCCCGCAGTCGTTGCAGATCTTGCCGGTCGTCAGGGTGGAGGCATCGCACTGGTCTGCGCAGCTCCCGGCCACGGTGGAGCAGCCGGTCGACGAATCACAGCTGGCAACGCAGCACTGGTTGGTATCGCCTACCGAGCAGGTCGTTGGTGTGGCGGTGCAGCTGCAGCTGTCGCAGCCCCCCTCGCCATCGCAGTTACTGGTGCAGCTGGCCGGGTAGTCGAAAAAGACGTCCGTGTCGCAATAGTCCGGGTCGCAGTCGTTGGTGCCACAGGGCGTCTCGCCCGAGAGCGGGGTCTCGGTACAGCTGTCGGTGCCGTTGCACGATCTCGTCATGCAGTCGGTCGAGGTACAGGTGATCGGCGTACCCTGGCAGACACTGCTGGAGCACAGGTCTCCATAGGTGCAGAGCTCGGTGTCGTCGCAGGCGGCCGAGTCGCGCCATTGCCAGCTGCCGCCGAGGTTGGTGCAGTAGTAGGTGGTCGCCCCGCAGGCGAGGGTCGCGCAGGATTGGCTCTGGTCGCAGGCCATCGTCGCGTGCCACTGCCAGCTGCCGCCGACATTGGTGCACAGGTACGAGGTACCTCCACAGAGCTGGGTCTGGCAGAAGTGGGCGGCGTCACAGGTCTTGGTGCTGCCGCTGCTGCAGCTTCCCTCCGCCCCGTTGTCGCCGCAGCCGGAGCAGCTCCTCTCGACCACCAGGGTGCTGACGCCACACTGGTCCTCGCAGCTCCCGGCCACGGTGGCGCAGCCGGTCGATGAATCACAGCTGGCGGTGCAGCACTGGTTGGCATTGCCGACCGTGCAGGTCGTCGATGAGGCGGTGCAGCTGCAGCTGTCGCAGCCCCCCTCGCCATCGCAGTACCGGGTGCAGCTGGCCGGGTAGTCGTAAAAGACGTTCGAGTCGCAGTAGTCCGGATCGCAGGTGACGGTGCCGCAGGTCGCTTCGTTCGAGAGCGGCGTCTCGACGCAGGTATCGGAACCGTCGCAGGTGCTCGTCAGGCAGTCGGTCGAGACACAGGCGATCTCCGTACCCTCGCAGTCTCCCTCTGCGCACAGGTCATCGTAGGTGCAGGCCTCGCCATCATCGCAGCCCGGGTCGGTAAGCCATTCCCACTCGCCATCGATGTTGGTGCAGTAGTAGGTCACCTCCTCACATTCCACTTCCTCGCACAGCAAGGACTCCTCGCAGGCTTCCTGGGGGCAGGATTCGATGTCGCCTTCCTGTTCGGGCTGGTCATCGGCATCGTCGTCCGGTTCGACATCGGGATCCATTCCAGTCTCTTCACCGGCATCCATGTCGTCAGCCGGAACGAGGTCAAGAATCAGCTGGAAGTCGGTGTCCTCTTGGCCGATGACCCCGGTCTCGTCGTCACCACAGCCCCAGATGGCCGCAGTCAGAACGAGCATCAGAGCCGCCAACAACCTGATTGCCGTTTTCATGCCCAAGGTCTCCTTCATCGATTCAGCTTCCTGTCCTAGGTGTCCACCAAACGCGGTCTGCCGACAACGGCTCACCTCTCGCCATCCCCTGAGGCCGTTTGAGGCAAACGCCAGAATGGGTCCTCACCGCCTGTATGTACTGAAATACGGTATTGTTATTTGTTCTACAATACCTGTGTCACCAATAGTCCACTCAAATACTCAGATATTTGCCATGCCAGATCGGTTTTCCTGGTGATTTTGGCGTCGAACTCCGCGTTCGCGAGAGCGTTCTCGAGGCAATCCCCGGTGAGGGCGCCATCGCCGTCGATACGATCCTCCCGACCGTCGCAGCGGTCGTCAGGGCGAACCCTGGCGGCCCCGGTATCGGCTCCTGGGAACCAGCTTCCTGGTCAGCCACCACCACCGTGGCAACGACGAGCGCCAGCAACAGCACACCTGGTTTCCCTCTTGCGAATCTCCTGGCGGCTTTTCGATCCGGTGTTCTCCTGGTCACCGCATCCCCATTTTGAGGTTGGTCCCCTACCATCGGGTGTAATCAAGATGGGTTGGTAGGATGGTTCGCAGCAACCGGGCGTCTTGGCCCAAAATGCGACGGAACTGTAGGGGTTCCCAAGAACCGCCCGAGTTGTGGCGCATTACTCGACAGGACCCTGGTATCAAGCACCGCTGAGATTGCGCAAGCGTACGGGTTGAAGGGGGTGGTTGGCCATGTTCAGAAGGTTGCACAAGATCTGTAACGACCGAAGACATTTGGACACCATGCGACTGGGCCTTGGTGCGGCTTCTGAAGATTGACCAGCCACCAAGAGACGTCGCTGAAGATCCGATACCAGGGGAGACGGGTAGACACCATGCGACTGGGCCTTTGCTGCAAGTTCCACAAGGAGCCGATCCGGTTTCGCACCACTACGGCGCGGTCTTTGGCATCCCTGGGACCGGCCCAGCGGATGGAGAAGATCCGAGCGATCGTCGCCCACAATGCCGCTGCCCTGCGTGCCAGCATCGAGTACTGCGCGGGACACGGGATCGGTTGCTTTCGGGTGAACAGCCAGATCCTGCCCCTAGGAACCCATCCCCAGCTGGGCTACCATTCCCAGCAGCTCGGCAACGAGTGTTTGGAAGCTCTCGAGGCCTGCGGAATGCTGGCACGCGAGCGCCAGATCCGGTTGACCTTCCATCCCGACCAGTTCGTCGTCCTGAACTCACCCCATCCAGCGGTGGTCAACAGCTCCCTGGCAGAGATCACCCACCAGGCCGAGGTCGCCGAGTGGATCGGCGCCGACGTGATCAACATCCACGGTGGGGGGAGCTACGGTGACAAGGCGGCCGCGCTCAGGCGTCTGGTCGAGAACCTTTGCCGCCTTCCGGAGGCCGCACGGCGATTGATCACCCTCGAAAACGACGACCGCACCTTCACCCCAAAGGAGCTACTCCCGGTCTGTAAAGAACTCGGGTTGCCCCTAGTCTACGACATACACCATCACCGCTGCCACGGCGACGGGCTCGACGCCGAGAGCGCCACCAGAGAGGCGACCGGAACCTGGGACAGGGAACCGCTCTTTCACCTGTCAAGCCCCCGTGACGGCTGGCACAGCAAAAATCCCAGACCTCACGCAGACTACATCGATCCGGACGATATCCCTCGCTGCTGGGAGGAGCTCGAATGCACGGTGGAGGTGGAGGCCAAGGCCAAGGAGCTAGCGGTGCTCAGGCTGGCCGACGACCTGGCCCGGCGCCGTATGTGTGCCAGTAACTCCCCCATACAGGCCTTCCACCCGCCGCTCCCGGTGTAAACCGGGCATTGGCAGCGGTGTGTCCACCTCCTGCCAGGTGACCCTCTCTGATGAGGTGCCCAAACCGAGGGAAGAGGTCCGGGGATGGCGCCGATCACCCCACTCCCGATACTTCTCCGCGGCCACTTCGTCCCGCCACAAGGGAAGAGGTCCGGGGATGGCGCCGATCACCCCCGCCCGAGGAGGCCATGGTCCACTCGAGGGGCTGCCGACGACCGGTGTCTTGATCTGGACAGTGATCCCGCGGCGCACCTGGTGTACGATGAAATACTGTGGGCTCTTTGGCTCGCGTCGATCAACGGGGACTGGATCGATGGAAACGCGGGATTGGCCCGAAAGGGGAAGGTCTACGGTGCGGAATGGATTCCTGCTGCCGGTGTCCTTGGCTCTCTGCTGCCTGGTCACGACTGTCGCCTGTTCTTCATCGGGATCGCCAGGCGACAGCGCCCCTGCGTATGATGGCCACCATCCGGACATCGACCCGGAATCGGCCCTAGTCGACGGGCCGGACGATCTTCGTGGTAATAGCATCGACAGCCTTGGGGAGTTCTACGCCCCCGGCCGATTCTACCTGGTGGCGATCGAGGGGTGGGATCCGGAGCACATGACCCCCCAGTCACTCGAGAGCGAGGTCGAAACGGTGGGTGCGGTGCTCTCCATCTACCTGGTCGATCCGCACCTCGAGCCGGCCTGTCCGATAGCACAGCTGGGCCAGGATCTGCTGGTCCACCGGACCTCGGGCTTTAGCCTGCGCACGCGGGGCGGCCTCACCCGGGGCACGGCCAAATCCTCCTACAAGATACGTTTCTTGAGCGACGACGACCGCCTGCTTCGCATGCACTCGTTGAACCTGATGTCGATGTGGAATGATGTCTCGCAGATGCGGGAAGCGCTGGCCTGGCAAATCTTCCGAGAGGTCGGTGTGCACGCCTCGGGCCACGCCTACGGCCGTTTCTGCGTCAACGGCCAGTACTTCGGCCTCTACTCCATCATCCAGCAAGTGGACAAGACCTTTCTCCGCCAACATTTCTCGGGCGACAACAACGACGGCAACCTGTACAAAGGGACCTGGGGCGATCTCGGTCCCGCCGAGCTGGACTATCGCCAGCACCCGGTCACCGGTGACGATGGCGGCCGGCAATACTACCAGTCGCCCGATCCTGAAGCCCGGACCTACAGCCAGAAGACCAACGAGCATCCGACCGATCCGCCCGAATGGCAGACCTATGACGACCTGGCCCGGTTGGTCCGGGTCATCCATGGCGTCGAAATCCAGTGCGCCGCGGAGAACTGCTTCAACACCGAGGTCTATCGACAGTCGGTGGAGCGCATCTTCGACGTCTACACCTTTCTTCGCTGGGCCGGAGCCAACGCCCTGCTGGGCTCCTGGGATAACTACTGGGGAACTCCTGCCAACTACTACCTGTACAACTCGGGAACCAGTGGTGGTGGCACCGAGTTCATGGAGCAGCCCTACTTCCACTGGATCCCCTGGGACTACGATAACTGCCTTGGCATCGATTACTTCGAGGTCCCGTGGTACCAGGCGGACATCGTGGATTGGCCGGCCATCACCCGCCAAGCCTACCATCATTCCCGGTTGCCATTACTGGTGAATATCCTGCGCAACGAGGTGTTTCTTCAGTATTACCTGGACCACATCGACTACATGATGGACGCTATCTTCACCGAAGCCTGGTTCGAGCAGCAGATCGGAGCCTCAGGCGAGGGAGGGCTATGGGATCTGTTAGAGCCCTCGGCGTTACTGGAGGCCGAAGAGGATGACTCCCAGCCCTTCACCGGCAGGCAGTTCACCAACAACCAGCTGGTACAAAATGGGTATGAAGGTCGAGAGCTGTGGCAGGACAACAACCACAGCCTGGGTATCCTGCAGTATGTACACCTCAGAAGGCAGTCAGTGGAAAGCCAGCTGGTCCAGTGGCGCCAGCGCTTCCCCACCGGTTCCAGCGGGGTCAGCTTTCCCCAGCAGCCGGGAGAGATCCCTGAGCTGTCGGAATCTGAATGAAGCAGCGTCTGGGCGGCTCTGATGCAGCTCATGCTGGAGTTCCCGATCAAGCGCCGACGATGACATCCGGTCACACCGGGGAAAAACCGCTCACACGGCCATGCAGCGCTCGACTGGAGACTTCCTGCTCGGTTGTCTTCGCCGCTATGGTCATCTCTCTCCTCGGAAGCAGGCGTGGCGCTCGTGCGACCCTTCCCGATCGCTGGACTTCGGCGGGGTCCAGCGCCGTGTACGGATCGCAGCGGATGTTGTCTCTCATTCAGTCGAACAGCGCCACTGCCGTCTCTTCAGGGGTGGCTCTCGCCTGCTCGGCAGCCAGAGCGACAATTCCCGGGGCCTCGCTCTCGATGTAGGGCGTTGCTGCAAGGTAGGCGTCGATGTCGCTCATGGCTCGAGACTCCCGTACACTCTACGGCACTGAAACCAGCGCTCCCCGCTCACTCGCCACGATGGGAAGACCCGAGCCGTACAGGGTGAGCTCCGCCTGCAACCCTGCCTCACCGACCCACACCAGGAAGCGCCCCCCGGCAAAGGCTCCGTCGGTGATGTCGTACCACAGATAGCCGCTTGTCGTGGCCGTCAGCCGGCCTACAAGAGGCGTGTCGCCGATGGAGACGAACTCCCAGCCACCAGACACCAGTACGGTGTACGAGGCGCCATCCTCGACGGGCTCATAGTCTTCCTCCTCCAGCGGGTCAGTGGGAAGCTGGATGTCTCCCAACTCCCCGTTCCAGCGCCGATCCACCTGCATCACCCATTCGCCGTCCGCAAAATCCGGTTCAAGCGATCCGCAGAGGCAGTCGGTCTGGATGGTGTACCTACCGGAGGCGCCATCATAGCCGTCGACCACGATATAGTGGATCTGTTCAGCCTGGCTTTGAAACGAGACGGTCTCGATGGTCTGGATGTCCATCGGGGTGGAAGAGGCCGCCGTGCACGACCAGGCATCGCACTCGGGGAGCAAGAGAAGGTCGAGATCGACCTCTAGGTCGGTCAGCCGAACCACGATCTGGCAGGGCTCATCCGGCCGGAAGGCATAGGTGACCTCCGGCCCGCTCTCCGCCCGGGCGGTGCAGTTGTAACCGTCCCATTCATTGAGTCGGCCGTTGAGACTCGTGCTGTCCTGTGCTCGAGCCCCGCAGCCAAGCGGCGGAAAATCCCGGCAGGCGGGAATCTCGTCGTCGATGTCTGCCCAGTCCTCCCGCAGATCACTGTCAGCCGACACCTCTTGCTGGTCGGTGTCAGCGGACACCTCTGGCAGGTCTCCGTCGGTCTCAGCCCCGATCGAGGTCCTCCCACAGCCTCCTGCAAGCAGCGCAACGGTAGCGAAAGCGCCGAAAGTCCAGTCGAGTGTTCGAGTTCTCATGGTCGAATCGATTCCTTGTGATCAGGCTCGGGTGAAAAAGGATGATAACCCAACGTTCCTACACAACCTACCGTTCATTGGATGTCGTTTCCAGCTCTGCCAGCACCGACGGGGGCGGCGCGTTGCCGGCGAGTGTTTGTGGGCGAGCTTCGAAAGGTATTTATTGGGGTTTCCCGGTCGGACTCATCCGGGAGAATAGCCACCAACCACCGGCTGAAACAATGCTGGAGTCAGGTTTCGATTCAGACCTTACCGTCACAAAATCTGCACCTGATCCCGGCACAGGTGGCCATTCACCAAAGGATCTGCCGATGTGAACCGTGGCCAGCAAGGGGCGGGGAGTTGATAGAGCCGCTGGAGCTGACGGATCGGGGACATGTGCTGACTGAATTACGGAACAGAGGCAAGATGGCAGCATCGCCACCCTGGTAAACGACCCTACATCGGTCTCACTCGATCCGCCCGGCCACTCCGATGAAGATCTGCCTGCCCGGCTCCGGAAATCCGTAGTCCGTCTGGTAGGCCGCGTCCAACAGGTTGCTCGCGCTCACCCAGAGGTCGAGCCAGCTTGCCGGAGCGAGACCGACGCGTGCATCCAGCCGGGCGAAGGGACCCAGGCGGATGGTGCGGGTGTGGTAGGGATCGATCGCCTCCTGGGATCCGACTGCTCTGGCTGCGATGCCCAGCTGCAGCCAGTGAAGGGGGCTGTAGGTCAAGCTCGAAAAGGCCTGGTGCCTCGGCCGATAGGGCAGCTGCTCGGTGGAAGCGGAAGTGCCGAGCCGGCTAGCGAGAAGGTAGCTGTAACCGAGGTCGGCTTTCAGCTGGGAGAATAGTTCCAGGTCCAGTCCGAGCTCCACCCCGGCCAGGCGCACTCGCCCGGTATTCTGTAGCTGCTGGAGCCCCTCACCCACGGCCACTACCTCGATCAGGTCGAAGACCTCGGCGTCGAACACCGAAAGGCGAGCAGCCAGCCAGGATGCCGCAACCCAGCTTGCGCCCAGCCGCACCGTCCAGGCGCGCTCCATGGAAAGATCCGGCGCGGCCAGCGTCGAACCGGTGACGGCCGAAAACCGTTCCTTCAGCGTGGGAAAGCGATAGGTGTGAGCAGCTCCGAACTCGGCGATCCAGGCCGAGTGTGGGAAAAGCTGCAGCACGGTAGAGGCGGACCAGCCAAGGTCGGGGTCGTCGTTGCTCGGTGCGGCGCCATTCGCCGGGTCGTCGGCATCGCCGGGAATCTGGGCGGCCAGTCCCAGGTGGAGCAGCACCCGCCAGAAGCTGTCGGAGTCCAGGGTCAATCGGTAGGAGGCCGAGGCGACACTCGCTTTTACACCGGTGATGGGGCTGCCGGAGTCGGGCCGCTGTTGATGGGTGAAGTGGCTGAAGTGCAGCCGGAGGCTCGTGTCCAGGGAACCGATCGGGGAGTCGACCGATTCCATGTCAGCCTGTGCCCAGGCTCCGAACCCCATGTCTCGGTGGGTGGAGTGGAAAGCGCCCGGGGTGTCCTGGGTGCCAAAGCTCAGGTCGTCATAGGAGTCGAGCTGGTTGTGGTACTGCGTGGTCCACACCTGGGAACGCAAGGACCAGTGGGAGGCCAGGCGGTAGCGCAACCGGAGGCCGGCGAGACCTGCCCTCCAGCTGGTGAAGCGCCAGCGCCGCGGATCCTCGTCCGCCGTGCTGGGGGGAACCCCCCAGGCGCCATCGACGCCTCCGGCCAACGCAGACAGATCCAACGCGCTCGACGGAGACCAGCGCACCCGCACCAGCAGGTCCTCTGTACGCCGGTCAGAGTTGGTCCGAAGGCCGCCATTCTCGGTCGTCGTGGGCTCGAAGCGCTGAGAGAGCGGCCAGGCGTCCCGATAATCGACCCCCGCCCCCACTAACCAGCGTACATCACCCACCTGACCGCTGTGGCGCCCTTGCAGCCGGCCCTGGTGCAACAGCCCGTGCTCGCCCTCCATCTCGAGCAGCGGTCCCTCTCCGGCTGGTCTCAACTGGACAAAGACAGTCCCACCCAAAGAGGGCATCACCGGATCGGCCAGCGCTGGATCGGGGGTGATGACCAGGCCGGACACCCAGGAGGAAGGGAGCTCGGCGAGCCGCCCCTCGCCGTCGTAGGGCATCGGCAGGGGTATCCCTTCCACCTCGACACCGAGATCCCGTCCATCGAACCCATGGTAGAGCACCGGCCGCTCCCCCCGGGCATCCGACAGGACCGTAAACGCCGGCACGGAGAGAAGCAGATCGGCCACCGAAGCGGCGCCAGATCGCGCTGGTGGATCCTCGACGGCAAGCTGGACAGCCGCGGGCGAACGCTCTGAAGTAATGGCGTGCAGCTCGTACTCGTAGGTGTAGGAACCCAGCCCCGATTGGCCAGTGCCCTCCCCGGCCCCCTCCGAATCCTCGGAACCCACCGGCTCACTCGAGTCTCCGGCAACACCGGCGCCACCCGGCTCCCCGGACAGCACCGGCTCACTCGGCTCTCCGGCGGCGCCCGAGGGTGTTGCAACCAGCAACATCCCGGTCATTACAGCGATTGTGAACCAGATGGCCCTCACGCTACTCGCCTGTGGAGCCGCCTGGGTGGGCCATCAGCTCGATTCGAGAGAGGTTTCTGGGTTTATAGCAGCCCCGCATGTTCAACGCCGGATCCCAACCGACATCTCGGGTGACCAGCTCGATCCAGGCTTCGCTGGTGCGGTCTGCGGGGAGGGGCTCGCAGCCCTCTCCCTGGTTGGAGGTGCGAAAGCCGTCCTCCGCGACCATGTCGAAGATCCAGTCGGCCAACACCACAGCGGGGTATCCGGCCTGGATGGCGCTGGCCATGATGACCCTTTGCGTGCCATCCCCGCCGGGCTGGGAGGGCAGCGTCTCCAGCTCGACCGTGACCTCCTGCTCCTCCAGAGCCACCACCAGGAGACTGCCTTGCTGCGAATCCGATGCATCGGCCTGAGGTCCGGTCACCTCGACATCCTGGTCGAGGCAACCGGTAAGGTGAAACAAGACGCAGAGGAGAAAGAGAGGGGGCCAGGCCAGACTCCGGATCCTCAGGCTGTTCCGCTGACTGGAATCGTATTGGAAAAGACACGCTTCGGCCTGCGATGCCGCCCGAGCAACCGGCCTCAAAGCAGCTCTCTGATCCTGTTGTCGTTTGACCTCGATCGCCTTGATGGTCATCTCATCCCCTCCGTCAGACCCCACCTCTCCAACCGGAGCCGGTCCGCCACAGGCCAGCTACCGGCCAAACATCACCGCCTGGACCAAGATCCCGCTTCCGCTCGCAACCCCATCCCCCACAGGAGGTCGCTCAGCTCGTTGGAAACCTCCCCGGTCGAGCCGGGCAAGTCCCACCGACGGACGGGAGCCCCCAGGAGCCGGAGCAGTGGGAAAAGGCAGTCCAGGCGAACCGTAGCCACGCAGAAAACGGGGCGATGGCCGCCTGCTGCGGCCAGCAACGCCGGAAGATGCCCCCTGCCCAGCGACTCGGCCCAGCCCAGCTCATCGACCAGGAGCACCTGGGCGCTCCGGCTCGCCTGCCGGATGGCATCGGTAGCAAGAGACCAGGCCTCGTCGAAAAATGGGGGCAGATCCTCGCCAAAAGGACCTCGGGTCAACGGCACCCGAAACCGACTCGACCGTCCCGATTCTCCCGGCGCTCCATGGGCGCCAGCCTCCGAGGCATCGCTGCGTCCTTTCCGTCTGGTTGGGTGTTTGAACGGCACCCCGCTGCTCCGGTTTGCTTCAGGCCGTGCAGTGAGCGAAGTGACCGCCGGCGAGCCTGGCCGGTCCAGGGCAGTTTCGGTTGAACCGCCATCGGCGTGGCTCTCTTTGAGGTTTTTATCACCGGTGACGTCCAGCGATGCCTGTTCGAAGGCCTGGTTCAGGGCCTGTCGGGGCCGACTGGACCTGGCGAGCGGTTCCCCTGGAACCTCTTCGAGGAGCCCGACCAGGTCGAGGGGCGGACATAGACCGAGCCCCTGGCCGAAGGCGACCAGGTCGTACCCGATTCGCTGCCCGTTCTCCAGGACTACGGGCTGTACCACCCCCCCCACCGACCAGCCCTCCCTGGCCAGGTGACTGACGACCTGCATGGCGGTGGTTGTCTTGCCCGATCCCCGCGGACCCGCGATGATGGCGTATCGACCATCCCAGCCGCTCATGATTTGCCTGCCAGCCGAGCCGACGTTTGGCCGCCGGAGACCGACTCATCGGGGTCGATGTTGACAGCGACCGCCAACCTGGAATCGGCCAGGGACTCCCCATCGACCGCAACCACCAGACCCGCCTGAGACGGCCTTGCCCCCGCTGTCGCCTGCAGTAGCAGTGCATAGTAGGCGTTGTCGATGACCCGGGGCAGATCCCGGAAACGCTTGTGCGCGACGCGATGACGGCTCCAGGTTTCGACCAGCCGATCCTGCATGGCGGGCAGCGCCTCCACCGCGACCTGGACATGCTCGGCGAGCCCGGACAGCCCTCTTCGAGACAACCAGGCCACCAGAGGTCCTCGAGCGAGCGTGGACGACAGGTAGGAGGCCAATGTCAGCAAGGCGATGCAACGCATCACCATCCACAACCCTGCGACCAGCCCGCTGGTGGACAGCCCCATCCAGAGCCCCTGGGTCCCCGGCTCCCCCAGAAACATGCCGCTGGCCAGCGCGATCAGACCGCTGACCAGCCACAGCCTGGGCCGATAGATGCGCCGCAAAATCGGTCGATGCCAGCGGTATAGCACCGCCAGCCAGAACACCAGTCCCGGTGCCGCCAACACCCATGATTCCAGCAACATGGCTCCCAGCAGCGACAGGATGGCGATCCAGGTGACGGCGCGGCTCAAGATCCATCCTCCTGCGGTGCCACAACCGCCAACCGCTCTTTGACCCGCTGCCCCATCCACCAGCCGTAGCTGGACGCCAACCCGCCAACCAGGCAGCAAACGCCGACAAACAGCCCGATGGAGGTCAGACCGGCGGTGGTGGAGATGCCGAGCGATCGAGAGAGCCGGATCAGGATCTGCTGGTAGAGCGACAACACCTGGACCCCATACAGGATGGTATGGGTGAGCAGCGGCTGGAAGATCGACCAGGCGACCGCCAGCAGCCCCGAAAGCCACGCCGTGAACCAGGTGTGAGGCCTGATCGTCAGCACCAGCTCGGCCAACAGGCCGCTCATCAGGATGGCCACCATGGGGCCCACGATGGCCCCGGCAGGAGAGAACCCCTTGAGCAGGGCGGCGATGACGGCGGTAGCCAGGCTGATGCCGAACCGCGGACAGATCTGGCGCTGTGCCACCAGCAACGAGGCGCCGATGGACGCCAAAAGAACCCCTACCAGCGGGATCCGCAAGGCGTGCAGAAAGCTGCCCAGGGTGACCTCGAAAGCCCCCCAGAGCGTGCCGAAAGAGGCGACCAGAGACCAGTACCTGCTGGAAGCACCGGCTGCCAAAGCCCGAGGGGGACTCGCCGCTCGTTCGACCATGTCAGCCCCCTTCGCCTGTGGGGACCGGATCGGTCCCGGGCGACGAGACCGAGGGCGAGTGCCCACCTCCCTCATCGGGTCCTGGCGGCTGCAGTGACGGCTCCCGATCCTGCCGAGCGCATCGCGGACACTGGCCGAAGGCAACCAGCTGCTTGGCGACCACCCGGTACCCCTCCCCTACGGTGAGCCAGGGCAAGCGCTGATCCAGCAGACAGTGCATGGCCCCGCAATCTACACAAAAAAAGTGGGCGTGGTCACCCGGACAGCCGGTGCTCACCACACGGTGGGCGCAGAACCGCCAGGACCCGTCGATCCCCAGCACCCGGTGAACCAGTCCGTTTCGCTCCAGTGCTGCCAACGTACGGTAGCCGGTCACCCGATCGATCGTGGACCCTTCGAGCCGGGTCAAAATCTGCGCGTGGGAGAGAGGATGCCCCGTATCCAGAAGAACCGCCAGGATCCGCTCCCGCGTGGCGGTACAGCGCAACCCCACGCCGTGCAGGAGCTCGCGCACCGCCGAATCTCGAATGGCGCTCAATCCCCTTCTCCTTCCAGCGCTTCGGTCAGAATCCGTTCCCGAGTAGAGGCACGGCGCAACCCGCCCCATGCAGGAGCTCGCGCACCGATGCCTTTCGAGCGGTGCTCAACCTGGATCTCCTCACTTCCCCGAGGGTGGCGGACCGACACAAATGCAACCCAGTTGCATATGCTCGAACAAGCTAGCACAGGGGCTTTCTTGGGTCAATGAAGGGGTCACAAGAAGAAGCGACTGCATCGCTTGCTCCTCATTGCGTTGCCACCGGCCGGCTGCTACACGTCACCTCCCCTCCTCTTTGCCGGATCGCGGGGATCCGGGCAGCTGGCAGGAGGATGTCGGCAGATGTCCATCGAACCACGGGAACAGTACTGGCGGGTGAGCGTGGGTCGCACCTTTGCGGCCTTGCGGTACCGCAACTACCGCTTGTGGTTTGTGGGCCAGCTGATCTCCTTGCTGGGCACCTGGATGCAGATCACGGCCCAGGGCTTCCTGGTGTTCGAGCTGACCCAATCCACCGCCTATCTGGGCTACGTCGCCTTTGCGGCCGGGATACCGCCCTGGATCTTCATGTTGTACGGCGGGGTGGTGGCCGACCGGGTATCCAAGCGAACGGTGATGATGGTCACCCAGGCCTGCATGATGGTACTGGCCGGGATCCTGGCGGTCATCACCTTTCTGGGGGTCGTGCAGGGCTGGCATATCATCTTGCTGGCCTTCCTGACGGGGATCGCCGGGGCCTTCGATGCGCCGGCGAGGCAGGCGCTGGTGGTCGATCTGGTCGATCGGGAGGACCTGTCCAACGCCATCGCGCTCAACTCGACCCTGTTCAACTCGGCCACCGCCCTGGGGCCGGCCGCGGCGGGGTTGATCTACGCCTGGGCCGGACCGGGCTGGTGCTTTGTCACCAACTCAGCCTCCTACCTGGGGATCCTGGTAGCGCTGGCGCTGATGAGGTTGAGGGAAGCCCCCCCTCTGCGGACAGGTCAAACGGTGGGAGGGGAGTTCAGGGAGGGGTTGCGATACGTCTACTCCCAGCAGAACCTCCGGATGCTGATCGGGCTGATGGTGGTGATGAGCCTTTTCGGGATGTCCTTTGCCACGCTGATTCCGGCCTGGGCGGTCAACATCCTGGGGGGAGATGCCACCACCAACGGGTTCATGCAGTCGGCACGGGGCCTGGGAGCGCTGGGCGGCGCCTTGCTGATCGCCTCGCTGGGGCGATTTGCGTTCAAGGGCCGTCTGCTCACCCTGGCCAGCTTTTTGTTCCCCGTCACCCTGCTGGTGTTCTCGACCATCCGCTGGGAGCCTCTTTCCCTGACGGTGTTGGCGTTGGTGGGCGTTGCCCAGATCATCGTGATGAACCTGTCGACCACCCTGATCCAGATCCTCTCCCCCGATGCCATGCGCGGTCGGGTCATGGGGATGTACAGCCTCTCCTTCTTCGGATTCATGCCACTGGGTGGCTTGCTGGCTGGTTCTTTGGCCGAGCACATCGGAGAGCCGATCACGGTGGTGCTGGGAGGCGCGGCCATGCTGCTCTTTGCCATCTGGCTCAGACTCTGTATCCCAGGGCTTTCTCGGCTTTCTTGACCTGTGCGCCTCACAAGTAGGCGGAAATGAAGGTCGGTTCCCGGGGGGGGACCACAGCCAAGACAAAACCGGTCACTTCCGCTACAATGCCGTCTTGTTCCAGGAAGACCTGATAGCCTACCGGTGCGTTGGCCTGTGGGCTTGCAGGTCACCCATCGGCTTCCCAGAGCCGGTTTCAGGCTGTAGGCCCACCTTGCGGGAGCGGCATCTCCATTCCTGCTCCCCATGGTTGGCTCCTTCGGGCGGCTTTGTGGGATCCGAGCAGGAACCGATCGACGCATCTTTTCTACCCGGGAGGACGACAGATGAAACGAGCACCCTGGCTGATCCACCTCGCCCTGTTTTCCCTGCTCCTCGGCATCGCCGCTTGCGGTGACGACGAGGAGCCTGCCGATGTCGCTGTAGACATCCCCACCGATGTGGTGGAAGATCCCGATGTCACCCCAGATCTGCAGCCCGACCCAGATCTCGCGCCCGATCCGCAGATCGAGCCGGATATCACCGTCGATCCGGACATCACCCCCGATCAGCCGGACGAGACCCCACCGCTCGCCTCGGTCATCATCACCGAGATCATGATCGAGCCCTGCGCCGTGGGCACCAGCGACGGCCAGTGGTTCGAGATCCACAACCTGGGCTCGGCAGCCGTGGATCTGACCGGATGGACCATCAAGGACGCGGACACCGACAGCCATGTCATCGCCGACACCCTCTCCATACCGGCCGGCGCCTCCTTCGTCTTCGGGGTCAACGGCACGGCCGCCCTCAATGGCGGAGTCGATGTAGATTACATCTACGAGGATCTGGTCTTCGAGCTGATCGACGAGCTCTACCTGGTGGACACCCTGGACCGAGACATCGACAGCGTGATCTACGAGCTGGTCGACTGGCCGGTCGTCGAGTGCGCCGCCATCAGCCTCGATCCCGCCGCCTACACCGCCTCGGACAACGACGACCTGTCCAACTGGTGCTGGGCCAGCGAGGCCTATGGCGACGGCGACCTGGGTACCCCTGGCCAGGTCAACCCCCCCTGCCTGGACGACACCGTCGACTGGTGCCGCCTCGACCGGCCGCTCACCGTGACGGGTCAGCCGGGTGATCTCTTCGAGATCTACGGTCATGTCTACGTCGAGAACCTCACCGATCGCACCACCGCCACCGACCCCTACGCCGGCCTGGTGGCCGAGGTGGGCTTTGGCCCCGATGGCAGCGATCCGGCGACCAACGCCTCCTGGGTATGGGCCGAGGCCACCCCCAGCACCGCCTGGGTCGACACAGACGAGACCGACAACGACGAGTACCTGGGGCTGATGCTGGCCCCCATCGAGGGTACCTACGACTACGCCTACCGCTTCCAGCTCAACGGCAGCGCCTTTCTGCTCTGTGACGCGGACACCGGCACCGACGGCGAGGATGGCAGCGAGGATGGCTACGATACGGCCAACGCCGGATCCATGACGATCGAGGACCCCTGCTTCCCCAACCCCTGCGACCCGGATCCGGATCCATCCTGCGACGGGACCGAGATCGTCACCTACCAGGCGGGGGTCTGCAGCATCGTCGAACGGCTTCCTGTCTGCACCTATGCCGAGGCCGGGCGGACCGACTGCGACGACGACGGCCAGTTCTGCTCCGACGGCGTCTGCACCGACTGGAAATACCCCGAGCCGGGCGATCTCCTCATCTCTGAGGTGATGACCAACCCCACCAAGGTATCCGCCGCGGACGGCGCCTGGTTCGAGCTGGCCAACCTCACCTCGGCCGAGGTCAACCTGCACGGTCTCTCCTTCGCCGACGCCGGGAGCGACGCCTTCATGGTGGGGACTGACACCTTCCTGGGTGGCCGCAGCTTCTTCGTGTTCGGCGCCAACGGTACCATCGGACTGAACGGCGGTGTGGCGGTGGACTTCGTCTACGAGGGCTTCACCCTGGGGACCGGCAGCGACTCGATCGTCATGTCGGTCGGGGAGACCATGCTGGACACGGTGGCCTGGGACGACGGAGCCACCTTCCCCGATGTAGCGGGAGCCTCCATGCAGCTCTCCTTCGAGTACTTCACCACCAGCGCCAACGACCTGGGCACCAACTGGTGCACCGCAACCACCCCCTACGGCCTGGGAGACTACGGCACGCCGGGGGTGGCCAACCCGCACTGCGACGCCGGCGCCGCCCAGTTCCCCATCGGCCGCTGCCGGCTCCAGGCACCCGACCAGTTCGCAGTGGCGGCCAGCGGAACCGCCGATGTCACCGGGCGGCTGTTCATCGAGTGGTTGACCGACCGCAACATCATCTGGTTGACCAACCCGGATGGAAACGCCAACGACCCGGTACCGGGTGTGGTACTGGGTGAGCTCGGCTGGGGGGCCAATGGCTCGACCTCAAGCACCGCTGGCTGGACCTGGTTCACCGCGGAACCCGACAACACCTGGAGCGGATCGGCCGTCGACGAGCCGGCCTTCGACCAGTACATCGCCACCCTGGTGGCCACCGACGCCGTTGGAACCTTCGACTTCGCCTTCCGCTTCTCCGGGAACGGCGGAACCTCCTGGGAGTACTGCGACCTGGCCACCGGCACCCCGGGCCAGGACGGCAGCGAGAACGGCTACCAGCCGGCCAACGCCGGGCAACTGACCGTCGTGGAGTGCCTGGTAAAGGAAGATTGCGAGGGGGGCTGGGTGTGCAATCCCGCCACCTATACCTGCGTGGAATGCCTCGGCGATGCCGATTGCCCGGGCTACCCGTTCCAGGTCTGCTCGGCCAACGCCTGTAGCAGCGGCTGTGCCGAGGACCGATTCGAACCGAACGACATTTCGACCGCTGCAGAAGCGCTGACCGGAAGCAGCTGGGAGGATGACCTCTGGATCTGCCCCGGTGACGAGGACTGGTTCTCCTTCTCGCTGGCGCCGGGGAGCACCGCCATCACCACCATCAGCATCGCCTTCACGCCCGGCGGCACAGGTGATCTCGGGCTGTACCTGTTCAACGCGACCGGCACCCCGATCGGTACCGGCATCGGCACAGACGACGGTCAGAATATTCGATTCGTATTTTCTGAATATACCTTGGACGGCACCGATTTCCTCTTCCAGATCAAGGGGATCGGTGACGATCACAACGAATACGCTCTATCCTTCCTGCCCAGCGGCCTGTGGTGTCGACTGCAATATCCAGAGTCCATCAGGTCGGCCGGAGGGGAAGAGGAGACGGTCTACGGCCGGTTGTGGATCAGCGGCCTGACCGACGAGAACAAAGAGGGCAACGATCCACTGCCCGATTTCGTGTACGCCCAGGTGGGATACGGAACGGTCGGCGACTACCCCGAAGATGATCCCCTTTCCTGGGCGTGGTTCGACGCCGAGCCCAATTCGGACTACTCCACGTCCAGTCCCTCCTTCGAAGCCAACAACGATGAGTACCAGGCCGACATCCTGGTACCGACCGCCATCGGCACCTACGACTACGCCTACCGGTTCACCGGCGACGGGGGGGTATCGTGGTTGTACTGCGACCTGGATACAGGCGAAACCGGCGAAGACGGCAGCCAGGACGGGTATGACCCCGTGAATGCCGGCAAGCTGGTCGTGGAGGAGTGCATAAGGGACGCCAACTGTGGCGGCGGAGAACCGTTCTGCGATCCCGACACCTGGACCTGCGTGGAATGCTACCAGGACGACCATTGCCCGGCCTACCCCTTCGAGGTCTGCTCGACTAACGCCTGCGGCAGCGGCTGTGCCGAGGACCGCTTCGAACCGAACGACTCCTCGGGCGCTGCAGAAGCGCTGACCGGGAGTAGCTGGGAGGACGACCTCTGGATCTGCCAGGGCGACGAGGACTGGTTCTCCTTCCAGTTGACCGCTGGAACCACGGCGATCATGAGCATCGCCTTCACCCCCGGCGGCACCGGCGATCTGGGGTTGGAGCTGGTCAATGCGACCGGCACCTCCTTTGGCGATCACACCTCTAACGACAATGGCGAGTCCATTCAGTTTGTCCCCACCACCAACGGCACTTACTACCTCCAGGTGACTGGTGAGGGGGCAGACTACAATATCTACGATCTGTCCATTCTACCCAGCGGGCTGTGGTGCCGGCTGCAGGCCCCAAAGACCATTGAGACGGCCTTCGAACGCGAGGAGACGGTCTACGGCCGGTTATGGATCAGCGGTCTGACCGACCAGAACAAGACGGGCAACGATCCGCTGCCCAACTTCGTATTTGCCGAAGTGGGGTACGGAACGGCGGGAAGCAACCCCGATGACGCCTCACCCTGGCCCTGGGTCTGGTTCGAAGCAGGAACCAATCCCGGATACGGGACGGGTAGCCCTGACTTTGTGGCCAACGACGACGAGTACCGGGGATACCTGACCGCACCATCCGTCATCGGCACGTACGACTACGCTTACCGCTTCACGGGTGACGCCGGAGTAACCTGGCTGTACTGTGACACCCTGGTGGACACATCGAATGGAAGCGCCGACGGCTACCAGCCAGATAACGCCGGCAAGATGACGGTCGTGGGTTGCTCCAGTGACGATGATTGCATAGGAGCAGCGGGCGGCGAGTACTGCGATATGGACAGCAGTACATGTGTCGAGTGCACCGAGGACAGCCACTGTCAGGCTGGCGAAGGTTGTCATCTAAGCCAGTGCGTGGTCGTTGGAGAACCGCTGCCGTTTTCTCAGGATTGGACAGATACCAGCATGATCACGAATGACGATGACTGGTCTGGAGTGCCAGGGATCGTGGGCTATCTTGGCAACTACACGAGTAGCCAGCCAACCAACGTAGATCCGCAGACTCTGTTGGATGACTACTCGGACACCGACATTGACGTGATCGCCAACAAGACGATTCCAGACACACTGACTTCTGGGGGAGTAGCAGAATTCCACCTCGCCAATCCGGTCGTCGCTTTCCAAGGATCACAAACCGCTGACGCGCCTTTCTTGCTCATTCACATCGACACCAGGGATTTTACCGATATCAACGTCGCTTACAACCTCAGGGACATCGATGGATCGGACAACGACGCCGTCCAGCAGGTAGCACTGCATTACAGGGTTGGAGACTCGGGGGTTTTCACGAACATACCGGCAGGATACAAGGACGACGCATCTACCGGCCCGGACCTGGCGGTGCTGGTCACGCCGATCAACGTGACACTCCCGGCCGAGGTGAACAATCAGCCAATGGTCCAGATCCGTGTCATGACAACCAATGCTCTATATAGCGACGAATGGATAGGCGTTGACGATATCGTCATCACCGGTACGCCGCTGTAGCATCGCATCGTAACAACCGTTCCTCCACCCCCCCACCCCCCTTGCTTTTCTCCCCCGTTCCCTCTACTTCACCCCCCGGTGCCTCAGGCGGCACCCAGGGAGGTCCCCATGCCCGATGCCCAGCCCAACCCCGATCCGCTCTCCATCATCCTCAACCCCCGATCCATCGTGGTGGCCGGGGCCAGCAGCAACCCCATGAAGATGGGGTCGATCCAGACCGTAAACCTGATGACCAGCGGATACACCGGCGAGATCCTGCTGATCCACCCCAAGGGGGGGAAGCTGTTCGGCCGGACCGCCTACACCACCCCCGACGACCTGCCCTTCGCCCCCGACCTGGCGATGCTGGTCACCCCCTCCCGGGTCACGGTCGAGCTCCTGCGCGGTCTGGGGCGGCTCGGAGTCAAGCAGGCGGTCATCATCTCGGCGGGGTTCAAGGAGGTCGGCGGCCAGGGGATCGAGATGGAGCGGGAGCTGGTCGAGATCGCGCAAGAATACGGCATCCGTTTCATGGGGCCCAACTGCCTGGGGATCATCAACCCTTGGATCGGCCTCAACCTGACCGTCTTTCCCTACCGCGATCGGCCCGGCAAGCTGGGTCTGATCAGCCAGAGCGGCACCTATGTGGCCCAGCTCATGCCCTACCTGAGGGAGCGGGGCATCCGCTACGGCACCGCCATCAGCGTGGGCAACGCCGCCGACATCGACCTGGTGGACTGCCTCGACTACCTGGGCCGCGATCCGCACATCGGGGCCATCGCCCTCTACATCGAGGGGATCCGCCGCGGGCGCGAGTTCGTGGAGTGCGCAAGGCTAGTCGCGCAGACCAAGCCGATCGTGGCGCTCTACGTGGGCGGCTCCCAGGCCGGCGCCCGATCCTCGCTCTCCCACACCGGGTCGCTGGGAGGGCCGGACCGGCTGATGGATGGCCTCCTCGAGCAGGCCGGCATCCTGCGCGCCGCCACGCTGGAGGAGCTGTTCGGCTGGAGCCACGCGCTGGCCTCCATGCCGGTGCCGAGGGGCAAGCGAATGGCGATCCTGACCCACTCGGGCGGGCCGGCCACCTCGATGGCCGACGCCTGCGAGAAGGCCGGGCTGGAGGTACCGGTGCTGAGCCCCGCGCTCCAGGAGCAGATCCAGCCGCTGATCGAGCCTCACGCCTCGGCGAAAAACCCCATCGATCTCACCTTCACCCTGGAGCACTCCTCGTTCAGCAAGGAGATCCCGAGGCTGCTGTTCCCCAGCGAGGAGATCGACGGGGTGCTGGTGCACGGCCTGATGGACACCGGGATCATCACCGAGATCCACCCGGCCTTCAAGAACCTGGTCAACATCCCGATCGAGATGGTCAAGAAGGCGGTCGAGCTGGATCTGGACACCTTGATCGATCTGCCCCACCAGACCGGCAAGCCGATGGTCGCCTCCAACTTCTTCCGCGAGGACCACGGAGCCCAGACCTTACGCGACCACGACATCCCGCTGTTTGCCACCCCCGAGCAGGCGGTGGGGGCCATGGCCGCCCTGGTGCGGTATGGCGAGACCCGAAAGAGGTTGGCCTCGGGGGAGAGGGATGAGACCGATGGCTGCCTGACACAACGTCCTGGATATCAAGACGGCGCCACCGGGATGAAGGCGCAGCTTTCCGGTACCCTTATGGACGCCCCGTCCGACGGGAACCTGGAACCGACTCGAGAACGACCCGTTGCGCGTGTGGTTTTCGACTCCGCGCAAGAGGCGGAGAATCTCGACACGTTCACCCATGGGGCTCCCTCAGGGCTACCCGACAGGCTGCCTGCCGGGGTGCTGGACGAGTTCTCGGCGAAGTCGCTGCTGGCGCGGTTCGGGATCCCGGTGTGCCGGGAGCGCAAGGTGCAGAGCCTGGATGAGGCCTTCCTGGCGGCAGGGGAGATCGGCTACCCGGTGGTGCTCAAGGGGCTTCCACAAGGCGTGGCGCACAAGAGCGAGGCCGGGCTGGTGCAGCTCCACATCCGCTCCGATACCGACCTGGAGCGGGCCTGGGATCGGATCGAGGCCGCCGCACCCGGCTGTCCGCGGCTGGTCGCCGAGATGTTGAAGGGGGAACGGGAGCTGGTGGTGGGAATGACCCGGTTTCCCGGGTTCGGTCCCTGCGTCATGGTGGGGATCGGCGGCATCTTCACCGAGGCGATCGCGGACGCCACCTTCCGGTTGGCGCCGGTTCCCTGGAGCGAGGCGCTCCGCATGCCCGACTCCCTTCGACTGGGCCGTCTCTTTGAGGCACACAGAGGGCTGCCGGCTGTCGACCGGACCTTGCTGGCCCAGACCATCCAGGCGGTAGGGCGTCTGGCGCTGGAGCATCCCGAGATCGCGGAGATCGACATCAACCCGCTGATCGTGGTGGAGGGCACACCGATCGCGGCAGACGCGCTGGTGGTCGTGAAGCCCGGCCTATAGACAGACGTTCCTCCCCCGAGGCAGCGCCCGGGGGAGGTGGCGGCGTAGCCGCCGGAGGGGGCCGGCGCGCAGCGCCGGAGGGGGCCGGCGCGCAGCGCCGGAGGGGGCCGGCGC
>JAFGEP010000163.1 GCA_016931535.1 Bradymonadales bacterium
CCAGCAAAATCAAGGGGTCACCTCCGAGAAACCGCATCAAACTGTTAAAGATGAGTCTAGGTGAAGCGGTCGGCTCCGGTAATCAAGAGGGAGAGAATGGGATCCACAGTCAATGCGACGTGCCGATGCGGGTTGGAAATCGACATCCTGATCGGCGGAGGTATGCTCAGCTTCAGGACTACGTGTTACTTTCCTTGCCTCTGCGAGCGATGCCGTACCGTTGTGCCGGTGAACCTTCTCGCCAAACGCAAGCGATGCCCCCGGTGCAAGACCACAAAGGTCGTTCCATATGATGATCCGACCCTGTCAGACAAACCCGGGAAGCACGTGGTGGCGAGCTGGAACATGGGAGAGCACCTCGAAAGAGAGCTGAAGCTGACGGATGGGCAGTATAGGTGCCCTCAGTGCGGCCAGATGACGCTTCGTTTCAGGGACAGCGGCCTGTGCTGGGACTGAGGGAAAAACCCCAAGCAGGGCGCTGCAACGAAGGAGCCAACACACCACGTATGTGGGAGAAAAACGCGGCGCATCCAACGCCGTGTTTTCTTTTTGGATTCACGCCAGCGCTCTTTACACCTCCTTCGGAATCACGGTGATTCGACTCTCGTCGACCTCGATCTGCTCGACCAGGTGGTGCAGGTAGTTGCGGGCGACGGTGGGATCGCTAGCGCGCCCAGGAACCGGACGAGCCCATTCCGCCTCCCCCGAGCTACCGCGACAAGTGGCGGCGGTGGTGATCGCGATAGGCTCAGCGCCGCTGAGCCAATTCGATTGGTGCCGTTGATCGAATCGTCCGCCGTCGCCTACCTGTCGTGGAGGTCACCGCCGCCAGGGCTGGCGCCTGGCCTGCTGCGCGGCCACCTGTTTTCCTCGTGCTCGAAGGAACACGATGGCTCAATATCCCCTTGACGATCGGGGCCAATGTTCCCTAGAATGGCGCATTGTGGCCTTCGCGTGGAATATTGGTGGACTTTGATGTACACCGTGGCAAGAATCTCCGAGATCCTCGATCTTCACCCGAAAACGGTGCGGCGGTTCATTCGAGAAGGAAAGATCAAAGCAACGCGGATCGGCAGAGAATGGCGCATCAGCAAGGCGGATCTACGGCAGTACACTCACGCTGAGTTGGCCAACACGCCCGACGAACCTCGGCCAGCGACACCGCTGTCGAGCCGGGTCCAAGTGTCCGCGGTGATCGAGCTCAGCGATGGGCACTCGGAGGAGGTGTCGCGCATATCCAACAGCCTGATCGCAGTGCTCAACAGCAAAGATCCGAGCTGGGGCACCTCCCGCTACGACCTCCTCTACCACCCGGAGACACACAAGGCGCGATTTGTCTTGAACGGAACTCCGCTGTTCATCCGCACCCTGCTGGAACTGGTAGAGGTGCTGATTCAAGAGGGCGGCACCGTCGACGGATGAGAGGAGGTTCCTGTGGCTCGGTCTGTCTTCAAGAGCGAAGAAGGGCGCCGCGCGATCGTGGCCTGCTACGAGAAGGTGCTCGCGGAGGCGGCGTCTCGCTGTCCGCATCGTCGGCGCATCGTCAAGACCGTGCTTGGCGACACGCACGTCATCGAGGCTGGAGACGGCAGTCAACCGCCTCTGGTGCTCCTTCACGGCACGGCCAGCAACTCGGCCACCTGGTTGGCCGACATTCCCGCCTGGTCACAGCACTTCAGAGTCATCGCCACCGATATCGTCGGCGAGCCAGGCCTCAGCGAGGATCGGCACGTCACCCTGGCCAGCGACGAAACCTCCACTTGGCTTACGAGTCTGCTCGACACCATCGGCGTCGCACGCGTTCGCATTGTCGGAATGTCGCTCGGGGGGTGGATGGGACTGCACTTCGCCATCCGGCTTCCCGAGAGGGTCGAGGCGCTCTTGACGATGGAGCGGAAATGGTATAGAAAATATACCATGGATCCTGGGTGAAGGCCGTGGGCATGGAATTCGAGTTCGACGAAGCGAAGAGCGCAGCGAACAAGGCGAAACACGGTATCGACTTCGTGGAGGCCCAGCTCCTGTGGCTCGATTCCATGCTGATCGAGATTCCGGCGCGCACCGTGGACGAATCCAGGACTCTGGTCGTCGGGGTCATCGCCAACGTTCATTGGTCGGCCGTTGTCACCTACCGCGAGGAGCGCATCCGGATCATCTCGGTCCGTCGTTCTCGTCGCGAGGAGGTCGAGATCTATGAAAGCGCGTGATTTCGACGATAAGTTCGACCGAGGAGAAGACGTCACCTCGGTGTTGGACCTCACGAAAGCCCGCCGCAAGAACCTGGAGCCGCGAAGGATCAATGTCGATTTCCCGGCATGGATGATCGATTCCCTCGATCGTGAGGCGAAGCGACTCGGGATCACCCGACAATCGATCATCAAGGTCTGGATAGCGGAAATGCTAGAACGAAAGACCTCGTAGCGGGGGCACCTTGCAGACAGTCCGATCGAGTGGCCTCCATCTGCGTGTGATTTTTGCTCATATTAATATTGTGTGCGTCTTACCTATGTTGTACAAGAAATTTAGAGATGAGGTCATTTACCATGTTGCAGCAATCTCAAGCCGGTGTGAGGGGTACCCCTAAAGGCGCCATCTCGACACCGGCAGCTGGTGCCCAGAACGAAGCGTTGTACCAATTTCGGAGCGGTCTCGCCGATCTCCCCTATGTCCAGCAGTTAAAGGCTGTTCAGCCGCCCTTACCGTTCCCGTCAATAGCATCCGTCCCGGGGCCCATCCAGCATCGACCTGAAGGGGCACAGGGCGCGAAACCCGATGCGGTCGAAGATCCCACATCGGACCGAACTCGCAGATTTGTGACCGGTGGAACGGAGTCCAGGGACGAGTCGGTTCAGATGAAAAAGGAGGCATCCGAGAAGAAAGCAGGGGTGGGTGGCGAGTCAGAAGGCGCCTGTGAACTCGGGTTCAAAATCGGCAACAAGGATTACAAGCTCAATTTTTCGAGAGATGGCGCTGTCGTCGAGGTCGAGATACCCGCATTCGAATGGCCGAAACCCGAGTTCAAGGTCGCCAAGTTGTTAGTTCACCCCGTCTGGGGACCTTTTTCTATCCTGTTCGGACTTTCTGCAGGAGCCGGCATCAAGGTATCGGGAGTGCTCAAACTACAGGGGTCGAAAAGAAAGGAGAAGGACGAAACGGTTTGGTCCGTCACCGCCGCTGGAGGGATTGCCGGAGAGGCGCAGTTCTGGGGCGAAGTCCAGGCCGGCGGAATGGCGGGCATCTCCCAATTGGCCGGTGTTACCGCCGCAATCTATGCCAAACCGAGCATATCGTTGAAGCTCGACATCCTCCCCGAAACGAACCTCTCGCACAGCAGCAAGACCGGTTGGCGGGGTTTTCTCAAGCTTCCAGCCAAGGTCGAGACGCCGTTGAAAGTCGAAGGCGGACTAAAATCCGAGCTGGTGTTCCTGGGCCAGCAAGATACCTTGTTTACCCTGAAATTGGGCGAATGGCACATCGCCACGGCCGGCGCAGCCCTGTCGTTCGGTCACAGGTGGCCCGGAGGCTACTTCCTGGAGGGAAACAAGCCCTACATCAAATGGGGCAAAGGGCCTGAAACACAAGTGGATATGACTCACCTGAAGAAAAAAGCCGTCGCGGCCGTCGCAAAGGCTAACATGCCCCTTGTCGAAGTTGTGCGCCAGCTATGGGCTCGCCACGGAAAACGCCTCCTCGCCTCTAGCATGTTCGAGCTACCTCCCGAGATACGCGCTGCCATATCGAAGTGACAGGACACCGCCGGCCCCTTTACTCATCGGCCACCGCTGACCTCTCTGCATCGGCCAGCAGTACCCGGCAAGACGCTCGCAGGAGCCCGACTTCTCCCTGATCGGTCAGGTGCAACGCCTTCGTGACGAACTGGTAAGCGAGGTCAAGGTGCGGTCTGAGGGGGGGCGGCCTCTGTCGCCATCGAGCGGGTTCGTTCAACGCTCGCAGAGCTCATCCCCTCCGTGTGCAAGGCATCGGCCAGATCGTTCCAACGGGAGGCGTCCCGATCGGCGGCGATCGCGCCGACCAGCAGATCGATCCATGCCGGCCGCTCGGGATGTTGCGGAGCTCCTTGCAGGAAGTAGAGATGGCCGATCTCGCCGAGTGGGCTGTCTGTCGGCACCGAGATGGAGACCATCAACCCCTGTCCTGGAGAAGGGACCGTGAGGTCCCAGCGGGTGGCTTCTCCCGCCTGGCTGCGGGTGATCCAACCGGGAGGCTCGGCCGGGGTGGGGTGGACCGCCCTCAGCGCGGCAGGGCTGCCGACCGACTTGACAATGAGTCCGATGGAGATGGGAATCTCCGTTTCCCACCGTTCCAGCTCACAGGTCAATTCGGCCGGATCATGCTGAAATCCCAGCAGAACGAGGCCGGCATGGGTGACCGGTCCGCCGAACAGGCGGGTTGTCCACTCTCTTCCAGCCTCGGAAGCGACGGGTGAACCCGACACAGGGGCAGCGGCAAAGAGATCTTCGTACCTGTCATCCATCGGCAGATGGTTGATGGTGACCTGGACGTCGTTGGACGACCGGTGC
The DNA here is from genome assembly GCA_016931535.1 of Bradymonadales bacterium. Lineage (GTDB taxonomy): Bacteria > Myxococcota_A > Bradymonadia > JAFGEP01 > JAFGEP01 > JAFGEP01. The sequence continues at coordinate 4,542 of JAFGEP010000163.1, forward strand.
TGCCCCAGCAGGATGATGTTGGGCGGGCTGTCGGCCGGATTTCGGTACACGAAGACCGCCTGGTACTCCACCGCAGGCAGCGGGATGGATAGTCCGAACAGGTCGAGAGACCAGGTGGAGATCATCGGATCCGGTTCGGGCATGGGTGTAAAGCGGACGTCCATGCCTGGCACCTGCGCCAGCTCCTGTTTGAGCTGCTGACAGCGAACCGGCCAGTCATTCAGAAAATCGGGCAACGGCGGTGTGTCGTTTCCGCCGGACTGCGCGAGTCCAGCCATCGGCCCGGATGCGGTAACTGCCCACAACACGACAACGCGCAAGTATCGCCTCATGCTGGCCTCCCGTGGCGACAGGGTACCTTCCACCTGGAGGCAGCGCAACACTTCCCCCGGCCTGGCAGGCGATCGCAATGGATTGTGCAAGGCGGGCATCCTTTTGTCCGAGGCGGCCACCGCCCCCTACGGATTGGGCTCCACCGTCGGCAACGCCGCTGTCTTGCTCCCGGACGGTTCCATACGTTTCTTCCGCGCCAACGACTGGAACCACAAGACCGGCGGCGACTGGATGAATCAGGCCATCATCGTCTACCTGCCGTGATGCCGGCAACCCGTGCGGTCCTTCGCAGGAACCTGTCTGTGGTCGTGTCCTGATGGGCGTCTGGCGAGCCAGTCGGCGAGCGCCACGAGGTCGGTGGCGCTATTCCATCATGAGTGGGTTCTTTAAGGACGACCTGGTCGCGATCAGGAAGCAAACGCAGGTCAGCCTGGACATGCGAACGAGATCGACCACCGAGGTTTGTGCAAGGCGTTGCGGGCCAAGGAGTGCGGCCACGCCTGCGGGAGCATGTCGGGATCCTCTGTGTGAGAAGCGTGATGCTGACGCTGGCGTCAGGGGGTGATCGACAACACGACGTCGGCGACGACCGCGTTCCCCGCGGTATCTTGGAGGGCGATCCGGACGGTCACTTCGTCGTCGGTGTAGGTTGCCATCTTGGAGGTCGGCGTGCAGACGGCGGTGTAGATCCCGTCGTCGGCTACCAGGTCACGTCCCTGGCCATCATCCCGCAAGGCCGAAACCGACACCGGATCTTCGCCGGACGCGAAGTAATCGCCGCCGTCCAGCACGTCCTGTTCTACGCGGTTGATGGTCTCCAGGCCGTCGTCGTCCGCAATCTCCACGGTGATCACCACGTAGGCCTCGGAATCGTCGCGAGGCATTTCGGGCGGGCTCATGCGCACCCACTCGATATCCGGCGCGTCGGTCAGATCGTCGGTGATGTAGAGCCACCCGTAATAGAGCGCATGTCGGTGCGGAGAAGAGGCGTAATGATGTCTGAATGCGATGCGACGGCCGTCGATGCTCATGTTCAGGGAGCCATTGGCGTTGAGTGTCGTGCCAGCAAACAGCTGGCGTCTCACGACTCCGTTGCGGGATGCAAGTAGACCGCCGGAATCTCCGAACGTCGTATTGGCCCAGAAAAGCCACTGCATGTCTCCGGACGCGGCCACGCTGCCCGTTCCGGGGAAGTTGTCGATCGCCTGGATCGACGAGCCGGCGAAGTCCGATACGTAGGTCTTATTCTCGCCAAACGCCACAAAGAGGATGCTCGAACCATCCGGGCTGATGAGGACGTTTGACTTGCCAATTTCTGGGTCAGTGTCCGCAGTGAGTCTGGTGAACTGGGTTGTGGAACGCCAGGTCAGAATGTCGTCCTGGTCGTCGAATGTGCCTGTTCCCGGAGGCGGAACCCATCGCGTCATCTCGAAGACGAAATGGCCCCCGCCATCGTTGACATCGAAATCGCCTATCCACATGCCGCGGGACTCGTCCGACTCTACATAATCACCTGGGTCGATGACCTCGACGAAGTCGAGCCCGTTCTGATTGATGTGCCAGATGTGATGCTTCCCCCCGTCTCGAAAGAAGACATCGCTTCCATCGGCATTGGTGTGCATGACATTGATCTCGTTGAAACCCTCCTCGAAGGCTTCCCGCAGCTCGAGACGGGTGCAGGTTTCACCGACCATCTTGTAGATGACCGGGATCATGTGAGATTCGTAGATGGCGCGGTCCGAGACGTAGGCTCGGGTTCCATCCGGACTGATGGTAGCGGCGTAGGACCCTCCGACGACATTTTCGAACAGACAGGTCAGGAGGGTTTGCCCCAACGCATCGATGGTAAACGCACGGGTGCCACCACCAAAGCCGACGCCGGCCAGCATGGAGCCGTCGGTGCTCATGTCGACGTACCCGTTGTACAAGTTCAACCCCTGGTTCTCCAGGTCGATGATGCGGTCGTAAGTCGCATAGAATTCGAAATCCATCAGCTGCTCGATGATGAACACCGCCCGGACGGTCTTGTCGCTGTCCATGAGGATGGTCGCCGGGTTGGCCATGCCGGTCAGGTCTCCTTCCCAGCGGTCGAATCGGTAGTTGACATCCGGATTGGCCCGAAGCTGCACCACGGTTCCCGGCGGGTAGTGAAAGCCCGACGGATCCAGGATGACCGCTCCCAACCCCTCCTGTTCGATGGTCAACCTGAATGTCGTCTCATCGGTGACCTGGTCGGAAGGGGGCGGATCCTCGCCCATCTCCGCATCGCCGGGGAGCTCGGCGGTATCGATGATCGAGTCGACAGGCAGGTCACCCGCGTCGAGGTCCGGGTCGGCGGCGGTTGGCGGGCCCGCGACACCCATGAGGCTGAAGCTGTCGACTTGTAAGGTGGCGATCCCCCCGCCGAAGGTGGCGGTTGTGAGTATCTCCCAGCTGGTGTCACTGTCGTCATCGAGGTGAAGGACGACCAGTCCATCCGAGGATCCGGAGTATGGGAGGGTGATCGTGACCGGTTGTGCGAATGTCGTTCCATGTGGGGTGAAGGCGAAGACCTCCCCTCGCAGCTCGTACCCGGAAGGTAGAGGCACGTCGGTGGTAGTCTGCGCGATCCCGATCTCGATGGTTTCGGACAGAGCCCCTGTCGGAATGTCGGCAGAGGTGTCCCCCAAAGCAAGGGTTCCTCCTTCTGGACCGATGCTCCCGCTAACTTCGGAACCCCCGTGTGACCCATCGCCCGAATCATCGGTTGGGCATGCGGCTAGGGCGAGAGCGAGAATGCACAACGCCTGGATAGAGTAGGCTCGTGCTAATCGCAAGGGTAGCGCGATGGGTGACATGAGCGGACCTCCTTGTGAATTTGTCCTTCAATCCTAGCGGGATCCCAAGGCGGGAGCAAGCCCAGACAGATGGAGAAATACAATCTCCCCTTGCGGCGGGGTGCATCAGTTGTCCAACAAGGTTGACAAGCGAAAGGAACCTGGTTTTCCCCGATAGGGCGAACCGTGCGTCGAGCGCGGCGAGGTCAGCGCCAGGTTCCGTTGATCTCCAGGATGTCATCGGGATGCAATGCCAGCGGCCGGCTGTCGGACCACCGGTTCGGCCCCCCTTCCCATGCCAGCACGCCGGGATCGCCCGGTCGCGCTCGGACGAGCTTCCACTGGAAGCGAGCGCCCAAAGGCAGGTCGACGGGCAGCTCGCTGAACCACTCCGGGTAGTGAATATCATCGGTAACTAGCGATATGCAGGCTCCACTTTGTCCCCAGGCACCTAGCTCGTCGAGGTCGCCGCAAACGCGGATCTCCTCTCCCCAGTCGGTGTGAGCCCGATCCGCCACGAAGAGGACCGGCATGGCCGGCCAGTCGTCGGCCCCGCTCAGCCTGCCGAACACCTCTGCGTAGCTCGGCTCCCCCTCGCGCGCGCTCTGGTCGGCGTAGCGCTCGAGCACCCGCAACCACTGGGCCAGGTAGCGCCGGCCGGTTCTCCCGCCGTCCAGGCGCTGGCTGTCGATAAACAGCACGCTCTCGAAGTTGCTGGCTCGCCGGGTGCGGTTGCCCATGCCGGCCGCGGTCCAGTTGGAGGCGTCGGTGATGACGCGCAGATGGGTCCGACCCAGGATGGCCACCTTGTGGTGCATGGCGGTAAACGGCGTGCGGGCGTTGATGGCCTCGTAGACATGGACCCCGACGGCTCGGAGCTGGTCTTCGGTCTTGTCCTCCCAGCCGACCCGAGCGCCCGTCGCGTCCACCCCGTCGGACTGCTTGCGGTCGGTGATGACGTAGACCGGCACCCCTTCGCGCACCTTGCGCCCCAAGAGCTCCACCAGCGACTCGGAGAAGCCGGGGGCGGTCAAATTCCGCAACGAGAACACCATCAGCAGGATCTGCTCCTCTTCCTCGTCGATCCAGCGCATCAGGTGCGTCACGGCCCGATCGCCGCTGGCGGCCGGCGTGAAGAGCAGGTTGACGGCCGCCTGGGGGTCCCAGCGGTTGACGATCTCGCCGCCGGTCAGCACCGCCTCGTAGGTGCGGGCGTAGGCCGCCACCAGGGTGGGGTCGTTGATGAGATGCAGGGTCTCCTCGTTCATGACGGCGTTGTCCCCGGGATTCTGGCTCCCGCTCAGCACGGCCGACCAGGTCGGGGTCTCGAACAGCCGGGTTTTAAGATGCATCAGGCCCGAGCAGGCGATCCCCACAAGGTCGGCTGTCCTGCGGCCTTCCGTGTCCAGGGCGCGGTGGTCCTGGGCCAGTTCGAACCCCCGACCGACCAGGTACTCGTCCATGACGTTGTAGTCCAGCTCCGGCGAGAGCTGCTTGGCATCGATGAGCACCTGGACGTCCACCCCTGCATGATGGGCATCGGCCAGCGCCTCGGTGATGCGGGGGTTCCTCAGGTTGTAGACGGCGTACCAGATCCGATAGGGGTTGTCGCCTTCCTCGTAGTGGCTCGGGTCAGCCTGGCGCGCGCCCTGCACGCGGGCGATCATCTCGATCTCCAAGGTCACTGTGGGATCGTCGGGGGCGAACAGCGCCGTCAGCGGTGCATCGAGGTCGGCCCAGCGGGGCAGGGGCGCGGAAGTCGGCAGGTCCAGACCGAAGGTGTCCGCCTTCCCGAGCGAGTCGAAGCCGCCGAGTGGCGGCCCCTCCTCCAGCACCCCTTCCCAGTCTTCCCGATCCCGATCGTCTACCCCCGGCGTCAGCATGGGGTCTGCACACCCCAGGGCGGCCGCCAGCAGGCAGATCGTACAGAAGGCGAACAGTAGTTGATTCCAACGGTTGGTCAGCATGTGAACCCTGGTTATCGGGACCGCCGTCGTGGTCTGGTCTGGTCTCTGTGCGTCGGGTCTCTCCATGCAGCAGAGATCGTGCCAGATCGATCAAGTCAGGCCGTTGGAACCATATCTATCCGGAAACTGGTGCAAAAACGGGTCGCCCGGCCCCCCGGTCCGCAGAGTCCAAGCTCGAGCCGAACCCCGATCGGGTTAAAAAAGGGGGCAACTCCAGTAGCCACCTGGGGGGACAGAAGAGACCGATTCCCAGGGAGGAGCCTGTTGTCGATCGAATGGTGACGAACGGTTACGAACGGACTAGGCGCTTGAGGAGCAGCTCCTCGATCTCACGTCGTCCATCCAGCACTGCCAGGATGACGACCCGCTCATTATCCGCCCGGTAGATCAAGCGATAGGGTTTCACGACAATCTCTCGCCAGGTGCTGAAGCCGAACAAGGCCAGTTCGGGAACGACCCGACCTCTAGCAGGATGGGATTGAAGAGAAGCGGCCTTTTCCCTCATGCGGGCCGCCAGACGGCGCGCATTGCTCGGTGAGTCGGCGGCGATGAAGGTGACGATCTCCTCGAGATCCTGAGATGCCGTTTCGGTCCAGAAGATCTGGGGAAACGGTTCAGTCATCACCAGCAACCCTGCTGATCACGGTTTCCATGCGCTGGAAGAGTACATCCTGTTCTACCAGCCGGCCTGCCCGGATATCTGCTTCGCCCAGAGCAATCAGCTTGAGCATGGCCAACGTTTGCTTCCACTCATCGTACTGGTCGATGCTCATCACGACAGCTTTGGCCTCGCCGTTCTGAGTGACGACCAGTAGACGGCCTTTCTCGTGCGCCTCGCGCACGACCTCGGCGGCATTGTTTTTCAGATAGGTGATCGGTTTGATGGTTTCTTTGAGCCCCATGACTGCCTCGATTGGCTTCACATAGTACCAAATATAATACGTTATTCGGTCTTCTGCAAGCCGAGGATTTTCGCCCGTTGCGAAAACAGCGGGAAGGCGGGATATTGCGTAGAGGAGGGGCGAATGGCGAACAAACCGACGAGTGACCATCGGTTTCTCAGAGCTGGACTCTGCATCCTGACGTGGTTGCTATGCCTCCTCGGCTGCTCGCAAGAGCCCGCGGACGCGGCAAATGGGGGGGCGGACGATCTCGCCACCGAGGACGATTCAGCTCGGGATCTCGAGAGCGATCCGGGCGATCCGGTCGACTCCCGCGAAGATCCGGCCGGCCTGCCGGACGGACAGCTCGATCAGGCCGACGGACAGCCGGTCGACCTGGTCGGCGATCCGACAGGCGATGCTCCGGTGGCCGACCAACCAATGGACCAGGGAGCTGACACCCTCGATCGACCCGATCTCGATCGCACCATGTGGTGTGCTGCCCAGTGGCCTTACGCCACCTCGACCGCCGTTTCAGTGCCCACCGAGCCGCTCTATGTTCAGCTTCGGGTGGAGGGGGTGACCCCTTTCGAAGCGGCCGACCCCAGCCTGGCGGTCGAGGTCGGTTGGGGGCCACTCGGCACGTTGCCCGACCAGCCGGCCTGGCGGTGGAGCTCCGCCGAGTTCAATCCCAGCTGCGCCTACTGCGGGGAGAACGAGGAGTACATGGGCAGTGTCGCTCCGGACCAGGAGGGCGTGTTCCTCTGGGCCGGGCGGATCAGCTACGCAGGCAATGGGCCCTTGTACTGCGACCGTGCCGACGGCGGTCGCGCCGGCAGTGAGGACGGCTGGTCGGTCGACGACGCCGGGCGGATCGTGGTGGTGGATGAGGGCGAGATTTCGGTGATCTCGCTGAACCTGCGCTGTCTCCAGGACGACTGGGACCGGCGTTTGCCGATCATCGCCGACACCCTGGCCGCCCTGCGGCCCGACCTGATGGGGTTCCAGGAGGTCTGCGCCGAGCCCGGTGGAAGGGACAACCTGGTCGAGCTGGTGGATGGCCTGTCCCAGCGCACGGGGGCGGTCTACCGTGTGGAGCGGACGGTCACACACCGCTCCTGGGACCGGTACGACGAGGGGCTAGCGCTGGTCAGCCCGCACACGGTCGGCGAATTCGCAGCCGAAGCTCTGCCGGCCGGCATCTTTCCGCGCAAGGTCATCCTGTGGCGTGCATCGACCCCCCAGGGCGGCGTGTTGTTCGCGACCACCCACCTCGACTACCAGAGCGGTGAGGTGCGCGGCGAGCAGATCGCGGTGGTGGTGTCGGAGCTCGAGGAGAGACGGCGTGTCGGTGAGCCCGTCATCCTGACCGGTGATCTCAACGAGTCTCCGGGCGGAGCGGTCCAGCAGGCGCTGGATGCCGCTGGATACACGGACCTCTGGGATGCGCTGCGCTCTTCGGAGAGTGGCCCCACCTATCCCGCCGATGACCCCAGCGCCCGCATCGACTACATCTGGCTGAACCCGGGGGAAAGCGGCTGGGAACCGGGCTCCATCGATCGCATCCTGGACACCCCGGTGGCGGGTGTCTACGGCTCGGACCACCTGGGGCTGTACGCCACCACCAGCCGGTGAGGGGGGAGGATCACCTGGCCAGAGGCTAGGATCGCCCCCTCCGTCGCTAGGCGGGCATTGCCTGGCCACAGGCTAGGATCGCCCCCTCCGGCGGCTACGCCGCCCCCTTTCGGGCTCCGCCCTGGTTCTCGATCACATCTCACCAAGGCCGCCATTTTCCTGGGTTTCTGGGTCGACCTCGCCAAACACCTCCTGCGTCAGCAGCTCCAGTGCTGCCGTGGGCCGCTCCAGCCGCTTGCCCATGGCGATGTAGGTAGCCAGCAGCTGGCGGGTCTGGATCCCCACCTTCGAGAAGTGGATTTTCAGGTAGGTCTCGAGGTCGAAGGGTGCCAGTCGAGACACCAGGCCGAAGGCCCGACGATAGAAGAATCCGCTCAATATCCGGCGATAGAATGGAGGGGTTGCTCCCAGATCGGCCGCCGTGGCCTCGATCGCTTCCCGTGCCGCCTTAGCCGCCAAGGGGAGGAGAGGGCTTTTCCGCAGGTTGTGCATCTGCCAGCCGGCTCCCTCCAGCGCCACGATGGCGGGCTGGAGGGCTGCGGTAGCGAACGCTCCCTGACTGGCCGTAGCCGGATTGGCTTTGGCCGGACAGCCACCTCTCCGCAAGGTGGCCACGATCATCTGGACGCGCATCGGTGAACCCGAGAACGGCGTGGAGGTCAGGGGCGGAATCCAGCAGGCCACGCCAGGTAGCAGCGGCTCGCCCGGCAGCGGGCAGCGATAGGCGATCAGGGTGATCAATCCCGAGACGATTCGATCCTCGGGGCAGTGCGAGCGAAGAAAAGGCAGGACCTGCGCTCCGGGTTGCAGGGTGACGACGGTGGACCGTCCCGCCTGCTCGGCCAGCTCGGCAAACCAGGTGCCCGATAACAGCGCGTCGGTGGAGGTGCAAAGCCAGACCTGATCCCAACACCGCTCGCCGACCTGTCCGATGTGGGTCAGCGTCTGGAACCCTTCCAGACTGCACTCGGTGGGCCGAGGTTTCGCGTTGAGCGGATAGATGCGCAGGCCGCTGGCCAGATCGGAGGCGTATTTCTCTTTGACGAGGAAGCTCACCGAGGCGCCCCCTTGATGAAGAAACAGCCCGTATGCCTGGCCTACCGCTCCTGCTCCCACCAGAAGAATGTCCATGTCCATGCCCTGTCAGGTGGGTCGGAAATATAGCCGAGGTCGCTCGATGCAGAAAGGTGATTGACCCGGAGGGGCTCTTAGTGCACAGATAGTTCAAGCTTGAGGTTATTCTAGTTGGCCAGCTCCGCCAACCAGGTGGACCATGGATCGACAGGACCAGTCAAGGCGAGGGCTCCAAGCGCTGGAGCCGATGCTGCAGTTGGTGTTGGATACCCTTCCCGTGCGGGTATTCTGGAAGGACCTCCACTCGATCTACCTTGGCTGCAACCTCCCGTTTGCGCTGGACGCCGGCCTGCGCCATCCCAATGAGATCATCGGCCGCAAGGACCTCGATCTGCCCTGGAGGGAGCAGGCCGCCCTGTACAGGGGGGATGACCAGGCGGTGATGTCGTCCGGAACAGCCAAGCTGAACTACGAGGAACCGGAGACCGGCCTGGATGGAAGCTGCAAATGGCTGCGGACCAGCAAGATCCCTCTGAAGACCGCCGAGGGAGAGATCATCGGCGTGCTGGGCACCTACGAGGACATTACCGAGCGCAGGGCCACAGAAGATGCGCTCCATCGGACCATCCAGGTGATGGAGAACAGCCCCGCCGTGGTGTTCCGCCGTGTAAGCGGCCAGCCGCCGCGGGTGGAGCTGGTCTCCCGGAACATCGGCCAATTGGGATACAGCGCGGAAGAGCTGATCTCGGGAACGGTGCGCTTGGAGGAACTGGTCTGCGCGGAGGACCTGCCTCGTATAACAGAAGAGATCCGGGCAGCTCTGGAAAAAGGCGCTGATCGCTTCCAGGTCAAATGCCGCCTCTTGGCCAAGGATGGCCAGGCACGTTGGATGGAGTGCTACGTCCTGATCGAACGGGAAGAGGTCGACCGGCCCCGCGCCTACCAGGGCATCTTGATCGATCGCACCGAGCGCATGCGAGCGGAGCAGGCGTTACTGGAGTCCGAGCGGAAATATCGCCAGCTGGTGAACAACTCCCTGCTCGGCTTCTTCGTCACCCAGTCCCACCTCCTGAAGTTCTGCAACCAACGTCTCGCCGACATGTTCGGCTACCATCGACCCGAGGAGATGGTCGGGAAGGGCACCCGGGAGATGGTGGACCCCCAGTACTGGAGCACGGTCGTCGCGGCGGTTCGAGAGCGCGAAACCAGCCGGTCCCCTGGTCGATCGGTTCAAGTTCGCTGCGTCCGTCGGGATGGCAGCAGGTTCGATGCCGAGGTCATCGGCAGCCGGATCGAGTACGAAGGCCAGCCTGCGCTCCAGGGGAGCCTGATCGACATCACGGCCCGCCTGCAAATGGAAGCCGAACAGGAGCGGCTCAAGGAGCAGCTCATCCAGGCCCAGAAGATGGAGTCCATCGGGCGGCTGGCCGGGGGGATCGCCCATGATCTGAACAACCTGCTCTCTCCCGTCGTGGGCTACTCCGAGCTCTTGTTGAAGGACTTTTCCAGCGCCGATCCTCGGCGGGGGTACGTGGCCGAGATCAACACCGTGGCGGAACGGGCCAAAAGACTGATTCGCCAGCTCCTGGCCTTCGGCCGGAAGCAGGTTCTGGAGCTTCGCCTGGTCGACTTGCGCCGGGTGCTCCAAGGGTTCGAGAACATCCTGAGGCGTACCATTCGCGAGAATATTCGGATCGAGATGGCGCTTCCGGATCACCTGGGCCTGGTCCAGGCGGACGTGGTCCAGATCGAGCAGGTTCTGCTCAATCTGGCCGTCAATGCCCAGGATGCCATGCCCACCGGAGGCGTTCTGTCATTTGCGCTCGCCGAGGAGACCATCGGGGAAGATGCGGGCCACCCCGACGAGCCACCACCCGGTAACTGGATTGTGCTCACGGTTCGGGATACCGGCCCAGGCATCGACCCGGCCATCCTGGACAACCTGTTCGATCCGTTCTTCACCACCAAGGAGGTCGGCAAGGGCATCGGCTTGGGCCTGGCGACCGTGTACGGCATCGTGGCTCAACACGATGGGCACATCCTGGTCGACCCCCGGTCGACAGCTGGGGCCACGTTTCGGATCTGCCTTCCCCGGGCGGAAGCGAAGGATCAAGCGCTCCCGGTCTCCCCCGTGGAACCGGTGATCGAATCCGGCAGGGAGCGGATCCTCCTGGTGGAGGATAACGAGACGGTTCGGCAGGTCACCCGCCTGATGCTGGAGCGGCAAGGGTACCAGGTATTGGCCGCCGAGGGCCCTATCCAGGCCATCGCCCTTTTCGAGCAGGAGCAACGGTCCGTGGACCTCCTGCTGACCGATGTGGTCATGCCCGGCATGAACGGCAGGGAGCTGTTCGAGAGTCTGGGCAAGGGGAACCCCTCTCTCAAGGTGCTCTTCATGTCCGGCTACGATCCCGGGGTGGTGACAAACCACGGGATCGCGAACGGCGAAGCCTGCTTCCTCCAGAAGCCGTTCACCGCAGCCGCCCTGGCAGAGAAGATCCGCCTTGCCTTGGGAAGGCGCCATCCTTCATCGTGAGATTGGGGCCGTAACCAGGCGGATCGGATGTCGTGCTGCTCCTTCAGATACCTCGATCCGGAACGGATGCTCACGGTCTCACTCCATCGGGCTATGGTCCTGGTGCGATACTCCGGGCGATCTCGGGCCGGCCGTCGATCATCGCACGTCTTGTTTGGGCAGGATCCCCTCGCCGTTGGCCGCAATCGGCCTCATCGACCTCGGCGCCTGGGGTCCGGTTCGCTTCGCTGCTCCTGCCAGGCGAGCAGCTCACCGGTGAGCACGTGTGGAGCTTTCTGGAGCGCCGGCAGCGCCGCCGAGGCTGTGAGCAGACAGGCGATCCGGAGCTCATGGATCACCCGCTCCAGAAATCGACGGGCCCCATCGATTCCGCCTGCGAAATAAGCCTGGAGCACAGGGGAGGCCATGCCGACTACCTCGGCACCCAGGGCGATGGCACGAGCGGCGTCCAGCCCGTTGCGTATGCCACCCGAGGCCATCAGCTCGAGCCCCTGTCCGTGTAGCTCCAGTAGGGTAGCCGCGGTTGGTATCCCCCAATCCCAGAAGGTCTCCGGCTGGGTATCGATGCCGTCCCTGCGCCTGAGGATCTCCACCCCGGTCCAGCTCGTGCCGCCGCTCCCCGCCACATCGACCGCCTTCACGCCGGCAGCCTTCAGGGCCAGTCCCGCCTCCCGGCTGATTCCGCATCCGGTCTCCTTGACGATGATCGGCACGGGGATCTCTGCGACGAGCCTTGCCAGTCGCTGAAGAATCCCGGAAAAGCTGCGATCCCCTTCCGGCTGCATGATCTCCTGGGCCGGATTGAGGTGGACGCAGAGAGCGTCGGCGCCGATCTCCTCGACCAGCCAGCGCACCTGGTCTGCGGAGAGGTCACGGATCTGGGCGGCGCCGATGTTTCCGGCCAGAAAGACATCGGGGGCCACCTCGCGCACCCGGTAGCTGTCCAGCAGCGCCGGGTCCTGGAGCATGGCGCGCTGGCTGCCGACACCGAAGCCGATTCCCAGATGCTGGGCGAGCGCGGCCAGCGACCGGTTGATCTCCCCGGCTTCGTCAGTACCACCGGTCATGCCGGTGATGAACAAGGGAGCCTGAAAGGTGCGCCCGGCAAAATGCGCCGTCAGATCGATCCCATCCCAGTCGAGCTCTGGCAGGGCTTGATGTACCAGGTGCACATGCTCCAACCAGGTGGATCCCTCCTTCGCTTCCACGCTCGAGAGGCGGAAGAGATCGAGGTGATCGCGCTTGCGCCGCTCGGTCAATCCAGCGGACGCCGTTGTCTTCGGGTCCTTTTCGGTCGTCACTGGTTACATCCTGGCTGGCCGCCAATGGCGAGTGATCCCATGGACCGCACCAGCTCTGGCTTTCCCGCGATTTTGCTGCGCGACAGGTCGCCCGTCACCCCATTTCAGTCTGAAACCCTATAGCCTTTGCGATCGACCGTTGCCTCTCATCCAGCGTCAAGAATAGCAGCTCCGAGGGATCCGGCGATACATAGAGGGCGCAAGCAAGATGCCACAGGTCGGCTCCCCGGACATAGCCAGCCGAAAGCACCCGGTCGAACTCGGGGCTCAGACGACGGTCGGGGAATATCCACCGGATCCCCGCCAGCCATCGTTCCACAGCCACTTCGACCTGCTCGCGCATCAGCGTGGAGCGGAACTCCGCCTCCAGTAGATTCGAGGCCAAGGTGACATCCAGCTGATCCAGCGTAGCCTGCACCTCGTTCCAACCCGGCTCTCCGAATACCCTGCAGACCAGCACCGAGGTGTCCACATAGGCCCCGTTCATTCCCTCTCCTCGATGAAGCGTGCCAGAGCACCGGGCCTCTCGACGATGGGCCCCATGACCATTCGATCACCGGTTGGACCGCTGATGATCCCCGCCTCCTCCAGATCGGCAAGTCGTTGTTGCAGTGAAGAATCCCGCTGAATCGGTCTGAGCTCGGCGACCTCCCTTCCCCGATGGGTGATGATCAGCCGCTGGCCGCTTCTGACCTTCTTGATCAGCTCACTGAAGCGCGCCTTGGCTTCGTATACCGAGTAGGTGTTGCCCATCTCCCTTCACCTCCCTGTGGATGATAGCCAAACTAGTCAGACTAGTCAATTACAGGCAGGCGATCTTCGAGCGCCCCATGCCTCACGTTCCCCCTTCCTGAAGGGGGAAGTGAAAGGCCGCCCATCACCGATCTTGTGGAAGCTGGCGGGGTCACCCATGATGGACGGGGTGACAGCAGTCGCGCTGGCAGACGATGCGCCACCAGCAGGATACCGGATGGCTCGAGAGGTGCAGGTGTCTGCTCTGTGTGGTGCTCCGATGGGGAGCCCCACCGAAGGGGAGCGCTCCATGAAAATCCTGGACATCCAATCGCCCATCCAGCGGATCGAGCTGTACCAGGATAGCCGGTCCGGGCTGGTCCTGCTGCTCGACGGCAAGGCCCAGTTCTACCAGGATGTGGAGCACCGCTACCACGAATGTCTCTGCGTAGTGCCCTCGCTGTATAGCAGCGCTCGGCGGGTTTTTGTGGGGGGTGGAGGCGACGGGTTGGCCGCCACCCGCCTGTTGCGGCTCTCGGGGGTCGACCACATCGTGGTCTGCGACTACGACGAGGCGGTCACCCGCCTGGGCCGTGAGCAGGAGGATCTGGTGGCGCTCAACCAGGGGAGCCTGCTCGACGAGCGGGTGACGGTGGTCAACACCGATGCCTACCAGTACCTTACGCGGACCGACGAGCAGTTCGACCTGATCCTGTGCGACTTCCCCGATCCGCTGGCCGCCGGCCTCAATCGGGTGTACTCCCGGGAGTTCTACGCTATCGCTCGACAGCGCCTTGCCGAGCAGGGGGTGATCGCGGTGCAGACCAGGGCGGTGCCGGTCTGCGCCCGGATCATCGGCGCCACGCTGCGGGCGGTGTTCGGGCAGAGCCTGTTCTACCGGTTTACCCGTCATGGGTTCACGCTGTCCGGCCGGCAACCGCTGGTGCGGCTCCACCCGGTTCCCCCCTGGACCCGTTACCTGAGTGAAGAGCTGCTCCCCTGCCTGTTCGTGCTTCCCAAAGACGAGGCCGACCGGTTCTCGCCCGAAGGGGCTCCGGTCAACATGCAAGACAGCCTGCTCCTGGTGCAAAAAGCCCTGGTCGAGGCCTACCAGGACCAGCTGGCGGCACCGTTTGCCTACCACCCCGAGTACCTGGTCATCGACCTCGCAGAGGAGAACGCGCTGCGGTTTGCGGAACGGTTGCCGGTTTTGCTGGCGGGGTTGGAGGAGAACAAGCGGCTGGTTCTGCTGGTCGACCGGATGGTCGAGGAGGAGCTCCGCGAGGTGATCCTCCAGGCAGGCTACCACTCCACCGGCTTGGAGTCGGTCCGGATGGTGGGCGAGCTCGGCCCCTCCCTTCTGCAGCCGGCTCGTCTGCTGGTCTCCGAGCTCGACGACGGTTCGGTGACCGACCTCGAGGAGCGGGTCTGCCGCCCCGCAGAGGATGCGGAGATCGCCGGGCTCCTGGTCCAGGAGTTTACCGAGCCCGGACCAAGAGGGCTTGGTATTCCGGATGCCCGGTGCAGCCTGGATGCTCGGCAAACCTTCGTGATCACTCGGGATGGCGAGGGACAGCCCGTTGCGCTGTTCCGCCTGGAACCGCAAGATGACCGGACTGTACTGGAACCCCTCCGGGTCTCTGGATCGGAGCGGTCGCAGCAGCTATCGATCCTGGCAGCGCTGGCGCACCTGGCCGGCAGGGGGGTGGAAACCCTGGTGGTGGCCGATCCCGATCCTCCGACCGCCTCCGTCCTGAACCGGCTCGGCGGTTTCCGGGTGATCCGTTACGACGTGTACCTCCGGCGCCCAGACCAGGAAAACCCAGCCTCAAGGGATCGCAATTGCTAACCATTCATCGCGCGCTCCGGTGGCCGACCCGGTGTCCCGCGACGTGTGGCCTCTACAGACATTTCGGGCCAGGATGACTGGCCGTCTGCGAACCGAGCTTCCCACCTGCGTATCTCGGGCTGCACCACGGTGGTCAATCCGCACTGGACTATTGGTTTAGCCAATCAGCCGGGGGGATCAACCCCGCCGAGCGAAGGACCGGTCCATCATTTTACGCAGTGAGGCAAACCAGGTTTTTCCGGACCACAGGCGTAACTATTCGTATCTCATGTGGTTTGGGTCGTTGGTTCCATTTGTTTCCCTTCGGCACGGACATTGCGGGCATCCAGGGCAGCCCGTCTGGCAGCAAGCAACGGAGAGAGAGATGCGCGTGTTGGCCGTCTTTGTCGCTGCCCTGGCATTTGTTTGCGTTCCGACAAGCCAGGTCTGGTCGTCTGGGCCTCGGCAGGGCCAACCTGCCGAGTCTGAGGAGAATGGGGGGCGCGGTGGTGCGCAAGAGGATCAACGAGAAAACGCCGGGGTGGAAGACCACAATGACCCCATGCCCCACCTGCTGTGGGAGAAGCCGGTATGGTGCCACGAGAATCCGAATGGAGGACTGGATCGGATTCAGTGCGGCGGATTCGATCGAGGCGATCCGGTCTGCCTGGTTGCCCCCGGTCGGCTGCTGGTGCGGCCATTCGGTGGGCTGGAGAGGGTTCAACCGTGCGCGCGCCACCTCGATGATATGCAGTATCTTGCTCTGGAAACGGAAGGATACCGCATGGTTCCGGCCATCGCCGAGGCGCCCCCGGGGTGGTATCGCGACCGGCATGGACGGGTGTACCAGGTGACCTTCGATCTGCTGAACCGCTTCTACCTGGGGGGAGGATGGGTCGGCAGTGCGGAGATGTCGGAGGGGTCCTGGACGGTCGATCGCGGCTACGTGGAGATGGGTTTTTCCGGCAGCTTCCTGAGCCTCTCCCGGCGATCGCGCCACACCGTCACAGCGGTAGAGGGACGGCTGGCTCTGGCCGATCTGGAGACGGAAGGGAGGCTGGTCGCCTATGATTACAGCCATTTGGGGATCCAGCCGGCTTTTTTCATTGCCACCTTTTTTGGCACACCGCGGCGATACGATGTGTTTCTGGACCTGGGTTTCGGCGTCAGGCTTTTTGGCGTCCATCTCAACCCGCATCATGGGACAGACCTGCTATGGGTGGAGTACGGGGAAGCCCACGGGGCGTTGGACATCTGGCAGTCGCAGGATCTGTACAACCATGTCCGACTGGCCGCCGGGCTTGGCGTGGAAGGGCTGTACGGTCTCGGCGACGTTGGGTTCCAGGGGGTGCGCCTGGCTCCAGGTGTACAAGCCGAGGCGCGATTCGCTCTGGACCGGGCGGGACATCACTACGCAAACGGCATGGGGTACTGGGCTCTTCCGATATTGCTCGACGAGGAGCACCTCGGAGATCTGGCGTTGAGAGGGGGAGGGGAGGCAAGCTACGAGGTCATCCTGTTTACCATCGACAACCAGCCGGTTTCACTCCATGCCGGTGCGTCCCTGTCCTATCGCGACGATCTTCCAGTGGGGGTAGACCCGTGGGAGGCCCGTTTTCTGGCGGGGTTGCGGTTTTCGCTCTGGGCTCCCCCGCGGGTGGAGAGCCAGCTGCCCCGACCGTCGGTCAGGTAGTGCTCATGTGGAGCCAGGGGAAATGGTTATTGTGTCTGCTTTCCGCGATGCTCATCGTCTCGCTGGAGATGGGTGCCGCAGCCCGGACCTGGGCACAGGACTTGGTTTCCTCCTCGATAGCGCCCAAAACGGGCCAAGTTTCTGACCCGAATCCTCCGCCCGGCTACCAGCAAGATGCCCAGGGCCGACTCATGCGCGTCATTTTCGATCCGGCAAGCCGCATCCATGTTGGAGTGGGATACGGGGTCATCTCCGGAGGGCAAGACCTGGAGGACGAGTGGGAGGTCTCCTATGGAATCGGCTACCGTTCCCTGGTGTACTTGAAGGGAGGGGAGAGCGACCTGTCCTGGCAGCTCGACCACCGGATCATGACCGGGTGGTTTGGGGGAAGCGGGAGCATTTCCGGATCTCCGGCGCTGGTCACCACCGCCTATCGTGGAACCTACTTGCATCACCTCATCGACGGGCACTTGGTCTTTCCGGGGACACCACCGATGCGCCTCTATTTTCCTTTCGATGTCGGCGCCGATGTCGAAGTGGGCAGGCTGCAGATCCTTCATGACTTCGGCCAACCGGCCTCGGCATCGCCAAATGCGCTTCGTCTCGGGGTGCTGCGCGCATCCCTGCTATTGGACCCCTGGCGCTCGGCACGCCCTGGCAACAGCCTCGAGCTGGGGGTCGGCCTTTCCTACGATCTGGATATCGGCCAGACCCGGCAGTCCGAGGACTATCGCGTCATCCACCATGTGGCGCCGATGACGCTGGGTTCGGTGCGTTTTCGGACCCAGGATGCCTCGGGCCTGACGGTGCTGGAGCTGGATGCCGACGCGGAGTATGCCTGGTCCTCTGAGGATCGGTGGGACTGGCGTTTTTCCGCTCAAGCTGACCTGCAACGGACCATCCTGTCCATCAACGATCAACCCCTCGTGGCTACGGCTCGGCTCTCGGCGGAATACGGCCCTCTACCCCTCGAGACCGAGCCGATGCTTCAGATCAGCGCCGTGCTCGGCATTCAGGCCACGATCTGCCTGCGTTGAGCCGTTCCTGTAGTCGGCATCCCGGGTCCAGGCGGGCGTGATTCCCAACCCGGTCAGGGACGGGGTCCGCCAGATCCTCGTCGGCTTTGCCTTCCGCGCTTCGCGCGGGCTCGGACTGGCTGGACCCCGTCCCTGACTGGAGAAAAGACCATAACAGTCCAGGCTCTCGCCAGGAGGCGGGTTGGGGTTCCACCTACTCCACGGGGTAGACCGAGGTGAGGGGGATGACCTCGCTGTCATCGGATAGAAGGACCGCTTCGACCCAGAAGGAGCCGGTATTGCCCATGCCGGCCCCCGACGAGGTCCAGGTGAAGCGGATGTCGTCCGATTCGGCTTGAAAGGAGTCGGCCATGTTGTGATGGGTGGTGGTGTAGTGCATCCGATCCACGGCGTCGACGAACCGGACCCCGCCGGGCCAGACCAGCTCCTGGGAGACGGCATGGAGGGGCCGGGTGCCAGCGGTTCCCATACCGGCGTTGAAGAGGACCTGGTGCAGGCGGATGGAGGCGTCGTCGTTTTCGAACCGCCGCTCGACCAGGACCGCGCCGTGTCGGTCCTGCTCGTAGGCGTCGGCGATGTGATCGACATCCCACAGGTAGCCGCTGGAGATGGTGCTGCCCTCGGTGGTTGCGGCCAGGTACTTCCAGGTGGTGATGCTGGTCGGGGACTGGCGGATCAGGGTGAAGGTGCCCGAGGCAAAGGTGAAGCGCAGGGCGGGCTGCTCCTCGATCTGGATCGCCTCTTCGCCCGTCCATTCGGTGCCGACCTGGGTGGGATCGGCGGGGTACTCCACCGGAACGACCGTCACCTGGTCGTAGCCGAGCGGCGTGTCGTCGGGACAGCCAACGATCTGGAAGGAGTAGCCCAACCAGCTGGAGCCGGACATCACCACGAGGTCGTCGCACAGCGATTGGTACCGGCTAAAAAGGTGCTCGTTGTCGACCACGACCCAGTCGGAGTAGGCCTCGTATTCGAGAGAGCCCTCCGAGGTGACGGCGGTGACGGTGGGATGATCCTCACCAGCTTGCCGGGAGAACCTCAAGTAGAAGCCGGTTGCGCCTCCCCAGCTGGCCAGGAGGAGATCGGCACCGGGATCGATCAGCGATTCCTCCCAGGAGCCGTCCTGGGCAACGGCGCGCAGGCCGGTCCAGTAACCCGCCGATTCCAGGGTGTAGCCGATCCCGATGTCGGTGGCGGCGCGGAAGGGGGCAAACAGCGGGACGACAGCCGGGTCGTGCCAGGAGGATTCGCTCCCATCCCCCCACATGCGCAGCACCGTGAGGTGCTCGCCCAAATCAGAGCGGGCCGCCAGCACCTCGACCGAGGCTTCGGACATGACGAGACGGGAGCAGAGGACCAGCTCGATCTCCTCTCCCTCCGGCGGTTCGAAGCGCATCTCGATCTCTTCGAGCGCGCCGTAGTCCAGCGGGTTCGTGCTGCCGGCGCTCCGCTGCAGGTCGATGCGCTGGAGCAGCGTCCCCGCCTCTCCCAGGGTGTGCCGGATTTCGGCACGAAGACGGCTTGTCTGGCCGACGGTCTCGACCTGGTAGTCCAGCACTGACCCGATCGCGCTCCCCTCCTCGATGTAGTGCCGTTGCCCGCCGTACGCCCCCCTGGCCGCGACGACCCGTCCTGCAAACGTCGCGGAGAGGGAGGGTGCGAACAGCCCGTCGATCGACTGGGGCGGCAGGATGAGCTGGACAGCGCGTTGCTGCACCCGCTCGAAGGTCGGCCCCGGCTCCCATGCGGAGCAGAGGTAGAGCGGCTCTGCCCACAGCACCTCCAGCCCCTCGAAGGGGGTAGCGCAGATGGGCGAGCCCGGACAGCCATCGCCCCCCCAGTCGCTGTCGCCCCGGTCTGGATCCGCCAGGGCGTCCGCCGCATCCGCGGTCTGGTCGGCCTCATCGCCGGCGTCCAGGGTGTCTTCGGGTGGCAAGGCATCCCCCGGATCTTCGGGCGAGTCCTCGACCAGGTCGTTCGGCGACGGGATGTCCGGGCCGGTATCGACGGGGCCGTTCACGTCGCCCGAGTCCGGTCCTGCTTGGTCGCGATCCCCGTGGGTGCTCGGTTGGTCCGTATCGCAGGCGAGCGCAAGCATTGTCAGCGCAAAACAGAGGGTCCGCCGCGGAGGCTTGAGCATGGTGGTTCTCCTGCGGTTTGGTTCGCGCCGGGCAGAGGCGTTGTGCCGATCGGAATCATAGCCGAAAACCGGATGCGATCGAACTGGGATGGGCTCGGGCAGCACGGTGCCGCAATCGGCGCGTTTTCGCATCGACCGACCTGAATGAACCTCGTTTGGGCTATAGGTTTCCATGCGGCGCCAGGGGCGGATCCATTTGCCTCTTCCGCTCGGTCCAGGGACCAGAGATGCGATCGCTACCGGGGGAATCGGGCCGCCGTCACAGCGGCGCCACCCATCTGGCCACGATCGAGGTGAGCTGCGTGCAGGGCACATCCTGGGCGACAACCTGGTCAGGCGGTGTCGTGCAGTGCCCCCGGTCGTTGGTCGGGTAGTCGGCAAGGTAGTACAACCTCGACTCTGCGCGAACCCCCTCGCCTTCGCGCCGCATCAGGTAGCGGGTCGCCGATCCCCGGCGACAGGTGGTCCGCTCGGCATCGGCGAAGCCCGCGCTGATGGCCTGTCCGCGGATCTCGGCGCCTACGCACTCCTCGAACCAGAAGGTGAACGCGGATCGAACCGTATCCGGCATGGTACGGACGATCTCTTGGCAGGCCTCCGGGTCGCTGCAGGTTAGAAGGGTGAGATAGGTTTTCCCCTGCAACGTCCCCGGAAAGAGGACGAAATGGGTGGCCTCCGCCATGTCCACCTGTACCGCGCCCTCCAGGTCGCAGGATTGCTGGTTGCGGGCGATCCGATCGATGGCGTAGATCCCGATGAACTCCTCCAGGGACACCTGGACTGCGCCTTCCTGCGTGTCGCCCAGATCGTCCAACATCTGCCCGGTGCCTTCTCCAGGGGCCGGCAGCTCGTTCGACACCTGGCCGGTGCCTTCGTCCAGGCTGACCTGGCTGTCCTGTCCCTGGGCGATCCAGGGGGCTGCGACCAGGAACAAGAGCGCCATGATCGCGGAAGGGACAACGATGAGAAAAAACGATGGTAGCCGGGGCATGAACCTCTCCTCCTGTTGGGCTGATTCAGTGCGTATTGACTTTGCAGGCTAGCGCAAAGTGGATCGGGGGACAATTTGACCGCGCTCGACGAGCGACCGGGCCTGTCAGATGTGCCATCGCAGGCCCGCGCCCAGCTGCAGGTCTACATTCAGTGCGTCGTCGAAGCGCAGCGCGTCGGTGTCGTGCAGTGGGAGGACGCCGACCACGATGTCCAGGGTCGTGGTGAAGGCGAGGAAATCGGCCAGCGGGATCTGGTAGCCCAGCCCCCCCTGGATCGTGAGCGCATCTCCTCGTAAGGGCCGGGTCCACTCGATCTCGGCCGTTCGACCTGGACCGGCGGTCGTCTCTGCCGTCACGGTCGCATCCATCGCAACGTCGCGGTAGCCCAACCCCCATCTGAGCGCCAGGTTGTCGATGATCCGTCTCTCCGCCAGGAGGGCTATCCCAACCGAATGTGTGGTTTCCTGCTCGAGAAATGACAGGCGGAAGTCTGCGAGGAGCCGCCACCGGTCGTTGAAACCGTAACCCAGCTCGAAACCGAGCTGCGTGCCCGCGATCACGTCCTCAGCATCGCGCTCTTCTGTCCGGCTCGGGCTGACCGGTACGTTCATGGGGTCTCCGGACCAGAGGTAGCTCGCCTGTGCTCCAAGAACAGGCGCGAGGATGAACCCGCAAAGCTCCAGGGTTCGCCCGTCTTGCCCCCGATCGGCGTCGGCCCGCCCGGAAACAGCGGCCGTCAAGGCAAGGACAAGGCATAGACGAAAGACTGGTCTGGCCCTACGTCTTTTTGATTCGGATTTCGGTTTGCTCATCGGTTTCTCCCCTGGATCATTCCGCAACAAGGTAGGTGTTGGAAGCGTGGATCGCTCGAGTGCCAGAGGTGTGGCTGACGGTCAGGGTCACCTCGCCTTGCTGAATCGGTTGGAAGAACGCGATCTCCCCGCCGGGATCCGGCTCCATCTCCACGGGCGCCCCAGAATGGCCGAATTCGTAGGACAGGCCCAGGATGGGCCAGCCCAGAGAGTCGCTGGCCCGCGGTACCACCGGCCCGATCCGCTCGCCGACGGTTCCGGCCACCCGGTTCTCGGAGAGATCGGGATCATTGTAGGGCGGCCCGACCAGGTCGACCTGGATCCGATGGGGCTCTGGATCGTTGGCCACCCGTACCGGTAGATCCTCTTGCTGGTCACTGGAGGTCAGCCTGATCCCGGTCGAGGAGGGCAAGAGCCCGGTCACCCGGTAGACCTGCAGCGGCCAGCCATTTACGGTTACGACTCCGACGAAGGCGATCGCCAGGAGGTTGTCGTCTAAGGGGTCCGCCCGCAGGTTGGAGTACCCATCCAGGCGATGGAAGTCGCTGCTGGCTGGACCGAGCAGCAGGTAGCCGCTTTTCCCCGTGGCCAGGACTACCCCCGCCTCGCCGAGCCCGTGGGCGATCCACCCGTGGGTATTGTAGAGGTGCCCATCGACCGCGGTGACCGTCAGGATCGACGCCGGTTCCAGCGCGGCGAGCCCGACCCGATCGTACAGCCTGCCGGCGGAGTAGACCTGTAGATAGGCACGCCCCGGCCCGACCACCCGGAACGTGGCCCTGGTAGTATCGAACCGATCCTGCTCTACCTGGATGATCCCCGGATCACTGCTGGTCAACTGGAAGCCGACCAGGGCGTAGCCGGTTTCGACATCCCGCAAGGTCATGGTGATCTCCGACCCGACGACCCAGACGCGCCCTGCATCGGCGGCATAGGAGCGTTCGGAGCCGTAGTCCAGGTCGAACTCGACCAGCCCGAACTCGCCGATGGTTGACAGGGATCGACACCCGGTGGTGGTCGTGGGGCCGAGCTCGATACAGCCGCACAGCATGAGCAGTAAGGCCAATGGATACAGTAGGTGTGTGGGCAGCATGATCACCTCTTTCTACCTGTGGTCGGTACCAGGAGTTGGGAACGCGCCAATGAGGGTACGAGCGGTTGGCCTGGCTGGTGCTCTATCCGCTCGTCCGGTTGCTCCAGAGGATCGGTACACCGGAGGCTGCAAATGCTGCGCCAGAAGGCCTAGTTTGGGGTGCAAGCGATCCTCCAGCGTGGGATCGTTCCGTGTCCCCCCATTACTGGATAATGGCTGCCGCACAGGTGGAGTGCGCGATATCCAATCGACTCGAACGGTTACTCGACACACCCGATGGTGGGCGGGAGTTCTCTCTGGTTACCCAGCAGATCGATTTCGGGCACGGGGAGGGTGTGGGTATCTCCCTTTCTGTAGTTGAGCCCCATCAGCCAGCTTGTTCTGGTTCGTTAGGCGGAGAATGCTGCGAAATCAGGGGGTCTTTGTGGGCAGCCCGGGCGCCTGTTTTTCGCAGAGGGACCACGAGTCTGCCACCAGCTGGATTTCGGTATAGCGATCGGTGGAACCGGGCCGTTTGGAGCTTCCGACCAGCCGGAACAGGGTGCCTCGTATCTCGATGTCGCCCTGCTCGGGAAGGGGATCTTGGGAGTAGACCACGATCTGGTTTTTCCCCAGGTCGAGGTAGGTGATGCAGGGGTGGCTCTCGATCGAATCGATCAGGTGCTGCCAGGGTGTGCGGCTGACCCGACCGATGATGGCCACCTTCTTCCCCTCATGCTCAAAAAGGGATGCGCCCTTGGGAATCGACAGGTAGTCGGTCATGGCCCTTTCCTTCTCAGTCCTTGCAGATGGGGGCTGATGATCCCTGCCCCTGGTCCTGCCCGAACTGGGTATGGTACAGGTTGGCATACAGCCCATCCTGGGCCAGTAATTCGGCGTGCGTCCCGGTCTGGACGATCTTGCCTCGGTCGATGACCAGGATCAGATCGGCGGCCAGGATCGTGCTCAGCCGGTGGGCGATGACGATGCTGGTGCGTTTGGCCATGACCTTGGCGAGGGCGTCCTGGATCAGCGCCTCCGATTCGCTGTCGAGGCTACTGGTGGCCTCATCCAGCACCAGGATGCGGGGGTCCTTGAGGATGACCCGCGCCAGGGCGATGCGCTGCTTCTCGCCGCCGCTCAGGCGATAGCCCCGCTGGCCGACGATGGTATCGTATCCATCCGGCAGCGCTTGGATGAAATCGTGGATGTTGGCGACCCGGCAGGCGGCCTCGAGCTCGTTTTGGCTGGCATCCAGGCGGGCGTACTGGAGATTGGTCCGAATGGTATCGTGGAACAGGTAGGTTTCCTGGGTGACCATGCCGATCTGCGCCGAGAGCGATTCGATCGTCACGTCGCGCAGGTCGGTTCCATCGATGCGGATGGTGCCTTCGCAGGGATCGTACAAGCGGGGGATGAGGTAGGTCAGGGTGGTCTTGCCCGCCCCGCTGGGACCCACCAGGGCCACGAGCCGACCGGGCTCCGCCCTGAAGCTGATCTCTTGGAGTGCGTTGCTGCGGGCTTGACTGTGATGACCGTTTTCCTCATTGACCTCGAGGGTGTGGGAGGGACTGGGGACCGCGACCTCCGGCTGGTTGGCGGCCCACCACAGGCGGGCCATTTCCACAAGCCTGTTTTGCGATTGGCGGCCGGGGGAGATCCGTGACTCGCCGGCCTTCTGCCCCGTTCCTGAAAGCACGGCGGTCACGTTGTCCATGCTGCCATAGCGATGGACGTCGCTGAGGAGCGGCTCGCTGCCGGTGGCGTAGCGGAAGGAGACCCGGTCGAAGACGATCTCGCCTCGAGTATCTTTCAGAACCACCGCGTCCGCCTTTTCGGGGATATCGAGGGGCAGGTCGATGACCTCGAACACGCGCTCGAAGCTGACCATCGAGGTGGCGAACTCCACCGGTGCGTTGGCGAGCTGTCGCAGCGCTCCATACAGGTTGGTCAGGTAGGCGCCGAAGGCCACGATCGTGCCGATGGTGAAGGCCCCTTTGATGGCGAAGTAGCCTCCCAGACCGTACACCAGGGCGGTTCCCACCGCGCTGAGCAGCAGGATGAGGGCGATGAAGAACGATCCGATGAAGGTCCGCTGCACCCCCAGGTTGCGCACCTGTCCCGCCTTCTGAGAGAAACGGTCGACCTCCAGCCGTCGGCGGCCGAACAGCTTCACCAGCAGCGCTCCACCAATGTTGAGCGTCTCGTTCATCATGGCGTTCATCTGGGCGGTGGCGTCCATCTGCTTGCGGGCGATGTCGCGCAGGCGGGTGCCCAAGAGGCGCACCGCCAGGATGAAAAGCGGCAGGATGGCCACCGCGATCACCGTCAGCCGCCACTCGAGGGTGAGCATGACTACCAGGACCGCCGCGACCTGTACGATCTGGGTCGCGATATTGACGATCGTGCTGCTGATGGCGGTCTGCGCTCCCACCACGTCATTGTTCAGGCGGCTCATCAGCTCGCCCACCTTGGTGTTGGTGAAGAAGCGCAGCGACATCCGCTGCAGGTGTCCATACAGCGCCATCCGCAGGTCGTACACCACCCCCTCGCCCACCCGGGAGTTCAGGTGCCGCTGGCCCACCTGGATGGCGCCATTGGCGGCCGGGATCAACAGCAGTGCTGAGGCCAGGATCGCCAGCCTACCCAGGTCTCCGGCCGGGATGGTGCGGTCGAGAAGGTCCCTCAAGATGAGCGGTGTCAAAAGCGACAGACCGGTGTGGGTCAAGATCAACAGCAGGACGCCGCCGATCAGCCAACGGTAGGGACGAGCATGTCGCAGCACCCGCCTCAGCAGCTGCCAGGTGATCTTCGGCTTTTCGTCCGGGGAGTTGATCACGCTCCGGATGCCGGCGTGCAGTCTCATCGGGTCTCCTCGCGGTCGGGGAGCGGCTCATTCGACACCAGAGGTGTCCTCTCCACCTCCCCCAACGCGTCATTCTATACCTGCGGGCGGCGGATGTTGAGGATGACCTGATGATCGTCGATTGGCAGGCGGGTGTCGGCTGTGCTCCGGTCTGTGGTATCGGCCATGGCTGTCGAAATGTTAGCGCTGGCTCTGGCTGGTTTCTGCTGGTCGACCCCACCAGGTGCGCGATGAAGGCGATGGTGCTCGAGGAGATCGGCCGGCCGCTGCAATGGCGCGAGCGACCCGACCCGGTTGTTGCCAGGGGCCAGGTGCGCATCCGGTGGATCAGGCCAACGAGGCGTTGCGAGCGCTGCGTACCGGCGCTTTCGAGGGAGCGGCGGTGCTCACCCTGCCGGGAAGGGGGCAACAGAAGGATCGGGCCCAGGTCTGTCGGCTGAACCTATGGCCTTGCGGGAGGCAGAAGCATCATCTCCACTATGGAATGTCAAACAAGGGCTTGAAGGGGAGGGGAGCCGGAGCGGTCCAGCAGACCACCGCTCTGTCCGGGTGCGGTCCGGCAGGTCACCGGTTGTCCCCTCCTTCGGTCGACCGCGGCGATTCTTCGAGGGGCTGCGAGGCGATGAGCTTTTGCAGGTTGGCCCGGATCTCGTCCAGCTTCTCCTGGATGATCTCGCGGCCGGCACTGCTCTTGTAGCCCATCATGATCAGCTTGACGGAGACCAGGAAGACACCGGCCTCCAAGAGCAGGTCATGGGTAAGGCCGGTGGTGAATAGTGCGGCCGCAAACAGGATGAAGGTGATCGCGATGACGAGAAGTGTCCAGAAATCGAAGTGCTTCTTGAGGTTCATCCAGCCTCCTCCATTCTTGCCTGCTAGCTTGTCCGTGGTCTCCACATGCCAACCCGGCAACAGCCGTGCCTATGATACCACCGGGACTCGAGCGGACAACCGCTTCTCCATCTCGCCTCTGCCCTTCGTGGTTTGTTGAGGATCTTCCGGGTCACCAGAGTATAGGTGGTCGACGTTTCCCCCGCCCGCTATCGCCAGGGGTGTCACCGTGGGCTCTGGCCAGGGGTGCCGGGTCAAGGGCCGAACAGGCGGGGATTATAGACATCGATCCGTTTCCCGCTCAGGGTGTGTTCGATCTCAGGTAGAGGTCGAGAAACCGCAGGTTGGCCTCCATCAGGGCATCGCGCTTCATCTTCAGCAACGCGAGATCGGAAAGATGAGACTCGGCAAGGCACATCTCCTGGTAGACCTCCATGAGCAGGTCCGGCTGCACCTGGACCAGCTCGTACAGGAAGATCTGGTAGACATGGTTGGTCAGCCCCATCCGCGGCAGGACGTTCTCGGCCGCCATCCCCTCGGACAGGCCGTAGCAGAGGATCTCGACGGGAGACAGGTGTTTCGGGTCGGATTGTGCCTTTGCCAACAGGACGTCAAACAGGCTGTCGGCAGCGGCCTTCCGGTCCGGAGAGCCAAGCTGTGACAGAAAGAGATTCTGGTTCTCGGCGGTGGTGGTGAGACCGACTGCATGCAGAATATCGTCCTCCAGGGCGATGTAGCGCTCGAAGAGGTCCCCATCTGCAGAAGGGCCACCCAGGCGAACCAGCTCATCCCCCAGGGAGAGCAGCTTGACGATCATCTTCCTCAGCTTTTCTTCGCTCGGTTGTTTCACGGGTCGACTCCAGGCGCTTCGATCCAGTCGAGTAATGCAGATATCGGAGGATGACCGAGCTGGTCCGCCGGTTTTTGGGGCCCCCACCATAATGGTTCCTCCCAGGGCGCCCCCATCCCGCCTTCCGTCTCCTTGGCCTCCCGTCGTCATGTTTGCTCGATCTCCGGTACGAAACATACCGAGCGCACCTTTTTCAAAGTCGACAACGGGCCGGCATGAAAAGAGTTGGCTTCCGCCTGGTTACAAACCAGATGCCCTCAGCTGGTTGCGTCATGCGGAGTGGAAGGAAATCCCGATTCGGCGGGTGTGAGAATCGCCTTCTGGAGAGGCGGGGCCGCGCGCCACAAGTTGAATCTTCTCTCGGCCGCCCATCAGTCTGCCAGGGAATGCTCAGTGTGAGTACACCTCCAGGAAGAACTGGAGCAGGTACTCGGCGGTGGCGATGACATCCGGAATGCTCACCCATTCGTTGGGGGCGTGGATATTGCCTCCACCCGGTCCGAAGACCAGGGTTGGAACTCGGGTCCGGGTGGCGAAGAGGTTGAAATCGCCGACAGAGCTGGTCGTCATTCTGCAGGGACCACCGCGGCTACCCTTGGGCAGCAAGGAAAAAAACCGGTCGAGCATCTCGCTCTCGCCGGACATGTAGGGCCTGTACTCCAGCTCTTCACCAGGAGAGTATCGCCTGCCGATTCGCACGGTGCTGTGAGGCTCGATCACCCGGATGATGCGTTTCAGCTCGGTGGTGACCGTCTTGGCGTCCTCCCCCAAGGTGAGCTGTCTGTTGACCAGGATCTTGGCGTGGTCCGGAACGGTGAAGATCTCGTCGCCTCCGGTGATGTTCAGCACGACGTAGTGGCCTCTGCCCATCTGGATGCTGGAGTGGAGGTCGAAGTTGGCCAGCTCGGCGACGAAACGAGCGGCATCGTGCAAGGCGTTGATCCCCAGGGTGGGATGAGAGGCATGGGCGGACTTGCCCAAAAACTCGACCTCGAACAGCTCCCGACCCTCCGCTCCGACGATGGCCACCGGGAACGGCTTGTTCTTGTGGGTCTTCCGATGGGTGGCGCACCAGTCGTTGACCGCCAGGATCGGTGACGGCTCGGTGACCAGGACCAGGTCGAATCCCTCCAGGGGGTACTCTCCCAGCAGGGCATCCGCGCCCAGCGAGAAAGGCGCCTCCTCGCCGAAGACAAAGGTGACCAAGAGCTCGCCGTCGATCTCGTTCAGGGAGGAGGCGAGCAGCCCAGCGATCAGCATGTTTATGGCGCAGCCCGCTTTCATGTCGGCAGCACCCAGTCCATACAGCCGATCTCCCTCGATGTGGCCCGAGTAGGGGGATCTCAGCCACCCCCCCCGGTGGACCACGGTATCCAGGTGGCCGTTGAGCATGATGCGCGGCCCGAGCGGGGATGGTCGGCTCGTTGGCCCTGTCCCGCCGGGAGGTCGGCGTGGGCTCTTTTTCCGGGTCGTTTTGCCTCGAGGCACGGTTGTTGTGCCCGCATCGATCGACGTGGCGGATTCTTCCATGGGCTGGGCATCTCTTGAGGCCACCCCCTTGCCCAGTCTGGCCACGAGATTTCGAAGCGGGCTGGCCAGCGAGTAGGGGCTGCCCGCAGACTGGTAGTGGGCCTGCACACCCATGGAATCCAGGCGTTGGATGACAAAACGATAGATCTCCTCCCCGTCCTGGGAGGAGCTGGGAATCTGCACCAGCTGGGCGACAAGCTGTACGAGCTCTGTTTTCTGTTCCGGGGTCAAGTGGCAGGTCATGGCGTTCCCTCGCTCACGTCCTGGTAGATCATCCGGAAGTACTTGCGCTTGAAGCCCATCTTTTCGTACAGCTTGATGGCCCTCTCGTTCTTGGTCTCCACGTGCAGCGACAGCTGTCCGCCGGTCAGCGCCAGCGCGTACTCCATGAGCTGGGTGGCGATACCCCTGCCTTTGACGTCGGGTTTGGTGACGATGTAGGACAGGTGAAAAGCCGGAAAGAAGATGTCGAAGTTCATCCGGCTGATGACCGCGATCCCGACCAGCTCCCGTTTGTAGTAGGCAAGCAGCACATGCCCCTGGTCGAGGGCGTTGTTCACCGCCTCGAGGATCTCGGTGGGGGGGTCGGTGAAGGGTCCCAGCCAGCGATCGAGGGTCTGGATGAAATGATCGAGGCCTGAGGGGAGGTTGGCCCTGTCGACCCGTTCGATGTCCATGTCCACCCGGGCATCGTTGAGGACCAGGACATTGGCTTTAGGCCCCAGCGATCCGGCTCTGGCCAGGGTGACCAGGGCGGCCACGGGGTAGGAATCGTACAGGCCGATCTTGATCCGTTCGAGCTTTCTCAGGAGGGTTGCCGCCTCCTGGAGCGAGGGCTGGTCGGGCGCCAGGCAGAGGCCGTCGCTGTCGTAGATGGCGTTGAGGGCATCCTGTCCGTTGAAGGCGGTCCGCATTTTTCTGAGGTGGGTATCCCTTCCGACCTTCCCCGTTGTCGTGGGGATCTCCCGCAGACCCTGCTCGAAGGCCACGGTAATCGGATTGCCGGGGGCGGTGACGGCGACCAGCCGGGGGATGTAGTCGATCTTCTCGCCCGTCCACATCTGGCGGAATCCGAGGTGCAGGCCGGCCACCGACGAGCCGTTGTTGGTCTGGCAGAACACCCGTTCTACCGTACCGCTGGCGTACTCGATGATCTCCCTGGCGATGTAGGAGAAGGCGTACATGTTCATGAAGTTGTTTTCGAGGCCGGGATTGGCATTGTACCAGCCGTTCTGAACCGCCACACGTCTGCTCTCCCTGACGCACTCCTCGTAGGTGGAGCCGTACTCGATGATCTTGACCCTTTGGAGATCGAGCAGTTTTTTCCTGGAGATCTTGGTCTTGTCGGGGACATAGAACACGCAGTTGATGTGGTAATGCCCCGCCAGATAGGCCAGAGAGCCCCCCACGGTGCCAAAGGTCGCCATGCACACCGTGTCTTTTCCCCTGGCCTGGCAATCCCGGATGATCAGGTATGCCATTCTGTCTTCCCGGTGGCCCGACGGGTTGTTGCCTTCCAGCTTGAGATAGATCTCCCCCGTGCCCAGGGTTCTTTCCAGCGCCTGTGCTCTGACCATGGGAGTTCTTCCCACTCGATACTTCATCAGCTCGTTGGCCATCACCTCACCATCTCGCTTTGCGGGTCGCAGGTTCAAAGAAAGCAGTTTCTATCCCTCAGGTTTTTTGCCCGCCCCAGACCCGGTTGGACACCTGCTCGAAGGTGAGGCTGGTGTCGACAGGCTGGGAGAGACGCACCTGGTGTCCGTCCGGATCGACAAGGGTCAGCTCCCGGACCTTCCAAGGCCTTTCCATAAGTCCCTCGATGGCAGCGGTCCCCGGTGATGCTCACCCTTCCCCGCTGCCCCGGGTGATCGTCTGTTCGGGGGAGGATCGTTCCGAGCGGGTGGCCAGTAGCGCCTGTGCCTGCTTGTCCAGCTTGTCTTGCTCGTTTTGGTCGAGGGTTTCCATGTACACCGAGTGGGTGGGGAAGGCCACCTCCACGCCGATCTCCTTGATGGCATCCATGATCTTCATGTTGAGGTCCTCGCGCACGGCCAGGAACTCTCCCCAAACGGTGGTGTTGGTGAAGCAATAGATCATGATGTCCAGCGAAGACTCATTGAATTCGGTGAAGTTGACCAGCCAGAAGTCCTGGCGGATGCCCGGATGGTTGCGCACGATGTCCTTGATGCGCTCCAGGGTTTCTTTGAGCTGGCTCACCGAGGTGGCATAGGTCACCCCCAGCGTGTAGGAGATCCGCCTTTTCAGCATGCGCGACCAGTTCTCCACCGTGCCGGCGGCGACGATGGAGTTGGGTACCGTCACCTGGGAGTTGGCAAAGGTGCGCACCCGGGTGGAGCGAAACCCGATCTCCTCCACCGTCCCTTCCACCTGGGGGGTCTTGATCCAGTCTCCCAGGCCGAAGGGCCGGTCGGTGAGGATCATGATGCTGCCGAACAGGTTGGCCAGCGTGTCCTTGGCCGCCAGGGCGAAGGCCAGACCACCCAGCCCGAGGCCGGCCAAAAGCCCGCTGATGTCGTAGCCCCACTCGCGGATCACGATCACGAAACCGATGACCACCACAACCACCTTGAGGAACTTCTCCACGAAGGGGACGAGCTGGTCATCGAGCTCGGACTCGGTCTTCTGGGTCAAAGCGGTGAGCATGACGCTGACCACCCGGATGCTGCGGTACAACGCCCAGGCAGCCAGGATGATGCCAGCCGTCCGCAGAAGCCCCATGACGAACCCGTGCACGTCGGTGGGCTGCCGGGGAAACTGCAGAACCACCACCGCCCCGAAAAGGCCGGCCAGCACGAAGAAGGCCGCGATGGGGGCTCTGAGGGCTTCCACCAGCAGGTCGTCCACCGTCGTCTTGGTTCTCTTGGCCAGACGGAGGAGGAGGTCGGTCACTCGGCCGGCCACGAACCGTTTCAAGATCAGTGCGATGAAGAAAATCGCCAGAGCGGCGATGATCCGCCACAAGGCGACGCTCAAAAACTGGTACTGAAAAAACTCCTTCACCTGATCCCATATGGTCATGCGCTCCCTCCTGGCTGAGAAATTTCTTGTCGGCTCTGGCGCCTGCCGTCTCCCATAGCCTCTGGAGCCAGAAAACTCAACCCCGAGGGATCGGTGCAGGGGAAGGTCACCTGTCGGCTGCGACGATCACCCCCGCGCGGTACAGCTGGTCTACCAGTCTCCGATCGATGGAGGAGGGCTGCTCGGCATTGGCCTGGTCGAGGGCCTGCGGCCAGGGGGTGGCGCCGTCCAGCCGGGACAGGAATCGAAACACCGTGGTGGGAACGATCAAGGAACGGAGTAGTACTCCCCCGCGCTCTGGCGGACCTGCTGGATCCGAGGGACCAGGAGGTCGGGCATCGGCTCGGGAACCCGGGAGATGAGCTCGGCCAGGCGATCACAGGCATCATCCAGGCCGGCCAGACGGTCCTTGCCCACTTCCTCGTTGGTTGGACAGGTTTCCCTTCCAGGTTCCAGCAAAGGCTGCGGCTACAGGGAATTGGTGTGAAAGGTGTCGCACTGGTCGAACCGACCCGACTCGAAGCCTCTTGTGAACCATCGGACCCGCTGCTCCGACGAGCCGTGGGTCCACGTCTCGGGGGTGATCTGCCCGTGCGCCTGACGCTGGATCCGATCGTCCCCCACCGCGCTGGCCGCACCGAGCCCTTCTTCCACGTCGCCCTGCTCCAACAGGTTGCGATGTCGGTCGGCGTGATGACCCCAGACGCCGGCCAGGCAATCCGCCTGCAGCTCCAGGCGGATCGCCAGGGCGTTGGCCTCGGCCTGGCTCGAACGGGCGCGCAGCGAGTTCACCTCACCCAGGATGCCCAGCTGGTTCTGGACGTGGTGCCCGACCTCGTGGGCGATGACGTAGGCCTGGGCAAAGTCGCCTGGGGCGCCGAAACGGGTATGCAGATCCTGGTAGAAGCTGAGGTCGATGTAGACCTTGTTGTCACCGGAGCAGTAGAAGGGGCCCACCGCCGACGAGGTGAACCCACAGGCGGAGTCCACCGCATCGCTGAACAGGACCAGGATCGGCGGTTCGTACCGCCGGCCCATCTCGGCAAAGAGCGGTTGCCAGGTATCCTCGGTGTCGGCCAACACCACCGACACGAACTCGGCCAGCTCGTCATCGGGCCGAGGAGTGCCTGGGGCCTGTCCTTCTCCGGTCGCCGGCCCCCCCACTCCCCCTCCGACCCCCTGAAGGAGGCTGGAGATGTCCGTCCCCGTGAGCAATCCGATGATGATGGCGACGATGGCTGCCCCTCCCCCCAGTTGAAGCCCTCGCTTGGCGCCTACACTCAGCCCGCGCCGATCGTCCACATTCGCGCTCCGTCTCGCTGTTCTCCATCGCATGAGTGGGACTCCTTTTTTCTGGTGGCTGGGAAGGGTTCTACCCCAGCGGCACCTGTCCAAGATACCACTATTTGAAAGAAGGGTACGCCACAATCGTGCGCCATAGGCTGTTGTGCTGTGCCCTTCCTGGAACTGCTTGTCATGACAGGTGGTGATCTGTCACAATCCCTTCAATTCCATTCATACCCCTCAACACAAGGATCCAAGTTATGGCGACTACGGGAAATTTTCAGAAAGGCTCCACGGGTGAAGAGGTCATCAACATCCAGAAAGGGCTGGAGTTCCTTGGGTACAACGTGGGCAAGATCGACGGCATCTTCGGCGAGATGACCAAGACCGCCGTCATGAAGTTCCAGACAGACCACAAGCTGGCGGTGGACGGAATCTATGGACCGAAGACCGGTGAAAAGCTGAGGGAAGTCTTCCTGGCCAAGGTCGAGGCGCAGAAGCAGGCGGCCGCTCCGGTCAAGGGTGCGCCGGCTCCTGGCGCGTTCGTCAAGGGTGCTCCCCTCGTCAAGGGGGTCGCAGCCGCAGCCGCTCCCATCAAAGGCGCTCCCGCACCGGCCGCTCCGGTCAAGGGCGCTCCGCCGGTCAAGGGCGTCGCAGCTCCGGCCGCTCCGGTCAAGGGTGCTCCCGCTCCGGCCAAGGCTGCTCCCGCTGCGCCCAAGGCTGCTCCCGCACCGGCCGAACAGCCCCAGCCCATGACCCCAGCCGAGCTCATCAAGAGCATGCTGAAGCCAAAGGACAAGTAGCAGGTCCGGCATCGGCCGGCTCTTCCATCGGAGCGGAGCTCGATGAGACCAGATGACCAACCGCGCGAGCTCGCTCCTCATGATGCGCTCCCAACCACCTGGCAAGCCACCAGTCCAGTGCTTCCAGCCTGGTCAACCGCCCCTTGTGCCGGTTTCCGGTGCAGCCTACAATCCGCCCAGCTCAAGGGTGGACGGAGAGGGTTACGGTGCGCGGCCAGTTTCGCCATCTCCCCGCTGAGAAGAGCTGTCGGGAAGATCGCACGAGAGAGGTAGCGGCCTTGGTTGTCCGTCGATTCTGGCACCTGGCGATGCTGCTCTTGCCTCTGGCTGGAGCGGTGGAGCAGACGGGCTGCGATCGCGGTTCATCGATGCCACCAACCGTTGGCTCCACCCTGAGTGACGACGTCCCGCCGGTCGAGCCGGACGAGCCGAGAGGAGGTATCATGAGAGAGGACTCCATGTCCGAGGTGGGAAGCGGGGTCGAGGGGGCAGGCTCGGCAACCATCGCTTTCGGCTCGCAGCAGGTGACGATCAGACCCCTGTGGAGAGTGACCAACTTCTACGGAAGCCGGCTGGCCATGAGCGGCGACGATGTCCATTGGGCCTCCGGTGGCCTCCATGGCGCCGCCCTCTGGCGGGAGCAGGAGCAGGTTGCCCTGGTGGACTGTGGGAGGGTCGATCGGATGTTCTTCAGCCCGGACGGACGGCTACTGTACGCCAGCCCCCATCTCATCGACCGGGAGGCGAGCGCGTCGGTGGAGCTTCCTTCCCTCCAGGCCAGCCTGGTGGCGGGGCTGGAAGCCCGCACCATGCCGCACGATTCCTGGTTCAGCCTCGAGGCGGCCGCCTTCAGCCCAGATGGGGCACAGGTGGTCGTTCATGCGCGCTATCGGACCTCCAGGACCATCGGAGCCGAAGACGACTACCAGGGACCGACCCAGCGCCTCCTTCTTTTTGAGGGCAACACCCGCCGGCTGATCCATGTGCTTTTGGAGGACCGGCGGTTTCACCGGTACGACGCCGTGGCCATCGGCGAGCGCTACATCGCCGGTGCCGGATCCCGGATCCGGGTCTGGGACCGGCACACGTTCGAGGTGGTGGCCGATCTCACCGAGCATCGATTTGACGTGAACCAGCTCGAGTTCAGCCCCGACGGCCGGTTTCTGGCCAGCGTGGCCCACGACCAGAAGCTCTGCCTCTGGCGGACCGGCACCTTCGACCTGGTCGGTTGCTGGGTGGCCCATCCACACGATGCGGTTTCGCTCGCCTTCCACCCCCGGCTGGCGTTGCTGGCGACCGGGGGCGGGGGTGACGAGGTCAAGCTGTGGTCTTTAGAGGATCCAGGCGAGCAGCTCGGCGCGATCAAGTTTCCCCAAGTAGGGGTAGTAGACGGCCTGGCCTTCGGGCCGAGTGGGCGGCGATTGCTGGTGGCGCTGCACCCCGACGCGGGGGAACCGGTGGTGATGCTGTACGAGCTGGCAATCGGACCGTAGCGGGAGAGCTCGGGAAGGAACCCGTGCTGCCGGTGCGGCCGGGGGCTGGTTCCAGGTGTCAATTCCTCCAAGATACCGAGCTGTTGGCGCTTGCCTGCGCCATACCTCCGGTGTCGATGCAGGTCGAGGTCGCTCAAGCCGGCGAAGGACCGATGGCCCGCAAGATTTCGGCATCGGTCCTCAAGCCTTCCAGCAGGGAGTTGATGCCGAGAGATCCCGGGAAGGCCTGCTGGCCATCGAGGGTACCCCGCAGGAAGGTCACGGCAGCTTCCGGTGGGTTGCTCATCTGGTGGATCACGGCCAGCAGCGCCACGACCAGGTGACCTTCGGCAGGGGAAACGGCGGCCGAGGCGGGCAGGATGAGCGACAACCAGGGAGCCAGAAAGGGGATGTCGACGTGTTCGATAGCATCGCGGCAGGTTAGGTCTTCGGTGCTGAAGCAACCGATAAAATCGCCGATCTTGTCACTCCGATGAGCCAGCCAGGCCTGGTAGGCCACCACCGGAACATGACCCTCCCAGTTGTCGTGTGCGCTCATCGAGCCGAAGATGGCTCCGATCTCTGTTGGCGGCAGAACCTGGGAAAAGCTGCTCACGAACCCGTTTGATCTCCGGGTGGAGCTTTCGGAGCTGAGCCGCAACAGGGGCAACGCTGTGCCAGCCAGCTGGTTTACCATCTGCAGGTTGTCCAGGTGCCGCTCTAGAATGATCTGGAAGAGGGTTACGATGATCGTTCCCCACCAGTTCGACGCCCCCTGGGTGACCCGGTCGTTCATGGCCTCGATGCAGTCTGGAGCGGTGTTTTCGTCGGCCAGACATTCGACCACGGCGCGCATCACCCCAGTCGGTTCGATACCGGACCTGACATAATCGATCTTCTCCCTGGTCACGAAGGGATCACTCTGGGAGGTCAGCGTGAGCTGTCCGGTATCGGGATCCAGCAACCGGGTGTCAAAGGTTGCCGCGTTGGCACCCAGGACCTGGATGTCACCTTGTGACGCGGCCAGTTCAGTCAGATAGCGCACCATGTTGGGGTTCTGAGCCAGTGCGTCTCGGATCTGCGTGGCCGCCAGGCCGGGGTCGTCCGGAGAGAGATCGGCGCCGATCACGTTGGAGTTGGTGAGACATGCATGAAGCACGATGCGACCCTGGGCTCCCTCACCGGACGGCATGTGTCGCAGCAGCTCCTGGAAGAAACTCTCCGTCCGGGCTGCACTGCCGTACTCATTGTCATCCAGCGTAAGCCGATCCTCGGTGGTGGTCAGCTGTCCCTCGTTTTCGCCTACCGTACCCGCCATCTGTATGGCTCGGGTGTTGCCGTGACCGGCGATGATCACCTGCTCGATCTGGCCGTCACGCCCGTATTCCTGCGCGATCCCCCCCAGCTGGCTGGAATACTGTTCCAACGACTCGGGACCCTCGACCACCAGGGAAAAGCTGCGGGCATCGGCGATCACGTCGGTCAGCGTCGCATCCCGATGGAATGCCCCATTGTAGTCCACCGATGCAACGAGGATCAGGGTCAGTGGCAGGTTGCTCCGGTTCCCATTCCGGTAGTTTTTCCCAACCCTGTCCAGCGCTTGCCTCTCGAAGTGATGGTAGTTGCGGATCTGGGGCAGCGAATCCTTGTAGCTGGCGGGATCAACCCCCTCCGCCCACAGAGCCAGGTAGGAGTTGACCTCCGTGCCTCCTCTGGCGCTGAGAACGGGACTGCAATCCTGAACGTAGTGGATGAAATCTTCCAGGTGTCCCTCGTCAACCAGGTCTTCGAGTGAGATTTCGCTCACCGCCTCTCTCAGGATCACGCCGCTGATGGCGGCTTCGAGCGGTCCGATGGCCCCCCCCAGCTTGATGGCGAGTTCGGTTCGATTGGTCGGATCGATCAGTACGGTGGGGTGATCCCGACGAACCGCGGCGCAATATGCGAGAAGGCTCCGACGGTTTTCCTCGTCGAGCGGAGCGTCGCGCAGCGCCACCACGGACATATCCCCGCAACCACACAGCACCACGTCCCGCGCCTGGTTGACGAAGTCGATCTGCTGCTGGATCCACCCCTTGGCTGCGTCGGTCAACGAGGTGCTCTGCGCCCAGTCCGGGTGGGCATCGACATGTTCGACCAGCTGCTCGAGGGTCATCCCCCTGCCCCCGAACACCTGGTCGGTGGTCAACTGGTCGGATGCATCGACCGGATCGCCGTCGTTACACTGGACCGCGGGCAGAAACTGCGCGAGGTGCAGCGGGACGGGCCTCTCCGGTTCGACCAGCTTGGCCTGCACCGCGTAGGGGACCCCATCGAGCTGGTAGGCGAGCGTATGGGTGGCCTCCTTGCTCGATCCAGAGAGTCGAGCGGCAGAGGAACCGACAGATCTGTGAACTTGCTTGCTCATGGATACCAGCCAAAAAGTCAGGACTCCTCTGGGGCCTGTCAAGGTTTTGGGTCGTTAATAAATAGATTTTCCGCCGGGTTCCCTCTCGAGTGAGCCGCCTTAGTGGAAAAGACGGAGAATCGGGTACGGCTCGGTTCTCCGACCACCCCCGGGCCTCTCCAGCCGCTCTTGTGTCGGCATGTGGCGCAGCCTACAATTCTCTTCGCCTGGAAGCAGGCGGAGCGAGTTGCGGCGTGCAGGTGGCAAGATCCAAGGTGATGAAAATTGCTACGAAACAGCCGAACGCTGCGGCATCGTGGGCAGTGCTGCTGGCTTGGAACCTTGCTCTGGCAGGGGCACCCGGTTTTCCCGCATGCAGCGCGGACCAGAGCGACGAGGATATCGCTGCCCACTGGTTGGAGCGGTCCGAAACACTCAGTGACTTGGATCCCATCGGGTTCCCGCACGACCTGGGGCCGGTCGATCTCGCTGCTGACACCACCCCCGCCGACACCCCGTCAGACCAGATTTCCGTCGATCCGGCTCTGGACGGTGACGAGGCCGATGTGGACACCGACATGCCCGCCGACACC
This sequence comes from Bradymonadales bacterium, assembly GCA_016931535.1. GTDB lineage: Bacteria > Myxococcota_A > Bradymonadia > JAFGEP01 > JAFGEP01 > JAFGEP01. The sequence continues at coordinate 43,048 of JAFGEP010000163.1, forward strand.
GGCGCCGACAGCGCCTTGGATGAGATGGACGCTACCGAGGATCTCGCATCGGACCCGGAAGAGGCTGGAGAGGACGCCGATGTCGCCGTTGATGATGCTCAGGAGATGACCTCGGATGCCGCCGAGGACGGGGTTCAGGACCTGGCCGAGGACCTGCCTCCGGAAGAGATGGATCTTGCCGAGGACGCCGATCCACAGGGCGATGCTCCCGCCGACATCGCGGAGGAGCTGGACTCGGACGAGATGGAACTCGCCGAGGACCTGGGAACCGACGCCGAGGATGTCGCCGACGATCCCGATATCCCCATCGACTTCGCCGTGGATGTCGTGCCGGACCGAGTCGATGGGGCTGTCGATCTGGTAGTGGAGGAAGACGACGAGGAAGATGGCGCCACCGCCTTCACCTGCGGCGACCCGCTGGTGGACGAGCGGGACGACATGGTCTATGCCACCGTGCTGATCGGCACCCAGTGCTGGATGGCCCAGAACCTGGACGTGGGGGCCATGGTCTCGGGGGCGTCCGCCCAGACCGACAACGACCTCATCGAAAAATACTGCCATGGCGATCTTGCGGAGAACTGCGAGATCTACGGCGGGCTGTACCAGTGGAACGAGCTGATGGACTACTCCCCCTCCGACGCCGCCAACCCCTCCACCACCCAGGGGATTTGCCCCGAGGGCTGGCATATACCCAGCGACGAGGAGTTCAAGGTGACCGAGATGGCTCTGGGGATGACCCAAGAAGAGGCGGACCAGGAGAACACCTGGAGGGGGGTCGGGGTGGGGACGGCGATGCTGGACGGCGGATCCTCCGGATTCGACGCGCTGCTCTCGGGCCGCCGCAAGCCGTATTCTCCCTATTTCGACCTGCTCGGCTACCAGGAGTACACCTACACCTCCACCGAGTACGGGGCCAACTACGCCTGGCGGCGGTGCTTCTACATCAGCTACACCACCGTGGGCCGCTGGAACACTTTATACCAGAGCTACGGATTCTCCGTGCGTTGCGTGCAGGATTGAGCGGGGATCCCATCCGGGCCGGTCAAAGGATGCGAGATGTGAGCAGAACGACAAGCCCCACGAAATGGAAAAGAACAGGCTTTCCCCTGATCATGGCTCTGTTTTTCGCGGCCGCGCAGCCGGGGTGTCCTTCGGCTCCTGGCGATGACCTGGTGGGCGAGGACTGGCCGGCACAGCTCGATGCACCCCAAGATCTTCCCCGCGACCCTGGTCCCCTCGATCTGGCCCTCGATCCGGTCCATGAGCCGTCGGATACCGCCGTGGATCTCTCCGAAGAGGCGGCGACCGACCCGGATGTGTCCATCGACACCCCCGAAGACGTCGACCTGGACGGGATGGATGTCGCCCAGGATCCCGGACCGGACGGCGAGGACCTGGCCGACGAGCCCGATATCCCCATCGACATCGCCAGCGACACGGTCTTGGAGGAGATGGATGCCGCCGGCTTCTCCTGTGGCGACCCGCTGGTAGACGAGCGGGACGACATGGTCTACGCCACCGTACTGATCGGCACCCAGTGCTGGATGGCCCAGAACCTGGACGTGGGGGTCATGATCTCAGGAGCCTTGTCGCCGACCGACAACGATATTGTGGAGAAGTACTGCTACGGGGACGATCCGGCTAACTGTGAGAGCTACGGCGCGCTGTACGAATGGAACGAGCTGATGGGCTACTTGCCCTCCGACGCCGCCAACCCGTCCACCACACGCGGGATCTGCCCTGCCGGATGGCACGTGCCCAGCGACGAGGAGTTCAAGGTGGTGGAGATGGCGCTGGGCATGACCCAGGCCGAGGCGGACCTGGCCAACACCTGGCGGGGGGTCGGGGTCGGGACGGCGATGCTGCAGGGGGGATCCTCGGGGTACGAGGCGCTGCTCACCGGCCGCCGCAAGCCGTATTCTCCCTATTTCGATCTGCTCGGCTCCCAGGAGTACACCTACACCTCCACCGAGTGGGGAGACACCAATGCCTGGCGGCGATGTTTCAGCGGTGCGATGAGCACCGTGGGACGCTGGAACACCTTCTCCAAGAGCTACGGATTTCCGGTCCGCTGCCTGCAGGATTGAACGGGTTTCCCTTGATGGAGATCTCGGCGATTCCCGCCTCCTGGATTCGAACCACCTCCCGCAACGTAGCTACTTCCTGTCAGGATTTCGGCTTGCAGTACACCTTCTGTTGGAGATACGATGACCAGCCATTTTGGAGGTGTCGAAACCGAGGCAATAGGCCATGAACACGACCGCATTCGACGAGTATGCCGAGCGATATGACGGCTGGTTTCTGAAGAACCCCCAGGTGCTGGAGTCGGAGGTGCTGCTTGTCAAGCACGCTCTGGGAGAGCCGGGGGAAACCCTGAGCGTCGGCTGTGGTAGTGGGTTGTTCGAGTCGATGCTCCGACTCCATCACGGCATCGACATCCGCTACGGGGTAGAGCCCTCCGAGTCGATGGCGGCCATTGCCCGCAAGCGTGGCATGGAGGTCGAGTCGGGCCTGGCCGAATCGCTGCCGTGGGAGGACGAGCGGTTCGACACGGTGCTCTTGAACGGGACGCCCTCCTACATCGGCGACCTTGAACGGGCTTTCCGGGAGGCCTTCCGGGTGCTTCGATCCGGCGGCCGGATCGTGGTGGCCGACGTGCCGGCGGAGAGCTCCTATGCCCTGTTGTACAGCCTGGCGGCGGTCAAGGGGAGCTGGGAGGATCCCATCTTTGCGGGGGTGGCGCCGTCCTGTCCCTATCCGGTCGAGTTCACCCGCAACGCCCGCTGGCGGTCCACCCCCAGCAAGGCCGCATTGCTGGAGAAGGTCGGGTTCGACTCCTTGGAGTATGCCCAGACCCTGACCCGCCATCCGGTCTACACCAACCTGGAGGTGGAGCAGCCCACAGAGGGGTACGATCGAGGGGACTACGTGGCCATCCGGGCGGTAAAGCCGGCCCGCCAGGGGAACCGATGATCTCCTCCGACCTGTACCAGGCTGCCCAGGATCTCTGGCAAGCCCAGCGGGAGCACCCCTTCGTCCAGGGGATCGCCGAGGGCACCATCGCCGACAAGCAGCTCGCTTGCTACGTCTTGCAGGACTACCGGTATCTCGTCGAGTACGCGCGGGTTCTGGCGCTGGCGGCGGCCCGGGCCGATCGGCTGGAGTCGATGACCTGGTTCTCGCAGGTGCTGCACCTCACGCTGGGGACCGAGATGGAGCTCCACCGGCGTTTCGCCTCCCGGTTGTCAATCTCGGCCGAGGAGCTGGAGTCGGCTCCATTGCTGCCGACCACGCGCGCCTATGCCGACTTTCTGGTCCGGACCGCCGCCATCGGCGACCTGGTCGACCTGGTGGCAGCGCTTCTCCCCTGCACCTGGGGCTACGTGGAGCTGGCGGAGGAGCTTGCATCCCGGGATCTGCCGGACGATCCGTTCTGCGCCGAGTGGATCCGCCAGTACAGCGGGCCGGAGTTCAAGGTGGCGGCCGACTGGCTGGTAGCCGAGCTGGATCGGCTGGCGGCCGGTGCCAGCGAGCAGAAGCGGGCGGTCCTGGAGGAGCTGTTCGTCACCTCCAGCCGATACGAGCTCGCCTTCTGGGAGATGTGCTGGCAGGGCAGGTAAAGGCGGGTGCGACCCCGCCCCACCAGCGGATAGACCAGGTAGGTGTTGGTTTTCCAACCGAATCACCGGGGGCCAGGCCGTCGGCCGGAATGATACGCAGCAGCTTCCCGTTGCGTTCCAACTCGACCGCCTCTCCGGTCTCGAGGATGTGGTCGAGGATCTTGTAGGTATCCCTGCAAAGATCGGTGGCGCTGTAGGGCATGGATCACCTCCGTCAGAGCCTGCTTCTACAGTCGGCAAAGGCCGGTATGTACGTCAAATGCCTATTAGTACGTACGCAGTGGGACCCGGGGAAGGGTTGCTCCCACCGCTTGGTTGCGGCCGGTGTAGACAGCGACACACCCCCCACCAGGAGGTGCCCATTCCCGTCGCTTCTTGCCGATCTGCTGCTCGGTGTTGCCGTAAGGCACGTGGGTCGCTATACGTGCGAAACAGGAACATGTGTTTCGGGTTCGAAAAGTGGTTCTCAGCTAGGAGTTCACGATGAGAGAGCGAAAACCTGGAAGAAGGTTCTTCATGGCGTCCTTGTTGCTGTCTTGCCTGGTGGGGTGGGGAGTGCTGCCGCTGGCGGCCCAGGAGCCGGAGGCGGTCGAGCCCACCGAGGCGGTCGAGCCGGAGGAGGTGGTGGAGCCTGTCGAGGTCGCAGAGCCCGCCGAGGTGGTCCAGCCACAGGATGAGGCCGAGCCGCAAGTGCTGGAACCGGTGGTGGTCTCGCTGACGGTCGATGGCAGCGACGCCATCTACCTGGCGGGACGCACCGACGTCGTCATCCCACCGCTCGATGTGGAGGAGGAAGATCTCTTGCTGGCGAGATCCGGAGGAACCCATCTGGAGTCCCTGCCCGAGATGGTCCCGGTGGTCGGGATGGCCTCGTTCACCCTGACCGCAACCGGATTGATCAACTACTACAACGGGCCGGTCGAGGAGGGGTTGCCGCCCGACGGCAGTCTTACCGACGTCTCCGAGATCGGGTGTCTGGGCGGCATCAGCCGGTATATCGGGCCTGTGGGAGCACTGGTCGGCGTGTTTCTGGACGACTCCATCCCGGCTGAAGGGCCTGCGCCGGATCCGATCGGGTACTTCGCGGAAGGCGATTCGGAAGATCCCGAGGGGAATCCGGTTTTCATCCCCTCCCAGGCCTACTCGCCGAGCTTGGGACAGGTGTTCTTCATCGGCGATGGGGTAGACAACCAGGTTTCCAGCCAACCCCAGACCTTTGTCGTTCCGGCCGGTGCTACCCGCCTGTTCTTGGGGACGGCCGATGCAGGCTCTTTCAACGGCCCGCCCGGCTTCTACGACGACAACAACGGCGGCTTCCAGGTGGTCATTACCCTCCAGCGGGCCCAGTAGCGGCCACGAACAAGAATCTGATCACCAAACACGTCCGCCGGCTGTTGGTCCGCTGTTGGCTGCCGGCGCCGCCGGTGCAGGGCCTTTCGGCAGGCTGGAGAAAGTCCTTGACGAGTGTCCTCTGTCCGATGCGAGCTTCCCGCTACGGGCAGTTCTGGCTCTGCCAGGTGGGGGTGTCGGACTGGTAGTTGCCTGCGAAGAAGGGGCTGCCGGTGCCGGGTCTGAGCGCGAAGCCGTTCACCGTGAAGTAGAACTGCAGGGTGGTGGTCGCGATCTCCTGGCCATAGGAGCCGCTGATGATCTCGACCGGGATCTCCTGCTCGGGGCAGGTGTAGTAGGCAAAGGGGTCGACAGCGCCGACGTTGAAGGCGTAGCGGGCATTGTTGTTGGGTTGATCGACCAGGTCCAGGTACTGGCTGGTGAAGGGGCCGTCGCCGTAGCGCCAGTGGACCTGGACGTCGAGATCTTGCCACAGGTCGGGGTTGGCACGGTCGGTGAAGCCCTCTTGCCAAACCTCGAAGCAGACGTTGCGCACCGAGGCGCGGGTGCGAGCCCAGCTGTCGTACTGGTAGCTCTCCTCCAGAGGGGCGCCGCCGTCGCAGGGGTGTGAGGCGCCTCGGCTGATGTTCTGGACGACGTTGCCCATCCAGCCGGGACCGCCCAGGACCTCGAAGCGGTAGTTCTGGCTGTTGTTGGAGTCGTAGGCCTGACAGGGAGAGCCTCCGGTGAGGGCATAGTTGTAGAACCAGATCTCGGCCGAGGTCGCGTCCTGGGGGATATCGAAGTGGGCGCTGATGGGGAAGGAGGTGTTGGTCGGCGTTCCGTAGTAGCTCTCGAAAGCACGGACCGAGGCCTCGTGGATCTGGTCGCCGGGGGTGAACTTGACGTAGGCCCAGATGTTCCAGGCGGGGTAGCCGTTGTGGGTGCCCCGGCACTGGTTTAGCCGGTCGAGTTCGTAGTCGATCTGCAGCGTCCCACCGGCGACCAGGCGGCCGCCCTGCAGGATCCGTCCGTCGGCGGTGAAGGTCAGAACGGCCTCGGGCCGGGAGTCCACGCCAGGGAGATCGGTGTTGCCGGAGCCGTTTCTCACCGAGCAGAGGTTGTCGTCGTTCTGGATGGACCAGCCGGAGTTGACGGTGAGCAGGTAGTTGTCGAAGTCGCCCGGGTTGCGATTGTGGTCGAAGAGGCGTCCTCCGTTGGCCTGGTGGAGCACCGGCACCACCTCGAAGCTGGCCCGTGTCAGGCTGGTGCCGCTCATGCCGGGCTGGGGGAGGTTCTTGGAGAGCTGGAACTGGTAACGGACGAATCCAGTGGGTGAGCCGTCGGTCACGGTGGCAGGCACCTCGTACCAGGAGTCTTCCCAGGTATTGCGATACAGGATGGCTGGCTTGGCGCCCTGGGACAGCACCTGGTGGGCGACATCGATACGGCCGAACCAGATCCAGTTGCGGCTATCGTCGGTAGTGACATAGCCACCCATGTCGTTGGATTGCCGGGCCAGGTCGACCAGGACGATCTGGCACTGGTGGTCGGCGGCATCGCGACCGTCGGCGGCGCCCAGCAGGGGAGCCGCGGCCGGTGAGACCGACTCGCTGTCCAGAGCGTCCAGTGATTCCGTGCAGGAGAGGGCGAACAGGAGCAGAAAGAGGGGAACCCATTTGATCCAGGACAACATAGCCAACCTCCATCAAGACCATTTGAAAAGGGCAAATCCAATAGCCCAACATCCGAGAGTGCCTTTATTCGAGTTGCCTTCGCCAGTCAAGAAAAAATGGTGACCTCCTCCCCCCAGGCGGAGCCGGGGGGAGGTGGCGGCGAAGCCGACGGAGGGGGCGATCCTCCCCTGCGGGGGAGGTGGCGGCGAAGCCGACGGAGGGGGCGATCCTCCCCTGCGGGGGAGGTGGCGGCGAAGCCGACGGAGGGGGCAATCCTATCCAGCTGTCCGTTGTCAGCCTTTCCGATACAGCCTGTCCGCCAGGTCGGTGATCTCCTGGCGCATCGCCAGCAGCTCGAGCCAGCGGGCGGGGATGCCCGAGGCGCCGTAGAAGGCACCGGCCACCTGTCCGCAGACAGCGGCGGTGGTATCGGCATCATCGCCCAGGTTGGCAGCCCTCAGGATCGCCTCCTCGAAGCTCTCAGTATGAACAAAACACCACAGAGCCGCCTCGAGGCTTGGCACCACGTACCCCGTGCCGCGGATCTCCCCTTCGGACTTTCGCAGGTACTCACCCTGGGCGATGGCCTCGATCTTGTGCGCACCCGCGAACGAGTCGCGGTCGCCCAGGGCCACCTCCTCTTTGGGGCTGCCCATCAGCGCCCGGGCGATGATCCGGGAGAACAGGCGGCAGGCATCCAGGCACTCCGTTGCGCCATGGGTCGTTCGGGAGCTCTCTGCGGCGTATTTCTCGATCGCCACCATGTCCGGGAAGAAGCACATCGGGATGGGGGCGAGCCGCATGATGCAGCCGTTTCCGGCCGAGTGGGGATTGGTCGACCCGGCGAACGGATCACCGGTCTTCTGGTAATGGCGCAGGGCCATGGCGACTGTGGTGCCGATGTCGAAACAGTGTCCGGTGCTGCTCAGATAACCGGTCTCTTCCCAGAGGCAATAGCGCTCCATCTGGTCGCGAGCGTCGAAGTCGTTGCACTCGACCAGGCTGGTCGCCAGGCAGAGGGCCATGGAGGTGTCGTCGGTCCACTGGCCCGGCTTCAGCCGGAACGGGCCTCCACCGACCATGTCGGTCAGCGGGGCAAACGAGCCCCGCGGGCTGAACTCCACGGTGGTGCCTACGGCGTCGCCCGCAGCCAAACCGAGCAGGCAACCGCGGAACCGGTCCTGTCTATCCATGGGCATGGTCCTCGTCAAAAAGCCTGGCGCTACAAGATCTCTCTCGCTGTGGCCGCCCGTAAGAGGTCGACCTGTGCGCCAGGGCAGTTGTCCAGTATACCAGTACGGGCGAAGCGGCTCATTCTATCGCGTGATGGAAGCGGGTGCTACTCGGCATGTCAAAGGCTGTGATCGGGAGGCATGATCGCGGTATGCACTCATTATGTGGACCGAGACGACGATAGCTTTCCGATTCATGGACCCATTGACAGTTTAGAGGTGTTTGAAAACCGCGATGACTCTGTAAAAGTCGGTCCCCAAACCCTGCCCCGATAAATATAGCTTGTCAATAAATGAATAAAGATCAGTTGTACATTTTATAATATGGGGTAGAAAAAACGGTTAGTTGTATCACGCCCGCCGCAACCAAGATGTGGGATGTAACAAGAGATTAAATGAAGCACAGGAGAACAGGTTCAGCGGGACGGGACGATACTCGGGTCAGATCAGGGGTAGACCGTGCCGCGCACCCAGTCGTCTCCTGTCGCGTTTGGGACCCATGTGAGCTTGTTCTGGATTATCCGCTCGCCGTCCGCATCGAAGACGATCTCTCCCGAGGCGCCGTTGAAGGTGACGGAGCTGCCAGCTGTGATCGCCGCCCGAGCCGCGATCAACGCGTTGCTGCCGATGCCCACCTCAACCCCGGTGGAGTTCTGGAAGGATTGCATCTGTTGTTTGACCGATGCCGAGTTCAGATTATCCTCGCCAGCAGCGGCCTTCAGGAGGGAGAGCGCAAACAGGTAGGTGCAATCATAAGCGTTTGAGCTAAAGGGGTTGGGGGCCTCCCCCCAACGTGCCCTGAATGCGCTATCGAAGGTGTCGTAGTGGTCCTCACCTTGATTGTCCACGCTGGTCCCCATCAGAACGTTGCCAGAGGCGATCCATTCGGCAACTCCCGGTGTATGGGTGAAGAAGGTACTGTTGACGGCACCGTCCGTCACCACAATGGCGCCACTATAGCCTTCCGTCGTGACATGATCGAAAATCGGCCCCGCTTGTTGGTCAAACCCGATTACCACGATGACGTCCGGTGTGCTGTCGAGTAGATCGGCGAGGTCCGAAAGGTTAGAAGTCACATCGTATTCACCGGTCGGAAAGGAGCGATCAAATGCTTCCGACCCATCGCGCAAGACTTCGGACAGGCCGTTGCCGTACGAGTCATCGATCCAGTAGAGGGCGACGCGCTCCCATTCGTTTTCCTCGATGAGCGTCAAGACCAGTTCCCCCTGGGCATTGTCGTCCCGAACGGTGCGGTAGAAGGTGTGGTTCTGGTCCAGATCGTTGAGAGCGGGTGAGGTGGCGGAGCAGTTGCACTGAACCAGAGTGTCGTAAGGCGCCGTCTGGGTGACCTCGATGATCGTATTCGCAATCGACGAAAACAGGCTAACGACCCCGACCGCCTGATGTTCATCGTGCAGGTTTTGCACGGCGCTCTGGGTCAGTTCCACGGTCACGTTGCCGTCGGCCCCAGCGGGGCTCACATTCACTACTTCGATGGTGGGCAGAACGCCCGCGGCGTTGATCTCCTCGACCGCCATTTGCACACCCTGCAGGCGGAGCCTGGCCGTTGCCGATGCCTCGGTATGAAAAATCCCGCCAATGACGATCGTGTCAGCATCGGGGGATTCTTCATCGCCACATCCGGCTATCGAGAAAATGCCAGCCATGAAGAGGACAAGCGCCAGCAATGCGCTGCTCGATAGGCGATTCGAATGCAGTCTGGTCAGCAGGCGAGGGAACATGGTTTTTCTCCTGATTTTGTTGGGTAGAGCCAAAAGAATTACGAAAAAGAACTGTATGCTTGGTGTCATTCACTGTCAATGAGGTACATCGACCTACAGATCGGTCTCGGGATTTTTCCTGTAGCTCATCGCCTGCAGCCCAGCGCGAGCTGTAAAGAGCTGCAGATTGCGGGACGGTTTCGGCAGCCTACCGCGCCGCTCCCAAGTCGAAGCTGGCATTGGCTCCCCAGGTGAACCAGGACTCGGGGCTGTCCTGCTGCTCGGCGAAACGGATGCGGGGCATGGTGCCTCCGGCGATGAACCCACCGACACGAAGGCCGTGGAACAGGATGTCCAGGTGGCGTGCAACCTGGACGTTGACCCCCACGAAGGCGCTGGGGTAGGCGCCCAACAGCTCGGCCTCGGCGTTGGCGGTCCTGTCGTCGGTGCAGTCGATGCCGTAGCCCGACTCCTCGTCCATGCAGTAGCTGCCATCTCCGCTCAGCACCGTGAGCGAGGCCCCCCCCAGCAGGTGCAGCTCGGCCCAGCGACTGATGGGGGTGAGCCGGATATCGGTGGCCAGCTCGGCCCCCGCGCGCACGACCGAGTAGGAGGCACCTTGGTGGGATCGATCGACGTAGGTGCCGAATCCGACGGCCGATAGCGCAACACGGTCCTCGTTGTCGAGGAAGGTCCGATAGCGGAGCATCGGCTCGAAGTAGCCGGTCTCGTCCCCGCCGGCGACCCACCGCCCTCCGACGGAGAGACCCTTGAGCGGCCACAGGTAGCCCGGGTCGAAGAAACCGTAGAGCTGACTCATCTGGTCTCGGTCCGGATCCTCTCCGGTGGAGTCGCTCAAGTAGTAACCTGGCACGATGGCGGCGCCCACCTCTCCGCCAGGTCGCACCTCGGGCACCGAGTTGGCCATGGTCATGCCCGGCATGGGGCCGAGCGTGGTGCAGGCCAGGGGAAGGCAGGCGATGGAGAGGATTGCGAACGAGAGGGGTAGTGAACGGGGTTGCGGTAGCATAGCTTCCTCCAAGCGTTCAGTTGACCTGCAGTCAACGGAGCAAGGTGTATACCAACATCGCCCCTGGGCATTCCGCCTCATCCGCAACGGCGGGCAGGGCGACAATGGACTGTGGTTTTGCCAGTTTGGGAGTATGGGTGCTCCAATGTGGGAGGATTGGTCCGCGATGGCGAGGTCGGATGGAACCTCGGTCATCGAGGAGCAGCGGTCGGCTGGCATCGGATTTCCTCTCCAAGGGCTGGTGCCGATGGGCGTGGGAGGTCGTGTGGAAGCCAGGCTCGATGGCTGGGGCGGGCTGTCGATGAGGGGTATGCAAAGGTGAAGAATCGCCAATCGAGGCGGGTTGACCGTCGGTCCGGGGGCCATTACTCTGGTAGCATTGTGTGCCGTAAGTACCTGTTTCCAACCGACCTGCGTCTTCGAGACAGAGACAGTTTGGCAGCCGAGAGCGGCAGGAGGGGCGAATGAGCAATGTCGTGGGAGGTCGCGCCGTACTGGTTCTACTCGCTTTCCTTGCGGGATGGTCGATGTTGGCGAGGTTCTCTTTGCCGTCGGGAGCCCAGGAGATGGGTGGCCCGTTGCCAGGGGAAGGGCGGAGCGGCGAAGATCTGTACCGGGCAGCCTGCTCCTCCTGTCATGGTCTGGATGGCAGGGGGATCCCGCAACACATCGTGGGGTTCGATGTTCCCCTGCCCGACTTCACCGACTGCAGCTTCGCGACCCGAGAGCCGGACGAGGATTGGGCCGCGGTGGCGCACGAAGGAGGACCGACCCGGGGGTTCTCTCAGCTGATGCCGTCCTTTGGTGGCGCCATGACCGACGAGCAGGTCGACCTGACGCTGGGGCACATCCGGACGCTGTGTGAGGACCGCAGCTGGCCTCGGGGCGAGCTGAATTTCCCGCGGGCGATGTTCACCGAGAAGGCCTATCCGGAAGACGAGGCGGTGTACACCATCGGCGTCACCACCGAGGCGCCGGTCCGCATCTTCAACGAGCTCATCTACGAGAAGCGGTTCGGGGCGCAGAACCAGTTCGAGATCGTGGTTCCCTTCATGTTTTTCGACCAGGAGGCGGCAGCCGACGGCAGCGGTCCCACCGGTTGGACCGGGGGCCTGGGCGACCTGGCGCTGGGGGTCAAGCGGGCGTTGTTCCACAGCTTTTCGGGCGGATCGATCTTCGCCTTGACGGGGGAGATCATCCTGCCGACCGGCAACTCCGACCGGGGGTTTGGCAAGGGGACCTTCGTGTTCGAGCCGTTTCTTTCTTTCGGCCAGGACTTTGGTCCGGGCGGTTTTCTGCAGGTGCAGGCGGGGGCGGAGCTGCCGTTCGATCCGGACAAGGCGGAGATGGAGGGGTTCTGGCGGGCCGTCTACGGCCACACCTTCACCCAGGGGCGTTTTGGCCGGGCCTGGTCGCCGATGGTCGAAGTGCTGGGGGCGAGCGAGTTCGAGGAAGATGCGGCCATCTCATGGGACATCGTACCCCAGTTCCAGGTGACCCTGAATACCCGGCAGCACGTCATGGCCAACCTGGCGGTGCGGATCCCGCTGGAGCCGGACAACGACCGTCCGGTGGAGGTGCTGGCCTACCTGCTGTGGGACTGGTTCGACGGTGGATTCTTTGAGGGATGGTAGTCGGTAGGGAGGGTTCCATGCGTACCGTAGCTCTCTTGGTCCTCTCGATGCTCGGCGTTCTGGCCGTGGTGCTCCCCGGGTTGCGCGATAGTGCCGCGGGTGACGAGGAGACGACCCCCTGGCTGTTCGAGACCGCCGATCGCTGCGTGGCCTGCCATAACGGGCTTGTCAGCCCGGCGGGCGAGGAGATCTCGATCGGGGTGGACTGGCGCTCCACCATGATGGCCAACGCCGCGCGCGATCCTTACTGGCAGGCGGCGGTCCGGCGGGAGACCATCGATCACCCCCGTGCGCGGGCAGCCATCGAGGACGAGTGCTCCAAGTGCCACATGCCGATGGCCCGGACCACCGCTCATGCCGGTGGCGGCCAGGGGCAGATCTTCGCCCATCTCCCGATCGGCCAGGGGGTATCGGCGGCGGACCTGCTGGCGGCCGATGGGGTTTCCTGCACAGTCTGCCACCAGATCCAGGGGGACAACCTGGGCCAGCGGTCGAGCATGGTGGGCGGATTTCTGGTGGATACGGTCACCCCCTTTGGATCACGTTCGATCTACGGGCCCTACGAGGTGGACCCGGGCCGGACGCGGCTGATGTCCTCTTCCTCCCAGTTTTCCCCGATGACAGGCACACACATCCAGCAGTCCGAGCTCTGTGCGACCTGCCATGTCCTGATCACCCATTCCTTGGGCCCGGATGGGGAGGTAGTGGGCGAGCTGCCGGAGCAGGTGCCCTACTACGAGTGGCTGCACAGCCGCTTTCCCCTCACCAACAGCTGTCAGAGCTGCCACATGCAGGTGGTTCAGGGGGAGACGGCCATCGCCAGCGTGTGGAGTGAACCGCGGTCCGGCTTCTCGCAGCACTTCTTTGCCGGGGGCAACTTTTTTATCGCCCGTCTGCTCAACCTGTTCCGACACGAGCTGGGGACTGCGGCGCCGAGCCAGGAGCTGAGCGCATCTGCTCGGCGCACAGTGGAGCACCTGCAGGCGGAGGCGGCGAGCCTGTCGGTGACGGTGGACCGGATCGACCCGGAGCGGCTGTGCCTGGTGGTCGAGGTCGCCAACCGGGCGGGGCACAAGCTTCCCAGCGCCTATCCGTCTCGGCGCGCCTGGATCCAGATCCAGGTGCGCGACGAGGCGGGTGGGGTGGTGTTCGAATCGGGCGCCTGGCGGGCCGACGGCTCTATCGACGGCAACGACAACGACGCCGACGAGACGCGCTACGAGCCCCACTACCAGGTCATCGAACAGCCTGACCAGGTCCAGATCTACGAGGCGATCCTGGGCGCCCCGGACGGTACGGTCACCACCGGCCTCTTGACCGCGACGCAGTACCTCAAGGACAACCGGCTGCTGCCCGAGGGGTTCGACAAGAGCACCGCCTCGCATGAGATCGCCGTGTGGGGAGAGGCCCTCCAAGACGCGGACTTTCTGGGTGGCGGCGACCGGGTGAGATACCAGGTGCCGATCGCCGGCGTTCAAGGTGGGTTGGAGGTGGAAGCGCAGCTGTGGTACCAGCCGATCGGTCACCGCTGGGCGGTCAACCTGGCCCCCTACGATGCCCAGGAGCCGCAGCGGTTTGCCGGCTACTACCAGGCAGCCGCCCATGCTTCGGCCGTCGTGCTGGCCCGGGCGGCAACTCGGACCCGGGTGCCCGAGCCACCGCCGGAGCCGCAAGAGGTAGAGGCAGAGGAGGCGGTGCCCTAGAAGGCTCTGGTGAAAGCCGGGCCTGATGCGGGGTTCGGCGCCGGATCGGCCAGTCGATCATCGGCCGGGGGCCGGCAGGCCACCGCAGCCATCTCGTGAGACCGACCGGCAAAGGGGGTTGCCGTCGATCTCCTTCGTCATCGCACCAGGCAAGAGGAAAGAGCCCGTGCAACGATCTTCGGACACCTCGCTGCGCCAGTGGACGATGCTCCGCCTGGTGCCCCGCGCTCCCAGGAAGATCGACACGGCGAGCCTGGAGCGAAGGCTTGCCGAGCAGGGTTTCTCCATCGATCGCCGCTCCATCCAGCGCGACCTGCAGAAGCTGTCGTCGGTGTTTCCGCTCCAATGCGACGACAGAAACCGGCCATACGGCTGGTCCTGGATGCGCGAGGCGCCCGCCTTCGACATCCCCGCCATGGACGCCCAGACCGCGCTGACCGTTCGGCTCATCGCCGACTACCTGACGCCGATCTTGCCACCCTCCACGATGGCCTACCTGACCCCCCAGATCCGTCGGGCGGACGATCTGTTGGCGCACCTGTCGGCCAACCGGCTCTCGAGCTGGCCGGAGAAGGTCCGGGTGATGCACAAGGGGCAGCCGTTGCTGCCTCCCAAGGTGGACGCCAGGGTGTTGGACCAGGTCTACACGGCGCTCCTGGAGGAGGTCTGCTTCGAGACCAACTATCGCAAACGGGGCAGTGGGGAAGATCGGCACTACCAGGTGAACCCGCTGGGACTGGTCGTCCGCGGCGAGACCTTCTACCTGGTGGCCACCCTCTGGAACTACGACGATGTCATCAACCTGGTGCTGCACCGGATGCGCTCGGTCGAGCTCACCGACAAGCCGCGCCGGATCCCGGAGGGGTTCGACCTCGACCGCTACATCGCATCGGGCGCACTGGGCTTCAAGCTGGCAGAACAGCCGATCCGCCTCGAGGCGCTGGTCGACCGCGACCTGCAGGAGGTGCTGCACGAGACGCCGATCAGCGAGGACCAGGAGCTGGTAGAGCAGGAGAATGGCCGATGGCTCCTTCGCGCCACGGTGGCCGACACCCTGCAGCTCAGGGGGTGGATCCTCTACTACGGCTCGATGATCGAGGTGGTGGCACCGGATGAGCTGCGGCGGGAGCTTGCCGAGGAGGTGCGGTCCACCGCCGATCGTTACGGGGTGTAGGGAGGGGGAGGTGTCGCGGAGCGACGGAGGGGGCGATCCTCCTCCCCCGAGACGGAGTCCGGGGGAGGTGTCGCGGAGCGACGGAGGGGGCGATCCTAGCC
>JAFGEP010000018.1 GCA_016931535.1 Bradymonadales bacterium
ACCTTCCCTGTAGTGCCAAGGTCTCTTCGCGTCGCGGGAAAACCGCTTGGCAGGCGGTTGTGCGAAAACAAACTGTCAAAGATCAGTCAAAGGGAAACTGGATCCGCCTGGCTTTCTCAAACCCCGCCAGCATCTCCCCCAGACCCAGCTCCCGCAATACCGCCTCCAGCAGCTCTCGCATCCCGTACTCCCGGCTCGTCATGATCCGTATCGCCCCCCCCGTGGGGTCCGAACTCCCGCGAGGCTTGCTCCACGACATCCTTCCGATTCGCCTGGGGGTTGCGAGACAGCTCCAGCAGCCACCTTGCTTCGATGTAGCTCTCCAATGCTGTAGCCATAGCCTGGGCGATGGCGGGATCGACCTGGTCCTCCGGACCCAGTCGAGCAAACACCACCGGCCTGGCCCTCGCTTCCTTGGACTCTCCCTTCTCCCACACGTTGTGCACGAGGCTCACGTAGGTCTTGCCCTTCCGGTTCTTCTTCCGATCTCGACGAACATGCATGACCCTTCTCTCCCGTCCTTGGTTCTCCCCTCATTCCAAGGTACCAGGCCAGGATCCGCATGTCGATCCAGCTGTTCTTCCAGCCATCTCCTGTCATCGGAAGCCCGTCAATGCTTGGGCTGATTGCTACCGCTCAATAGTCGGCTGTCGAACAGACGTTGGGCTGATTGCTACCGCTCAATAGTCGGCTGTAGAACAGACGTCTATGTTAGCTTGTTGTGGCACTACATTTCAGCAAGATGTTCCGCCCCAAGTCCCTCATCCCCAGCAAAATCAAGGGGTCACCTCCGAGAAACGGCTCCAAACTGTCGAAGATGAGTTTAGATTGAGATGCTGTGATACAAGTCGATGTACTTTTTTGATACATCATCTATATTGTAGCAAGAAAGAACTTTCTCGCGACCAGCTCTGCCAAGTGAACCGTTAACGTTATGACTGATGACCCACTCTATCCCTTCGGCCAAACTTTGTGAACTAAGGGGCCGTGCTTTGTAGCCATTAACCTTGTGGTCAACAATTTCCATTGGTCCGGTCGCATTAAAACAGACAACCGGTGTTTCACAGGCCATCGATTCTATTATAGTCTTGCCGAACGCTTCCATTGTACTAGGAGCGATGAAAACATCTGCGGCCGTATATACCCGCCTAAGATCCACTGCACTTCCGAGGTATCCTATGTCTGTGCATCCGATCTTTACCGCATCTGCGATCCTGTCGCTATCACGACCGAATACGAGTAAATGGTAATTTTCTTTTTCTAGACGACCAATCGTATCAAGCAAGTGACCTCCACCCTTGTAGAAATCTGTAAGGTACTGAGCGCCAGCGGCTATGATCAGAGCATTTGCAGGTACACCCAAACTTCTCCTAGACTCGGCCTTGTCTTCCGGAAACCAATCCGACATGTTGAGCCCGTTAGGTATAGTCATCGTTCTGATGCGTTCGAAAACTCGGCTTGTCTTTGCTTCATCAGTGAGCCACCTGCTAATACCGACAGCTAGCAAGTGTTCAGGCAAATAGGTGCATTTCCGCTCGAAAAGCAAACGTGACAGGTCCAGTATGGAAGTAGAACCTAGATGGGGACAACGTCCACAACCTGTCTTATAGCCAGTACATTCTTGCGCATAATGGCATCCGCCGGTAAATGGCCACATGTCACGCAAGGTCCAAACAATGGGTTTTTCCACCTTCTTGAGGTGCCGCATGTTGACGAAGCCCATATTTATCCAATGAAGATGAAGTATGTCTGCTTCATTGAACATCTTTGTCCTGAGGAAATCGAAACCGGTAATACCGCAACTGAACAATCTTTTTGTTCTGTTTCTGTATAATATGATTGGAAGTCTATCTATTTTAGCATGTAACCTTGTCTCTACACGTCCAAGAACAGTCCCGGCAGTCGTAAAAATAGTATCGGATTTTGGCGGGTTAGGATCGTTGCAAAGTAACACAGAATCGATGCCCTTACTAAGTAAACTCTGGTGAAGCCAGTAGGCACCACGAGCCGCTCCGCCGCTTAGGCTGCCCGACACTATATGTAATACTTTCACTGTGCTGTCCTTTTGTTAACCCAGCTCTGCTGGAGAGAATGTAGACAAGATAACAGGCTCCTGAGTAGTGCGCCACTATGATACTATCACTGTTCTCCGCATCAGCAGAAGGTTTTATTTAGATTCTCAACATAATCAATAGAATTACAATGGATTGGCGGGGCCGCTTTGGTGAGCGAGCCTTCGCCTTAAGTGCCGATGGACGACTGGATCGGGAGTGTCAGAGTCAGTGTTCAAAGATCGGGCTCGCTAACCTGCTCGTGCCTTTTTTATACTGCGCCGGTCTCTAGCTTCCTCGTTAATGGAGAAATGCGTAGGCGAACTCCGCGACTTACGCATCGGGGTCGGCACTCTCGGACGCAGTCCCAACCTACTGTGAGCGCATACGAACTGACTCTCCTCGATCACCACAAAAGAGCCATCATCAGCAGCCGGATCTTTCCTGCCCCTTAAACCACTTATACGTCCCCTCCACCCCCTCCCTCAACCCGATCTTCGCCTTACACCCCAATCTCGTCAACCGGCTGACATCCAGCAGCTTCCGCGGCGTCCCGTCCGGCTTGCTCTCGTCGTACTCGATCTCGCCGTCGAACCCGACCACCTCGCGGATCAGCTCGGCCAGATCCTGGATCGAGATGTCCTCTCCAACCCCGATGTTCACCAGCTCCACCGTGTCGGTCTGCTCCAGCAGGTACACGCAGGCGTCGGCCAGATCGTCCACATGGAGGAACTCGCGGCGGGGAGTGCCGGTCCCCCAGATGGTGACCGAGGCGTCGCCCCGCACCTTGGCCTCGTGGAACTTGCGGATCAGCGCCGGCAGGACGTGGCTCGATTCCAGGTCGAAGTTGTCGCCCGGGCCGTACAGGTTGGTGGGCATCACGCTCAGGTAGCGTGTGCCGTACTGGGCGTTGTAGGCCTCGCACATCTTGATGCCCGCGATCTTGGCGATGGCATAGGGCTCGTTGGTGGGCTCTAGCAAGCCCGTCAACAGGTGCTCCTCGCGCATCGGTTGCGGGCAGAGCCGCGGATAGATGCAGCTCGAGCCCAGGAAGAGAAGCCTCTTCACCCCATTCCGGTACGCGGCATCGATAACATGGGTCTCGATGAGCAGGTTCTCGCGGATGAAGTCCGCCCGATACCGATCGTTGGCCAGGATCCCGCCGACCTTGGCTGCCGCCAGGAGAACAAACTCCGGCTGCTCGGCGGCGAAGAAGGCGTCCACCTGTTCCTGCCGGCACAGATCGAGCTCCTTGGAGGTGCGGACCAGGAGGTTGCGGTAGCCACCCGCCTGGAGGCGACGCAGAAGCGACGAGCCGACCAGTCCCCGATGACCGGCCACGTATACTCGGGCGTCAGGGCGCAGGCGAAGATTCTCAACAGCCATCAGGTAGCGCCTCCTCATTCTCTGGTCCATGGATTCGCATGTATCGCGAAACGCCAAGACCTCGATGACCGGCCATGAACAACCTTTCGTTGGGCCTTAGTCGAAGGGTTTCAGCCGTCATCGCGTACCCGCTCCGCGTTCTCGAACCCGTTTCTACGCATGGCCGCGTCACACCGGGCGGTTTCCAGGTCATGGTCCAGCATGATGGAGACCAGCTCGTCGAACCGCACCCTGGGGGTCCAGCCCAGCTCCGCCTTGGCCTTGCTCGGGTCGCCGATCAGCAGGTCGACCTCGGTGGGGCGAAAGTAGCGGGGATCGACCTCAACCAGGACCCGTCCGTCCGACTCGCGAATCCCCTGCTCTTCGACACCCTGGCCCGACCACCGCAAGGGCATTTTTGCCCTGGCAAAGGTGAGCTCGGTGAACTCCCTGACGGAGTGGGTCTCCCCGGTAGCGATGACATAGTCCTGAGGTTTTTCTTGCTGGAGCATCAACCACATGGCCTCGACGTACTCGGGCGCGTATCCCCAGTCGCGCCGTGCGTCCAGGTTACCCAGAAAGAGCTTCTCCTGGAGCCCGTGCTTGATCCGGGCAGCGGCCCTGGTGATCTTCCGGCTCACGAAGGTCATCCCGCGCCGAGGGCTCTCGTGGTTGAACAGGATGCCGTTGCAGGCGAACAGGTTGTAGGCCTCGCGGTAGTTCACGACCAGCCAGTGGGCGTACAGCTTGGCCACCCCATAGGGGCTGCGGGGATAGAACGGCGTGGACTCCCGCTGGGGCACCTCTTGGACCTTGCCGTACAGCTCGCTGGTGGACGCCTGATAGAGACGGGTGGGGAACTGGACCTCCTTGATGGCGTCCAGGAGGCGCAGGGTTCCCAACCCGTCGACCTGGGCGGTGTACTCCGGGACCTCGAATGAGACCTTCACATGGCTCTGTGCGCCGAGGTTGTAGATCTCATGAGGCTGGATCCGCTCGATCAGGCGGGAGAGGTTGGAAGCGTCCGTCAAATCGCCGTAGTGGAGCTTCATGCGAGCTTTAGGAACATGCGGATCCTGGTAGATCCGGTCGATCCGGCTGGTGTTGAACGAGCTGGACCGCCGCACGATACCGTGGACGAGGTATCCTTTTGCCAGGAGAAGCTCTGCCAGGTAGGAGCCGTCCTGGCCGGTGATGCCAGTGATCAATGCGCGACGTTCAGACATGGTCCTGCCCGATTGTGAACAAGTACCGCCAACACGCAGGCTAACTAGCACGATTGTGGCCAGCGTTCAATCCGTAATGGAGCGGGCCAGCAAGAGACCGGAATTCCAGGGCTATTTTTGATATCGTCTCGCGTACCATTCAGCAGCGCATTCCAAGGCAGGTAATCCTATGCTCAGGCCATGTTGCGCCAGAACTCCTGCGTACCATGTCGTTCCCGATCTCAGTCCGTCGAGGCCAATTGAACCTTTCTTCTCCCCAGCGGCGCCCTCGTCGACGGAGAGCTCCATGATGGATCGGGCAGTCGCCCTATCCGGACGGCTCACCACGCGTCTTGTCAGCGCCGCCGCGGCAGCCTCGATGGACGATTCCGACCAGGACCGATCCTGAGACACCATGGTCTCAAGAGCGGGTTTCAGGGATTCGAGGCCTTGCTCCAGACCTCGGGAAAACTGCTCCCTGTTGGCTATCTCGGTGGGCGTAAGAGGGTTCCGCCTGGACAACACGGGTACCACCCCACCGTCCTCCGAGCGGCTGAGCCGTACCACGGTTGGACCGGGCTCGCGCAGGACGATCTCCAGGACGCGGATGGCACCGGCCGATCGGATCATGGCGTTGGCATATCTGAGTGTCCTGTAGTCGTCTCGCAGCAGGCCATGCTTCAGATTGGTCGAGGTGGGTAGGACGCCGTGCCTGGAGATCCCGAGGTAGCACCCGCTGACGGTCGTCTCCCCTCCCAAAGAGAACCAGACGGCATCCTGTGTCGTGCAGCCCCAGCCGCTGTCGACCAGTCCGATTCTGGATGGACGAAGCGGCTCGGACTCCTGTTTGATGTAGTCGCGGATCAACTGTCTTTGCTGCTCCCGGCAGGCTTGGATCGCTTCATTGTGCAGATCGAGGGCTGAAAGGAGTCGGTTTTGGTTGATTGCGTTGAACGGAGCCTTCAGTGGGAGTTGACTGGTGGTCAGAATCGAATCGAGGAGGGGCAAAGGCAGCTGGAAGGAGCCGAGGAACTCCCCGATGGAGGAGCGCCCGAACTTACCAGGTATTCCAGAGAGGGTGAGCAGGTAGTCTTTCGGCCCGGACAAGCTCACCGATTGCCGCGACAGGCGGAGGTATCGACGCGGGGGCGAATCCGGGAGGATGTCTGCCAACAGGTCGTATGCATCTAGTATCGACCTGCCGTCCCGTGCCAGGTAGAAGACGAGATCGACACCATGAGAGCGGAATATTTGCCACTGCACAAAGGAGAAAAGAAGCAGCAAGGGAGCCAGGTGACTGTACCCCAGGCGATAGAGCGGGTGGCTGTCAACAGGGGGCGGGCTTACGTACAGCAGGCGTTCCAACTCGGCAAGCGAATGGCGATCCCGTTTTTGCAGCTTGCGATGGCGAAGCGGCTTCAAGGCGGTCCGATGGTTGCCGGCAGGCACCCAGACAACCTGGAACCCCTCCAGCAAGGGACGCGCCACGTCGTTTTTGAGGTTGTCTCCGATGTGAAGGCACTCGGAGGCGGTGCGGCCTGTTGTCTGCACGAGAACACGGAAGAGGGTACCGCGACGCTTGGAGACCTTGAGGGACCCCGAGCTGAAGACGCGATCGAAGTGCAGGCCCTGGCGCCAGAGCAGACCGGTTAGTTGTTCGGTACTGAGAGGTGTGGCGCTAGAGGCAACCACGGTCCGGCCGTCGCAGCGCAAGTGATCGAGCAGATCGGGAAACCCCTCGCATACCCGGGTGAAACGCGCCTCACAGTCGAGTTCGGCATCCGCTCCGATCCTGCGCACCAGTTCCACGGGTAGCCGATATTGCCGGGCCCACGCAGCCAGCCAGTCGTCGAGCAGCCACTCCCATTCACCCGCGAACCGCGAGGTACGCCTGCTCATCGCATACGCGGCGCGGTGCCGCACGATCTCTTCCGGGTCGGTGGTGGTATCGAAGCCGGCCTTGCCAAGGCCCTGCAGGAGACTGGTGGCCGATGCCTCCTCGACCGCGCGGGGAGACAGCAGTCGCCACAGGATGGTGTCGAAAACATCGAAGGAAAACAGGCGGATATGGCGGTATCGGCCGTCGCGCAGCAGGTCGTGGAGCTCCTTCAGGGAGCCGAGTATCTGGAAGGGGGCAACCGCCCTCTCTGGGTGCAACAGCTTGTGGACCTTTAGAAAACGCATCAACAGACGATTGCGCGACGGCAGCGCTCATCGACCGCACGAACATCGAGCCGCCACCGGAGACCTAGTGTATAAACGATGGTGGCGAATAGGTCCAGGAGGGCCGGCAGGTTGAGCGCGTCATCGGGAGCTGGAATGAGAATTGCTGTAATCAGCCGAGGAGACGCCTCATCAGGAGGAGCAGGCCGGATGGCCGAGCTGTTGTGCTCGCAGCTGAAGAGCCTCGGTTGGGAGCTGACCCACTTCATCAAGCGTCCAGCGCGCCCCGGCTACCAGTCGCAAGCGACCCGCCTGCGATATATCCCCGGTGACAGCCTGGTTCGCAACCTGGTGGCCGTCGACAGTGCGGGCCTGCAGCTGCTGCTTCGACCCGAGATCCGACAGGCGGATCTGGTTCACGTCCACGATCCCGTTGTGGCCTGGGGAGCCCGGATTGTGGAGATCATCTCGAGGTTCAAGCCGACCGTCATCACCATGCATGATTTCTCCCTCATCACGGGGGGATGCCTCAATCCCGGGGAGTGCCGGCGATACACGATCGGGTGTGGTCGTTGCCCGCAGGTGGGTGCATGGCCGCTGGCGTCTCCCGTCGACTCTACACGACGTCAGTTCCAGCTTCACGCCCGGATCTCTCGTCAACCGAATTGTATCGCCACTGCGCCATCTCGTTACGTTGCCGATCTGGCCAGGCAGGGAACCTGGCGTGGTGGGCGTCTCCAGGTAATCCCGAATGCAGCAGACACCGACGTCTTCACCCCGCTGCACCGGAAGCAGGAACGGGAACGGCTTGGCCTCCCAGATCGCACCGTTGCGGTCCTCTTTGTGGCTTATAACGTACAGGCTCCATCCAAGGGATTTGGAGATCTGACCGACGCGTTTGCCACGATGGCCCAGGATGATCAAGACCTTCACCTGTTGATCGTGGGGCGTCTTTCGGAGCTTCCCCGTAAGTTGGTACCTTTCTGCAATCGGGTCCATCGCTACGGAGCCATTTCCGATGACCACCGCCTGGCGTCGATCTATGCCGCGTCGGATCTCTACGTGACGCCAACACGCCGCGAGACATTCCACCTATGCCCTCTCGAGGCCATGAGCTGTGGCACCCCGGTCGTCGCCTATCCAACCGGGGGGATCCCAGAGTACGCAACCATCGATGGCTGCTGGTTGGCCGATCCGCCGGATGTCCGGCACCTCACTGAGCGCATCAAACAGGTGATACCCCAAGTCCGGACGGAACGCCTTCGCGAACAGGTGCGATCGTACGTCGTCGAGAACTTCGGTGTTCCGGTGTTCGTGAAGAGATTCGACGAGCTGTACAGAGAGGAGATCGCTCGCTTCAAGCGGCACAACCGAAGCATTCAAGATTGATCATGGCCATTCGAACCGATCTCATCGTTGTCATCGCTTTCGTTGTCCGCGGTAGTGGCGCCGCCCTCTCCACGGCCATCGCCTGCTCCGTCGCGCTATTCCTCGCGCTTTCCGCAGCCGCCTGCTCCAGCTCCTCCGATTCCGAACCGGGCGGCTCCGGCACGGACGCTTCCGACGTGACCCGCAGAGATCTTCCCGGATCCGATCCGGTGGATCCCACCGACACCACCGCCTTGGACAGCAGCGGCGAGACCGCTCCCACTTTTGACATCCCCCGGGGCGACGGCCAGCTCGGCGAGGAGTGCAGCGATGACTCGCAGTGCGCCTCGGGGGTCTGCTGGACCACCGCGGGCGGCAGCGGCTGCTCCGTCAACTGCCGGTCGATGCAGGAGTGCCTGGAGCTCGGCCCGATGACCTGCCTGGAGGTGCGCCAGGGCAATCCGGCCTGCGCCACCGACCTGGCCACTCCGCCGGGATCGTGCCAGGATCACCTGGACTGTCCCTTTCCCTACCACTGCCAGGAGGAGTACGGCTGGTGCGCGCTCCCCGAGTGCACCTGGGACGGCGACTGCCTGGAAGAGCAGGTGTGCCAGCGGCTGACCCGGCGATGCGAGCCGATCGCCTGCCAGGATACCATCGAGTGCGAACACCCCCTGGAGGTATGCCGCGACAGGGACTGCCAGCCGCCGGAATGCACCGAGGACAGCCAGTGCGACGGGATCGACTTCTGCCATCCCAACCAGCTGGTGTGCACCACGCCTCAGCCCTGCTCCGGGGAGGAGCAGCAGTGCGTCTACAACGAGGAGTGCATCGACGGGTACTGCTACCCCAACCCGTGCTGGGCCGAGTGCGAGGACACCTCGGAGCGGTGCGACCCGGAGACCGGGGTGTGTGGGCGGACCTGCAGCACCAACGGCCAGTGTCCCCAGGGACAGGCCTGTCGGACCGAGACCGGCATCTGCTACCGGAACAGCGAGCCCTTTGCCCATGCGCTGGTCCGGATGGCAGACCTCGCCCTGGCGACAGCCAACGTCCCGATTGGCACGCCGGTCCAGATCAGCGGTGAGGGATCACTGGACCCGGAAGGGGAGCCGCTGACCTATCGGTGGATGGTCAACGCCGCGCCCGAAGGCAGCGTCCTGCAAGCCGGGAGTGCTCCGGCATCCTCGCAGCCCTCCTTCCAGCTCACCCCGGATGTCCCCGGTCTGTACGCCATCGGTCTGTGGGTCACAGACCCGGGGGATCTGTCCAGCATGCAAGAGCAGGTGATCTTGTACTCGGCAGCGGAGGGGCAGTAGTGAGCGGCGGATAGACCGCAGGGCTCGGAAGGCGAAGCCGCAGAGCGGCTGGAGGACAGGGGATTCGACCGGGTCTGTCGGGATATGTGGCACCCCTTCAGGGTGCAATCCGGGTACCGCTCGTGTTCCCAGGGCTTCGCCCTGGGCTGGTATGTCACACCCCTCTGGGGTGTAAAGACGTTCGATCAACTCTGGGCTGCCAAGCCGCTCATCCAGCAACCTGAAGACAAACCGGCCGGCCAGGGAGAAGACCCTACCCTGCAGCGCGAGCCCAAAGGGCAGAGGCTCGGAACAGCGCAGGTTTGGACGGCGGGTGTAGGCGGCCGTTCTTTTCAGGGTTCTCGTTCTCCAAGATATTGCCTCAGCCGACGCTCGATCTCTTCGATGTCCTCGATCGCCTGGAGCTCCGCCACCACCTCGGGTGCTAAAAACACACCGGCAGTCCGGAGCAGGGCTGCCCTCCCCTTCTCCAGACCCTTCTCCAGACCCTTCTCCAGACCCTTCTCCAGACCCTTCTCCAGACCCTTCTCCAGACCCTCTTCCTTACCCTGGCTGAACCCTTTCTCGTAGATGGAGTCGTAGCTCCAGTGCTGCTCTTCTTTCGAGAACGCGTGGGGGTTCTGCATGATGACCTCGATCAGCTGTCTCTTTACCATTATGTCAACCTCCGGCGAGCCGAGCAACTGTGCGAGATTGCGGATCCGATTCCGTTCCGTGTGGTCGAACAGCTTGAGGAAAGCGGTATCCGGGGACCAGCCCAGTCCTTTCACATCGATCAGAACGGCGTCAAGGGCCCAACAGGTGAGGATCGCCCCCTCCGTCGCTCCGCGACACCTCCCCCGCTTGCACGGCAAGCGGGGGAGGATGGCCCACACAGCTTTCCGTTCTGTCTCTTCGAACAGGGGAAAAGCAGCCAACCCTGCACGTGGCTTGCCCACTGACAGGACTAGCAGCACGGGGCGACGAGAGGTTCTCTTCTCGACATCGGTAGCTAGCCACCGACCGACAGCCCAGAACAGCTTGGTGAGACTGGACGCCAGCTGGGCGGCAGATGGCGGCCTGCTGAAGTGCTCGACCAGGATCGACCTGTACGCCAGGATGTGCGATAGGAATCCCCAAGCGACGCAAGGGTGATCATGTTCGAGCCAGGCGTCAATCAGCATGGTCGACTCGGGGATGGGAAGCTGGATCTCCGAGGGTGTTGTTGGATCGGGAACCTGGAGTAGTGCAAGCGCCCGCTGCTGATGTGGCTTGACCGGTCTCACTGGCGACTCCCAGAGGGGTTCGAGAACCGTTCAGGTTATCGACCAAAGGGAGAGGGCGTTGCAGTGCCCGATACCTCTGGAAATCTTCGGTAGGTGAGAGAGGACAAAGGGCGTAGCGACCCAGGGTGCTGGATGGCTCTGCTGGAATGGGGTTCGCTGGGATCGCCACGACGAAACACCTCCTTCCCGAGTGGTGCGGCCCCAGGACGTACGCCTGGATGACCTCGATCAACTGCCTCTGTATTATTATGTCAATTTCCGGAGAGCCGAGCAACCGCACCAGGTTGGCCACCCGATTCCGTTCCGTGTGGTCGAACAGCTTGACGAAGGCGGTGTCCGGCAGGGGAAGAGCAGCCAACCCTGCGCCTGGCCAGTGGCTAGGATCGCCCCCTCCGCCGGCTACGCGCATCGCCAGTCCAAAGGCTAGGACCGCCCCCTCCGTCGCTCCGCGACACCTCCCCCCCTTGCACGGCAAGCGAGGGAGGAGAGCTCGGCCAGAGGCTAGGATCGCCCCCTCCGTCGGCTACGCCGACACCTCCCCCCCTTGCACGGCAAGCGGGGGAGGAGGATCGCCTCTCCGTCCAGGTTGACGGGGACCTCGTGATGGGCTTAGACCCGAAAGTGGACGTTGCGCAGCCAAAGGCCGCTCTTGTCTCACGTTGGAGCGCAGCAACCGGAGGAGCTTCATGATCCCATACCTCCCCACCCCGGCCTTCCACATCGGGGAAACCCGCATCGACATGTGGGTGATCATGGTCTGTGTCGGCATCCTGGCCGGGATCGAGTACACGCGGGCCCGAGCGATCAGGCGCGGTCTGTCGGTCAAGGTGACGGTGGACAGCGCGCTGGTGACCATCGTGTTCGGGTTCCTGTTCGCCCACATCGTCCACGTGGTGGCGTACAACTATCCGACGTTCAAGGAGAATCCGGTCACGATCCTCCCCTGGTACGGGGGCTACTCCTCCTTTGGAGGATTTCTGGGGGTCGCCATCGGTTTACCGCTGTTCCTAAAGATCAAGAAGGTGCCGGCCTGGGCCTATGCCGACAACATGGCCCATGGGTTCTTGCTGGGCTGGTTCTTCGGTCGGACCGGATGCGCCTTCGCCCACGACCACAAGGGGGCGCTGACCGACTTCTTCTTGGCGGTGGACTTCCCCGGGGGAGCCCGGCACGACCTGGGGCTCTACGAGATGCTGTTCACCCTGTTCTTGCTCATCACCTTTCTCCTCCTCGACCGCAAGAAGGACCGGTTCCACGGCTTCTACTCTGGGCTCATCATGGTCTGCTACGCTCCGGTCCGCTTCGGCTTCGACTTTCTGCGGGCCACCGATCTTGAGGTGGTCTACGGCCATCGCTCCGACGTGCGTTTAGTTGGCCTGACTCCGGCCCAGTATGGCGCCATCGCCTTACTGGCGCTGGGCGTCACCATCCTGGTCATGCGGCGCAAGATGGGCCAGCAGGATACCAGCCAGGAGGCCGAGCGGGACTACCGCCGCAAGCCAACCCGGACAGAGGCAGGGGAACCGGGGAAAGATGCCGAGGTCCAAGCCGACCCGGACCGTTCGGAAAGCAAGACGGAGCAAGGAGGCCAGGGCCAGAGAAATGGCGAGGAAAGTGAGAGCGGCACGGTCCGGACGGAAAACGGAACCGGACAGGACGTGAACGGATAGTGAAAGCGCCAAGACAACGCGCATCGGTCGGGAAGGGACGCCGAGGAAGACACAGCATGAGCGCAAAACGGCATTCCACTCGATGGGTCGCCATCGCGACCGCTCTGGTTGCCCTGCTGGCGGGCTGCTCATCGAAGGAGACCGGCAACGATCCCTCCGACCTGGAGGAGGTGGAGGAGATCGGCGGGGAAACCGGAGATGACGCGGTCGGGGAGCCGGACGAGGCGGCCGGCGATCCGGACCCAGGCGATCCGGCGACCGACCCGGAGGAGGAGGGGGAGGACCCGACAGCGGATGGGATGTGGGAGGAGATCGAGCTGCCGGAGAACGCGGTGCGGATCATCCGGGACCGATGGGGGGTTCCCCACATCCTGGCGTCCAGCGAGCGGGCCGCGGGCTACGGCTATGGCTGGGCTCAGGCCACCGACCAGCTGGAGCAGGTCCTGATCTCGCTGTGGACAGCCCAGGGACGGCGCACGGAGATCGAGGGGGAGGCCTTGCTGGAGGTGGACCGGAGCATGCGGCTGTTGCGCCTGGTGGACGACGTGGAGGAGGCTTTTGACGGGTACCCGGTGGAGATCCAGGAGTACCTGCAGGGTTTCGCCCAGGGGATCAACGACTACATGGCGGCCCATCCCGACCAGGTTCCGGAGTGGGCCGAACCGATCGAGCCGAGCTGGCCCATCGCCCTGGCGCGGCTGTTCCTGATGGTGGCCCAGATCGATCGGGCCAACCGGGAGCGCGGGGGGCTGGGGCCGGGCCTGGTGAGCCTGGCCTTCTTCGGGGGGGAGTTCGAGAAGCTGGGGAGCAACGCCTGGGCCGTGACAGCCGACCGGAGCGCGGACGGGGTCGGTTTGATGGCCGGAGATCCGCACATGCCCTACTACTACGAGTGGCGGCTGTACGAGGGTCACATCCGCGCCCCTTCCTTCGAGATCGCCGGCGCGGGGTTCGTCGGCACGCCGGTGCCGTTTTTCGGCCGGACGGCTCGGGTAGCCTGGAGCTGGACCTGGAATCTTCCCGACCACGCCGATACCTACCGGCTGACCCTCGATCCGGAGGATCCCGGCCGCTACCTGCTGGATGGAACCTCGACCGCCTTCCAGACCGAGGTGGCGCAGTTTGCGATGCCGGACGGCGAGGTGGTCAGCGAGACCTTGCGCTGGTCGGTGCACGGTCCGGTGGTCCATCTCGATGCCGAAGGGGGGGTCGGGCTGGCCTACTGGATGTCGGGATTCGGCCAGGCGGACACCCCGATCCAGTTTTTCGAGATGGTGCAGGCCCAAAACCTCGACGAGTTCAACCAGGCCATGGGCCGCCTGCAGTTCGTGACCTTCAACTCGGTGGCGGCCGACGTACAGGGCTCGGTGCAGTACGCCTGGAACGCGCGGCTTCCCCGGCGGGATCCGGGGGTGGAGGCCCGCTACCCGCTGGACGGCAGCCGATCGGAGATGTTGTGGGACAGCGAGGACCCGATTCCGTTCGACCAGCTCCCGGCGGTGCGGGATCCCGAGACAGGTTGGGTCCAGAACTGCAACAACAGCTGGTGGATGACCACGGGCACCGATGACGATCCGGGGCCCCAGGTGCTGCCGCAGGGGATCTCGCACGACGAGCTGGACACGGAGCGGGCCTGGCGGGTTCGCCAGGCGCTGGGCGGAATGGAAGAGATGAGCGAAGCGGAGGCCCTTGCCCTGTTGACCGAGGGGGATGCGATCCCGGCGGGGCCGATGTTGCCCTTGATCGCCGAGTCGTGGGAGCGATGGGGGGCATCGCACGCGAGGGCGGAGGTGATCGAGCCGGTGGTGGAGCTGCTGGGGAGGTGGGACGGATCGGCCGAGCTCTGGTCGGCGGCGCCGACCATCTTCACCTTGTGGGCCTACGAGATGTTCCACTCGGTGGAGTTCCCCCCCGACGCCCTGGAGTGGACCCCAGCGGTGCTGACCGAGGAGCTGGGGGGGCGGATTTTGGACGCCATCGGTTCGGCGGTGGACACGGCCAGCGAGATGGCGCCGAGCTGGGCCATTCCCTGGGGGTTGATCCACGTGATCAAGCTGGGCAGCAGCCGGATCCCGGTGGCGACCGGGCAGTATCCGGCGGTCTCCCTGATGAACTGCAACCTCGATCCCAGCGACAGCGAGGCACTCTACTGCCAGCTCGGCTCGGCATACACCTTTCTGAACGTGATGGAGGAGCCGATACGGACCTACTCGGTCATGCCGTTTGCCAACACCGACAACCCGGAGCTGCCCTACTTCGGCGCCATGACCCACCTGTTCGCCGAGCGGAGCACCAAGCCGTTGCCCTTCACCGACGACCAGATCGCCCAGTACCAGGTGAGCGAAGAGCTGCTGTGGCTGCCACAGGATGGCGAGTGAGTCTCCTTGCGGGGAGGGGTGCGTCGGGGTGTAGTGACTTTTTTTCGGAACGGTCTGGCCGCCCGACCCGCCAGATCCCGATGTGCGAAAGGGGGCCCAATCACTGGCGATGCGTCTTGAACTGCCGCAGATGCTTTCCAGGCGCCGAGATCTCGGTACCACCCAGGTCCCACTTCGATGCAATGGAGCCTATATTATAGATAAAATGGGCTGGCGATCTGGTTGCCACGACTTACATTCAATGAGTTGGGTAGGGTACCTGGTGCTCAGGACTATCCATGCGTTGAGCCACCAACTGCCCCGAGCAGCGCAGACGGCGGGGCAGGTTACAGTTCCTGTGGAGCATTGGTTCCATGAGAGAATTTGAACTCCTCGACCGGCATGAGATTGACAACCTGCTAGACCTCGAAGAGGCGAAAGAAGAGCGCAAGGCGAGCAGGTTATCCAAGCTGCCCGATGCCTTACAGACGATCCTTCTGGGTCGGATGGCCCAGGCGGATGCCCAGGGTCTGATCGACTCGCTCACCGAGCTGCGGAAGGGGGATCCCCACCTGTATGCCGAGGCGATGAGGGCGCTGCAGGTCCCGTTCGGAAACCAGGCGGTCAACCAGCTACACGAGCAGATCGTCAGCGGGGCCAGGAGTCGAGAGGCGGAGCCTCCCAATATCGTCAGCACCGCAGCCTACCTGAAGGGGCGAGCGGTGGAAGTGGGCTTGCCGGCGGTCGAGGGGACGGCCGGCCAGCCGGCACTGGAGGATCCCGAGTTTTTGCGCACCCTGGATGCCGATTTCGCCGCATTGCGGGTGGAGCTGGACCGTATCGGATCGCTGCCGCATGTGAACACGCAGGAGGCGCTGGAGCAGGTGCTGTCGCTGCGGAGGCAGTGGGGGGATCGGGGCGAGCAACTGGCAGCGCAGCCGGAGTGGAGGCAGCGGGTCGACGGCGCCTACCGGGAGGTGGTGGAGCGGGTCATCCTGAGGGCCATGGAGTCTTCGGACCAGGACGGCCAACTGAAATTCCACATGGACAGCCAGGGGCAGTCCGACCTGGTCGGATTGCTACAGCAGATCGGGGTAGACCAGGAGTTTTTCAAGAGGCATGGCCTGGATCTCGAGTTCCTTCGGGAGCAGGGCCCGGCCCTGATGTCCTCCATGTTCGACAAGCTGGGGAAGGCCCAGTGGCAAGCCGAGATCCCAACTGGAGCCCCGGAGATGGGGGCGCGCCGATCCAGGCGGGCGAGCCCGGTCGGTGCCGAGCCCGGGGTACGGATCAACATCAACCTGGGGAAGATCCTCCAGAACCTGTTCCAGCCGGAGATCGCGCGACTGGCCTCCAAGCTGGGGATGGCCGGGCAAGACGTCCACATCCACAGCGACGAGACCTCCCGCCAGATCACCGAGTCTCGGGGAGCCACCGGTGTGGCCATGGGCGACGTCATCCACCTCCACCCGGAGCGGGTCGAGCCTTCCAGCGACGAGGGGCGGCGAGTCCTGGCCCACGAGATGGCCCACCTCGCCCAGGCGGAGCTGCCGGGAACCGAGTACAGCTCGGAGACCGCCCTGGATGCCGAGATCGAGGCGGACGAGTTCTCCCGGTCCTACGTGGCCGGAGAGGCGGTGTCCCTGCCGGAGGTGAGCCGAGCGCCGATGGCGATGGCGGCCGACGTCGACGCCGCCCAGCTAACCGAGGAAGAGAAGAAGCGCAGGCAGGATCGAGCCCGGGCGTTGCCCGCCTCGCTCAAGACAACCATGGAGAAGGCGTTTCGGACCGACTTCTCCACGGTCAAGGTCTACGAGGGAGACCAGGCGTCCCAGATGGGCGCCTTGGCCTACACCCAGGGGGAGGAGATCCACTTCGGACCCGGCCAGTATGAGCCGGACTCCCAGTCGGGCCGTGAGCTTCTGGGTCACGAGCTGGCCCACGTGGTGCAGCAGCGGGAGGGGCGGGTAGCCTCCCAGTCGTCGAGAGGCGACTACGCGGTCAACCAGGACTCCCACCTGGAGGCCGAGGCGGATCAGCAAGGCGCGCTGGCGGCACAGGGTGTCGAGGTGGCCGGCGGACCGACGATGGCCATCGGGCCGGAGGTCGAGTCGATGGCGGACGCCCAGGCCACACCGCAGGCGATGCTGGACTCGAGCGCCCCCATCCAGATGCAGGAGGGGGAAGAGGCCGCCGAGGTCAAGATCAAGATGGCTGGTGACATGTACCAGATCAGAAGGGGAGGGGATCAGGCCCGCCTGGTGAAGGACATCCGGTGGGAGCCGGTCAGCGGACTGGTACTCACGCAGGCCGACCTGGAGTTCAACGGCGACGATATCGTCCGAGGAAATCTGCGGGGCAGCCTGGTAGTCGGCGAATACGTCTCGGCCGAGAGCATCACCCTGTCGGTCAACTCCAACGGAACCGTCGACACCAGCATCTCCAACGCGCGGCTCACGGTGGGCGACCTCATCGTCGGAGCCATCGATTGCAGAATCAGCGCCAACGGGATCTCCGGCAAGGCCACCATCAACCCCGACCAGATCACGGTGGGCAACAACCTGGTGGTCAAGGGGGGGTCGATGGAGCTGAAGCTGGATACCACCGGTAACATCCAGGCCAAGGGCACCCTCACCCTGGAGGTCGCGGGGATCGGCGATCTGACCCTGAAGGCCAAGCTGGATAACACCAGCCTGTCCGGCAAGATGACGCTCAAGCTGGCTGAGCCGCTGGAACTCGTGACGGGTGTCAAGCTGGAGACCGTCAGCCTGGAGGGCGACTACAACAAGGAGGCCTTCGAGCTCAGGGGCAAGGTGAAGCTCGACGTCCTTCAGTGGGCCAAGGCCGAGATCACGGGGAGCTTCAAGTACCCCGAGAAGACGTGGTCCGCCACCGGCACCTTGACGCAGTCCAAGGCGTACACGGCGGGCGAGCTGGAGATCTCCAAGGGCGAGCTGACGGTCAACCTGGAGAATGGTGACCTGAAGGAGGTCAAAGGCCGCGCCGACTTTGCCTACAAGCAATGGAATGGCGATGTCAAGGGCACTTACGACGTACCGTCCAGCAGCTTCACGGGAGACGGCAAGGTCCAGCTCACCGATCCCCTCTCCTTTTCCGGAGGCGGCATCAAGCTGCTGTCGGCCAAGGGAGAGGTCAAGGTCAAAGACAACGCGCTGACCGAGGTCACGGGCAGCGCCTCGGCGGAGATCCCGTACGAAGGGCAGCCCCGCTTCAAGGTCAGCGTGGAGCGGGCAACCATCGACGTGCCCGCCAGCGAGTTCAGCGGCAAGGGCTCGGCGGAGCTGATCCCGACCCTCACCATCTCCGCCGGCAATACCACCGTCACCCTCAAGGCCGGCAAGGTCAGCGCCGAGGTGGAGAAGAACCGGTTCAAGAGGGCCGACATCCAGCAGAAGATCGAAGCGGAGGTCACCACCGACTTCGCCGAGCGGACGATCACCCTGCAGGGAGGGGTCGAAGCCGGCAGCATCGAAGGGACCCAGATCTCCTGCGACGCCAGCTTGAACCTGAAGAGCCCCATCTCCTGGGAGAAGGGGGATGTGAAGGCCACGCTGAAGACCGGCTCGATCAAGGTCAAGCTCGAGCAGAATGTGCTGCAGTCCACCAAGTTCGATGCCGAGGCCAACCTCAGCGTCAGCAACATCGAGGGCGCCTCGGAACCGCTCAGGCTGAAAGGTCGGTTGAGCGGTGAGTACAAGCCATCCGGGATCGATATCGACACCACCGTCAACCTGGAGCCGCCCTTCACCTGGGAGAAGGGGGATGTGGGGGTCACCCTGACCTCCGGCTCGGTCAAGCTGGACGTCAAGAGCGGCGTTCTGCAGTCCTTCCAGTTCGCCACGAAAGCCCAGGTTGAGGTGAAGAATATCAAGGGCGCCTCGGGACCGCTGCAGCTCGCCGGCCAGCTTGGCGGGGAGTACAAGCAGTCGGGGCTGGATCTCGACACCACGGTCGACCTGATGCCGCCCTTCGTCTTCGGCAAGGACAACGTGACCGCCACCTTCAACTCCGGCTCGGTCAAGCTGGACGTCAAGAAGAGCAAGTTCAAATCCTTCAAAGCCGATGTCGACGCCAACGTGGTGATCGACAAGATCGAGGGGGCCAAGGCGGGTCCGCTCAATCTCCACTCCAAGACCACCATCGGGTACACCCCGGAGGGGCTGGACATCGACGCCGATCTGAAGCTGGTGCCCCCCTTCGTCTTCGGCAAGAACAACGTGACCGCCACCTTCAACTCGGGGAAGGTCGCGCTCAAGGTCGAGAAGAGCAAGTTCAAGTCGT
>JAFGEP010000164.1 GCA_016931535.1 Bradymonadales bacterium
CGTCTCGGCGAGGGATACCAGGTCCGGCGCATACACCACCGCGAGGTCCATCCGCTGGGGAAGCAGCGAGATGGCGATCTCGATGGTGCCCGCCTCCGCATCGATGTCGCCCACCGCTCTTGCCGTGGCCATCTCGGTGTGCTCCGGACCGCCCGTCCCCTCGCTCTCGGTGGGGTAGCGGGCCACGACGACCGTGTTGAGATCGTCTGGTGTTTCGTCCTCGGGCAAGAGGGTCGGATCGAATGCCAAGGTAAGCCGTGCAAAGGGATCGCTGTCGTCGTCCGACGCGATCGGAAGCGGACCAGCCTGGTCGTGGCGGATGGTGATGATCTCGCTGACGAGCGACTCTCCTTCGTCGATCGGCACCTCGGCATCGTTGCGGCCTATCTCGACGTCAACCCGAAAGGGGCTGGCTCCCTGGCCATCCAGCACCAGGTGATCGCCCGCCGGCAGGCTGAGCGTGGCCGGACCCTCGGTGATGACGGTCGGTTCACCCGGGAACACGTTGGGCGGAGGGCCTGAGGGCGAGTCGTCCGAGCATCCGAACGCGGCGAGCACAAAGGCGACCAAGGCCAATAGCGGGTAGAGATGGGAGTGTGTTGGAAAGGGGGTTTTTACCATGGTGGAACTCCTTGGGTGAGGTGAAGGGAAAGGGGTTCGATCAGGCAAATGCAGCGCTGGGTTGACCTGCTTCTTCACGGTCAAGACTAGATGCCAACGACGAGGATCTGCTCGCCGACGATGAGGTAGAGCAAGCCGTACTCTGGATCGTAGGCCATCGAGGAGACCCTGCCGCCGTCGTAGGTCTCGAGGACCTGGAACGACTCGGCGACGCTGCCGTCGACCAGCTCGTGGACAAAGAGGGCGGGGTTGTCGACGAAACCGTCGGCGGCGGCCACGAAGGCTCTGCTGGAATCGGAGGGATCGATCAAAAGGTCTCCTCTGTCGGAGAAGGGCAGGACGATCGCCTCGGGCGTCTGCGAGACCGTGTCGACCTTGGCGATGTAGCCGTCTTCGAACGACTGGAGACCGCTCGCGACGTAGAGCAGGTCGGCCGGTCCCGCCATGGTGAGCCCCTCGATGCCGTTTACGAGGATGTCGTGGGCCAGGCTGATATCGACATCGGGCAAAAACTCCACGCCGAAGGAGCCCGACTGGGTGATGCGCAGCACCCGGACCTCGGTGCCGCTGTAGTTGTGGTCGGTGAGATACAACAGGTCGTGATCGTCCAGGTTCGTCGAGGACTGGGTCTCGATCTGCCACTCCAGCGCCAGGGTATTGCCGAGGGTTCCCAGCCAGTGGCACTGCCAGGGGGGTGCATCGGGAGGCCAGGTGCAGTTGTCTTCCAGGCGTTCCCGGTAAGAGTATCGCTCCTGGGAGGCCAGTGCGATGCCGGTCTCTTCCAGGTCGAGGATCTCGATGTTGCCGCCCACGATGTCGTGGACGAACAGGCGGGTGGGGTTGTCGCCCTCGCTATGGGCCTCCTTCAGCGTGAAACCGGCGACCGCGATCCGGAAGTCCGCCGGGGCGGCCATCGGGCTGCCACCCTCTGGATTGTAGTTGAACGCACCGACCTGGGAGTGACCTGAGACGATGTGCACCCACATCTGGTCCCAGTTGATCCCGGCATCCGTCGTCCTGCCATTGACGGCCAGCACGTAGATCAGGTCGTGATAGCGGTCGTAGGCCATCCATCCCTGGGGAATTCCGGTGGTCCAGGCAATGGACACCTTGTCCTCCGAAAGCTCGAACTCGAAACGATCGAGAGCCTCATCGTAGGTGACATCGAAGAAGCGGAGGTGAGGCCGATTGAAGTCGTACTGGTCGCTGGCATCGAACACGACCAGATCATGGGCACTATTTACCAGGATGCCATTGGGTTCGCCATCGGGGATCTCGATCGTCGCGACGAGTGCGGCCGACGAGCCGGTGGTTCCGCTCACGACGTAGTAGCTCAGGTGCTCGACCGAGAAGGTGGCGATGCCACCGGCGAAGGTCGCGCCCGCCACGGGATCCCAAGTGGTGTCGTCCGGGCCGTCGAGGACGAGCACTGACAGCCCATGCAGATCACCCGAGTAGGGCAGGGCGATGGTGGCCGGCAGCGCAAACGCCTGTCCGTGGGGTGTGAAGCTGTAGACCTTGCTGGCCGCCTCGGTGCCCGCGGGCAACAGCTCGGGCGCTTCGACGGTCTCTACCGTGAACTCGACCTCCGAGGCCAATGCACCAGCAGGGATAGTGAGCTGGACGCCATCGTGTGTGATGGTGCCGCCGTCGGCCCCCACGGTCGCCGAGGTGGGGAGGGGCGGGCCAGGTTCTGTCCACTCCTCATGTCCACAGGCTGTGAGGAGACCCAGGGTGAGGAAGGCTATCGCCAATAGCACCGAGCGGGGGAACGGCTTTCTATGTCTGTCCACAAGGGTCCTCCGGCAAAAGAGGCGCGCCCGATCGCGTTACGCCTCGACCACATCCGTCATCGTTGGCCATGGGGCATTGACACCGCCTACTTGGCGGGAATTGGAAAGGCTGCACTTCGGGGGAACAAACTCCACCCTCGCCATCTCGGGGGCCGGCCCGTCATTCAAAAGGTCTCTGGCGCGGTGGCGAGGGTAGGACATGCAGGACTCCTGGACTCTCCAGAACTCTAGGGTATTGGCGATCTGAGCGCAAGCGATGGCCTGCGATGCTCCTCGATCCGCGCTTGCTGGGTCAATTCTGCTCTCGCGCTCGCTTGCGTCTTCTCCACAAGATGACCGCACCCACCGCCGCAATCCCGCTACCTGCCACCACAACCGGCCAGTATCGAGGGGCACATCGGCGATACACATCGATGATCTTTACCGCACAGCTCTGGCGGTAGTAGTCGCGGCTCTGGAGGCTTCCCGGCGGTTCCAGGCCCTCATCAATCAACTCGATCCTCAGGCTCACCTGCTCGTCGATGCACTGTCTGCAGGCGTCTTCGTCCACGCACCCGCTAAAGGAAACCACGCCGGTCAGGAGAGCAGGGACCACCCACCGGACCATTTGCATACGGCTACTCCGCTTCTGGCAGTACTTACTGGACCTGGGCATCACCAACAGCCGCCTGGTCCACCGTGATCCTCGACCTGAAGGCTGTTGAGGCTGTTCAACTCAGATCGACGATCTGGGTGATCAAGCCGTCACGCAGCGTGAAGAATGATGCGCCCTTGATCTCGATCTGCTGGTCGGCCTGCCAGCCGATGGGCAGGTTTCGGGCAACCGTGGCCTTGTAGTCCACCAGGATGGCCACTCGATCGGATTCGACCACGGCGTCCATCACGGTCTGGCTGCGCGCCGAAAACACGTCGGCGGTCTGGCGGGCGAGGATCTCGAGCGCCGCCCTGCCGACAGACCGAATGGAGTCGCCATTGTTCGTGTGGTTCTCGAAGACCACGTCCTCGGAAAGGGTGGCCAACATCGCCTCGATATCCAGGGCGTTGTAGGCTTGGAGATAACGACGGATCACATCGGGGAGTCTGTTTTCCATGGAATTGTATATAGCAAAGGAGCGACGGGTCCGGTAGGGGAAACCCGGTAGAGGAAAGAAGACGACCGTTCTTGCGCTTTGCTATTGAACCGCTTCGGCGAAGCGACGGTTCACCTCGTTCCAGTTGACGAGGTTCCACCAGGCGCTGACGTGGTCTCCCCGCCGGTTCTGGTACTTCAGGTAGTAGGCGTGCTCCCAGACGTCGATGCCCAGGATCGGGACGCCTCTCTCTTCGACGACCTCCACCAGCGCCATGAACCGCCAGGCTGGACAGGCACCCAAAAGCTGAACGCCGCACGACAACCGTGCTCTACGCGGTTGTCTGACCGGGGTGGGTCGGCTGATGCTGCTTCAGAAACTGCTCGACCGCGGGCAGGACCTGTCGCCGATGGGTATAGATGGCCACATGGTCTCCGCCTTGGGCGAGCACCAGCTCGGCGCCGGGGATGCGCTTTGCCATTGCCTTCCCGTGCCGATCGAAGGGGAGCATGCGGTCCGCGGTTCCGTGTACTACCAGCGTCGGAACCGCGATGTTTTCCAGCGGATACTCGTGAGTCCGGGTGACCGCGACGTCGTTGTAGGTCCCTGGTAGCCTTTGCGCCACGCGATCCGCGGTACTTCGCTGCAAGGCGACAAACAGCGGACCCGTCTCCGGGTCGGCCAGCGTTCGAGCCCGCATCTCGTCGTCCGGGATCGATGCTTTCGCCGCCCCATCGATGTCGCGCTCCACTTTCTGGCGCATCGCTCTCGTGAACCAGGGGATGCGGGCGAGTATCTTGAGCAGGTAGAAGGACAGTGGCGGGCGATCCTCGACCGTGGTGGCGCAGGTCGAGACCAGCACCAGCCCCCAGCAGCGGTCGGGGTGGCGTAAGGCGAAGTGGACCGCGGCCGGGCCGCCGCCCGATACGGCCATGACGGCTGCCTGGGAGATGCCCAGGCTATCGAGCAGCTCGGCACAGCGATCGGCCTGCTCCTCCGGGCTCTTTCCCAGCGAAAGCGGGGTGCCGAGGTAGCCCGGGCGAGAGACCGCGAGGTATCGGTAGTCGGGCGGGCCGATGGTCCTGGTGAGCAGCAGCGACTGGTCGAAGCCACCCATGGCGCCGTGGAGTGCTAGAACGGCCGGGCCGGTTCCCAGATCGACGTACTCCAGCGGTCCCCGCCTGGTCTGCATGGTCCTGGGGGTCGGCTGGTGGGCGGTCTCTATCTCAGCAACGCGGCCTGGGTCGCGATCGTCAGGGGACATGATTCTCCTCGTTCCTCGTCTGCCCAGCGGCATCACCGATCCCGGGGTGCCGCCGATCCGGCAGCCGCCTGTCCGCTGCGCAAGAAACAGCGATTCGGCCTGGATGGCAAGGGGTTCCACCAGACCTGTTGGCTCATCCTCCGCCCGCCGCCACCGCCAGGAGCAGAACAGCCACCACGGTGATCGCGACCAGCACGAAGCGGGTGTCCCGTTCGCGACACCAGAGAATCAACAGCGAGACGACTCGCAGAGGCGGTACCGCCGCCAGCACGAGGAGCCCAAGCGCCATGAGGTCCTCCCCCGGCCGTTGGTTTCCGAAGAGACGAAACAGCGGTACGCCTTGGGCGGTGAGGTCCCCGCTTGCCAGCCGGATGGCGAGCCCCGCCATCATGAGCACCACCGCCAACGCAAGTCCCAGCCGCAGGACGAGCTGTACGGTGCGACGCGCCAGCCTGATCTTCTCCTGGTTTCGACTGTCAGCGTCCAAGGCTTACTCCAAAGGCGTCAAGCCCCATCTGGACGGCAAGCGCCAGGAGGGTGACCACCAGGATCCATCGCACGATCCCAGGCGCGAACCGCTGAGACATGAAGGCGCCGGTGACCGCGCCACCGGTCACACCCAGTACCACCGGTACGGCGACCAGGGGGTGAATAAACCCCCGTGCGAAGTAGACGAACAGGCTCGAGACGGCGGTCACGCCGATCATGAAGTTGGAGGTGGCGGCAGCGACCTTGATGGGTACGCCCATACCCAGGTTCATGGCCGGCACCTTCATGAAGCCGCCACCGACGCCCAGGAGCCCCGAGAGGATGCCGGCGAAGAAGGAGACGGCAGAGCCGACGTGGAGCCGTTGCGCGCGATAGGTGACGAGCGTTCCCAGGTGCGCATCGTAGTAGGCACCCCCCAGCCCACCGCGCTGCTCCCAGCCCTCCTTCGGCGATGCCGCGGCGACCTCGCCTGTGCGAACTGGGCGGAGAGGGGCCCTCTCCGATTCCTCACGCTTGCGTGCCATCAAGGTGGCGGTCACGACCATCATGGCAGCGAACACGACCCCGATGACCGATTCCGGCAGCAGCACGGCCGTCACCCCCCCCGTCACGCCACCCAGGGTGGTCGCGATCTCGAGGCTCATCCCCAGCCGCATGTTGGCGAGGCCTTCACCGACATAGGCACTTCCCGCTGCGGTGGAGGTGGCCACCACCGCCACAAGCGAAGAAGCGACAGCGACCCGGATATCCAGTCCGAACAGGAGGACGAGTGTGGGCACGATGACGATACCCCCCCCGATCCCGATCACCGCCCCCAGCCAGCCGGCCAGCAGTCCGAGAACGACAAGTCCAACCAGGTTGAAGAGGTCGAAATCCATGGCCCCTCTGCTACGGGTTCTCCTGCCTCGCCATCAGCACTCTTGAGCAGGAACGCCCTGTCCGTCAAGTATGAGCTGTCTTTCAGGGCCGGGTTCACCGCCCACGCCAGGGCCGCACAGCCTGCGAACTTCCCCACCGAT
This sequence comes from Bradymonadales bacterium, assembly GCA_016931535.1. Taxonomy (GTDB): domain Bacteria; phylum Myxococcota_A; class Bradymonadia; order JAFGEP01; family JAFGEP01; genus JAFGEP01. The sequence goes on from JAFGEP010000164.1 coordinate 6,257, forward strand.
CGTCTGTTGACCACCACTCGAGACACCTGACTGCCGAGCATTGCAGCGGTATTGCACAATAAAGAACAGATCCTGGTTGTAGATTTTGGTTAGATAATTGTATTGACACATTCTGTCCTCTAAGATATTTTACCCTGTCTGCCTGAGCAGGTATCGATTTGGCCCGAAAAGGGGGATGAGTGTCCTCTGAGGAGACGCATGGTAGGTTGGGGAGATGTCCCTTTCACACAGGAGAGTCCATATGAGAACTATGTTCCTTTTTATTGCGATCGCAGGCACCGTGCTCGGATGCAGTGAGGGGACCTTCCCTGGAAGCGAGGGCGAGACCCCTGGCTGCATTGAAAGTGTGGCAGGGCAATCCCTGTCCTGGATGAGGGGCCATGTCTGGACAGTAGATTCTTCGGGCCGTGGAGATTTCACGGACATCCAGACGGCGGTCGATGCTGCCAGTGATGGGGATACCATACTGGTTGCGCCGGGGACCTATGATGGCGCCGTGATCACCAAGCGGCTCGAGCTGGTGGGGGATGGTGCCGGTGTCTACATCACCGAGGGATATCTGGATAACGGTTTCTACCTGATGGGTCATGGTGCCGACGGTTCCGTGATTCGCAATTTTTCTTTTGATGGCATCCCCTTCCCGGTGTTTGGCGAAGAGGTGGATGATGTCACGGTGACTCGATTGAGGATCAACGATTTCATAGAAGGTATTGGCGTTTATGGTGGTAACCGATGGAAAATCATCGACAACCTGCTCACGGCCTCCGCCCAGGTCAGCGAGGATTGGCAGATGAATGGCATCACTCTGGCTGTATGGGAAGGCGCGGCCAATGACAACGTGGTTGCATTCAACACGATTCGGTACACTGGACAGACTCCCACGGGGTATTTTTATGGAAACTGGGGAATCCACCTGGCTGCTTTCCCCGAGACGGTAATGGAAGGGAACATCATCTTCCGCAACAGAATTCGGTTTGTCACCGGCCAGTGGTTCTCGGGGGGCATCGGTATTGGTGATGCAAGTATTTTCTATGGTGGACCGCCCGTCGTTACGGACAACTACATCGGGTACAACGATGCGCGCGGAAGCACCACCTGGGAGATCATGTTTCTCTCCGTCAGCCTGGAAGACAACCAGATTTCCTGCAACCGCGGTGAAACCTGGTATACGCTCAATCCTTACCTGGGAGATGGGGGGTATATCTACATCGAACCAGAGCCAGAATGCATTCGGCCTCCCGTCATACCAGGCGTCACGGCCGTGTTTCGATCTCAGGAGCGTCTCGATCTCAGGAGATGATACACGGCTGTGGGAACCATTTCAGATTACTGAGCCGGGCACCGCGGTAATCTGAGCATTCCAAGATCTCCTTTCCAGTGGATCGCCCAAAAAATCCATAAATACGTACGGTTGCAGTTTCGCGAGGAGCTGGCCCCAAACTTGCAAATTAACCCGCCGTCCGGACTCTGCCCGATGAGGAGGCCTACCATGGTGGAAGCAAAAAGATGGCTGTTGATCCTGATTATCGTGGGGACGGGGACCTGGCTGGCAGCCTGCCAGGAGGATGTTTTCCAGCCGGAGGCGGAGGACCCTCCAGTGCAGGACCCTCCAGCCCAGGTCCCCCCAACCTCCACCGATTCCCCCTACCTCGATCCGAGCATCTTTCCCCAACCAGGCGCTACCGAGTTCATTTCCGCCAACGAGAGCGAGCTGCTCTCCAGCGGGACCTCATCGAATCAGTACAACGGTGGATATAATGCCAGGGGCGAGATATCGGTGGATGGGTTGATGGACGCCGATGACGAGGCAAGTGCTGCTCCAGGTGAGGTGGCGGAGACGGAGCCCGAGGCCGAGCCCGACGCCAGCCGGGAGATTGTCGAGGCCGACATCTTCAAGCTGGAAGGAGACCTCCTCTATGTCCTCAACCGATATCGGGGCCTGGTGATCATCGACGTCTCCAATCCGGACCAGCTGGAGATCCTGGGGAGACTGCCCTTCCAGGCCATACCGGTCGAGATGTACCTGCGCGACGGCCGAGCCTATGTGGCCATGAGCGACTACTTCGTGTACTGGCAGTACGATCCCGATGCCGATCCCCTGGGTTTCCACGGCAGCCAGATCCTGATCGTCGATGTGAGCGATCCCGCCAACCCCATCGAGCTGGGCCACCAGCTGGTGGAGGGTGAGATCACCGATACCCGCATGGTCGGGGACGTCCTGTACACGGTCTCCAAGCGCCGCCCCGACTTCTGGCGGTACAACACGGCCGACTGGGAGGACACCACCTGGGTCGCCTCGCTCAACGTCACCAACCCGGCGGACATCCGGGAGATCGACCGGATCACCTTCCAGGGGACCTCCACCCTCATCCACGTCGCACACCACGCCATCTTCGTGGCCGTCTGGGACCCCAACTACTACCTCACCGACGCCAGTCACCAGCAGGAAACCCTGGTCACCTACGTGGACATCTCCGACCCCTCCGGCGACCTGCGGGAACGGGGTAGCATCTACGTGCCCGGCACCATCCAGGACAAGTTCAAGATGGACTGGTACGACCACACCCTGCGGGTCATCGCCAGCGAGCGAGCCTGGTGCAGCCGATACTGGTATGGCGGCTCCTACGGCTACGGCGGATACGCCTTCAGCTGCTACTATGGTGGAAACGGCTGGCTGTACACCATCGACACCGAGTATCCCGACCACCTGCAGCACATCGCCTCCGTCCAGATCTACACCGAGGACGGAGAAGACTCGCAAAGCTCCCTGTACGCCACCCGATTCGCCGAGGATCGGGTCTACACCATGACCACCCACAGCGAGTACTACGTGACCTACGACGGCTGGACTCGATCCCGTGGAGTGAACCTGCTGCACGCGTTCGACGTGGCCGACCCGGCCGATCCCCATGAGGATGACGTCATCGAGATCGACCTGAGAGTGACCCATCTGCAGGTGCAGGGGGACCGCGTCCTGGCCCTGGGTCAACGGATGGAGTGGTACCGGGAAGAATCTACCGGCATCTGGCGGGCCTACAGCGACAAGGTACAGCTCTCGCTCTATGAAGATGGAGAGCTGGGGCTTATCAACCTGAGCACCGAGCACCTGGGGATGGGCTACTCCTACTCGGTGGCCAACAACGACTACAAGGCGCTGCGGGTGATCCCCGAGATGGAGCTGATCCTGGTTCCGCTACAGTACAGCTACTGGACCAATACGGGATACTACGAGCGCTTCAACGGCGTGCAGCTGGTGGACTGGATCGACGACGATCTCATCGAGCGGGGCCGAGCCCAGACCATCGGAAGGGTACTGCGGGCCTTCCCGGTGGGAGAGCGGATCGTGGCCGTCTCTGCAGACCATGTGGAGACCATCGATCCCACCAACCGGGACGAGCCGGTCAACACCGCCGTGAGGCACCTGCAGCGTACCGTCTACGAGGTGTTCGAGTTCGACGGGCTGGAGGTCCAGCTGGTCGGGCCCGACATGGTCGGTGGCCTCCGTTTCGATGTCCTCCAGTTCAACAAGGAGGACGACGATCCCATCCTGACCAGCTTGCCGCTGCCCTTCTCGGGAGCCCCGAGCTGCTTTCGCGATGGGGACGTCATCCATATGATCGGGTGGGAAACCAATCGCGGACAGGTCATCCGCAATGCCGTGTTCGAAGATCCGTTGGACCCGCGTCTGGTCGGATTGCTGGAGCTGAACGACTCCCTCTCCCGGATCTACAGCGGGACCCAGTACTACTATGATCCATTCTACGCCGGCGGTGTGGGCTACTACTGGCGATACTGGAACCCCTATGCCGGTCTGCCCCAGCGCAATCAGCTTCTCCCGTTCACCGTGCGGCGGATCAAAGAGGATGTGACTGGCAGGCGGGACTGGGAGAGCGAGCTGAGGATCGTCGACATGAGCGATCCGGAGAACCCGCGGATCGCCGACGGGACCCTCCCCATGAACGACTTCCCCTTCATCAACAAGGTGACGCATGGCGCGGTGCTTTTCTCCAGCCACGTGGAGCAGGCGACCAACAGCGCCGGAGAGAGCCTGCTGTACCACGTGCGGGCCTACGTGGATCGGGTCGATGTGAGCGACCCCGACCATCCGGTGACCCTGCCCTCGCTGAACGTGCCTGGCTGGCTCATCGACGTCAGTGATGACGGGACCCTGCTGTACACGGTGGACTACCAGTGGGACGACTTCGGCAGGCGGCGCAACTCCCTGAACATCTTGAAGGTCGTGGGAGATGTGGCGGTGCTCATGGACGTGCTGCCGGTCGGCGACCAGGTCAACCGAGCCGTCTTTCGGGACCGGACCATCTGGATGACCACCCACAAGTACCCCTGGTGGGGGGTCAGGGGTGAGACAGCGGCCTCGCGCCAGCCCTACACCATCTTGCAGCGGGTCGACATCAACACCGACGGCCGGATCGTGGGCCAGTCAACGGCTTCGATGCACGGCTATCATTTCAACCTGCTGGATGTGGAGAGCGATGTCGCCTACCTGGCCTCGACCGGCCCCTACGGCGTCCTGATTCTGGATGTGGACAACCCGGTCGATCCCACCATGCTCAACGCCTCGCGAAGCATCGGCTACGTCTCCCGTTTCGTGCGGCACGTGGACCACATCTACATGCCGCTGGGGGCCTACGGCGTCCACCGCCTGGCCGTGACGGAGCTGACGGAGTAGCGCTGCCGTATTGCCCTTGTGGGCGCGCTTGCGACCCCTCCCCGGGAGGAGGGCCCGCCCCGCAGACAGCCTGCAGCTCGGCCCGACGCCCGGCACGTCAGCTCCATCGCTCACGGGAGTCGATCCCCATGGACACCCAGCCAACCGCGAAGCAGCCCACCGAGAGACCGCCGGCCCCAGGGCGGATCACGCTTCTCTGCTCGCTCGAAAGATCATTCTTCCTCGCAGAACCAGTTACAGCAATCGAACGCGGTCGCACCCGGGATCTGGTTGTTGCTGCCAGCCAGCGAATCCGCACCACCCACGAAGGTGACCCGGTTGGTATCGTCGGGATTGTCCGGACAGGCGTGGTCGAAGTAAATGGGGGTGCCGTCGCTGGTGCAGCCCTCTGCCTCCAGTACGGTTTCGTTCGACGCATAGCCTCCCCCCGTTGCGCTCGGAGCAACGAATCCGGTCGCAACGATATCCGCCCTGCCTAATCCATACGCTCTGTTCTGAGCTTCTCCGGGTCCGGCGAAGGTGACATCGAGAAAGTGAACCTCCGTGACGTTTCTGCTCGCATCCGTCGGTGAACCGTGGAGAAAGGCTCCCCCTATCAGGAGACCACCTAGTCCACCATCCGGGCTAGCGGCGTTGCCGACGATCCAGTCACCCTGAGAGGTCCAGTCGAGGGTATTGTCGTTGCCCCCTACCAGGGGATAGGCAAAGGGATAATCCATCAGGGTGAACAGCCACCCGCCCACGACCGCATTGCTCTGGTTGATGTTGTTCGTGGATTGAACGACCAGCTCACACCGATCCGACGATGTGGAGGCGAAGGCGCAGAAACCATAGAGGTTGCCGACGATCCGGTTGTCGCTCACGCTAGCGCGGAGTGTGACGTCCCGGGTGAAACAGCTGCCCAAGAACAGGCCGGTAAAGCCGCATCCCCTGAGGATGTTACGGGTGATCGTGACCTCGGCATCGACACCCTCCATGGGACAGCCCTGGACCCGCACCGAGATACCGTGCCAGCCATTCTCGATCAGACAGTCGGTGATCTCTCCGGGTGCCGTCTCATCCGCTTCGGGCACCTGCTCGGGATCGGACAGATCAAATCCGACCAGGCTGCCTTCCTCGGGTTCGTAATTCCGCACCGTGACACGGGATATCCGGTTACCGGGTGCAAGGGAAATGCATGGCGGCGGTACATCGACCGAGGGCAGTGCCTCGCTGCAAGTAGTAATAGGAACCGAGCTGGGGGAAATGGAGCTGCAATCGATGACCGTCTCGGTGGTCGGATCGGGAAACTGCTCAGGATCCGCAGTGGCGTCCCACGGATCCCAGATGCCGTCGGGCTCAGGATTCCCGGATGCGTCCTGATAGTCTCGGTACTCGTTGGCCCCCACCAGCGCCATGTCATCTTGCAGGGACAGGTAGCCCAGGCCGCTCGGGTCGAGATCCTCGTCGAGGGCGTACGTGCCCGGCTCCAGCACCACGCGGTAGCCGGCGTATGATGGATCGTTCACGACTTCATACAGCCGAGCCACATCGCCCGTGGGGATGACGACGTCGGGTCGGGAGATTCCATCCTCCTCCAGCAAATCACTGTCCGGCTGACTGGTATCGTGGGCAGCATCTCCCGTTTCTTCCGAATCCTGGTCACCGTTGCACCCCCAGGAGCAGAGAGTGATCGCAAACACTAGCTGGAATGCCTTTCGAATGCCTGTCTTCATGCGGACTCCTCCGATTGTCGCTGTACGCCTTGCCAGCTCGTTGAAAGCCACGTACTGAAATTTTTTATGCTGTCACAATACTTGGGCCACCCAGAAATATCAAGTAAAACTGTACCAAATGGTTCCACATTTGAGGGGGGGAGATGAATTATCTGGTGCCCGGAAGGTAGAGGCGGCGGGGGTGTTGGGGGTCTAGCAGGGTCACGGGATCCACCTTTAGGGGGGGAGATGAATCATCTGGTGCCCGGAAGGTAGAGGTGGCGGGGGTGTTGGGGGTCTAGCAGGGTCACGGGATCCACCTTTAGGGGGAGAGATGAATCATCTGGTGCCCGGAAGGTAGAGGTGGCGGGGGTGTTGGGGGTCTAGCAGAGTCACGGGATCTACCTTTAGGGGGGGAGATGAATCATCTGGTGCCCGGAAGGTAGAGGCTGTTGGGTGTCGGCGCCATCCGGGCGTTTTTCTCATCCATGGCCACTTTGGCACCCGGCGTCCGCTTTTAGAGAAAGCGGCGCGCCGGGTCCCGACAGAGGTTGCACCGTCGTCGGAAACCCCCGTGCGGCGCTTCTGAAGGTTCAGACAGGAATGCTGGAAGGATGGCGGGGGGTTGGCGATCGGCGCCGCTCTGGAGATTTCCTCTGGTCTTTTCCGACCGACCCTGGTCTAGACGACCCAAGCGTTTGGGTGACCGGATTGCACCCCGAAGGTGTGGCACATGCCAACCCAGGGAGCCACCCTCAACGAGAGTAGTTCAGCGGCGCTTGTCGCGGGGTATTTTGGCCGGTCAAATACAGTCGACGGCGCAGTTGGACAAGTTCTCCGTCCCTTCACACACTCCGTTTCCGCAACAGCCCTTGCTGCAGCTCGGACCGGAACAACGGCAATCGATCAGGCAGGTGACGCAGTCCTCGCCGTTGCCCTCGCAGAGTCCGTTACCGCAAACAGTCGACCCACAGGCCGGGTCCGGCGTGCTTACGCAATCGCTCACTGGATCGCAGGTGTCGATTGTGCAGGCGTCCCCATCGTCACAGAGCGCATTGTCCGGGTTGTTGTCACAGGAGGTTGTGACCTCATTGCAGGAATCGACGGTGCAACCCACACCGTCATTGCAGTCGGTGGGAGCGCCGCCGGTGCAGACCCCCGCGCTGCAGCTCTCGCCGGTGGTGCAGAAGAGGCCGTCGTCGCAGGGATCGCTGTTGTTGGTGGCGACACATCCCGTGGCCGGGTCGCAGGAGTCGTCGGTGCACTCGTTGCCGTCGTC
>JAFGEP010000019.1 GCA_016931535.1 Bradymonadales bacterium
TATCAGTACAATCCTGGTACACTCGCCGGAGCCCGCAACTACTAGGAATGCCGCATGATGGTTAAATCTGGATCTGCATCCAGTGGGTGTTGCAACCATCGTAGTGGCCGGCAAGAAGGTTGACAATTGGGGCGGGCTGGACGAGATCCTGCAGCGGTCGTTGGCCTGGGGGGGCGGCACGCTAGGTTGCCGGAGAATCTCTCTGCTTGGCCGAGTTGTCCAAAGTGATTTGTCGAGGGCGGGAGACCAGGAACTCAGGGATGTTTGTCTGCCCCAACTGGATCATGATCGGAGCGGCCAGCCGCAACGTCGGCAAGACCGAATTCGCCTGTGCGCTGATCCGGCAGCACCTGGCGGAGCAGACGGTGATCGGGGTCAAGGTGACCACGGTCAAGCCGGACGAGGGGCCCTGTCCGCGGGGCGGTGAGGGATGCGGCGTCTGTAATCTGCATGGGCAAGCGTACTGCATCATCGAGGAGAAGGAGTCTGGGGGCGAGAAGGACAGCAACCGCATGCTGCGTGCCGGCGCCCGGACGGTGCTCTGGTTGCGGGTGATGCGGCAGCACCTGGCGGAGGGGATTGGCGAGCTGCTGAAGCTGATTCCGCTGGACGCGTTGGTCGTGTGCGAATCCAACACGGCCCGGACGGCGCTTGAGCCGGGTGTGTTCCTGGTGGTGCGTGAGGCAGGCTTATCTGCCATCAAGGGGAGCTGCCAGGCGGTGCTGCACCATGCCGATCGGGTGGTGGAGTTTTGCGGGGACGGATGGGACTTTCAGCCGGAGCAGCTCGCCGTTGCCGGGGACCGATGGGTGATCCGGCCAGCGGCGACCGCCGTCATCCTGGCAGGAGGCGAGAGCCGGCGGATGGGGGTGGACAAGAGCCTGCTCGAGATCGATGGACAGCCGATGATCGCCCGCATCGCGGATCAGCTGGCCTACTTTCCTGAGCGGATCGTCGGTGCCAACGACCCGGGCAAGTACGATTTTCTCCAGCTTGAGGTGGTGCCCGATCAGAAGGCCGGTCAAGGCCCGCTGATGGGGATCCTTTCCTGCGTTCAACGGGCGGCTTACGAGATCTGCTTTGTGACCGCCTGCGACATCCCGCAGCTCGACCCTCGGTACGTCTTGCACCTGGTGTCCCAGGCGGAGGGATGCGACATCGTCATGCCGCGGTTCGGCAACGGGAGGGTAGAGCCGCTGCTGGCGGTCTATCGCAAGACGGTGGTTCCGGTGGCACGGTCGATCCTGGAGCGGGGTGGCCGTCGGATCGTGGAGCTGTTCGACCACCTGACGGTACGGTTCGTATCGGGCGAGGATATGGGCTGGTATCGCAACCTGAACACCGAGGAAGAGGTGCAGCGATGGAGGGAGGGGAGGAAACCGGAAGGTCCAGGGGGAGCGGGTGGGTTGTAGCCGGAGCGGTCGAAAGTTGGCGAACTTTCAACTGAAACAGTTGACAAGCGCGTTGTTTTCCTTCTTATGCTGCCCGACGCGTTCGGAGTCATCAAGACCGGCCAGCGGTAGCAGATCTGAAGGGCGACAACCCGAAAAAAGCAGAGAAACGAGGGAGGATTAAACGTGCACCTGACCATCGATGGACGCATCGTGGAGGCCACCCCTGGGCAGACCGTTCTGGATGCAGCCCGGGCAGCCGGGATCTACATTCCGGCCTTGTGCTATCACCCCAAGACCGGCAAGGCTGGTCGCTGTCGCGCCTGCGTGGTGGAGGTCGATGGGCTCCGCGGCCTGAAGGAATCCTGCGCGTTGCCGGTCAAGGAGGGGATGGTGGTGCACACCAACACCCCCAAGGTGGTCGCGACCCGGCGGATGGTGGTCGAGCTGTTGATCGGCGAGGGTCATCACAACTGCATGTCGTGCCAGGCGAACGGCGACTGCGAGCTGCAGGAGATGGCCTACCAGCTGGGCATCGAGCGGCCGAGCTACCTGATCGAGACCGAGCCGACTCCGCTGGATGTTTCCTCGCTGGGGATCGTGCGGGAGGCGGACAAGTGCATCCACTGCGGACGCTGCGTGACCGCCTGCCAGCACGGGGTGGTCAACGAGGTGCTGGCTTTTGCCTATCGGGGCAACCACACCAAGGTGGTGTGTGACGACGACCTGCCGATGGGCGATTCGAGCTGCGTGCAGTGCGGCGAGTGCGTCCAGGTGTGCCCGGTGGGCGCGCTGGTTCTGGCGCGGCCCTGGCAGCGGAAGATCCGTTCCTACGACACCCAGGTGACCAAGATCACCTGTCCCTACTGTGGCGTGGGGTGCCAGATCGACATGCACACCAAGGACAACAAGTATGCCTACGCGATGGCTCACGAAGGCCAGATGGAGCGCCAGCCCAACAAGGGGATGCTGTGCGTCAAGGGGCGGTTCGGCCTCGACTTCGTCGATGCGCCCGATCGGCTGCGCAAGCCGCTGATCCGCAAGGACGGGGAGCTTACGGAGGCGAGCTGGGAAGAGGCGCTGGACCTGGTGGAGGCCAACCTCAGGAGCATCAAGGAAACCCATGGCGCGGATGCGCTGGGTTTTCTCTCCTCGGCCAAGGTCACCAACGAGGAGAACTACGCCATGAACCGCCTGTCCCGGGCGGTTTTCGGGACCAACAACATCGATCACTGCGCGCGGTTGTGCCACAGCGCGACGGTGGCCGGTCTGGCTACCACGCTCGGATCGGGCGCGATGACCAACAGCCTGGAGGATGCACTCGACGCCAAGATCATCATGGTAATCGGCACCAACACCACCTGGAACCACCCGGTGCTGGGCTCGTTGATCAAGCAGGCGGTGAAGAACCGCGGGGCAAAGTTGATCGTCTGCGACCCTCGCCGCATCGACCTGGTGGATTTTGCCGACATCTGGCTGCAGCAGCGCAACGGTTCGGACGTGGCGCTGTTGCAGGGGCTGCAGCACATCATCCTGAAGGAGGGATGGGAGGCGGCCGACTATATCCGCGAGCGGACAGAGGGGTTCGAGGCCTACCGCAAGGCGCTGGATTTCTACACACCCGAGAAGGTGCAGGAGCTGACCGGGGTCAAGATTGCCGACCTGTACGCGGCGGCCAAGCTCTGGACGAAGGCAGGGGTGGGGGCGCTCTACTTCAGCATGGGGATTACCCAGCACAGCCATGGGGTGGACAACGTCAACGCCTGCGTCAACTTGCAGCTGATCACCGGCAACCTCGGCGTGAAAGGTGGCGGGGTGAACCCATTGCGTGGCCAGACCAACGTGCAGGGCGCCTGCGACATGGGGGCCTTGCCGGTGGTGTACACCGGGTACCAGCCGGTGACCAACTCGACCGCGCGGGAGAGATTTTCCGCCTACTGGAAGGCCCCGCTTCCCGAGAAGGTGGGGATGACCGTCACCCAGATGATCCCCGAGTGTGGCAACAAGATCCGGGGGATGTACATCATGGGCGAAAACCCGATGTTGTCGGATCCCAACCTGAACCACGTGGAGGAATGTCTAAAGAAGCTGGACTTCCTGGTGGTCCAGGACATCTTTTTGACCGAGACGGCGAGGCTGGCGCACGTGGTGCTTCCGGGTGTCACCTTTGCCGAGAAGGTGGGGACCTTCACCAATACCGAGCGGCGGGTGCAGCTGTCGAACCAGGCGATCCGGCCCATCGGCGATGTGCGCCAGGACTACGAGATCATCGCCGACCTGGCGGCCCGCTTTGGCCACGAGTTCCCGCGGACACCGGAGGGGTTGTTCCAGGAGATCCGGGACCTGACGCCGTCCTATGCGGGGCTGACCTACGACCGGATCCGCGAGGTGGGGATCCCCTGGCCATGTCCGACCGTCGATCATCCCGGGACCCCGATTCTGCATATCGGCAAGTTCGCCCGCGGATTGGCGCTGCTTTCGCCGCTGGTGTACCGGCCGCCGGCCGAAGAGCCGGATGCCGAGTACGAGCTGGTGTTGAGCACCGGCCGGATGCTGGAGCATTTCCATACCGGCTCCATGAGCCGCCGGTCGGAGGTGTTGGACGGGCTGGTGCCGCATGGTCACGTGGAGCTACATCCCGAGGATGCGAGCAAGCACGGGATCGCCACGGGGGATCGGGTGGCGGTGTCCACCCGGCGCGGCCGGATCGAGACCGCGGCGCTGGTGACCGATCGAGTGGCGCCGGGGTCGATCTTCATCCCGTTCCACTTTGCCGAAGCCGCGGCCAATGTCCTGACGAACGATGCTCTCGACCCGGTAGCCAAGATCCCCGAGTACAAGGTTTGTGCGGCACGTATCGAGCGCGTCGGCGCTGGTGCCTGCTGATTGCGAGGTGGTGAGATCATGCAAGAGGAGTTGAAGCGATCGATCGAGCGGGTTGCGGCCCGATATCCGGATCGGCGGTCGGCCTTGTTGCCTGCCCTGCACATGGCGCAAAGGGGGTGCGGTGGGTTCGTTGGCCGAGAAGATCTGGCGAGCATCGCCGATCTGATCGGCGTGCCGGTCTCGGACGCCTACGGGGTGCAGACCTACTACACGATGTTCGAGACGAAGCCGTTGGGCAAGTACCACCTCCAGGTGGACACCAATGTTCCCGCCATGCTGGCCGGTGCCCGGGAGATCCTGGCCCACCTGGAGAAGACCCTGGGCATCTCGGCGGGCCAGACCACCCAAGACGGGCTGTTTACCCTCTCGGAGGTGGAATGCCTGGCTTCCTGCGGCACCTGTCCGGTGATCCAGGTAAACGACCGCTACTACGAGAGCATGACCATCGAGCGGACCGATGCTCTGGTGGCCAGCCTGCTAAAGGGGGTGATGCCGGAGATGCCGGTGGAGGCTCATTTTGGCTCCGAGTGCAACGTGCTGATGGCGCGGAGAGGGACGCCAACCGCCACCGACATCGATGTTTACCTCCAGACTGGAGGCTACCAGGCGCTGCCCAAGGCGCTGAAGATGGCGCCGGGCGAGGTGATGGGCGAGGTGAAGGCGGCCAACATCCGGGGTCGAGGGGGAGCCGGCTTCCCGGCGGGGGTCAAGTGGGGCTTTCTGGCCAAGGGTACCGGCAAGCCCACCTACCTGATCTGCAACGCCGATGAGGGGGAGCCCGGGACGTTCAAGGATCGGCAGATCCTCCAGTACGACCCGCACCTGTTGATCGAGGGGATGGTCATCTCCGGTTATGCCATCGGCGCGGCGCTGGGGTTTATCTACATCCGGGGAGAGTTCGCCTGGATCGCGAACATCCTCGAAGGGGCCCTGAAGCAGGCGCGTGCCCGGGGCTTTCTCGGGAAAGGTATCCTGGGGGGCGATTTCGATTTCGACATCATCGTGCACCTGGGGGCCGGTTCCTACGTCTGCGGCGAGGAGACCGCGCTGATCGAGTCCTTGGAGGGCAAGCGGGGCAACCCGCGTCTCAAGCCGCCCTTTCCGGCGGTGGTAGGGCTGTACGGCGGTCCGACCATCGTCAACAACGTGGAGACCCTGGCTCTGGTTCCCTACTGCGTGGAGCAGGGTGCCCAGGCGTTCATGAAGTTTGGTACTCCCAACAACTTCGGCCCCAAGATCTTCGGAATATCCGGTCATGTGCACCGTCCGGGGGCCTACGAGTATCCGCTGGGCACGAAGCTCGAGACCTTGCTTGAGGCAGCGGGCGGTGTAGTGGGCCAGCTCAAGGCGGTCATCGTGGGAGGGTTGTCGGTGCCGATCCTCAAGGCCGAGGAGACCGAGGGGCTGGTCATGGACTACGACACCTGCCTGAAGCGGGGGACCATGCTGGGTTCCGGCGGGATCATGGTCATGAACGAGACCACCAGCATCCCCGAGGTGGCGCTGAGGGCCATCCGTTTCTACGCGCACGAGTCGTGCGGGCAATGCACCCCTTGCCGTCAGGGATCGCACACGATCGCGGTGCTGTTGGAGCGGATCGTGCATGGCCAGGGCTCGATCCAGGATATCGACCAGGTGCTGGAGCTGTGTCAGGCGATCAAGGGGTCCACGCTCTGCCCGACGGGTGATGCCTTTGCGATCCCGATCGAGGCGATGGTGACCAAGTTTCGCGGCGAGTTCGAAGCCCTCGTGGGTTGACGGCTGATCGCGAAGAGCAACACGCGGCCGGCAGGCGCCGGCTTCCTACAAGGAACAAGTCCGATGACCGACAAAGCGAAGATCCTGGTGATTGACGACGATCAAGACATTCACGAATTCTGCAGGCTCGTGCTGGAGTCCGCCGGATACGAGGTGCTGGTCGCCTACTCCGGTGCCGAGGGCAAGGAGATCATGAACGAGACCCAGGCCGACCTGGTCATCCTGGACGTGATGATGGAGCAGGCGGATACCGGTTTCGAGGCGGCCCGCTGGTTTGCCAGCGAGTACCCCAACGTCCCGGTGATCATGCTCTCGAGCATCGCCGATGCCGCCGACAACCTGTTCGACACCAGCACTCTCAATGTGGCCGACCTGGTCAACAAGCCGATCGCTCCTCAGGAACTCGTCGACAAGGTGGCGCGCCTGCTGGGCGCCTGCCAGTAACCGATAGCAACCAGAACCATCAGTGAGGTAAGCAGAAACACCATGAGCACGGAAAAACTCGAATCGAAGCGCTGGTGGATCGCCGTCGGGGCGGTCATTATCCAACTCTGCCTGGGCACCGTCTACGCCTGGTCGGTCTTCAAGAACCCCCTGAAGGCCATGCATGGCTGGGGTGAGACCCAGGTCCAGATCACCTTCATGATCTGCATCGGCACGATCGGAATCGCGGCGGCTTTTGGCGGGATCCTCGTCGACAAGAAGGGGCCGCGCTTCGTGGCCACCATCGGCGGCATCCTGTTCGGTGTCGGCACGCTTCTGGCGGGTCTGGCCGACCAGCTCGGCAGCATCTGGCTCATGTACCTCGGCTTCGGCCTGATCGCGGGGTTGGGCAACGGCTTCGGCTACGTGACCCCCATCGCGACCCTGATCCGGTGGTTTCCCGACAAGCGTGGCCTGGTGACCGGTCTGGCGGTCATGGGGTTTGGCGCGGGCGCCTTCTTCATGGGTCGCATCGCCCCCTCGATGATCAACGGCTTCCAGACCATCGACGAGGCCGGGACGCTCACCGCCTCGGGGGTGTCCACCACCTTCTACATCTGGGGTGCCATCTTCCTGGTGCTGGTTACCGCCTCGGCGATGCTGTTCAAGAACCCGCCCAAGGGATGGGCGCCGGCGGGCTTCACTCCGAGCGCCGGCAAGGCCACTACCGCTGCCAGCTCCTATACTTTGCAGGAGGCGAGCCGGACTCCGCAGTGGTGGATGCTGTGGGGGATGCTTTTCCTGAATGTTTCGGCTGGACTCGGCCTGTTGTCCCAGCTGTCGCCCATGGCGCAGGGGCTGTACCGGGCCAGGTTGTTCCCGGGCGTGGCCGATCTGACCCCCGAGCAGGTCGCGGCGCTGGCCGTGGCTGGTGGTACGGTGGTCGCCGTCTCCTCCATCTTCAACGGGGTGGGCCGTCTGTTCTGGGCCTGGACATCGGACGCCATCGGCCGGCGGATGGTCTTTGTCATCATGTTCGTCACCCAGTGCGTGCTGTACATCCTGGTGCCCCAGATCGGCAGCACGGTCCTGTTCATCATCGTGGTGTGCTACCTCTTGGCCTGCTACGGAGGTGGCTTTGCCACCATGCCGGCCTTCGCCGCCGACTCCTTCGGGCCGGCCTACATCGGTCGGGTATACGGTACCATTCTCACCGCGTGGGGCGCCGCCGGTGTTGCAGGACCGCTGGTCTTCGCCCAGCTCAAGGGGGCGGTGCCGCTGTACGTGGCCGCCGGTCTGCTGGTAGTTGGCCTCATTCTGGCACTGTTGTACAAGCGCCCTGCTTCCAAGGAGGGCTAGGATGGATGTTCACAAGATCTTGAGCTACGCCCTGGACCGTGAGCGGGAGGGGTTCGCCTTCTTCAGCGAGCACGCCAAGAAGGCGCAGCACGCGGCGGTGGTCGGCGTGTTCCAGCGTCTGGCCGAAGAGGAGATGAGTCACATCGTCTACATCGAGCGGTTGATGGCCAAGCTGGCGGGTACGGCGGTACCCGAGCTGGATGCGACCCTGGGCAAGCATGACAGCAGCTTCTTTTCGGACCGGGCGGCCTCGGAGATGATCGAGCAGACCACGGCGGAAGCGATGGTCCCCGATCTGCCGGCGTTGCGCATGGCGTTTTTGATCGAGCGGGATCTGGCCGAGTTTTATGCCAATCTCGCTCCCCAGGCCGAGGGAGAGGCCCGCACGATGCTGGAGCGGCTCGCTGCCTGGGAAAGTGAGCACGAGCGGCTCTTTAGGACCCTCCACGACCGGGTGTTCGCCGAGTACTCTGGGATGCCCTGGGGTGGTTGATCGGGTCACCCCGAGGTGTCTGCAAATCACCGGGGTGAGCAACACCAGCCGAACCCATCGGCCGGTCGCACCGTCAGCCGAGGGCTTATCCCATTACATGGTTCTACCGGATTGATCGCTTCCGGGAATCGATTTGCCATCGAACCGGTTGCAAATCCAGCAACATTCGGAAATGATCTTCCGCTCCGAAACAAGTTTCAAAGAGGAATAGCACTATGATCCGGACCCTATCAATCTTGGTCGCGATGGTCGCTGCTCTGAGTGTGCCGCTGACATCGGCAGCCCAGACGCCCGAGTCGGAAGGACCTTCGGGTGAGGCACAGTTCCAGGTTCGTGCAAGGCGACAGGGGGCCACTACCCCCAGTCCGGTCGTCGATGCCACCCGCCTGCCGATCACGGCCGCACGGTTGCGGGAGATGGGATTGGGGGAGGCCGATCTGGTTCTCATGCTGGGGGCGCTTCGGGACAATCGGGTCGCCGCAGGCGAGGCGGCGAGGGTCCTCAACGAGACCGCCCGCTCCATGCGGCGATACGGCAGGGTGGACAACTTTGGGACGTTCGTGACCGAGCAGATCCGACAGGGGATGCGGGGACGAGAGCTGGCGGAAGCGATCCAGCAGGAGCACATGACGCGAGGGCAGGGACGTCGCAGCCGGGATTTCGAAGAGAGACCAGACCGCCGCCGGATGCGACAGCAGATGAGGGAGGGGGAGCCCGAACGCAGCGCCTCCCCGGGTCGAGGGGAAGGCAGCGGCATGTCCCCTGGAGGGCCGGAGTTCCGCCGTCGGCCCAACATGGGCGGCCCCATCCGAGCGGGGGAGGGAACCGGGATGGTGGGCGACCGACCCGGGCAGCGGATACGGGGTCAACAGCGCGGCGGTCAATGAGGAGCTGGTAAGGGAGAAAACCGTGAAAACAGCTATCGTGTCTCTATTGGCGATATTGGTGGTAATGGCGGTGAGCTGCAGGTCGGAGCAGCCTGCTGTTCCGACGGCGCCCGACGCAATCCAGGCATCCCCATCGACCGGTGAACCGGTGGGGGAAGCCGATCTGCCCGAGCCGGTTGCCCAGGCCGTTGCCATCGCCCAGGAGTTCCAGACGAACCCGCAAGGGGTCGAGTCGGTATTGCAGGCGCATGACCTGTCGATGCCTGAGTACGAGGCCTTGCTGTACGAGATCGCCCTCGATCCGGAGCTGAGCCGGCTCTACACCAGAGCACTGGAGTCCCGATCGCCTTGAGCGGGCAGGATCTGACTGCCCTGCGGGGTATCTCTGATCTCGTATCCCAGGGCTTTTGCTCGATCTCTGAGGCCATCAGCTACAGCAAAGTCCTTTCTTTCCCTGGCCAGCTCCCGTTGCCGTGCCAGCTCGAGCACTTCGGGCGGGATCGCCGGCTCCGATTCGGCCGCTTTCGCTTTGGGCTGGGGCAAGTCCAGAAACGCCAGGACGGTATCGACCGAGCGCAGGGCGTTCAAGATGCGTCCCGCCTCGTCTTGTCCGATTTCCCCCCGCACCAGGTAGGGATTGGCCTTCTTGATCACCTGAAACATGGTCGAGATGGCCATCGAGACATTGAGGTCTCGATCCATCGCGTTTCGGAACCCCCCCACTAACTGGTCGGCAAGATTCCGGGCCAGCGCCGAGTTCTTGGAGCCTGGGGGGGCTTGCTGTAAGGCCTCGATGAAACGGTCCATCCGGGCCAAGATGCGGCGGCTGTGCTCCAGACTTTCGGGCGAGAGGTTGATCGGCTTGCGGTAATGGGTCGAGAGCAAGAAGAAACGGATCTCCCGGCCGCTCAGCCCCCGCTCCATCAGATCCCTGAGGTTGACCGGATCTCCCTCGGAACGGGACAGCTTGCGCCCCTTGTGGAGGACCAGCTCGCTCGTTACCCAATGGTTGACCGGCTCCTTGCCGGAAACCGCCTTGCACATCGCCAAGTCGTTCTCCAGGTGCGGGAAAAGCAGATCGGTGGAGCTCACGTGGACGTCGTACTGCTCGCCCAGATGACGGGTCGAGATGGCGGCGCACTCCAGATGCAGACCGGGGCGGACGTTACCCCAGGGGGTTTCGAAGAAGATGCCACGGCGCAGCTCGGCCAGCGTGGAGCGCTTGAAGAGGGTGAAGTCGGCCGGGTTGTTCTTCTCGTACTCGTCCAGGTCCACGGTGGTGCCCAGCCGGATCTTGGAGAGGTCGAGCCGGGCCAGTCTCCCGTAGTCCTTGGCGGCCGAGATGTTGAAGTACACCGAGCGCAGCTTCTCGTAGGCCAGCCCGCGGGTCATCAGCCGATCGGTGAGCTCGATCATCTCCATGATGGCGGAGGAGGCGCGGATGTGCTGGGTGGCCTTGCGCACCCGCAAGGTCTCCATGTCTTCGAGGAACTCCTGGATGTACCGGCCGGTCAGCTCCTCCATGGTCAGTCCGAGGCGTTCCGACTCCTGGATAGTGCGGTCGTCCATATCGGTGAGGTTGACCACCTGCTTGACACTGAGGCCGTGGTACTCCAGGTAGCGGCGGAGGAGGTCGGCGACCAGCAGGCGGCGGCAGAGGCCGAGGTGGGTATGGGTGTGCACTGTAGGGCCGCAGGTGTACATGCGGGCCTCGTTGGGGTAGATGGGGAGAAAGCGTTCCTCGCGGCGGGTCAAGGTGTTGTAGAGGTCCAGCGCCAGCTCGGAGGGCCGCTTGTCCTCGGTGGCGAAGAGGGTGGTGGACAGGTAGCGTTCGCCGCCGTCGGGGAGGAGGACCACGATGACCCCCGAGTCGAGCATCTGGGCCTTCTGGATGGCGACATACATGGCGGCGCCGGAGCTCATTCCAGCGAAGATGCCCTCCTCCAGGGCCAGCCTCCGAGCCATTTCGAAGGCGTGCTCGTCGGCGATGTTGATCTTCTCGTCCAGCAGCGCCTTGTTGAAGATGCCCGGTCGATAGGCCTCCTTCAGGTTTTTCAACCCCTGGATCTTGTGCTTCAGGTACGGCTCGGCGGCGATGATCTGGATCGACGGGTTGAACTCCTTGAGCCGGCGGGATACCCCCATCAGGGTACCGGTGGTGCCGATGGCGGCCACGAAGTGGGTGACGGCCCCGCCGGTCTGCTCGATGATCTCTCGGCCGGTCCCCTGGTAGTGGGCCAAGGGGTTGTTGGGGTTGTTGTACTGGTCGGCCATGAAGTAGCGTTCGGGCTGCGTCCGGACCAGCCGGTAGACGCGCTCGATGGCGCCGTCGGTGCCCAGCTCCGGCTTGGTCAGTAGGAAGGAGGCGCCCAGCGCCGCCAGGACCTTACGACGCTCCAGGCTGACCGCCTCGGACATGGCCAGCACCACCTCGTACCCCTTGACGGCTCCGATCAGAGCCAGGCCGATGCCGGTGTTGCCGCTGGTGGCTTCGATGATGACCTTGCCGTGGGTCAGCTCCCCGCTGGCCTCGGCGGCCTCGATCATCTGGAGGGCGATGCGGTCCTTGACCGACCCGCCGGGATTGGTGGCTTCCAGCTTTGCCAGGACGGTGACGCGGGGATTGGGGTTGAGCCGCCGGATGGGAACCATGGGGGTGTTGCCGATCAGGTCGAGCACCGAGCTGTGTCTGAGCTTGTTCATCGTCGCAATTGCACCCAGGCGCTACGGTCGGTATGTCGGGTCCCGTGGATAGACGGCGGCGCCCCGGGTTCTCCTGCACATCGCTGTGGAAAAGCCTCCGGGAGAGGAGAGTGTAAATCACAGACCGGTTCAATGCTACAATGCCTGCGGCCGAAGGGGGGCGCGGAACCGGGAGGACCCGACGCCAGGCGGGAGTACCGGTCCGGCGACCCCCCGGCCGATAACGCGGGTGGGAGAGTTCTGGTGCGCATCGCCTTGATTGCCATGCCCTGGGCCAACTTCGATCTGCCTTCACCGGCTCTGGGGATTCTGGCTGCGGTCGTCCGCCGCGACCGGCCGGAATGGAAGGTGGATTGCCTGTACGAGTATGTCGAGATCTGGTCGCATCTCGGCGTTCTCTACGAGGAGATCGCTCGGGAAGACAGGCTGGGGGAGTGGATCTACGCGGCACATCTCTTCCCCGAGCGAGAGGGGTCGGTGAGGGAGCGGTTTATTGCCTGGGCCTCGGAGAGGACGTCCGAGCCACCCGATGGGGGCTGGTTGTCTTCGTGGGAGAGGGTGCGGGTAGTCACCGGCGACCGGATCGAGGAGCTGGCCCGCCGAGTGGCTGGACCGTACGACCTGGTCGGTTTTACCACCTCCTACTGCCAGCTTTTCCCCAGTCTGGCGGTGGCTCGGCGCATCAAGCAGATCGAGCCCGGGACCCGGATCGTGCTGGGGGGGGCAGCGGTCACGGGCCGATGCGGCGAGAGCCTGCTGGCCACCTTCGACCACATCGATCACGTCATCCAGGGGGAGGGAGAAAGGCGGTTGCTGGGGCTTCTGGACGCGCTGGAGACCGGATCGTCCCCGGGTCTCCGGATGGACGGCGTCCTGAGCCGGATCGGGAGACTCCCGCCGGTCGGGCGACAGGCAGTCGAGGGGACAGGAGAGGTCGAGAGCCGGGATGGTGGCATCCATCTCCCTGAGGAGGCTCCAGGTGTCGCCAATCGAGCGCCGATCGAGGCGAAAAGCGGCCTCGGGTCGCCAGCCGAGCCGGCACTCCGCCTCACGCCCGGTGGCCAACAGGTGGAGGATCTCGACTCCCTTCCCCTGCCCGATCACGACGGCTACGCCGAGCTGGCGAGACGATACGGCATCGTGTGGAGACTGCCGATCGAGGGTTCCCGCGGGTGCTGGTGGGACCGGAGGCGCCAGGAAACAGACAGGCCGAAGGGCTGCTTTTTCTGCAGTCTGAGCAGCGGCAGTTACCGGGTGCGGGCCAGGGCGCAGGTGGTCGAGGAGATGAAACGGCAAGGTGACCGGTATCAGAACCTGCGCTTCCGCTTTCTGGACAACCTCCTGCCGCCCAAGGGGCTGATCGAGCTGGCCGATACGATCCGCGGATTGGGAAGGGATCTCAACCTCTTCTGCGAAGCCCGGGCCTCCATCCGGCCCATCGATCTCTTGCGGCTGAAACGGGCGGGGCTGGATACCGTGCAGATCGGGATCGAAGGGTTGAGCGGCTCCTACCTGAAGCGCATCGGCAAGGGGACCACGGTCATCCAGAACCTGCTGGCGATGAAGAGCTGCTACGAGCTGGGGATCTACTGCGGCGCCAACCTGTTGGTCGGATTCCCCGGAGCGACCCGACAAGAAGTGGATGAAACCGCCGAGACCATCCGCCGCTATGCCATCTGCTACCAGCCGCTGAGCATCGTGCGCTTCCAGCTTTGCCCCGGCAGCACGGTTTATCTATGCCCCGAGCGGTTTGGGGTGACCGCCATCCGGAATGCCGAGGATTTCCTGGCTGGGCTTCCCCGACCGATCTGGGAGCGGCTGCAGCTAAGCTGGCTCGATTACACCGAGACAGGAGAACAGGCCGACTGGTCGGAGGTCCGCCATTGTGTGGGCGAGTGGTGGGATCTTCATCACCGGCTCACCCTCCAGGACGGTGCCGAGTGGTTTCTGGGGGACAGGCCGCTCGCCTACTCCGACGGCGGGAGTTTCCTGGAGATCATGGATCGACGCAGGGATCTGGATCTGGTGGTCCTGGAGGAGCCATGGCGGGATCTGTACCTGTACTGCTGCGACATCCGCAGCAGGCGGGAGATCGGACGCCGTCTGAGCGACCTGGTTGCCCGGGAGACGTTGGATCGGGCGCTGGGTGGTCTGGTCGAGGCGAGGCTGATGTACAGGGAGGGGGAGCGTTATCTCTCTCTGGCGGTGGCCAGCCGGCCGGAGGCGGCCGCGCGGCGGATCGAGGGGATGTCGGCCGACGGGGAGGAAGGGAGCGCTTCGAGCGAGCCAGTCGGGAGGTCCGGTAGATGAGCCAGAAGACGCCGAAGGGTTTTCGTCTGCACATCGGTTTATTCGGCCGGCGCAACGTGGGCAAGTCCAGCATCCTCAATGCCATGACCCGGCAGCAGGTCTCCATCGTCTCCGACAGCCCGGGGACCACCACCGATCCCGTCCACAAGCCGATGGAGCTGTTGCCCCTCGGCCCGGTCCTGTTCATCGACACGGCGGGTATCGACGACCTGGGGGAGCTGGGGAATCAGCGGGTGAAGAAGACCGCGAGCGTGTACGAGCGGACCGACCTGGGGGTGATCGTGTCCGATGGCCCCTGGGGGCCGTTCGAGGAGGGGATCGCTCAGGCGCTGCGCGATCGGGAGATCCCGGTGGTAGCCGTGTTCAACAAGGTGGATCGGACCCCCCCCTCGTCGGAAACGTTGGCCCGGCTGGATCGGGAGGGGGTGCGGGTGGTCCGCACGTCGGCACTGGTGGGAGCAGGGATTTCCGAGCTTCGCCAGGCGATCTTGGACAGCGCTCCGCCGGAGTTTCTCGAGAGCCCGCCCATCCTGTTTGATTTGGTGGGTTCAGGGGAGTTGGCGGTGCTGGTGGTCCCGATCGACAAGGAGGCGCCGAAAGGGAGGCTGATACTGCCACAGGTGCAATCGATCCGGGACCTGCTGGACGGCGACGCCTGGTGTCTGGTGGTCAAGGAGGGGGGGCTCAAAGAGGCGTTGAATGGGTTGAAGCGCCCTCCCAAGCTGGTGGTGACCGACTCCCAGGCTTTCTTGCAGGTAGCCGCCGATACCCCGGCGCAGGTGCCGATGACCAGCTTTTCCATCTTGTTCGCCAGGCTGAAGGGGGACCTCTTGACGCAGACGGAGGGGGTGTTGGCGGTGGAGGGGCTCAAGGAAGGGGACCGGGTATTGGTGGCGGAGGCCTGCGCTCACCACCCCATCGAGGACGACATCGGGCGGGTGAAGATCCCGCGTTGGATCGAGGAGTACGTGGGGGCCAAGCTCGACTTCGTGACGGTGCAGGGGCACGATCTGCCAGAGGATCTGTCGTCTTTCCGGCTGGTGATCCACTGTGGTGCCTGCATGTTCAATCGGCGGGAGATGCTCAACCGGTTGCGGATCTGCCGTCTGGCCGGTGTTCCGATCACCAACTATGGGTTGGTCATAGCGCACAGCCTGGGGATTTTGGATCGGGCGCTGGGGCCGTTTCCGGTGGTGCAAAAGAGCTATCGTGCCGGGCTGGCGGAACGGGGCAGGAGCCGCGACGATACCGGTTAGGACGAGCGGTAGCCGGGTAGTTACGGAAGGTGTGGGGTGTGGTCCGCCCGCAGCCTGGATGAAACGCATCAGTGAAGTTCCGACAGGGCAAGGCGGTAAGGTACAGGAAGTGACCGGGGCGGTGCGGCCAGACCCGCGGTTAGCCTGAGGGGGTCAGGTATCTGGGGTAGCGGTTCGGGGCTTGTTTTTTGGGAGGGAGGGGCGTTTTTCCTTCCCATTTGCCGAGATTTCTATATTGTCCGCGGTTTCGTAGAGTCGTCTTTTGGCGTGAGCCAAGGGGAGGTTAGACCATCTAGATCCAGAGGAGGACTGAAGATTGGACACGTTGGGTCGGCATTTGCTGGTTGACTACTGGGGATGTGACCTTAACCTGCTCGATAATCGGGCCCACATCGAGAACCTCATGATACGGGCCGCGGAAGCAACCGGGTCCACGGTCGTGCAATCGACCTTCCACACGTTCTCACCCCAGGGGGTAAGTGGAGTGGTCGTGATCGAGGAGTCTCACCTTTCCATTCATACCTGGCCAGAAGCCGGGTATGCCGCTGTGGATTTCTTCACCTGTGGTGACTGCGAACCCCGCCAAGCCCATGAGGTCTTTCGGAAGGGGCTGAAGTGTCGGACCTTCGACATGTGCCTGTTTCATCGGGGTCTGGGTCCGCAGTCGCGGTCCATCACCATCAAGGACCGGATGGTCACCAACTGCCCGCGCGGTGAGTACAGTGCGGTGGTCGGAGGCCAGCCATGATGTTCCGAAAACCGACGATGTTCTTTCTGGCCTCTGGCCATGCCGAAGGCTTCACCCAGCTCAACGCTTTCGACCAGGCGCTGTTGGCGGCTGGCGTGGGCGACACCAACCTGGTCAGGATGAGCTCCATCCTGCCTCCCGACTGCCGACGCATCGAACCGCTGCGGTTACCCTATGGAGCCCTTGTTCCAGTGGCGTACGCCGAGATGACTTCGGGTAGATCGGATCTTTGGATCGCCGCGGCGGTCGCGGTGGCGATCCCCATGGATCCGACATTGCCCGGACTGATCATGGAGCATCACGAGGAGGCGCGCCTTCAAGAGGTCATCGCCCACACCCGGGAGATGGCCATCCAGGGGATGGCCTTTCGCAACCGGGAGATCCGCGAGGTGCTGTCCATCGGAGCGGAGCACAAGGTCCAGAGGCATGGGGCGGTGTTTGCCGGCCTGGTCCTGTGGGATGACGGGGTCTGACAAGGGATTTTCTCTCCGACCTGTGCTGCCCGTTGGATGGGGTTGAGCGGGGAAGGTTGACACCGCCAATCCACTACCTGTAGGTGTGTCGAGGAGCACCTCCAAGCGTCCTCTGCCGTTTGGCGCCCGGAGCCAGAGGCCGGGAAATTTCGTAGATTGGCCTTCCCAAGCGGCCCATTTCGCGCGGCAGCAGAGAGACCGGACCCATGCCGTGTGGAGGATCGACCAGACACAACTCGGGAGAGCGCCCATGGGACTTTGGTACGATGAGGAACATGCCGGTATCAGCCGAATCGGCCTGAAGGTGGAACGAACCCTCTTCATGGGGCAGAGCCCCTACCAGAAGATCGCCATCGTCGAAACCGCTGCCCTGGGGCGAGCGCTCCTGCTGGATGACACCTGGATGGCGGCAGAGGGGGAGGAGCGGATCTACCACGAGATGATCGTTCACCCAGCTTTGACCACCGCACCCCGCATCTGCCGGGTGTTGGTGATCGGCGGGGGGGACGGAGGCACGGTTCGCGAGGTGCTGCGCTACCCCGAGGTGGAGCGGGTGGACCAGGTGGAGATCGATGAGATGGTGGTGCAGGCCAGTCAGGAGTACCTGCCGTCCATCGGAACCGCCTGGAACGACCCTCGTCTGAACGTGCTCATCGGCGATGGCATCGTTTTTGTTCGCGATGCGCCGGCCGCCAGCTACGAGGTCATCCTGGTGGACAGCTCCGATCCGGTGGGTCCCGCCAAAGGTCTGTTCAGCGAGAGTTTTTACCGGGACTGCCATCGCCTTCTGGTCGAGAACGGGGTCTTGGTGGTCCAGTCGGAAAGCCCCTTTGCCATGCGCAGGGAACACCTGAATATCCTGCTGACTCTCAAGGCTGTTTTTAGCGAGGTCCATCCCTATTACGGACCGGTGAGCATCTACCCGGGCGGCTTCTGGAGCTGGGCCTATGCCCCCCGCGGGGTCGACTGGCGCCAGCCGCTGTCGGAGCGCATGCTGGCGATCGAGGCTGAATCCGAGTACTACAACCGAACCATCCACATGGCCGCCTTTGCGCAGCCCAACTGTGTCCAGCGGGCACTGGTCGCATGAACACCTGGGGGTTCCCGGTCGACCGGAGCGGTCCACGCTACCTGGGAGCCGGTACGGCGCCGCAGCCCGGCGCGGTATCGCTTTTGGGGGTTCCCTATGACGGCACCACCTCCTACCGTCCTGGGGCCCGGTTCGGTCCCGATGCGCTCCGAGCCGCCAGCATCTCCTTGGAGAGCTACTCCCCGGCGCAGGATCGCGATCTGGAAGAGGATATCCAGCTGGTGGACCTGGGCAACCTGGAGGTGCCGCTGTCGGCTCCCAACCAGGTGGTCTTGCTGGTGGACAAGGCGGCGACCGCCCTTTTCCAGCAGGGGATGAAGCCCCTGTTGCTGGGCGGGGAACATTCGTTCACTCCTGGAGCCGTGGCCGCAGCCCGGCGGCGAGTTCCCGACCTCGTGGTGGTGCAGCTCGATGCACACGCCGACCTGCGATCCAGTTACCTGGGTGATGCCTACAACCACTCCTGCGCCATGCGGCGCTGCCTCGACCTGGTCGGGGAAGGGGACCTGCTACAGGTGGGCATCCGTTCCGGCACGCGCGAGGAGTTTGCCGAGATGCGGCGGAGCGGACGGTTGATCGCGCCGGAGCCTGGGGCACTGGAGGTCGCGCTGGAACGCCGGTCGGGGCGGCCTGTGTACCTCACGATCGACCTGGATGTGTTCGATCCCAGCCTGGTTCCAGGGACCGGGAACCCGGAGCCGGGAGGGATCAGGTGGGACCAGTTCGAAGGGCTGCTGGGGGTGCTGTCCTCGAGGGAGTTGGTGGCGGCCGACGTGGTGGAGCTGGCGCCCGCACTCGATCCGAGTGGGGCATCGAGTGTCCTGGCGGCCAAGGTGGTGCGGGAGGTGGCGTTGGTGCTGGGGCCTCCCCGGGGTTGAGGTCACACGGGCGGACTGCTCCCGTCCATCACGATGGCTCTTGTCATCACGATCTGACTTGGTCATCATCGCGGAAAAGCGAGAGGCAAACAGGGTATCTTACCCACGATTGTACGAGGTCTGTTACACAAGGAGCACACATGGTCGATCCTACAACCTCTGACGGAATGGGATCTACTCGGGGGGCTTTCGAGCCGGGCGGGAGCGGATCAAGGCAGAATCGTTGTCGATCGGGGTCCCTTGGCACGTTGCTCATCACACTGGTTCTGGTTTGCTGGGCTCCAGCCAGTCAAGCAAAGGAACCCTGGAGGCCCAGCGCCATCTTCGATTGGATTGCCGCACCTCCCGAGGTCCAGCTGGAGGCGGACTCGACCCCCATTCCCGAGGGCCAGGGAGCCATCTTCCTGCCCTCCATGACCGGGATGTCGGACGAGCCGGAGGTGGCGATCTACTCCGGTCGTAGTCGGGTTGCCACCGGTTCCTTTGGGACGCGCATCATTGTCGCCCCTGGTCAGTACATGGTGCGGGTGGGCAGTGGAAGCCTTCGCCAGACCCTGTCCGTTCCCGTCGAGGTGCGACCTGACGAGACCACCCTGGTGGCCCCCGTATGGGGAGGCTTGCGCATCGAGGTGGTCAACGCGAATCAGATCCCCCATCGGGGAGGTTATGAGCTCATCCAGCTGGAGAGCCGCGACATCTTCGGGGTGGGCTATGGAGCCGACACCCTGGTGGGCGAACGGCTGCAGACCTGGATTCTACCACCCGGCCTCTATCGGGTGGTTCAACCCGGTGCCACCTACCGTTCGCGGACCAACTTCGCCACGGTGTATGTCCCCCCGGGGGCGCTGGTCCGCTATCAGCTCGTCATGGACCCCGATACCAACGAGTTTCTGGGGGCTGGGATCGTAACCGCGGAGCAGATGAGCGTGCCGGAGGGCAAAGGTGCCAACAACTGGATCGTTCGCCTGATTCTGGGCTTGAATGGTAGCCTCGCGGTGGCTCAGAACATGGCCGGCACCCCCGACCAGACCAGTTTGTCGGGCGAAGGGTCCATCGATGCCTCGGTGGGTTACCATAGCGGAGCGCATCACTTCGTCAGCCTGCTCCAGATCGAGGAAGGGGTCATCTGGATCAACCCCGAGGCCAGCGATGCCTTGCCCCTCCAGAAGTCGAGAGATCGCTTCAGGCTCGATCTTCTGTACACCTACAACCTCTGGGAAACCCTGGGTCCCTACGCCCGCGCCAGCCTCCGGATGAACCTGTTCCCCTGGCAGGTCATCACCACCGAGGAGATCAACGTGACCCGGCGGCACACCGATGGCTCGACCGAGACCGAGGTAGTCCTGCCTGGGAGCGCCTTCGAAACATCGGACTACCTGGGGGAGGTGCTGATATCACAAGGTATGGGCATCAACTGGCGGGTTCTGCAACATCGCATCGGACAGTTGGATATCGGTCTGGGAATTGGCTTTCGCCAGAACCTCTACCGCGACTTCTACGTGAAGGAACCCACCAGCGAGCCGCCCGATCTTCTGTACAACGAGGTCAGCAACTTCAACCAGGAGGGTCTGGAGGCGATCGTGACCGGCTCCTTCCGGCTGATCCAGTTCACGCAATACACCACCCACTTCGAGCTGTTTGCCGATTTCGGCGAGTTCACCGACCCGACGATCGAATGGCAAAACACCCTGGGTATTCGTTTGCTGGAGTTCCTCAGCCTGGACTACCGATTCGAGCTGATCAGTCAGCCGCAGGTCTCCGAGGAGCTTCAGATGGCCCACAACCTGCTGCTCAGGTTCTCCTGGGAACTTTTGTGACCTGGAACCCCGAACCCTCGATCACTTCTGGGCGGGCCGCTGCCAGTCTGCGATCACCTGTTCGGTGTAGAGGATGATCTGGGAGAGCAGCTCTTCCAGGGCCAGGTTCAGGGCGAGCACGCCCCCATAGGGGTCGTCGGTGGGGGCCGGATGGACGCTTTCGAAGAGTCGAGTGCCCAGCACCGTGCGGGTACGCAGGTCGGCGAGCTGCACCCTGAGCATGATCCGCCCCTGGCTGGGCACGACATGGTACTCGTGCTGCAGGACCAAGAGCTCCACATCCATGCGGATATCCGCCAAGACGGTGGCACTCACGTCGACGACCGAGCTGAATAGTCCGCTGGCTTCCATGGCTTGCACCAGAAGCGGCTCGATCAGGCGGGGCGGGGACTCGGCCCACTGGCTGAAGGCGTAATAGGTGTGCTCGTAGGGCCGCTGAGTATAGGTCATCTGCCTGGAATCATAGCCGGCAGACCGCAAAGGTGCGACCAGCAGGATGATGTTCGCGCTCTGGTCGGCGACTCGTTCGACATGGCGCGGTGAGAAGATGTAGGTCTGCAAGGCCTGCTTTCCCCGGCTGCCGAAGAGTGAGCAGCTTCCTTGAAGGACTGCCAGAACGGGCAGGAGGATCAGCAGCACACCGACGGTGAGGTGCCAGTGCTTTGGAAAGGGAGATGCCATCTGTTTCTCCTTCATTCTCCGGGACCGGGGGCCATGACAGGTCGTCCAAACAGTAACATGCTGGGGTCGCGCTCCAGGTCCTGCACGAGTCTGCTCAACGAGGCGCCGAGCCGTTGCAGCTCGCCGACCAGCCCCACGATCTGGGAAGGCAGGCCCCGCGAGAAGGGCGCCAGATCGGCCTGGGTTTCCCGCATAATGGATACAACATCCTCCACGGCCAAGGTGACCGCGCCCGCCGTGACCGTGATGGCCTCCCCCGTGTTCTCGTAGGCCCTGACTGTACGGGTAACGCGATCGACCAGGTTGGGTAGGGCATTGCTGGCCAAGGAGACGTTCCGGGTCGTGGTTTCCACCTCGTGCATCGTGCTGTCCACCGTCAGGGCAATCCGGGTCAAGGTCTCGGTCAGGTCCGCCACATGGGCCATGATGGTGGCAATCTCCTGCTGGTTCTCCTCGTTCAGGATCAAGGTAATGCGGTCAGCGACCCCTTCGAGGGAGGTGATGGCACTGCGCAGATCATCCACCAGTCCGGTGATGGACAGGTCGAGCCGGGTGAACAGGGAGGGCACGGTCTCGATGACCGGGTAGCCCTCCTCGGGGTCCACCTGAAGCGGGGGGCTCTCCCTTGTTCCACCCCGAAGCTCCACGTGGGCAATCCCCGTGATGCCCTGGGTGACCAGGGTGGCCACGGTGTCTTCCTTGATGGGCACCCAATCCTCGATCTCCAGCATCAGCTTGACCCGCTGCGGGTCCTCACGGTCCAGCTTGATGTCTGTCACTCGGCCCACATCCACTCCACTGTAGGTGACCGAGGCATTGGGGTTGAGGCCCGACACAGATTCGTGCACATAGGCCATGTAAACGATGTACCCCTTTTTGCCCTTGGCGGTACTCAACCAGACGATCCCCGCCGCCAGAACAATGCCTAGAACCATCACGAACAATCCCACCAGCGTATACCTGACCTTGGGATTCATGCCCGCTCCTTGGCCGCTCTGGCCCGGGGATTGGAAAAGTATTCCCGGATCAGCGGATGACTCGACTGGCTTAGCTCCTGCATATTGGCCAACTCCACGATTTTTTTGTCGCCCAAAAAGGCGACACGATCGGTGATCCTCCACAGCGAGTCCAGATCGTGGGACACCATGACGAAGGTCAACCCCAAGGACTCCCTCAACTGCAGGATCAGATCATCGAGCGAGGCCGCGCTGATGGGGTCCAACCCCGAACTGGGCTCGTCGAGGAAGATCAGGGCCGGGTCCAGAGCCAGGGCTCTGGCCACCGCTGCCCTCTTGAGCATGCCGCCGCTGAGCTGTTTGGGGAGCTTGTGGGTGGCATCTGCCGGCAGGCCGGACAGCAAGACTTTCAACAAGCAAATCTCTTCGATGAGCCGCCCGGGCAACCTGGTGTGCTCCCTGAGGGGCACGGCCACGTTTTCCCCCACCGTGAGGGAGCTGAACAGGGCGCCCTGCTGAAACATCATCCCGAAGCGCCGGCGCAGCCGATTGGCCGCCGTCTGGCTGATCCCGACGATCTCCTCGCCAAACAGGCGGATGGAGCCTCCCGCGGGCTCGGTGAGCAGCGTGATCTGCCTCAAGAGCACCGTCTTGCCGGTCCCGCTCCCCCCGACGATGCCCACGATCTCACCGCGGCGGACCTGAAGGTCGAGCCCCTCGTGAATGACTACGCTCCCGAAGGCGCTCTTCAGACCTTTGATGTCGATGATGATGTCTGAGTCGGGAGTGGGAGTGGGTGTATGGGACATGATCCTCAGATCCCCATCCAACTGAACACGATAGAAAAGGCGGCGTCGGCCACGATCACCAGGAAGATGGACTGGACCACGCTGACGGTGGTCTGTCTTCCCACGCTGTCGGCCCCACC
Source organism: Bradymonadales bacterium (assembly GCA_016931535.1). GTDB lineage: Bacteria > Myxococcota_A > Bradymonadia > JAFGEP01 > JAFGEP01 > JAFGEP01. Next base: position 23,038 of record JAFGEP010000019.1, read on the forward strand.
GCTCACCTGGAACCCCTGGTAGCAGCCGACCATGGAGATGATGATGGCGAAGGCGGGCGCCTTGGCGATGCCTACCACATAGTGGGTCAATCCGACGGACTGCGGGACCCGCTGTAGAAAATCAAAGAAACTGACATCCAGCACCGTCGACGCCATCACCATGCCGCCGAAGATACCCAGGACATCCGCGAACACGGTCAACAGAGGCAGGGCCAGCATCAGTCCGAGCACCTTGGGCAGGACCAGCAGGTCGAAGGGACCAATGCCCAGGGTCTGCAAGGCGTCGATCTCCTCGGTAACCCGCATCGTGCCGATCTCGGCCGTATATGCCGAGCCGGTTCGGCCGGCGATGATGATGGCGGTGATGAGCGGTGCCAGCTCTCGGAGCATCGTGATCGTCACCAGCTCCACTATAAAGATGTTGGCTCCATAGGTCATGAGCTGGACACCACCCTGATAGGCGATGACGATCCCCAGAAGGAAGGAGAGCAGACCGACGATCCCCAGCGCCTTGACCCCCGTATCCTCCAGGATCTTGCCCAGCATTCGCCAGCGGATGCGGCGAGGATTGGCCAGGCTCCTGAGAAAAGCCATGGTGGCCTCGCCCATGAAGTTCAGTAGGCCCAGGATGTCCTTGGTCTGGACCGCCAGGGCTCGCCCGATCTGCTCGAAAATGTTCTGTTTGGGAGGCGGCGAGGGCCGTTCCAGTTGATCGAGGCGCTTGCTGACCAGCTCCAGAAGGTGTGTGAACTTGGTCGGCAGACCGCGTATCTCGACCTGTTTGCCCCGCTCCTGGAGGGCAGCGCGAGCCTGGTAGAGCAACCAGGCGCCATTGGTGTCCATCTGCTGGATCTCGGCGCCGTCCAGGGTGACCGGAACTCCCTCCGCCGATCTCAGGATGTGGGACTCTTTCTGAAGCTGTACCAGGTTCTCGATAGTCCACCGGCCCTTCAGCTGAATGACAGGTGTGGCTCCTTCTCGAGTGATCAGCGGTTCCGCCATGACGGTAGTCGGCTCCAGTCGTTGCCATCGACAGATGGACCGATCAATAATCGTCCCAATATAACAGCGAACCGGAGAGGTGAAAACGGCCCCGACGGCTGCCAGATTGTTTGAGACGCAAAGGAAGAGTATAAATCGTCCCAATGTTCAGGTGGTGCACCGACAGGGCGCCCCTTTGGGACGCCGGCCAAACGAGGGAGGGTCATGCGTTATATCAAGTTGATCTTACTTGGTATTTTGGCTGTACTGGTGATCGTTATCGTATTGCAGAACACCGAAACCGTTCAGACCAACATCCTGTTTGTGGAAATGTCCATGCCCATCGCAGTTCTGCTCATCGGGACGATCTTCATTGGGTTTCTACTGGGATACTTCGCGAGGGTTGTCAAGGCGGGACGCCCCAAAAAGAAGGAGTAGGCGCCGCCTGGTACTGGGCGTGATTTCCAACCCGGTCAGGGACGGGGTCCGCCAGATCCTCGTCGGCTTCGCCTTCCGCGCTTCGCGCGGGCTCGGACTGGCTGGACCTCGTCCCTGACCGGAGAAAAGATCATACCCCTGGTACTCTGCGCGCCCGATCGGTGCTCGACCGCTTGCCTCTGCGGAGTTGGCACAGGTGGTTTGTTCCGCTGCTGCCACCCGACCGACAACATGGTAACACCCCCCCCATGGTGAAAGTGGCCCTGCGCAATGAGCGGCCTTGCGCTCCGGAACCATCTGGCGCCCGGCCGGCAACTTGGTAGGATGTTCGGTGCCTTAACGCTTAGATAGGACCGATCCCCTTGACCTTCGTGTAAACCATGCAGCTTGTCCTCGATTGTGACGGTATCTTCAGGCGGTTGAGCCCGGATGAGGCGCGCGAGGCCGATTCCCGTCGAAGGGCGCTGCTCGAGTCGATATCGGGGCGGGTACAGGACTCCTTTCTGGGGAGCAAACCACACCTGGGACCGTTGTCCCCTGGATGCCAGCTGTGTGGCGAGGGGCGCTGGTCCTGCATGTTCTTGAACACGGTCTGCAATGGCCACTGCTTCTTCTGCCCGGGGGGCATGACAGCGCCCGAGGCTCCCCCCTATGCCGAACGGATCGTCTTCCATTCGCCGGACGACTATGCGGCCTACGTGGAGCGGTTCGGCTTTGCGGGTGTCAGCTTCAGTGGAGGGGAGCCATTTCTGACGCCTGACAAGCTGGTGGCCCACGTCGAGGCGGTCCGGGCACGGCTCGGATCGCGGGTGTATATCTGGGCCTATACCAATGGCCTGGCCGTCACCCCGGCCCAGTTGGAAAGGCTGGCCAAAGCCGGCCTGGAGGAGATCCGGTTCAACAACGTGGAGAGGGGCTATGCGCTCGACCGGGTGCGTCTGGCCTTGTCCGTGATTCCGCGGGTCACCATCGAGATTCCGGCCATCCCGGAAGACCTGGAGCTACTGAAGAATCTACTGGTCGAGGCTCGCCGGGTGGGCGTGGACCACCTGAACCTACACCAGCTCATGGTGCTGGGACAAAACGCGGCCGCCCTGATGGCCCGCGACTACCATTTCGTGGCCGGCACGACCCCCGCGGTGGTCGAATCGGAGCTGTGCGCCCTCGAGTTGATGAAGTTCGCGGTGGAGGAGGGATTGGACCTTCCCATCAACTACTGCTCGATGGGTTTCAAGCAGCGCTGGCAAGCCAGGGCAGAAGACCTGCGGGGTGGATCGCTGGTCATGAGAGGCCATGAGACCCAGGCCGAGACCGGCTGCATCCGCAGACTCTGGCTGCAGGTGGGGGCCGCCGAGGCGAACGCGATCTCGGCCCACCTGTCCGGTCTGGGAGTCTCGAACAACCTGTGGGCCTTTACCCCCGAAGAGGAACGGTTGTACCTCCATCCTTCCTTGGCGGGGTTGCTGCCGGTAGGAAGTGACGACAAAGAGTGGCAATTTTCGCTGGTCTACCTGAAGACCGTCCTGGGCGAGCAAGAAGAAAGCGAGTTCGGAAGGAACCTGCCGGACTACCGGGAGGAGGTGATCAGCCCCGACAAGACCGTGGGCATCCGGCTGTTTCCCGTCACCTCCCCCATTCCTCTCACCCTCGAGGAGGTCAGGCAGCTCGAGGGCTACCCACCACCCGAGGCGCTGGTCGGCTACGAGCGGATTGCCACGGGGCTCCAGGACCTCCGGACGGGAAGGTAGCGGGCAGTCTCTTTCACCCCCATCCCCTCTCCCGCTGACGCGGGCGAGGGGGACCAACTTTCTTTGGCTCCACTCCACGTGGAGCCCGGACCTTTCTCCGAGTCCGTAGAGTGGACGCCGGGACCCGCCGAGCAGTTACGTCAGTAACCGCCGGTGGGTGGCGGAGTCTCGGAGGCGAGGAGAAAGGCCCGGGCGACGCGCTTGTGCCAGTCTCCCCCTGCATTGGTGCCCTCGCCCGCTCTCCCGTTGTCGCCGGCGAGGTGGACCGTTGCCCGCGGTCTGTACATGAGAAGCTACACGGCCGGCTGTTTGCCCAACGCAGCCATGAGATCGGCCAGAGGTTTGGTGTTGAGCACATCATTCCGGGTGAGCCAGGCGCGGCGCGCCTGGGCGATGCCATGGCGCATGTGGGAGAGGGTCTCGGCGGTGTGGGCGTCGGTGTCGATGACGATCATGGCTCCGAGCTCGCGGGCGCGCATCAACTGGGTGTCCTTGAGGTCCAGGCGGTCGGGCTGGGCGTTGTGCTCCACGGCCACGCGGTGCTCGACCGCGCATTGGAGGACAGCTTCCAGGTCGTACTGGATGGGGAGCCGCTTGTTGATGAGCCGGCAGGTCGGGTGGGCCAGGATGTTGACCAGCGGATGGGAGATGGCCCGAATGATCCGTTCGGTCTGCCGCGCCGGCGGCAGGTCGAAGTAGGAGTGGACCGCAGCCACCACCAGGTCGAGCTCCTGGAGGTCCTCGTCCTCCAGGTCCAACGAGCCGTCTGCCAGGATGTCCACCTCCAGGCTTCGGAGCATGCGGATCTCCGGGTAGCGGGCGGCGATCTCCTCCATCTCCTGGCGCTGGAGACGCAATCGGGCGGCATCCAGGCCGTGTGCCATGGCCAGCGCCTTGCTGTGGTCGGACATGGCGAAGTACTCGTAGCCGAGAGCTGCGCAGGCGTTCAGCATGGTCTCGATGGGATCTCTCCCGTCGGACCAGTTGCTGTGCATCTGCAGGTCGCCACGGATGTCGCCTGGCTCGATCAGGGCGGGCAGGCGGCCCTGTCGGGCAGCCTCGATCTCGCCGCGGTTCTCGCGCAGCTCGGGGGGGATGAAGGAGAGCCCGAGGGCGGCGTACAGCTCTTCTTCGGTCTCACCGGCCACCCATAGCGAGTCCGCTTCCGGGTCGGGCGCACCCTCTTCAACCCGGTACAGCCCGTACTCCGACAGCCGCATTCCCTGCTCTTGGGCCAGCTTCCGCAGCCGGATGTCGTGGTCCTTGCTCCCAGTGAAGTAGCAGAGGGCCGCTCCGAAGCTCTTCTCGGGAACGACGCGGATATCCACCTGGAGCTGGCTGTCGAGGATGACCGTGCTTCGGGTCTCTCCGGCGCTCTCCACGCTGGCGACCTGGTCGAAGGCGGTGAACCGTTCCATCACGGGGTAGGGCTGGTCGGCGATGACCAGGATATCCAGGTCCCCTACGGTTTCCACCTGCCGCCGGAAGCTGCCGGCCGCCTCCACCTGCTTGACGCCAGGTAGCCCCTCCAGGTGTTTTTTCAGGGCCTTCACCACCGGTTCGGCGGCGAAGTGGAGGGTGCGGGCGCCGAGCAGGCGGTAATCGGCGGTCGCCTTGAGGATCTTCTCTTCGGTCTTCTGGCCGAACCCCTCCAGCTGGGCGAGCTCCCCTTTGCGTGCCCGCTCCTCCAGCTCCTCGATGGTGGTGATGCCCAGGGATTGCCACAGCTTGCGGGTCTTCTTGGGGCCCAGGCCGCGGAGCTTGAGGATCTCGAACAGGCCTGGCGGAACCTCCCGGCGGATCCGCTCCAGGTAGCCGAGCCGGCCAGTCTGTACCAGCTCCGCGATCTTGGCGGCGATCTCTTTACCTATGCCCTGGATTTCGGTCAGATCGGCGGCCTCCTCCACCGCCTTGTGGAGTGGCTCGCTGCGGCTCTCGATCACGCGGGCTGCCGTCCGGTAGGCGCGGACCTTGAAGGGGTTCTCGTCGGTGAGATCCAGAATATCGGCGATCAGCTCGAAGGTGGCGGCGATCTCGGCGTTTTCCACGGCTCGTACCTGTTGGGCTGCTGTTGGGAACTGCTATGGATCTAACCCCCGAATCCACTACCTGTCCAGCCGGTGGCAGCAACAGGAGCGCTCAGCGGCCAGGTGTAGGCCGACAGAGCCGGGTGGGTGATGGAGGGATCAGGCTTGCGGTCAGGGCGACAGTCGCTCTCATGGTCGCTCACCCTCGCTCACGCTCACGGTCACGCTCGCGCTCAGGCTCACGATGGGGGGCGGGTTGCTCGAACGGCCGCACGGTGTGCGCGTGGTTGACCGGGCCATGGCCTTTGCCAAGCCCCGGCGCGGTGCGGATGGCCTCGCGAAGGTAGCGCCGGGCTCGGCCCACCGCTTCGACGGTGGGCATTCCGGCGGCCAGCCCGACGGCGATCGCCGAGGCCAGGGTGCAGCCGGTGCCGTGGGTGTGAGGTGTTTCCAGGCGTTCGTCCTCGAAAATCTCGATGTGATCGGGCGACATCAGGAGGTCGTACAGGCGGGAGCCGGGCAGGTGCCCTCCCTTGAGCAGGACGTGCCCGCATCCGAGAGAAAGCAGCTGACGGGCCGCCGTCTCCATGGCCGACAGGTCGGTGATGCTCTCGGTGGGGAGCGACAGAAGCCGCTCCGCCTCCCGAAGGTTGGGGGTGATGAGGGTCGACAGCGGCAGCAGCCGTGCCGTCAGCCGTTCCAGGGCGCTGTCGTCGATCAGGGGCGCGCCCCCCTTGGCCACCATCACCGGGTCGATGACGGCCGGGATCCCCTGGCCTTCCCGCTCGAGGACCTGGCACACCGCCTCGAGCACCTGGGCATCGTGGAGCATGCCGGTCTTGATGCAATCGGCACCGATGTCGGCCAGGATCATTCTCATCTGGAGCTGAACGAAGGCCGGCGGGGTGGGGATCACCCCGGCCACGCCCAGGGTGTCCTGGGCGGTCAGGGCGGTGACGGCGGTGGCGGCGTACCCTCCCAGGGCGGTGACGGTCTTGATATCCGCCTGGATTCCGGCGCCACCCCCCGAGTCGGAGCCGGCCACGATGAGGACTCGGGGCGTTGCGCCGGCCATGTCAGTAGACCCAGCCCAGGATGCCCAGAAACAGCACGTTGGCGACGACCGCGATGGCGTACAGGCTCGATATGGCGATGACCTTCGCGCGGTTGGTCTTCAGTGCAAGGACCAGGATGATGGCTACGTAGAAGTGGAAGTAGCCGAACAGGAAGATCAGCCAGATGCCGGCAAAGGACCGGTTCCAGAGGCGGTACTCCCAGACCAGATGGTCCCCGATGTTGAGCAGTACCTCGACGAAGACGCAGAAGACGGCGAAGGCGAAGCCCCAGAACCAGCGGTTGGGAACGCCGAGTATCCGGTGCTCCTTGGTGGAAGAGAGGGTGTGGTAGTAGACGATCCCGGAGATGGCGAACATGAACATGATCTCGATGTTCCAGCCCACCATGGTCCGCAGCGCCGTCGGCCCCGGCGTGGTCCAGACCGCCGACCGTTGGGTGAGATGGAACACCACCCCGTTCCAGGTCTCGTTGATGAAGTCCATGCCGAACAGGGTCAGGCCGGCAAAGACCGCATCCCAGTTCTTGGTCTCGCGGGCCCGCTTGATCTCCACGGCATAGATGTACAGCACGATGGCCAGGAGCGGGATGATGTACCACTGGATGGTGGACAGGTCCCTCAACCCTTCGAGTGCTCTTTGGGACGCTTCTGTGATCATCTGGTGTGCCTCCTGGTTGTTGGGGTGAACATCCTAGCTGCTTGGCAATGATGGGCCTTGATATGCATGGTGTTACTACCCGGATCGGCGGCGCCTGATGGCGATCAGCATGGCCATCAGCGCCAGCCAAAGCAGGTGATCGGCCGGCCCCTGCCGAGCCGTGGCGCAACCACCGCAGTCGTCCTCAGAGGATCCCGCCGTCTGACTCCCGCTGCCGGTGTCCGTTTCGTCGGCCAGGTCTCCCAGGTCAGGGAAGGGGGCCGCGTCGCCCGCATCCGGCTCTTCTGAGGCATCGTCCAGAAAGGCGGTGTCCTCGTCGGTCTCCTCTTCGGCACCGGAGTCGATACAGAGGGCGCCCTCTTCGGTCTCTGTGCAGATCATCCCGTCCGCGTGGCAGATCTCCCGGGTGGTCCGGCCGTCGCTGCAGTTGATGGCGGTGGTTCCCTCGCACCGGCCCGTCTCATCCTCCGGGCGACAGACCGTGCTGTCCACACAGTCGTACCCCTCCTCTTCTCCGACCCAGCCGCAGACGCCGCCGCGCGTGAGGCAGTTCCGCTGGACGATCCGGCCGTCACGGCAGGACTCCAGGATGTCGCCGTCACACCACTCGAACTCCCCCAGCTCTCCGCAGGCACAGCCGTACCGCTCCGCCTCCTCGATGTAGGTGCACTCGGCTCCCAGGATCGTGCAGTCCATCTGCACAAGAGTGCCCCTGGGACAGGTCTCGGCCACGTTATCGGTGCAGCGCCCTTCGCGACTCACCCCGTCGCAGGGGTCCTCCGGAACCTCACCCGCCAGGATGGGGCCGATCCAGTCGTAGATGGTGTCCAGTCGGGTCATGTAGTCGATATCGACACAGGTCGAGTCGCCTTCGGCCTCGACCGCCAGCACGACCGGGTTGCCTTCGGCGTCGGTGTGGATGAGGCCGCTGCCGGAGTCGCCGAAGCAGATGCCCTGTTCCCCCCGGCCATCGATCACGATCCAGCGGTCGTCGACGTCATAGACGTACACGGTTGCAAACCAGCGCCCCGTCCTGGTCTCGTCGTACGTATCTCCGTAGCCGCCCGCCTGGACCGCGGTTCCGATGAAGGTCTCGTCGATGGCAACCTGGTTGATGGGGATGGGGGTGATCTCCACGTCACCGGCCGTGGCGTCCTCGGCGAGCAGGATCATGGCGGCATCGACCTGGAAGTTGGGGTAGATCGCCGAGGAGAGGAAAAGGCCTTCCGGCTCTGTCGGTTCGAGCCCTACCCCGAAGCCGATATCTCCGCCCGACAAGCCGGAGATGCAGTGCCTGGCGGTCACGACCAGGTCGGGGGCGACCAGCGTCCCGGTACAGAAGGCCAGCGAGGGAGATCGCGCAGGATACAGCCAGCCGATGGCCCTGATCTGCGAGTCGGTCAGGTCGACTACCTGGGGCTGGCGGGTGCCGTTGACGATCGGGGTGTAGAAGGTGTCGTAGGAGATGGGACCGGCCCCCTCTTGCTTGTCTATCTGGCAGCCGGTGAGAGCCAACACGATCAGAGCAAGGACAGTCAGTCTTTTCATTGCAGTTCTCAGGTTTCGGCCACCACAGGCCCACAGGTGGCAACCGATCGCCAGGTCTTTTACCCTGTTTTGTAGGCCAGGAACAGAGGGGGCGTTGAGGAGGTGATCGCAGGTGGCGGTTTTTTCCGCCCTGTGTGGCGGGAGGCGATCGCGATCGGTCAATTCGCCTGGGGGAGCTACCCCGCCTCCAACCGATCGATCTGGTAGGCGGACATCCGCTCGTCGGCGGTGACCAGGAGGAGCCCCTCGATCTGGGTCTGTGCGATCAGGAGGCGATCGAAAGGGTCGTCATGGTGGCGCGGTAACGTGGCGACGTGAGCGGCATGCCGGGCGTCTACCGGGAGGTCGAATATGCCGTCCCGGACGAGGCGGGGGAGCACGAACTCGGCCGGGGGGCAGGGGAGCGGGAGCTTGCCGAGATGGTACTTGATGGCGATCTCCCACACGCTGGCGGCAGAGAGGAACACCTCGTTGCGCCGCTCTTCGATGGCGCTGCGGGCTTGTTTGTTCAGGCGTGCGGGGCTCAGGATGGCCCATAGCCAAACGTGGGTGTCGAGGAGAAGCCTCACGGTGCACCCTGGAACAGCGCCAGGATCTCGGCAGGCAAGGGGGCGTCGAAATCCTCCGGCACCTCAAAAAGACCCGCATCTTTGCCCAGGGTGCGACCTTTCCGTTGCGTCTCGATCCTGCTGAGCCGGGCAAGCGGCTTCCCATACCGGGCGATGATGATCTCTTCCCCCGCCTCCACGCGGGCCAGGAGTCGGGAGAGGTTGGTCTTGGCTTCGTACACGTTCACGATGTCCATGTGCCGCCTCCCCAAGTAGACTAACATTAGGTTTCAAGTTAGTCAACACTGCCGCAAGGCTCGGTTTACCTCGACGAAGTGCCGGTCTAGCGAAGAACGAAGGGGTGATGTGAGAGAGATCGGCGGTTTCGTAGATGACCGCGGCCTCGACCGTGGTTGACAAGATCAGGGGTCTGGCCTGAAGTTGTGGCTTACATCGTACCCACTGCCACCAGGAACGGCTCATGTCACACGAACCTCGCGAATCGAATGTCCGTCTGCAGATCCGGGTCGAGGACGACCGCACCGGGATGCACCCGGTCACCCTGGAGCGGGCGGTGCTCGATCACCTGTACTATACCTGCTCCAAGGACCAACCTTCGGCCACCCCGCTGGACGTTTACCGGGCGGTAGCCCATACGGCGCGGGATCGACTGGTCCACCGCTGGATGGCCACCCAGCGCACCTACTACGCCCAGGATGTGAAGCGGGTGTACTACCTGTCGGCGGAGTACCTGCTGGGGAGGATGCTGCACAGCCACCTGGCCTATCTCGGGCAGGTGGAGACGGCGCGGGAGCTGCTCTTGAAGTATGGCCTGAAGCTGGGGGATATCCTGGAGCAGGAGAACGATCCGGGGCTGGGCAACGGGGGGCTGGGGCGGCTGGCGGCGTGCTTTCTGGACTCCATGGCGACCTTGCAGTTGCCGGGCTACGGGTACGGGATCCTGTATGAGTTCGGAATCTTCCACCAGGTCATCCGGGATGGCTGGCAGGTGGAGCAGGGCGATGCCTGGATGCACTACGGCTGCGACTGGGAGATCCCGCGCCACGAGTACACGGTGCCGGTCAGCTTCTACGGCCGGGTGGACGGGTACTTTGACGAGCAGGGGCGATACCGGGCGCGCTGGCTGGATACCCAGCAGGTCCTGGGGGTTCCACACGACATTCCCTGCCCCGGTTATGGCAACAGCACGGTGAACACCCTGCGGCTGTGGGCGGCCCGGGCCACCCGGGAGTTCAACCTGGCGGTGTTCAACGATGGGGACTACCGGCGGGCGGTGGAGGAGAAGGCGCTGACGGAGAGCATCTCCAAGGTGCTCTACCCCAAGGACGACACTCCCGAGGGCCGGGAGCTGCGCCTCAAGCAGCAGTACTTCTTCGTGTGCTGCTCCATCCACGACATCATCCGCCGCTACCGGAAGCAGCACGACCGGTTCGACCAGTTTGCCGACAAGGTGGCCATCCAGCTGAACGACACCCATCCGGCCATTGCGGTGGCGGAGCTGATGCGGGTGCTGGTGGACGAGGAAGGGCTGACCTGGGAGGAGGCCTGGGAGATCACCGAGGCGACCATCGCCTACACCAACCACACGCTGTTGGGGGAAGCGCTGGAGAGGTGGCCGGTGGCCATGTTCGAGCGGTTGTTGCCCCGCCATCTCCAGATCATCTACGAGATCAACAAGCGGTTCCTGGCTCAGGTGCAGCTCGCCTATCCAGAGGACGACGCCCGGCTGGCGCGGATGTCGATCATCGAGGAGGGGCCGCAAAAGAGGGTCCGGATGGCCAACCTGGCGGTGGTCGGCTCCCACAGTGTCAACGGGGTGGCCCAGCTGCATTCCCGCTTGATCACCAGCGACCTGATGCCGGAGATGGCCGCCTTCTGGCCGCACAAGTTCAACAACAAGACCAACGGGGTCACTCCACGGCGCTGGTTGCTGCTATCCAATCCGGAGCTGGCCAAGGCGATCACGGTGGAGATTGGCGATGGCTGGCTCACCGACATGGAGCGGTTGAAGGAGCTGGAGCAGCGGGTCGACAACTGGTCCTTTCTCGACCAGCTGGGGGCCGTCAAGCGAGAGAACAAGCGGAGGCTGGCCGCCTTCCTCCGCGAGGAGATCGGGACGGCGGTGGACCCGGACTCCCTGTTCGACGTGCAGGTCAAGCGGATCCACCTGTACAAGCGGCAGCTCATGAACTGCCTGCACATCATCTCGCTCTATCGGGAGATCCTGGACAGCCCGAACCAGGACCGGGTACCCAGGACCTTCCTGTTCGGAGGCAAGGCGGCGCCCGGCTATGCCATGGCCAAGCTGCACATCAAGCTGATCAATGACGTGGCGGCGGTGGTGAACAACGATCCCGCCGTCCGAGGACTGATCCGGGTCGTCTTCGTGCCCAACTACGGGGTCTCGCTGGCCCAACGCATCATCCCGGCCGCAGACCTGTCCGAACAGATCTCGCTGGCAGGCATGGAGGCCTCGGGGACCGGCAACATGAAGTTCGCCATGAACGGCGCCCTGACCATCGGCACCCTGGATGGGGCCAACATCGAGATCCGGGAGCGGGTGGGGGCCGACAACTTCTTCCTGTTCGGCCTGACCGCCGAGCAGGTCCGGACCCAGCGGCAAGAGGGGTATTTCCCCTCCACCTTCATCGTGCGAAACGAGCGGCTGCGCGCCGCCATCGACCTGATCGGCTCCGGTCGGTTCAGCCCGGACGATCTGGGCCGGTTCCAGCCGGTAGTGGACGATCTCTGGAGATACGACAGCTACCTCATCTGCGCCGACTTCGAGGACTACCTGCGCGCTCAGCGGGAGGTGGAGGAGACCTACCGGGATCCGGTGGAGTGGCAGCGGCGGGCGGCGCTGAACATCGCCAACACGGGGTACTTCTCGAGCGACCGGACCATCCGGCAGTATGCCGAGGAGATCTGGGGGGTTACACCCTGCCCGGTGACGGTGCGGTAACGGCAGTCCAGCGGCGACAGGAGGTCGTATGGGGACAGTGCTTCATGGCGTGAAAGCTGGTCCCGGGATGTGCATGTGGGCCGAGCGCACGGCAGGGGTGGAAGGCACGACGCCGGTGGTGAGGCGGCCCCGGTCCAAAGAGCGGGTCGCGCGGCCCCATCCGTTTGCCGCCACCCACGGCGAGATGGAGGCGGCGCTGGAGGCGAGCGGCCTGGAGGTGTGTCTGGCGCCCCACCAGAGAGGCGAGGCGACCATCTGGCTGCCGGCACGGAGTGGGGTTCCCGTTCCCTCCAGTCCACTGGTGGGCGAGATGGGGACGGCCAGCAGAGCGGCCTCGGGCCTTTTCCCGTTCACGGTAGCCGTGTTGCGGCTCGATACCGCTTCGGTCATCGAGATCCTGCTGGCCTTCGGTGATCGATCGGTGATCGTCCCGGGGGTGATCGCGGGCTCGGATCTGGCCTACTGGTCGCGGGTGCTGCTTCTGGCCGGCTCGATGGTCACCAGGCAGCGGTACCTTCCGTCGGTCAAGCTGGCCAGGCCAGCCGGCTTTACCTCCCATGGGGACCAGATCACCCCGTCGCCCCCCGACAGGGGCGCTATCCTGTCGAGCTCTCTCGGCTCGGGCCGCTCCCGGAGTTCGAGCGCCAGGTCGCGGGCCGTTCGACCAGGCGAGAAGCCGTCCGAAAGGGTCGCCGCGGGTCTCGGGGCGGTTTGCCGATCGGTCTGGGAGCCGGTGCCAGACGCGCAGGATCTGGAGCAGCTGGCTCGGCTGGCAGAAGGGCTGCCTCCTGTGGTGCGCTCGGGGTCGCTCTCGGGTGAGAATGTGCCGCCGGCGGTCGATCCCAACAGGCTGGTGGAGGAGATAGTCGAGGAGATGCTGGACCAGCTGGTGCGCAGCTCCGTGATCGCTCCGATTGGTTTGGCGAGGAGCTCTTGGGGCCAGGGAGAGGGCGGTTTCGACAGCGTACACGACCAGTGGTTGTCCTCCCTGTTCTCGCTCGACAGCCGCCTGTCGGCGGATGCGGCTGCCCTGGCGCAGCTCTACGAGGCGGTGACGCGCTGGCGAGAGCCGTTGATGACCACGGCGGCGGCGCCTTACCGGCTTTGCTTCCGCTTGGAGGAGCCTGTCTGGGACAAGGAGGGGGCGATTCCAGAGGCGCCTTGGGGAGCGGCGTGGAATGGGGGGGTGGCCGGGCGAGGGGGCTCGGTACAGGATCGGGTTTCGCCCTCTGACCGAATGCCTGTCGGTAAGACATCGGATCTGGCGACGGCCGGCCGGGAGGAACCTCTGGCGGAGGAGCGATGGTTCGTTCGGTACCTGGTCCAGCCGGCTGACGATCCGAGCCTGATGGTGCCCGCCGAGCAGACCTGGAGCGATCGAGCGGGGGAGGCGGTCAGGAGCCTGAAGCGCAGGGGAGCCGACCCGCTCCAGTTTTTGCTCGCGGCGCTGGGGCAGGCTGCCGGGGTATGCCCCCGCATCGAGCAGAGCCTTCGGGCTTCGCGGCCCTCCGGCTATGAGCTGGACAGAGTGGGGGCCCACGAGTTTCTCACGGTCAAGTCGATCATGCTGCAACAGGCGGGCTTCGCGGTGCTCCTGCCGGCCTGGTGGACGCGCAGAGGGACCAGGCAGCGGCTGACCGCGCGGGCTGGGGCCAAGAGCCCAACGATGACGGGCGGGAAGGGGCTCTCGCTGGACCAGATGGTTCAAGTCGACTGGGAGGTGGCACTGGGTGGTGAGCCGATCTCCTTGGACGAGCTCCAGGCGTTGGCCCGGCTCAAGGCGCCCCTGGTGCGGTTGAGGGGGCAGTGGGTGCTGGTGCGGGCGGAGGAGGTCGCGGCGGCAGCGGCCTTCTGGAATGCGGCTGTCCCGCGGAAGATGAGTGCGCGGGAGCTGGTGCGGCTGGCGATCGGAGCCAGCAGCCCGCCGGGGGAGATCCCGTTCGAGGGGGTGATGGCGACCGGCTGGCTGGGCCAGTTGTTGTCGCGGCTGGAGCAGAAGAGCGGGCTGGTGGAGCTCGACCAACCGGAGGGCTTTGAGGGGAGCTTGCGGCCCTACCAGCTGAGGGGGTACTCCTGGCTGGCGTTCCTGCGGGATCTGGGATTGGGTGGCTGCCTGGCGGACGACATGGGGCTGGGGAAGACCATCCAGGCCTTGGCCTTGCTCCAGCGGGAGCGGTGGGCTGGAGAGCGGCGGCCGGTTCTGTTGATCTGCCCCACCTCTGTGGTGACCAACTGGCAGAAGGAGGCTGCGCGCTTTACCCCCGGCCTCTCGGTGCTGGTCCACCACGGGGCGACCCGGAGCAAAGGGGCGGCCTTCGCCGCCGAGGCCGGCCAGCAGACGCTGGTTGTCACCAGCTACGCGCTGCTGCAGCGGGACAGCTTAGATTTCCAGGAGGTGGAATGGGCCGGCGTGATCCTGGACGAGGCGCAGAACATCAAGAACCCGGAAACCAAGCAGGCGCGAGCGGCCCGTTCCCTGAGGTCCGGTTACAGGCTGGCGCTGACCGGTACCCCGGTGGAGAACAACGTGGGAGATCTCTGGTCGTTGATGGAGTTTCTGAACCCCGGCTTTCTGGGCAGCCAGACCTCCTTCAAGCGTGAGTTTTTCATCCCCATCCAGGCCGGCCGGGACCCGGTGGCCGCGGAGCGGCTCCGGCGCATCACCACCCCCTTCATCCTCCGGAGGCTCAAGACCGATCGCCTCATCATCGCCGATCTGCCCGAGAAGCAGGAGATGAAGGTCTTTTGCACTCTGACCAAGGAGCAGGCTTCGCTCTATGCCGCCGTGCTCGAGCAGACCCAGGCCGCCATCGAACAGGCCGAAGGGATGCAGCGCCGGGGCCTCATCCTGGCCATGCTCACCAAGTTGAAACAGGTCTGCAACCACCCGCTCCAGCTTCTGGGCGATGGCTCCCCCATTCCGGGGCGTTCGGGCAAGCTGTCCCGCATCGTCGAGATGCTGGAGGAGGCGCTGTCGGTGGGCGACCGAGCGCTGATCTTCACCCAGTTCGCCGAGATGGGGCAGATACTCAAGCGGCATCTGCAGGAGAGCTTCGGCCGGGAGGTCCTCTTTTTGCACGGCGCGGTGGTCAAGAAGAAGCGCGACCAGATGATCGAGCGGTTCCAGGAGGAGGGCGGGCCGCCGCTGTTCGTGCTGTCGCTCAAGGCGGGGGGGACCGGGCTCAACCTGACCAGGGCCAACCACGTTTTTCATTTCGATCGCTGGTGGAACCCGGCGGTGGAGAACCAGGCCACCGATCGGGCTTTTCGCATCGGTCAATCCCAGAACGTCCAGGTGCACAAGTTCGTGTGCGCCGGGACGTTCGAGGAGAAGATCGACGAGCTGATCGAACGGAAGCAGGAGATCGCCGGTGAGGTGGTCGGTAGCGGCGAAGGATGGCTGACCGAGATGTCCAACCAGCAGATCCGCAGCGTCTTCGCCCTGCGAGACGACTGCGTCGGAGAATGACATGAGACGGCGACGCGATTACTGGTCCTACTACGATGACTACCCGCGGTACACCCCCTCCTCCCCCATCCCAACCAAGGGCGGCATCAAGGCTCGTTCCAAGCGGGGGGCGTTCGGCGAAAGCTGGTGGGCCAGGCGCTGGATCGCGGTGCTGGAGAGCTTCCATATCGGAGCCCGCCTGAGCCGGGGGCGCAATTACGCGCGCCAGGGACAGGTGACCGAGATCGACATCGTCGAGGGGATGGTGACGGCCAAGGTCCAGGGATCTCGGGCAAAACCCTACAAGGTCACCATCCGCATAAAAACACTGGGTCCCGAGGAGTGGACCCGGGTGGCACGGGCCATGGGGGGGGAGGCGCTGCTGGTGGCCAAGCTGCTGGCGGGCGAGATGCCACAGGAGATCGAGACGGTCTTCCAGCAGGCCGGTCTCTCCCTGTTCCCTTCACGCAGCCAGGATCTGCAGACCGACTGCAGCTGCCCGGACTGGTCCAACCCCTGCAAGCACATCGCCGCGGTCTACTACCTCATCGGTGAGGAGTTCGACCGGGACCCCTTCCTCCTGTTCAAGATTCGCGGGCTGGACCGGTCCGGCCTGCTGGCCTTGCTGGGTGATTCGGCGCCGGAGCCGGAGGCCAGATCGCTCAAGCCGGAGGAGGGGCGGGAGGCGACGGGCCGGAAGAAGCGAGGAGGGTCCAGGGCTGGCACCAAGAAAACCGCCCCGGAGTCGAGCCCAAAGAAGGATCGGCCTTCGACCGACCAACCTCTGGCCACCACGGCGACCGCTTCCCCCTTGGAAACACCAGCGCTGGCCGGGCCAATCCACCCCATCCCTCGATCCGCCACCTCCGGGGGCTCGATCACCCCCCCGCTCACCGGGCCAGCGGTGGATTTCGGCATCCCGCTTCCGTCCGATCCAGCCCTTTTCTGGCGCGAGCTTCCGCTGCCGGCAGCGCCGGCGCAGGATATCGACTACCCCCAGGTATCCGCTGCTCTGCTTCGCAGGCTGGGCGGCTTCCCCTTCTGGCGCGGGAACGAGGATTTCCTGGAGGCGCTGCTGCCGGTTTACGAGAACGCCGCCGAGGTGGGGCTGGATGTGGTTGCCGAGCTGACCAGGACAAGGCCGAACGCCGACAACAAGGGGGTCTTGTGAACAGGTGGAGGTGGTAGTTCCAGCGGCCCGGAGGTTGGGCCCTACGAGTGGGACAAGCGCCGGCTGAAGGGAGGCCAGGTGGAGCAGCCGGTCGGGTAGGGTTTGAATCAGCGGAGAGGAACACATGAGAACAACAGCTCGATTTCCTTCGGTTTTTTGGTGTAACGGGGTGGCGGGACCGGTCATCCTTGCCGTCTTGTTGTGCCGTTGCAGCTCCCCTCAGCCCTCGCCGGGATCTCTGCAGGATGTTGTGCCCGAGACCGTGTTCGAGGGATGTGACGACCCACAAGCAACGACCGAAGGAGGCTGGTGGGATTCGGCGATCTTCTACGAGATCTTCGTCCGCAGCTTCATGGACTCCGATGGTGACGGCATCGGCGACCTGCAGGGGATCCTCCAGCGCCTCGACTACCTGAACGACGGGAGGCCCGGGGAGGGGGACGACCTGGAGGTCGACGCCATCTGGTTGATGCCGATCTTCGAGTCCCCGTCCTACCATGGTTACGACACCATCGATTACCTCCACGTGGAGCGGGACTACGGGACCAACGACGACCTTGGCGCCCTGATCGAAGCCTGTCGGGAGCGGTCGGTCCGGGTGATCTTCGACCTGGTGGTGAACCATACCTCCAACCAGCACCCCTGGTTTCTGGACTCCCGGTCGAGCCCGGACAGCGAGCGCCGGAGCTACTACCTCTGGCGGCCGGACGACCCTGGCTGGACCCAGCCCTGGTCCAGCAACCCGGTGTGGCACCTGTGGGAAGGCCAGTACTACTACGGCCTGTTCTGGGCCGGCATGCCCGACCTGAACTATGCGGATCCCCGGGTGGCGGCGGAGATGACCGATGTGGCGCGGACCTGGCTCGAGCGAGGCGCAGCCGGCTTCCGGATCGATGCCGCCCGTCACCTGTTCGAGAACGACCAGGGCAATGAGCCCGATCTCCCCGAGACCCACACCTTTTTCCAACAGTTCACGTCCGAGCTACAGGCCGATCATCCCGAGATCTACCTGGTCGCCGAGACCTGGGCGCCTCGCGATGCGGTGGCCACCTATTACGGGGAGGGCCGGGAGTTCCAGCAGGCGTTCGCCTTCGACTTCGCCGAGGCGATCGAGACGGCGCTCACCAGCAGTAGTGTCGCTCCGATCCGGGAGGCGCTCGGCAGCCAGGTCGCCCACGCCACCCCCTGGAGCTTCGAGGCTACCTTTTTGTCCAACCACGACATCGATCGGCTGGCCCAGAGGCTGCCCCAACAGTGGATGCAACGGGCGGCGGCTTCTCTCCTGATGACATTGCCGGGCACCCCCTACATCTACTACGGGGACGAGCTGGGGATGGGGCAGGGAACCGGCGGAGGCGACGAGGCCAAGCGGACCCCCATGCCCTGGGATGGCAGCACACAGGCTGGCTTCACCTCGGGCCAGCCCTGGTACTCCCTTTCCTCTGGCCACGAGAGCCGCAACGTCTCGGTCGAGCTTGCCGATACTGACAGCCTGCTCAACCACTACCGCACTCTGATCCGGCTGCGGAAGGGGCATGCCTCCTTGCGGACGGGGGGCTGCATCCGCCTGGTGGAGACCGACCACGACCAGCTGTTGGCCATGTTCCGCTACGACGATCGTGAACGGCTGCTGGTGCTGGTCAACCTTGGCGAGGAGGTCCTGGACCCACAGCCGCTGGATCTCAGCGCTCATGCAGATCTCGTCGGTCCAGCCGGTGGGCCGGTGTCCTGCCTTCTGGGATCCTGCGGGACGTTCCAGGGATCTGCCGGACTGGACGCCTTTCCGGTCGGCGGGTCGCTGCAGGTCGGAGAAGCTCGGGTGATCCAGTTCGGGGAGTGAGGAGGCGTCGGGAGGTCGCTACCGGCAAGCGCCAGCAGAAGTGGGCCGATGGGGGGCAGGCTGTTGGCCCTGACGAACGGACCACCCACCACCTGGGTGACAGGACCGAGGAGCTGACCATGAGCGTATCGCCTGCGGATCGCCAACCGGGCGCCATTCTGTCCAAGCTCTGCCTGGGCGTGGCTTCGGATGCCGTCTTGACGGATGTCCGCATCGGCCCCTTTGTCACCGCCGTCCGGACCACCGTGGGAACGGGCATCGCCACCACCATGCTCGATCCGCAGATTCGGGGGCGCCATCCCATGGCGGTGATGGCGGGTCGATATCAGAGGATGCCGGTGGTGGAGGTAGTCCAACGATCCCGCCAGGGGAGCACCCTGGAGCGCTCGGTGGCGGTGGCCTCCATCCACGGGTCGATCCGGAACAGGCTCCCGGTCGCTCGATCGGTCAATGGGTTCGACATCTTGGTGCAGCTCGGCCATCACAAACGGGTGGTGTTCATCGGCCACTTCCCCTTCGTGGATAGCGATCGGGTGGAGGGCTTCGCCTCGCTGGATGTATTCGAGCTGCCGGAGCGGGCGCGGCCTGGCGATCACCTGGCGGAGGATCTTCCGAAGCTGTTGGGCCGGGCCGACCTGGTCGCCATCACCGGGACTACCCTGGTCAACAACACGCTGGAAGAGATCCTGAGCCACTGCTCTGGCGGTTCCCTCCGCTTGATGCTGGGGCTGACGACGCCGTTGAGCCCGATCTTGTTCGAGTGCGGGCTGGATATCCTGTGCGGGGTGATGGTCGAGCAGCCGGATCGGTTGCTGATCGAGGCCGCAGAGGGAGCCACCCACAAGCAGATCGGCGGGCTGCGCAAGGTGATGTGTGTCCGGCCGGGGCTGGATGTGGCGGGCTGATCGCTTTCTTGCGAGCCGCCTGTCACCGGTCGGTTGACAGTTTTTCCACGATCGGTTGCAGCTCCGCCAGCATCAGATCCGCCTGTCGATAGCGATGCTCCGGTCTGACCGCCAGCGCCCGCCGGAAGAGATCCAGCGTCTCGACCGACAGCCTCCGGCCTGCCAGGTGGGTGGTCGGGTCGTATTGGCCATCCGCCTTGAGCGCGAACAGCTCGTCGCGGTTGGAGCAGTGGAAGGGGATGTCGCGAAAGAGCAGGAGGAACGCCAGGACCCCGACCGCATACAGGTCGGTCCAGGGGCCGATCGGCTCGCCGCGAAGGGTCTCTGGGGCGATGTAGACCCCGGTGCCGAAAAAGCCTCCCGGTTCTTCTTCCTCTTCCTCCTCGTCCCGCTCATCCATCAGGCGGCCGAGCCCGAAGTCCAGGATGCGCACCAGGCGTGGGTAACCGGGCAGGTCCTGCAACAGGATGTTGTTGGGGTTGATGTCCCCATGCATCACCTCACGAGCATGCGCCGCCTGCAGGGCGAAGAGGACCTGTCTGAGGATGTGCCACGCCTCCCTCGGCCCAGGCCACTCGTCCTGGCTGGCGGATCTCGCCAGCTCCTGGTGGAGGTCGGTGGCCTGGCCGACATACTCCATGGCCAGGTAGGGAGGGGCATGTCGATCGCCGAACTTGAGCAGGCGGACGATGTTGGGGTGAGACAGGCGAGCCAGGGCGGTGGCCTCGATCTCGAACAGGGCGGCATCGGCCGGTTGGATGGTCGAGTGACCGGGCCGGGGTAGCAACAGCTTGATCGCCGCTTTCATCATGACCGGGAGCTGGAGGGCCAGAAAGACGCGGCCAAAGGCGCCCTTGCCCAGCTTCTCGACCAGCAAGTACTCCTCGAAGCGGCGGCCGACCAGGGGATCCCGGAACGCCTCCGGCTGTTGGCTATGCCTCAGGAAGAACTCCTCGGGGATGAAGGCGTAGTCCTGGCTTCGACAGGAGGACTGAGTGCATGGGAGGCCGATGCGACCGATTCCGCAGCAGCTGGGGCAGATGCCTCGATCGCCTTTCATGGTCAGCTCCTTCGCTCTGGGCCGTGGGACACCCCGTACACCTCCAAAGTGGTCGCGGGCCAATGAGTCACCATCGTGCCGGCGCCGTCGCCCAGCCAAGCTCCTTGTTCGATCCCAAAGCGGTCGTGCGGTGCCTTCACCTGGCCAGCAAGGCACCATCGCCACGGGGACCTCCTCTGGCTCACCGGTCGTCCGGTCCTGGGGTGATCGTCAGTATGCACTCCATCGGTTCTCGCGGCCCCCAGATTTGTAGCAGCCGTTGCTCCTCTTGTTTTTCGAACCGGGCCGAGCTGGGATGCAAAAACACGCGGTAGTCTTCGCCAACCTGGATCGGTGGCACGAACACTTCGGTGGGCGCCGTGATCGAGGGCTCGGATCTCCACCGATATTCAAAGCGCCGTAAGCGGTGATCGAAGGTCATGGCCAGAGGGGTCCCTGCGGTCCGCATGGCATAGGGCCGGCAGAAGCCGCGGACGGCCCGGCCTCCCGAGTCGAGGTCCTCGGTCCAGGGTCGATGCTGCTGGTCGCGGCTGAAGATGGAGAGGTCCTCATCGTTCCAGCGGTCGCCCCGCTGGTTGGTGTTGTCGGCGGAGTAGTTCCAGATGGTGGAGCTCAGCAGGTTGGCGTCGATGGCGTCGTAGTAGGCGGCCAGAGCCCGCTCATGTGCTCGAAAATCGCCGGTGCGATAGGCCCGCTTGTCGTTCATGTCGAAGGGAAGGCCGAACTCGCCGACGAAGGGGGGGATCTCGCCCGCCTTGTCGCGGGTCTGGGCCACGAGCGCGGCAAGCTGTCGTTTGAAGCTGCGGCGTGGTCCAAGCTCCATCTTTCTCCTGGCGGTATTGTAAGCCACCAGGCCGGTGTATCGTTTGAGCGCCAGCGTGGCGCCGTCGTACCAGTGGAAGGCCATGGCCACATTTGGGGGCTCACGGGAGGACCAGGGTGGCAGGGGATGTTCTCCGATCCCGTTCAGGAAGAAGGTGAAGCTCGTCCGGACCGCTCGTAGCTCCCGGATGAACCGCCTGATGTGCGGCACAAGGTAGTGCTGGTAGAAATCGACCTCGGTACCAGGGGGAGGGGGTATGCTGCCGTCGGCAAGAGCTCCCCCCCGGGTGGTCGCGAAGTAGGCCGGCTGTAAAAGCACCGGTTTATCGCCCCTGTCGGTCCAGACTCCGTGTTGACGCCACGGGCAGTCGAAACCGTCCTGAAACAGCCTCACTCCATCGGGGTTGAACAGCTGGCGGCCGATTCGACGAGCGCCGAGCAACCCCATTCGATAGACATCGACCAAGGTCGGAGTTCCCGAAGCGGCGGTCATGGCCTCAAACGGCGTGGGAAGCACGCCATCCTTCACGATGGCGAACTGCAGGACGGAGCAGTCGCGTTGGCCGACCAAGCCGCGCCAGGGCTCGTTGCCGGAGTCGAAGCCGACCAGGTTGGGCAGGTCGGCGACCCTTTGGGCTACCTGGCGAAAGGCGGCGATGTAGTGGGACTGGAGGAACTCCTGGACCGGCATCCCTTCGACCCGGGTGTCGGGGGCGAAGTCGTTTCCGGCGAAAAAGAGGGTGAACAAGGTGGCGGCCGCGTAGCGCAGGTTGTTGGATGGCCAGGCCAGTCGCCGGAAGGGCCGGTCGAGCTGCTGGCGGAGCAAGGCCGCTTCGGTCGGGGCGATGCGGTCCAGGGCGATTCCCAGGCTGGTGAGGGTCCAGGCCGGCGCGCCGTCCCCGCCGCTCCAACGGCTCCAGGTGTCCTGGTGGGGATCGATGAAGACCGAGATGCCGAAGTCGCCGGCCCGTTGCACGATGGCGCGGAGGTAGTCGAGGTAGGCCTGGTCGTAGATGCCCGGGCCCTCGTGCTCGATCGCCTCCCAGGTGACGACCAGCCGCAGGAAGGTGAAGCCCCAGGACTTCAGCCGCGAGAAATGCTCGTCGGCCTGGTCGAGGGGGAAGGGACGTCCAAGGAAGGAGACCTGCTTCCAGTCGAGCAGGGAGGACATCTCCAGGTCGCCGTCCGGTGGGTACACCGGGATCTTGCTGGTTCCGCCGAGGTTGGCCCCCCTCAGGATGCGGGTCCGACCGTGGGCATCCTTGAACCATCGGCCGTCGACCTGGACAAGGTCATCGGGGGGAGGAGCCTGGCTGTTCATCTCTGTTCCACCTTGGGGAGGTGCGCCTGGTTCCAAGGTGGTTCGTCTGGGTTCTGCACCCCGGGAATCTCTTTCTCTTGCTGCCAGGTTTCCAGGCAGAGTCGGTCCTTGCCGAGATTTTTCGCCTTGTACATCAGGATATCGGCGCGGCGGATCAGATCCTCCAGCGGGCCCACCGTGTCGTGGCAGACGACGGCTCCGATGCTGGCGGTGACCTTGGGCCCTTGGGGGGCTTCAGAGATGGCGCCGATCAGCTCGATCAGGCGTTCGAGAGCGGCCTGGGCCTTGTCCGGTGGCGTTTCGAGAAGCAGCAGTGCGAACTCGTCACCACCCATGCGGGCCACCAGATCGCTATTTCTGAGGGAGAGCCGCATGACGGTCGCTACCCGTCTGAGCAGGTCGTCCCCTCGCTGGTGTCCGAGCTGATCGTTGACCGCCTTGAAGTTGTCCAGATCGACAAAGGCCAAGGTCAATGGATGGTGATACCGGCTGCTGCGGGTCAACTCGGCGCTGGCCGCCTCGAAGAAGAAGCGGGCGTTGAGCAGCTGGGTGAGTGGGTCTGTTCTAGCCAGCAGCCGTTCTTGCCACAGGCTGCGGCTCAGCCGCGAGATGAGCAAGCCGACCGTGGTGAAGGCTGCACACTGTGCCACCGCGTTGACCGACCAGATCGACAGGTGGGTAAACCGCAACCCCGCCAGGTAGTTGGAGCCGAACCAGAGCGCGGTGGCCAGAAGGGCCAGCAGCACTACGGCGACAGATCGCCGTCCCCAGCTTCCCAGGCTGACCGGGAGGAAGTAGAGCGGATATACGCGAAGCTGGTGGCCGGTCAGGTAGTCGATGAATCCGATGGCCACCACCAACAGGATGGAGGAGACCCCGAGGAGGCGGGAACGCACCAGGTTTTGGGTATGATCGTTCTGCCAGGAACGCTGCATGGGGCAGACGGTATCACAACCTTAGGGGGCTGGGCAAACGGCTCGCCGAACCGGCTCGGCAGGGAGAGAAGGAGGTGAAGATTTCCTCGGGGAAGTAGGGTCCGGCTTGCACCCCTCAGGGGGTCGCCCGCCTCTGGCGTACATCTCGCGCGTGGTCGAATCGAAAGGAGGAGGACTACCAGAACAGTGCAGTTGGACTGGTGCACCGGCTAGGTGGGGCGGATCTCCTTTCCGACCGGTGCTCGGTCACGCAGGGACATCCCCTCCAGCACCCCTTCGAGGAAGGTGCGCACATGGGTCCCGATGGCGCGCGTCCGGTACCCGCTCTCCTGGACGATGACGGTTGGCAGGTTGAGCCCTCCGATGTGGTGGCCACACCGGTGGAAATCCGGGGAGGTCAGAAACCAGGAGCCGGTGGGGTCGGCTTTGGCGGTGTCCAGCCCGAAGGCCAGCACCAGGAAGCGGGGGTCGAACTGGCGGATGGCTGCCAGGGCGCGCTTGAGGGCCTGGAGGTAGCGGTGTCCGTCCACCCGTTTGGCCAGGGGGATGTTCAGGTTGAACCCCAACCCCTGGTCTTCGCCTATCTCGTCCTCGAAGCCGGTGAAGTGGGGATAGGCGATGTGGGGGTGACCGTGGATGGAGACCGTCAGCACGTCGGACCGTCGGTAGAAGATGTCCTGCTGGCCGCTGCCGTGGTGGTAGTCGATGTCGAGGATGGCCACCTGTCCGACCTGGGACAGCAGCTGGGCGCACAGGGCCGCGTTGTTGAAGTAGCAGGTTCCGCCGAAATAGCGTCGGCCCGCATGATGGCCAGGCGGCTGGACCAGGGCGTAGGCCAGACGTTCCCCAGCCAGAATCAGCTCGGCGGCGGTGAGGGCGCAATCTGCCGCCATTCTGGCGGCGCGCAGGGCGTTTTCGTTCAAGGGGGTGAAGGTGTCGATGCAGTAGTAACCGGCCCGGTCGGCCAGGATACGGGGGGGGCGGGCCTGGTTGCGCAACGGGAAGACGTTGGGGTAGATGGATCGGGCAGGGGGAACCCCCCGGCAGACGCGGCGCAGGTAGCGCACCAGCTCGGCATCGTGCACGGAGTGCAGCACCTTTGCCGGGTGCTCCTTGGGCGCGACCTGCCGACATAGCTCCGCCCGTTGCAGCTCTTGAAGGATCCGGTCGATCCGCACCGGCGCCTCGACCATTCCTCGGTCGTGCACTTGTTGAAACTCATGCTGCCGGCTCGCCACCAGGCAGACCCGATGGTCCAGGGGGGCCGGTGATCGCACGATCTCCTCCCGTTGGTAACGGGGCGGGCGCAGTGCTACGGGATCTTCCCGGAAGGAATCGACTACCGCCTGGACATAGTCGGTCGGGCACAGGAAGGCGTACTTCCGTTCCAGGATCGCCCTGACCACCTGGCGTGTCCAGCTTCGCCGGGGGGCGCCGGTGTTGCCGAGCCCGTCGTATACCAGGTAAGGCCCGTAGCTGCCGCCATTTTCCAGGGGGCGATGGTAGTCGTTGCCAACCAGGGGACGCGCCCCGTATCGCTCGTAGAACCGAAGGCGCGCCTGGTTGGAGCGCAACCGGCGATCGTCGGGGCAACGCTCGCGGTCGTCGGGCAGACACTCGAAGAACAACCCCTTTGCCGTCAAGGCGCGGGCCTCGTCGCGTACCCGTTCATACAGGGCGCCACCGATCCCCTGGCTGGCCTCGGCCCGGGCGGTGGCGATGAAGTCCAGGTAGCAGAAGGCGATCTGCGGTTCGTGCAGGATGACGGCGAAGCCCAGGACCCGGTGGCGGCTGTTCTCGGCGACCAGGATGATGGAGCGGAACCGCTGCAAAAACGGGTTGACCAGCCGTTCTCCCAGTCCGGTCACCTCGTGTTCGCGGACGTCCGGGAGCTGTCTGCGTAAAATTTGGCGGACCTGGTTCAAGGCGTCCCGGTTGGCCGGTACCACCTCGTCGAACAGTCGCCGGATATAGAACATGTGGGGATTATCCGGTCCGGCCTGCCGATGGTCAAGGCGTCGCACTGTTGCCGGCCGGCAGCAGGGGGCCGTAGGGGGGCAGCCCGTCCTTGCGGGAGTTGGTGCGGTGCTCCCGAGTTTCCGGTGTTTGACTTGACACACCGCTCTTCGAGGTACTAGGTGTATTTGTGTTAGGCCGATGGTCGGTCAAAACATGGAGGTAGAACAGGACGTGCAGGGCCCAGAAAGCCGGTGCGTCAAGAAAACAATCTTATCCTGCCCGATCAATGGTGACTCATGCTGCGATCCCACTGGAACCCCACCGAGCGTTACACGGCAGAGACCTTCCTGAAAGAAGCCGAGCCCTGGTTGCAGGATCTCCCGCGAGCGGAAAGCCTGGAAGCGGCGCGCGCAATGCTCTTTCACCGGGCCGGCGCTATCTCCTTCGATCTCGGTCATCTCGATAACGCCCACTCCTCCATCCAGTGGATCTGCGCCAGGGACTGTGCCCGGGTACTCCAGACCATGTTCTTGCCCCGATCCGCTCGAATGGCCGAGTTCGACATGGCACAGGCGGTTTGGGATGTGGCGTGCGGACGCAGCAGGCCGGAGCTCGGGACCGGCTTTTGGGCCGAGATGATCCACCTGGTGCGGGGTCTGTTGGGGCGGGCTGACATCGGGGGGCCGATAGAGGATGACCTGTTCGATGAGCAGGCGGGTCGTGCTGCCGCCCTGGTCCGATCCGACCAGCTGGACGCCATGTGGAAGAGGGTCACAACGGCCATGGCACGCTTCGAGGATGGGCTGAGCGACCAGGCCCAAAGCCGCCGGGACAAGCGGCGGCGAGACGTGCTCAACGCTCTGGGGGGGAGCGAGCAGGACTGGCAGGACTGGCGCTGGCACCGCGACCATGTCCTGCTGACCCCGCAGGCGCTGGCCTCGGCCATCCGGGTTTCACCAGCGCAGGTGGAACTGGTCCGACGGGCACGGGGAGGGAGGCTTCCCTTTGGCGTCACGCCCTACTACGCCTCGCTCATGGACGATGACCCGTCGCAGGGGAGGGATCGCGCCATCCGGGCCCAGGTGCTGCCCCCCAGTCGCTATGTCGACAGCATGCTGAAGGAGCGGTCACAGCGGCGCGATGCCTTCGACTTCATGCGCGAGGTGGACACCTCGCCGGCCGACCTGATCACCCGGCGCTATCCGGCCATCGCCATCCTGAAGCCGTACAACAGCTGCCCGCAGATCTGCGTGTACTGCCAGAGAAACTGGGAGATCGAGGAGGCGCTGGCCCCGGACGCGCTGGCAACACGGGAGAGCATCGACGCGGCCATCGACTGGTTCCACGAGCATCCGGCCATGCGGGAGGTGCTCTTGACCGGCGGGGATCCCCTGACCATGGATGACGAGCTTCTGGGCTACATCCTCGGGCGACTGTCGCAAGTCGAGCACCTGGATCTCATCCGCATCGGGACGCGGACGCCGGTGACCTTGCCGATGCGGATCACCGAATCGGTGGCCGACCTGCTGGCGAGCTACCGAAAGCCGGGTAGACGCGAGGTAGTGGTGGTCACGCACATCGAGAGTGTCTACGAGGTGACACCAGACATGGTGGCGGCAGTGAATCGGCTGCGCACCCGCGGGATCGCCGTGTACAACCAACATGTGCTGCACTTCTTCGTCTCCAGGCGATTCGAGGCTTCGGCGCTGCGCATGCTGCTGCGACGGATCGGCATCGATCCCTACTACACCTTCGTGCCCAAGGGAAAGGAGGAGATGGGCGACTACCGGGTGCCGATCGCGCGACTCTTGCAGGAGCGGAAAGAGGAGGCAAGGCTTCTGCCCGGCTTGCGGCGCACTGATGAGACCGTTTACAACGTGCCCCGGCTGGGGAAGAACCACATCCGAGCCTTGCAGCATCGGGATCTGCTGGCGATCCAGCCCAACGGCTCGCGAGTCTACGAGTTTCACCCCTGGGAGAAGTTCATCACCGACCGCCGCCCCTACCTGGCCATCGATCCGCCGGTGCTGGACTACCTCATCCGGATGGCGGAGCTGGGGGAGGATCCAGAGGACTACCGGAGCATCTGGTACTACTACTGAGCTTGCGGCGGGATACGATCAGCTCCTCTCGCCCGCGTTGGCGCTGCCTGTCGATCACATTTTTGGCCAACCAGCCAGCAAGGGCGTTTCATCCTGACAAGAGTTGGTTTCGGGTGTCGCCCCTTGCGGGGCTGGGGCTCCCGGCGCAGGAACAGGGTGAAGTTGACGAACCAGCATCCACACATTACCGTGATCAGCAGGTAATGCCGCAGTGCGAGCCCTGGGCCTTGGAACAGGCCTACAAGCTGTGAGAGGGGATACCGATGTTGGGTCAGACAGCACCAGACTTGCTGGTCGATGGCGAGGGCAGACCCTACTTCCTCTGGGATTGCGAGCTGACGCTCGACCAATTCACCCAAGGTCTGAACCATCCCGACCCGACGCACCGCGCTTACTTGCTGGGCAAGCTCATGCGACAAGCAAAGCCGGAAGATGTCTTTCACTTCGCCAGTCTGAGCACCATCCGATCGTCATGGCCCCTGGTGGAGAAACATCTGGGGAAATCCCTCGACTTCTGGCGCTGGCTCCTCGACGCATGGGAAGACCCTGCCGATGCCGACCGATAGACTGACCCCGCTGCAACGAGGTCTGCTGCAACTCTTGGCTGACCTGGTGCCCAGGTGGACCCTCGTCGGAGGTGCGGCCCTGGCAGGGATTCACCTGGGACATCGAACGACACGCGACCTCGACCTTTTCTGGCGCGGTCAGGAGCGGCTCGGTGACTTGGTATCCCAGATCACCGAACGCCTCAGGATGGCGGGTCTTGCCATCGCTCCCCTACAATCCACACCGGCTTTTTGCAGGCTGCGTGTTTCCGACGAAAAGGAGATCGTGGTGCTGGACCTGGTGGCCGATCCCTCTCTTCCCATCGATGAGGACCAGGAAGCCGAGCTCGGGTCGTCTCGCATCCTGGTGGCGAGCTCTCATGATATCCTGGTCGACAAGCTCTGCTCCCTGCTCGGCCGGATGGAGGTGCGCGACCTGCTCGATGTCGCCGCGCTGGTCGAGCACGGAGCCAACCTGGAACGGGCTCTGGCCGATGCGCCGAGCAAGGACGGGGGCTTCTCGTTGTTGACTTTGGCCTGGCTGCTCAGGTCGTTTGATCCAGTGGTGCTGGCGCCTGCCTCCGGCATCGACCGGCAGACCGCCGAGCGGCTGGCAGGCTTTCGCGACGAGCTCATCGCCAGACTGCTCGGTCTCGCCAGACCCGGTTGAACTGATAGGATCCGTGTTTCACTGACGGACTTGTTCACAGGAACACCGTCGCCTCCCACCTGGCGGTAAAGGGGGTTCCACTTCGACAACCTGGCGGCACAGCGGTGACACGAGAAGGAAGCCGTGCTGTAAGTTATTGAAGTAGAAGTGGTATTCGTGGGGGGCTGTGTGTCGGAGCAGGCGTCTGTTCAGTGAGACACCGGCGTGGGATGGCTGACTCGCGCCCGCTTTTTTTCAGACGTGAGCGCTGCCCTGGTTCGCCAGCCACTGCTCGATCCCATCCAGGGCGGCCATCACGTTACCGCAGTAGGTGGTGAGGAACTCCTCTCCCAGGGGCTCCTCCTCCTTCAGGTCTTTGGCCGCGGCCAGGGCACGGGCCCCGTCGAAATCGACGTAGGCCATGCGCACGGTGAGCTCCTGGGGGGGGCGGCCGAAGGCCTCGCCCGGAAGGGCGGCCACCCCCGCTTCCTCCAGCAGCAAGCGGCAGAGATCGGCGCTGGTCAGGATCCCACGCCTTGCCAACCGGTCGGCTACAGGGGCGAAGTTGGGGAAGAGGTAGAAGGCCCCCTCCGGGGGGGAGACCCTGGCTCCCATGGACTCCAGCCGGCGGGCGCAGACCCGCCCCACGGTGCGCAGGATCCGGCGGACCTGCCTGAGGTAGCTCTCGATGGCCGAGCCTCCTTGAAAAGCGCGTACCGCTGCGTACTGGATGGGGGCGCTGGTGGAGGTGTAGGTCTCGGACGCCACCACCGCCATCGCCTCCAACAGCCAGCGCAAACCCTGGGGAAACACGAAGACGCCCAGGCGCCAGCCGCCGGCCCCACACCACTTGCTCAGGCCGCCCGACAGGATGGTGCCCTCGGGGTAGAAGCGAGAGATGGAGACGTGCTGGCCGCGATGGTGGAGCTCCCCGTAGATCTCGTCCGACAGCAGGATCACCTTGTGCTCCCGAGCGACGCGGGCCAGCGCCTTGAGCTCCTCCACACGGTAGGTCAAACCGGTGGGGTTGTTAGGGTAGTTGAGCACCAGGATGCGAGGTCTGCCCGGATCGCGGCAGCACTCGGCCTCGAGATCCTCGGGCATGATGCGGTAGCCGAAGTGCTCGGAGGTGTCGATCCACTGGACCTGCCGGCCGATGATCCGGGCCTGGGGGGCGTAGGAAACCCAGCTGGGCGCGGGGATGAGGAGGTCGCCGTAGTAAACCAGCTGCAGCAGGAACATCAGCTCCTTGCTGCCCGGCCCGACCAGGACATCCTCACCGCTGCAAGGCAGGTGGCTCATCCGGTGATGGTACTCGGCGACCGCTTCCCGTAGCCGCATCAGCCCACGCACCGGCAGGTAGTCGCGCTGGTGTGCGTTGGCTCGGAGGGCTTCCACGACCGGATCAGGGACGGGAAAGGGCGACTGGCCCAGCCCCATCCGCAGGACGCTCTTGCCCTCGGCACGGAGGCGGTTGGAGAGCTCCTGGATGGCGAGGGTGGCGGAGACCCCCAGGTCGCGCACGTTGAGGTTCAGGTCGACGCGCGGTGAGTGGTTGCGGTTCTTCTTCATGGCCAACCTCCTCGGTTTCACCTTACAGGCTGGCCGGAAGATTGCAACCCTGGTGTTTGCCAAACGACAAGTTGGAGTTCGAAGGAAGACCGAGTCGAAGGTGGGGGGCGTTTTCGGTGCTCGAACCGAGACGTGGACAAGATGGTTTTCAGGGTGTGGCTTCAGTCACCGCCTGGGGGATGGCCTTCGGGGCTTCCATGGGACAGGCGGTCTGGCTTTCGGTTATCGAAGGGGTAGTCCGAGGGGATGCGCCCCCCTCCGCCATCTGTCGGCCGGTCTCAATCCCGCTGGTCGAGGGGGCAGCTGAAGGGGTCTGCCTGGATGTTGCCGGAGGTCACCACGAACTCGTCCACCGAGGCGGAGGCCGAGTTGGAGTCGGTCGAGGACAAGGAGAGGCTGATGGCCACCGTGGTGGTCTGGATGTTGTAGGTATGAGATGCGGTTCCTTCGCCCACGGTTGCAGAGGAGGTGAAGGTATTGCCCTCCCGCTGGATGCGGAGCTCTCCGGAGTTGCCCGAACCCCCGGCGTTTCGGAAGTCGCTTAACGACTCCTCCGGCGAGGTCTCGTTGATCCACCCGGCGATGGCGAGATCGGGCGACATGGAGGCGACCACCGAGCTGTCTCCTCCCCTGGCGGTGAAGGTGACCCTGGCGTTTGGAGAGAGGTCGAGCACGAGGAAATGGACGTCGAAGGCGCCGGTGATGGAGTAGCTGATGGTCGGCTCCTCGGTGCCGGTGGCGTTCAGATGAAGGGCCCCGTCGCTTACCAGGGCGTCAGTGGCATCCTCGTTGGCCACCCAGGGGACGGCACCGCAACCGTCGTCCACGCAGGTGAGGTCCTCCGCCAGGTATCCGTCATCGCAGGCACATTCGGCCTCTCCGTTTTCCTGGACCTGGCAGCGGCCATGGCCGGAGCAGGTGACACCGTGACAGGCGTCTTCGGTGATCTCGTCTCCGCAAGCCAGAATTCCGGTTGTGGCAGCGATCACGGCCATCCAGTAGAACGTCATTCGCATCATGCTTCCTCCCATCGATTGGACCGCTCGGTCGGTCTCCAGCGCGTTATCGCATGTTCGATGGGCACCGGCAAATGGTACAACAAGATAGCTGGAAGATGCGCAGAGGTCTTCATGTACGAGCTGGAGGAGCTGGAGCGGCTGGTTTTGACGTCCATCGCGAGCGCGCTCGGGGTGTCGGCGGCAGCACCGGAGCACCCAGGGGATGGGTCTGCCGAGGTCGCTTTCGAGGCGTCCAGTCTGCATGGCAACAAGTCGCTGGAGCAGCCGGTGGAATCGGTTTCTGCGGCCGTCTCCGAGGCGAGCCCGCCGGATGCTGGTGCCAGGGAGCTGTCCAAGGAACCGATTTCTACGCGCCCCCGCACCGGCCTGGCAGCTGACCGGGCAGGACGCCCTGTTGCCTGGCTGGATGCGCGACGGCTGGCAGAGGAGATCTCCAGCAACCTGCTGCGCCACAACCAGTACCTGGCGATCGGGCCGGTCCTGCGCCAGCGTCTGGAGATGCTGTGTACTCAGCTCCTGGTGGATCTGGCACCAACCCGTTCGGAGGTCCGCCCGTCCGCGCCACGAGACGAGATGCTGACGAGGGTGTTGTCCGCCCACCGCCAAGGTCTGCGCGACTGGTGCAGCGAGCTTTTCGCCGACAACATCGGCCTGGGCTTGGTGGCAGGAGGCGCAGTGTGCGAGGAGTACTCCTGCGAACTACAGCTCCGGGTGCTGGGCATCCGACTGGAGGATCTGGACGAGCCGGTGCTGGACCTGGGATGCGGCCCGAACGGCCACCTGGTGCACTACCTGGCCGCCAGGGGGAAGGCGGCATGGGGGGTGGACAGGGCGGTGGAGCCGTCGGATCGGCTCATGCGGGCAGACTGGTTCGATCTCGATCTGGTGGAGGGCAAGTGGGGAACCATCCTGTCGCACATGGCCTTCTCCAACCACTTTTTACACCACCACCTGCGGCCGGATGGCCACCCGGAGCGCCACGCCACCCTGTACATGGCGATCCTGCGCTCGCTCCAGCCTGGTGGGAGCTTCCACTATGCGCCCGGACTGCCCTTCATCGAACGGCTGCTGCCCCCTGATCGGTACCGGGTCCATCGGGTGACAATCGGCGCGCTTGCCGGGGGTTCGATCGATGCCGCCCTGGTAAAAGCCTACGGGGAAGGGGTGCTGTACGGCTGCAAGGTGACGAAGGTGTCTGCTTGAATCTTCGAGGGGGCCGGTACCACGCGAGCTCCAGCCGCTAGCGGCGATGAGGGGCAAGCGATTCCCGGTTGTGGTAATCTGACGCCGGCGGTTGATCATGGACAACCGACATCCACTACCGAACCATTACAACGAGATGACCTTGTTTCTTCTGATAAGTCTAATCCTGGTTGCCGCTCCGGCAGGGGGAATGGTGAACGGTTCATACTCGGATGCTGCCGTTCAACCTTCGCTCGACGGGTTGGAACGGGAGGTCGGCGACTCTGAGACAGCGCCGAATGGGCAGGACCCGACCCAGGAGCCAAAGGCCGATCCGGATGGAGAACCGGTGGTTGTTTCTTCTGATCCAGAAGAGGTCGGCGAGGCAGGCGGGGGCGATAGTCGGGGCCAGCACTGTTACGGTGAGTGTCGGACCTTGTTTTTCCTGTGGCAGGCGATTGGGGGTCAGATCAACCCGTTGGGGTTGGAGCACCAGCTCAACCTGGGGGTGTGCATCCCGTTCATCCGACGGCCTGGCGTGCTGTTCGACTACACCAACCTGGAGGTCGGTCTGAGCAGCTACCTTTCACCGGTCTACGTGCGCCAGGGGGCCTATGTCTCCTGGACGCCGCTGTCTTTCGTCCGGATCCGGGCCGAAGCGGCCGGTGCCTATCTGTGGCCGTTCGAAGGCCTGGCGTCCGGTTACACGGAGATGCGCGGCTATGACGCCGAGTTCACTGATACCGCCTTGGAAAGCGCTCCGACAAGGAGCGTCTGGGGCTTCACCGCCAATGTGGGGGCGGCGCTCAAGGGCCAGCTTCCGTTGACAGCCAGGGTCGCGCTGCTGCTTTTCGAGTCGGCGGATCTTCTCTACTGGGATGTTGGCGAGGCGCCCTACTGGTACAGCACCACTTACGACCTGATCCTGGCCGCCGAGGATTACCTGTTGAAGAACCTGGGAGGGGTCTTGATCGAGGTGGCCACCGGTCGGTCCACGGTGGTGCGGATCGGCCTGGTGGACGAGCTGTTTCATGTTCCAGAGTCTGGTTATCTCGCGAACACCGTGGGCCTGTTCACACAGGTCAGGCTGAGCCAGGTGAGCGAAGGGATCGATCTGGCTCCCCAGGTCCAGGTGCGGCTGCACACCCACCACGCTTTTCGGACCGGTCTTTACTTATTTGCCGGTCTCGAGGTGTTCTATCGACTGTAGAGGCGAAGCGGAAGGTCAGGACGGCGACTGACTAGAAAGAGATCACTCCTGCCGCGCACAGAGCCAGGTAGAGGAGGATCAGCGGGAAGAGACCGTACAAGAGGTACTTCTCCACCGGTGCCCCTTTCCGGATGGGAAGCCGGCTGACCATGAGGAGGCCGAGTGCAACGGCGTACAGGGCGAGCAGCAAGGCTTGAACCGTACCTGAGGTCTCTCGGATCAAGGGCCAGAGGAGCACCAGGCTGGCAGCCGTGTAAGGGACGGGAAGGCCGACGAAGTACTTTTTCCCGTTCCGTTCGGTGAGGCCCACCAGGGAGTAGCGGGCCAGTCGAAGGACCGCGGTGGTCACCAGGAAGGCCGCGGGGAGTGCCATGAAGCCTCCCCCTCCGACGAGGTAGACGAAGAACGCCGGAGCCACCCCGAAGACGATGGAATCGGAAAGGTTGTCCAACTCGGCGCCGAACTGGCCGACCTGGCCCAATCGCCTGGCGACGGCGCCATCCAGCCGGTCGCATACGATGCAGAAGGCCAGCAGGATGACGGCTATGTCCAGGTGACCGTGGACGGTCAGGACCAGCGAGGTCAGCCCGAGCAGCATGCCGAGCAGGGTGATGGCACTGGCTGCGTTGATGTGGGTCCAGATGGGGCGAGGTCCGGTGGGTTCTCTTGATCCGTTCATACCAATCCGTCTTGTCAAAGCAGGTTGAGCAACATCCAGGCCACCGGGGCCGAGAGCAGCATGCTGTCGAAACGGTCGAGGATACCGCCGTGACCCGGAAGCAACCGGCTGAAGTCCTTGATCCCTCCGGCTCTCTTGAGGCAAGAGGCGGCCAGGTCCCCCAAAAGCCCGGTAGCAAACAGCGCAGCACCGGTGGCCACCAGCAAGCCGGTGGAGTGGTCGGGCAGCACAAAACCCAGCACATAGGCGCCCAGAAGCGCGCCGAGAAGGCCGGAGATGGTCCCCGCCCAGGTCTTCCCCGGGCTGATGGAAGGCACCATTTTGGGTCCGCCGATCGATGCCCCTCCCAGTAGCGCGAACACGTCGCCGAACTGTATCACGGCGAAAAAGAACAGGATCTGTCCCAGGCCGTGCGGCTCGGCCCGCATGATGACCAGGAAAGAAGCCAGCAGAGCGACGTAGATGACCCCAAGCAGAGTCCCCGAGGTGCGGGACAGGTACTGATCTACGCCTCCGATGAGGACCGCGCTGGCGCACAGGATGGCGGCTACCAGCGCGATCGTGCCCCCCAGTGGCTGGGCTCCCCACCAGAATGCCACCGCCAGGATGGCGATGCCAGACAACCAGCCGAGCAGAGGGAAGGGGTCGATGTGACAGGTGCGCAATAGACGCCAGAACTCCCAGAGGCCGATGCAGATCACCGCCAGGATGAAGAAGGCGAAAGGCCAGCGGCCAAAGTAGGCGCTGCCCAGAAACACGGTGGAGAAACCGATCAGGGTGAAGTACCGGGTCCAGAGGGGTGGCTCCTTGGATCTCTTGCCTGGAGGAGCGACGCGTTCTTCACCGGTGTCCGCGACGCGCGTTCTCTTGCCATGTCGCAGCCAGCGAACCAGCTTCACCAGCCCGATGAACAGAGGCCCGGCCAGCAGGAGGAGCCCGATGATCAGCAGGCCCTTGTGTGCCAGCGCCTGATCCAAGGTCTCATCCATGTCCGGCACCCTTCGGGGTCTTCATGCCGCTTCCCATCGAATATCCCCCTTTCTCAGGACTTGCCGGTGCCATCGTCACCAGGCTCGGGGTGGGCATCCACTGCCCGGGCCACTTGCATCCCCATGCGGATCGACGTCTCCAGCCCCTGGCGGCTGTTGTCGACCAGGTCCGGGTCGAATTGGACCCGTCCCGGCTCTACGGCCACCAGGTAGGCTGAGCCGCCGTAGCAGAAGTAGCCCTGCTCCGCGCCTTTCTGGACCCGTCCGGGGATGTAGGTTTCGACCACGCCGCCGATGGCGATGGCGCCAACCGCCACCAGCAGGAGATCGCCAAAGTGGTCGCTGCGAAGCAGGACCAGGTCGCGGCGGTTGGTGCAGAAAAGCCCGGGATCTCTGATCTGGGCCGGTGGGCTGACCGAGTCGAGCAATCCCTCGATATGGAGGTGTGGCTCGGCCATGCCCTCCGCGGGAAAGTGAAATCGGTGGTAGTCGGGAGGGGTGAGCCGGAACAGGGCCAGCTCCCCGCCAGCGTAGCGCTGCGCCAGCGCCTTGTCGCGTACCAGGTCGGCGAGATCGAAATGTCCCCCCTTGATCGGGATGCGGCGTCCGTCGAAGCTCGGGAAGACGAGGACCTTGCCGTCAGCCGGAGAGACCAGCGCCGCCGGGTCGGATTCGATCGGCCGCACACCGGGACGCAATTTGCGCGTGAAGATCTCGTTGAGGGTTCGATACTGATCCCAGGGATATTCCGCCTCCTCGGCCTCGATTCCCCAGCGGTCGATGAACTCCCCGATCTGCTCCCGGCTGGCAGGCCGATCGAAGCGGAGGGCGATCAGCTTGCTGACGAAGCGGCGGCGAAGCAGTCTGCGCAGCATCCAGGAAAGAGGCCCGGGTCCATAGATCAGGCCCAACGTGGAGCTGTCAGCCCGCGATTCCACCTCGATGCGGCCGGTAGTGCGGTCTACGTACCGAACTGGTGTGTCGGGGGCTTTCTTCTTCCCGATCATCTGATGATTCTACTCCCTCAAGCGACCCACATTTGCCGGAATGTTCCGTCCATCATGCGGCCGGTGGCTCCAAAAGGCCTCGCAACCGACCGACATCATAACGGCCATCGTTCCCATGTTCCAGACGGTCAAGATGTCCTGCCCTTCTGAGAGGAGATCCACGGTGGATACCCCAACAGGATCACTATAATTTTACACCAAAACTATCAAGACGTTGGTTTGGGCAGGGTGATCAAATAGGGGCGACGCCAGAACTATCCACTATTGGGGGGCTCACTGCACGACGACAGCGGCAGGTTCTTCGCCCCACCTTCAAACGGGAAGGAGGGCGTGGTAGAAGTACGCCGGTTTGGATCCGGGGAGTTTGGAAGGATAACGCTTCATGACCCTCATCTATGTGATCGTGTTCGCCCTTTTGGGGGGCATCGGTTCGTTGCTACTGGCGAGCAGTGTGTTGCTGGTCAAGCCCCCGACCATGGAGCGGTGGCTGCCGGTCCTGATCAGCTTCTCCACAGGAACGCTTTTGGGGGCGGCCTTTCTGGGCATGATCCCGCATGCCGCCGAGCAGCTGCCGGTCACCACGGTGATCCAGTGGGTGCTGGTGGGGGTGGTGGTGTTCTATGTCCTGGAGAAGCTGTTGGTGTGGCGTCATTGCCACAAGCATGGATGCGAGGTGCATGCCAGTGCAGGAGCCCTGATGATCGTGGGCGATTCGGTTCACAACTTCGTGGATGGGATCGTCATCGCCGCCGCATTTTTGGAGTCTACTCCCCTGGGCGTCGCCGCGGCCATCTCAACGATATTCCACGAGATTCCCCAGGAGCTGGGCGAGTTTTTGATCCTGCTCAAGAGCGGTTTTTCGCGTCGAAGAGCGTTGCTGCTCAACGCCGGTTCCAGCCTGGCCACGCTGGTCGGCGCCCTGTTGGCCTACTTTTTGTTCTCGCAGGCCCAGGCCCTGGGCTCCTACATGCTGGCTTTCGCAGCCGCCAGCTTCCTGTACGTGGCCCTGGCCGACCTGATCCCGTCTCGCCGCGGCAAGATGAGCCTGCAGGCTTCCCTGTTGGAGCTGCTGCTGGTTCTGGCTGGTATCGCCGTCATCCTGCTGGTCATGCATGGGCACTGACGTGCCAAAGGGGATCGAGCGGACCATGGCCGTAGCCATCCTGGGCGGAGATGCCAACTGGATCGCCGTGGACAAGCCGGCGGGCATGGTGGTCATCCCCGCCCGAGGCGAGCCGCCGGAGGCTTGCCTGGCAAGGACACTGGAGCGCGAGCTCGATCGCAGGCTATGGGTGGTCCATCGTATCGACCGGGACACCTCCGGTGTGGTGTTGTTCGCTACAAACAGTCAGGCGCACCGGTTCCTCTCCATGGCCTTCGAGCAGGGCAAGGTTGACAAGACCTACCTGGCCTTCACGAGGGGTGCTCCCCCCAAAAAGAGGGGCCGCATCGATGTTCCGCTGCACCCCGCCCGCAAGGGGAAGATGCGACCTGCGGGCCCGGCGGAGCAGGGGGCGTTGAAAGCCGTCACCGAGTACGAGCTCCTCCATACCTGGAGCTTGCCCTCTGGCGACATCGCGCTGGTCGAGCTTCACCCTCGCACCGGAAGGCATCACCAGATCCGCGTTCACCTGAGATCGATCGGCATTCCCCTGCTGGTCGATCCCGCCTATGGCCGGACCGACCAGGTCACACAGACCGAGCTTGGAGGATCGGAGGAGGCGGTGATCTGCTCGCGCACGACCCTGCACGCCAGCCTGGTCGAGTTCCGGTCGCCTACCACGGGGGAGCCTGTGCTTGTGCGCTCTCCCCTTCCTTCCGATCTCTGCCGCCTGAGAGCGGTCCTGGATCGAACCGCTACCCGTTGACCGTGCGGTTCCGTGACCGGGCGGCCCGAGCCTCCATCTCGGCCTTCTCGGCCAGGGCCCACTACACGTTGACCGTGCGGTTCCGTGACCGGGCGGCCCGAGCCTCCATCTCGGCCTTCTCGGCCAGGGCCCACTACCCGTTGACCGTGCGGTTCCGTGACCGGGTGGGTGCCCGGATCTATCTCACCCTCACCGCTTCCAGCAGTGCCCGGTTCACCTCCATGTGCCTGTCGATGGCTTCTCGTTGTGCCGGATCGAGTAGGTCCAGCGGGCCGCAGGAGAGATCTCCGCAGATGTCCATTCCGGCCAGCGGTCGTCGGGACACGAGCAGGGTCACCGCAGCCACCAGCTCGGCGGTCGTCATCTGCCCTTGAGACCAGGTGGTCGTCACCTGGTCTGCAGCCAGGACGTCCTTGTCGACACTGATGTAGATGGCGCCAGGCGGGAGCCGGTCGAGGAGGTCGCCGATCGCCTTGTCGATCCCCTGAGGACGTATGGCACCAAGCACTGTCAGGGCCTTCTGGGCGTCCCGTGGGCAGGCTGCCAAGTGGTGGTCGATCGGGTCGACGGGCAGGTACAGGATCCTGGCCAGTCGCGCGGGCTCGACCTCCATCAGGGACTCGAAGGCCGTCCCTACCAGGGCGACCTGCATCAGGTGCGGCAGGTCGTCCACCGCCGAGCTCAGCCAGGAGCCGCAACCGAGAAGCTGGCCGAAAAAGGGAGGCGGCAAGAGCTCCGGGTGGTTGTCGAACAGCAGGAGCGAAAAGGGGGTATCGATCCGTTCCAGCAGGAGCCGGGTGATGTGGTGGTAGTCGCCCGAACCCAAGAACACGACGGAACCCGTCGTCCGCCGGCAAAGCCGCTCGCGCAGGAGATCCAGGGTCTGTGGCTCACTGGCTCGACGGCACCCCGGCACGTCCTCGAGCCGGATGACCTCGGCCTCATCCGACAGGCAGCGGAGACGTTCGCTCCAGCTCGGTTCGAAGTTCAGGATGGTCACCTTACGGTGGTGGGACCCTTCCGAGTGGGTGGGTTGCTGGTGTTCCGGATCCGGCATGAGGGATGGGTACGGTGGCCGGAGGTGGTTGTCAATGCCGCTCGGGAAGCGCCGTTGTCGATTGCCACCCGGCGACACCCTTCGTATGATCGGGCGCCTGCTTTGGCCTGACAGGCAGGAGCGTCTGGTGAGCCGTTTTCTGTTCTCGGTATGCCAGGTTGGCGCGGAGTCTGCAGTCAAGAAGGAGATCTGTTTGTTCGGGCTCACCGCGCGAGGGATGGCGAGGAAGACGAGTCGGTAAAAGCTCACCCGACCCAGATCAGCCACAGCGCTCCCAGTAGGGTAGTCACCAGGGAAAGGGGGAGCCCCAGGCGCAGGTACTGCCAGAAGCCCATGCCGCCGACCGCCTTGCCTTTCTGGGCCACGATGATATTGGCCACCGACCCGAGCAAGGTCAGATTTCCGGCGAAGGTGGAGGCCATGGCCAGCATCTCCCAGCCGAGCCTGGGGTCGGGGAGGGTGGCCATCTGGTCGCGCACCACCAGGATGAAGGGCACATTGGAGACGATGTTGGACCCCAGCAGGAAAATGGCGGCGACCCGCAGCCAGCCCCAGGTCCCTTCCCCCTGCCAGAGCGGGAACCGTTGGAAGAGCCAGGCAGGGGCTCCGCTGTTGGCGAACCCTTCGACCACGATGAAGAGAGCGGCGAAGAACAGGAGAATGGACCAGTCGATCCGGCTCCAGATCTCGTCGGGAGAGCGCCGATGAGCGAGCAGCAGGGCGGTGCAGCCGCCGGCTGCGGTCCAGGCGAGGTCGGTGCCCAGGGTGTACAGGACCGCCACCCCTCCGATGACCGCCAGGGTGGTAGCAGAGCGAGAGGTCAGCACATCCGGCGATGGGGAGGTTCTCAGTTTGCCGTGGAGCTCCTTGCGGAAGAGGATCCACAGCAGCCCATGGTTGATGGCCAATCCGATTGCGGCGACCGGCGCGGCGAGCAGCAGGTGATCCAGGTAGGAGAGGTCGCCCAGAATGCCGCACAGCATATTCTGCGGGTTGCCGACCAGGGTGGCCACGCTGCCGGTATTGGCAGAGGTGGCCAGGGCCAGGAGAAAAGGCAGGGGCGGCAGGCGATACCGCTTGATGAGGATCACGACCAGGGGGGCACCCAGCACACAGACCGCATCATTGGTGATGAGCGCCGATAGCGTGCCGCTGGCCCATACCAAACCGCCCAACAACCTGGCGGGTGTCCGGGCCCAGTGGGCCAGCGCCAGTCCCGCCCGATCGAAGAAGCCATCCACCCCCAGAAAGGCCCCCATGCCCATCATGCCGAACAAGAGCAGCAGGGTGCGCCCGTCCACCGCGGCGATGGCCTGCTCTGGAGTCACCAGCCCGACGAGGACGCAGGCCACCGCTCCCGCCAGGGCTCCAGTTGGCCGGTCGATCTTCAGCCAACCCAGCCTTCGGGCGGAAACCAGCACGTAGGTGACGAAAAAAACCAGGATACCGAGCCACATCCCCTACCCCCGCGCCCCACGCTTCAAACGGCCTCTCTGGTCCTGACCCTCACGGTGTCGAGACGCGCATCCCGACGGATCTGCGCCTGGCCCCTGCAAAGCTATTGTGCACTGTCCACCTCCGTTCTCCAGGCGTCAACGGGGTAGCAAGACCGGCCTCGCTTCTGCTCGAAGCCCGGCCTCCCACAAAAAACCGGCAACGGATGCGACAAACCGCCGAAGACTCCCTCGTTCGACAGGAGGTGGTGGTCATGAGCGAACTCCATGGGAAGAGCGGAAAGGAAGGGGACGGTCTGCCTGGTTGCCGGGTTCCCCGGCTGGCAAGAGTGCACTCGGGTAGCGGACGCATGGCGAAAGACGGGGGAGGGGTGCAGACAGGACCGCAAGACCCCGATGGTCGGGCCAGCCGGAGCGCCGAGCAGGGCGGTTTGCCTGTGGACCGTGGCAGATTCGACGTGGACAGCTACCTGGTCGAGGCGATCAGGCAGCTGGGGTGGCCATGACCGTATCGGCTCGCAGCAGCGAAATCGGTCGCCCAGCTTCCTGCCGGGGCTAGTGGAGCTTCTCGGACTTTTTCTGCTTCCACCAGAATCGTACGACCGGGTCCGGATCGGTCTCCAGATCGGCGGCGGTGGTGAGGGCCTGGGAGCCGCCCAGCGCGACGCAGGCCTCCAGGGCCCGGAAGCGGAGCAGAGGATGCCGATCGTTGAGGAACTGCTCGATCACCGACAGATATTGGCTTGCCTCTCGAGCCATCAGCGCCGCCATGGCCACCTGGGCCACCGCGACGCTCGGCACGGCCCAGCCGTCCCGTTCCAGCCGGCGCATCCCTTCATGGAGCGGTGGCGGAAGGAGGTGTCGGATGCTCTCGCCGGTCGTCACCAGCTGCCCGATCAAGCTGGAGCGGCCGAACAGGGGGTCGTTCTGTTCCAGGTCATAGGGTGGGATCTTTCCTTGGCGGCGCAGATGCTCGGTTTCCAGCACGGTGACGATCCAGTCGATCGCCTCCGGATCGGGATGGCGGGCCAACAGCTCGAGCCCGATGATGACCACTCCGGCGCAGCCGTCGTTGACCAACACTTCGCAGGCCGCAAGCGGGATGGGGCTCCAGAGCTGGCGCAGAGAGCGGGCCACCTGCGTGCGTTCGATCGGATTGTCGAAGCGGGTCAGCACCACCTCCAGGGTGGTGCCCAGCTCGGATCCGCGCAGTCGGATCAGCGAGGTGGCAGCGGTGATGGCCACCAGGGGATCGGAGTCTCTGATGCGCTGCATCAGCGGAGGGATGGCCGCGGCAGCGCCCAGGGCGCCTGCCATGTCACAAAAGGCCCTGGCCCGGACCGGATCCTGCTCCCGTTCCACGAAATAGGCCAACTCGTCCCGCTCTGACTGTGGAAAGCGCGCCACTCCGTCGCGGACGAGCGCCTGCCGCTTGGAGTCGAAGTAGGCTGCCGCCATCTCGCGCAGACCGGTGACCATTCCCAGGATGGTCATGTAGCAGGCGGCCGCCAGGCGGTGAGGAGAATCGGGGGAGACCAGCTCGGCGCGCAAGCGCTGGAAGCCGTCAAGATCCTTGTGGCTGGCCAGCACCCAGGCGGCTGCCAGCTGAGTTGGGGTGTCTTCGAACTGCAGTGCGGTCCGCAGGCACTGGTCAACCTCCCACAAGGCGAACGGCTCCAGCGCTTCGATGGCTCTCAGGCGGAGCACCGGGTCGGGGTCCCCGATCAGATCGATCAACTGCTGGATCGCCAAGGGCCCCACCTGGTTCAACCCCGCCTTCACCCCCAGCAGGATCTCGTGGGGCAAGGAGGGCATCCTGAGCAGCTTCATCAGGGGCCCCACCGCCCGTTTCGGGTCTACCTCGGCCAGGGCCAGGGCCGCCCATCTGCGCACCCGCGGGTCCCGGTCGCGAGCCAACCGCTCCACCAGATGGGGGTAGGCCAAGGTTTCGCCGATCTGCCCGAGGGCTGCCGCGGCGTTCCAGCGCACGGCGGCATGTTCGGATTGCAGGCGGGGGAAAAGCACCTCCTTCAGCCCGGGGGGGTTCGCCTCGGCCAGTGCGTTGATCGCCATCAGCTGGACGGTGAGATCCGGGTCATCCAGGCACCGCAGCAGAGAGGGGGCCGCCTGGTGGGAGGGCGCGTACTGGAGAAGAAGAACATACCCCAGGCGTTGACGGTGAGTGCACTCCAACAGTAGTGGTGCCACCGTCTGAGCGACCAGATCCCAGATCTCCTGGATCCCGGGGAAGGTGTCCACCTTGTAGCGGTTAACCTGCCAGGGACGGCTCCAGGCGTGCTCCTCCGGGTCGGTCAAGAGCAGTTTCACCTGTTCGATGGCTTTGACCTGGGCGAGATCCGCGAGGAGGGGGGCGATCGCCTTTTTCAAGCTTTCGGTATCCACTCTGGTTCGGATATCGCCATGGTTCGAGAAGCACGAGGATGCATCTTGGGGACAGTATGCGTCGGACCGCTTGACGTCAAGACCACCCGAGGGCGCGGGTACCGATGGCTGGGGTGTCAGTGCGTATCGACCCGTTCGGCCTCGACCATCTGCCAAAGCAGGATGAGCCGGTACTGGTGGAGGGAATGGATCTCCTCAGGTGACCGATGTCTGCGGGATCGTATCCCCGCACTGGTGGGGTGATCGAAGGCCGCCGACCGCGGGATATTGCGTTGCACCACCGGCGATCTTGCGGATGGCCTTGGGGGCGGCCGGGTCGTTCGTTCCAACAAAAGCAACTGCTGTGGTAGTCTGATCTTCGACTTCCAGGGCCGGCGGATTTTGCGGCGCGCCATGGATGTTCTTCGGCATGGTGGCCTTCCGGTCTTTTTTGTGAGTCGCCGCCTTTCGAGATGGGC
This sequence comes from Bradymonadales bacterium, assembly GCA_016931535.1. Taxonomy (GTDB): domain Bacteria; phylum Myxococcota_A; class Bradymonadia; order JAFGEP01; family JAFGEP01; genus JAFGEP01. Next base: position 66,699 of record JAFGEP010000019.1, read on the forward strand.
GATCCTCGCAATTTTCGCATTTGCAGAAAAACCTGCTTGACAACCCGTTCTTTGTGAGTACCATGTTGCAATGCACAATCGGCAAGCCAAGAGAAGACGAACATGAATGCCAAGAGAAAAAGCAACCCTCACGATCAACAGGAGACTGGACAGATGGCCATGCAGGAGATCCCCGATTTTCTCAAGACCGCATTTTGCTTCGAAACCTATGCACCGTTTGTTGGGCTGTGGGCGAAGGCCGGTCTATCGGTGCTGGAGCAGCTCGAGCAGCTTCAGAACCAGGCCGCCGACCGCATCAAGCAGGCGATCGACTACCAGACCAAGGCGACCAAGGAACGTGCCGAGCTGATGGTTTCCATCGGCGTGAGGGTCAACCAGCTCATGCGGGAACAGCTCTCCCGCCTGGCCACAGCCTGATCGACAGCGGTCAAAAGGGGCAAGCCAGTTTTTCTTTCTCACCCCGGCTGGCGAGAGCGAGAAGGTCGCATGCCCGGCAGGGCTGTCCGATGGAAAAGCAGACCGCACTGCGGTGCGGAGGGCAGCAGAGCCGGGGGTGGCGGAGCAAACGGCAGAAGAATAGCCGAAGCCCGTCGACCAGGTGGAGGCCCAGTTGGTAGCACACGATCCGACCGACTCCCAGAGGGCCGTCTCCCTGCCCTTTCACATGATGCGCGCGGCACAAGCCGGCTGCGGGGCGTTGTGGGACACGCTTTCCTGGATGTGGCAGGAGGCCGCGGGGTTCGAGAAGGCCTGCCTGCGGGGTGGGGTGGATGACCTGGTGACCGGCAAGCTGGCTCAGCTGGAGACCTGGTTGAAGCTGCGCCTGGGCGAGCTGGACCCGCAGGTGGCCGATCAGTTCGGCTTCCAGCTCGACGATGGCCAGTTCTGCCTGCTGGGGGAGACCGATCGGCTGGAGCTGTGGCTGGTCAGGCCTTTTTTGGATCTGAGGGACCAGGTTCCGCTGGTCCTGATCCCCCCCATGATCCTCGATCCGGGGGTGGTCGCCTGGGAGCCCGGCCGCAGCTTCGTGCACTATTTGGCCGACCGGCAACTCCCCACCGCCGTCCTCCTCAACAAGGATATCCGCACCCATCGGGCAGTGGCCCGCATGACGCTGGAAGAGTACATCCTGGATGTGCGGGCTCTGTGCCGGATCGCGTCGCAGGAGTTCTCCGGGCTCCAGGTGATCCTGGGAGGATACTGCCAAGGGGGAGAGGTGGCGATGCGCTGTCTGGCCTCCGGTCGCTTGCAGGGGCTGGCGCGCTACGGTTTCTTCGGCGTGGCTCCCATTCACCCGGCGGGGATGGGCGATCTCTACGAGAACTACCGTCACCTGCTCCCCGGGACCACCCTGGACCAGACCTGTGTTTCCCTGGAGACTGGAGAGCGGGCGGTGTCGGGCGACGTGATGCGGGCGGTGATCAACTACGGCAATCCGGCGGTCACCAATCCGGTGTCGGAGCTCCTTCGGGAGTGGTCCATGTGCGCCCCTCCCGGCCCCAGGCCGTCAGAGCTCAAGATGTGGCGCTGGCTCAACCGGACCATCCCCATCCCTTACCACATCGTGGAGCATACCGATGCCGGCTATGCCAGCCCGATGAAGGATGGTGTCTACCAGCGGCCGGTGTTCGGTGAACTCTTGGACCTGAAGCGACTGGGCGAGTACGGTGTCCGGGCGATTTTCGTCGGCACGGCACGGCGGGACACCCTGGTGCGGCCCGGCTCCAGCTCCTTTCTGAAGGAGCTTCTGGCCGGTATCGTGGATGTCCACCTGTGCGAGTACGACAAGGGCCACCTGGGGATGTTGAGAGACTGCATCCTGCCCGGCTCCGACGAACCGCTGGACGGTACCAACCTGCTCGGCCAGGAGGGGCCGGTGCTGTGGTATCGGCGGGTCGTCCGGCCGGAACCGGCCTGCTAGCGTTCCCTTCGGCGCCACCGTTCCTCGGGGCGAATCGTCTACCGGAGGGTGGGCATCGGCAGGTCCACAACCAACCCTTCGGCGGTGAGCGCCCGCAGCAGCGCCGATCCGGCGTGCTGGTTGTAGTCGATACGGATGGTGGGAACGAGGGCGCTCTCCCGGAACCCTCCCAGGGCGCGGGCCGGATTCGGCAACAGGGGGCGATGACCATCTCGATACTGGGCCGCCAACAGGAACCGGGCGGACCGTCTGATGGCATCGGCCAGATCCTGGTCCGGTTGACCGTTCATCACCGATATCCGGTAGGCGGCCACCATCGCCTCCATTCGTGTGGCCGTCGGGGTGGTGTGGGGTGGAAAGAGCGCGCCGAACCCCGCGCCACCGACGAAGTCGGGAAACGGAGAGCTGGTCTGGTCGTGGACCAGTCGTGCTAGAAACCGGGCGATGTCCAGGCAGAACCGATCGTACCGACCCGACTCGAACAGGGGATGGGCGGCCTCGATGGCCAGGCAGGTCCAGTGCTCTTCGGCGAAGAAGAACCCTCCGGCCAAGTGATCCCAGTAGTCGTCGACCCAGTACTCCAGGGTGCGACGCACCGCCTCGCGCCAGGCCGTCTCCTGGGGATCGGCTTGTGCCAGCAGGGCCAAAGCGAAGGCGGCCTCCCCTGTCTGGTAGAAGGTGTGGACCTTGGGGTCGAGTGGCCCATCGAACGGGTACCGATGCCAGAAGTTGCCATCGGGCTTCTGCATCATCAGGAGGAACTCTCCCAGCTTCCTGGCACGCTGGAGCGATCTGCTCCCCCCCGACCGGTGGTGTTCAACCAGCGCGGCCAGCGCCAGGGCGCTCGTTCCAATGCCGACTGCCGGCGGTCCTCCGACACAGGCGGCTCCCGCCCGCCCACAATCCTGGGTGGTGTGGTCCCACAGGTACTCCAGCGCCTGGTCGGCGGTCAGTCGATAGCGACGGTCGCCGGTGTGCTCCAGGGCCTGCAGGAGGAACAGGACGGTTCCCGCATGGCGCGTCAGCGAGTACTCCCCTTCGGCATATCGATCGAGCAACGGCTCGTAGCGGTAGTGAAAACTCCCGTCGCCTCTCTGAGCCGAGACGATCCAATCCGCAGCGGCGCGGATCGCCTTTTCCACTTCGCGTCGGCCAGCGGGGGGAACAGGTGGCGCGTTGCGATAGAGCGAAACGACCTGGCCCGCAGAAGCCTCGATGTAGCTCTCGGTGCGAAAGCGGAAGAGCTTCCTCGGTCCTGGGGAACCGCCGATCATCTCTTCCAGGCGGCCAACCACCTGGTGGGCATCCAGACCGAAGCGCAGGTCCATGAAGGCAAACGGCCGGTGACTGACCAGCAGCCCCTCTTCCTGCAGCTCGTAGGGCATCAGGTAGGCGGTGCGATCATCCACCCGCATTCCGAGACCGTCCAGACCCGGGACGATCGACAGTCCAAACAACAAGGGGATGCCACTGAGCACCGGTCCTCGGGTCGTCAGTAGATCCAGGCGAAGTCTGGCTGTATCCAGGTCCACGTGCAAAACATCGATCTCTCGGACCAGCGCCTGTGCCAACCGCTCGAGCGCCTCGCCTCCACTCCTGCCCGTAGCCACCACGGTCCTTCCCCGCGATCCCGCCAAGTACCAGGTGGCAAACAGGATGCGCTCGCCCGGCTCCGACCAGCAGCGGGCGGGTTCCTCCAGGCGACAGCCGTCGCCTTCCAGGCGGCAGCGCAGATAGTCCAGCGCGACCTCGCCAGCCTGCTCTCCCCACCGGAACGGCCTGGGGTAGCGAGCCCACTGCGCGATGGCGATGAAAGAGCCGAAAATGACCAGAAATGCCGAGATGGTCAGGGTCCAGCCGAGGTAGGATCTGCTCACCGGCCCATCCCCGTCCCTGCGCCCACGGGTCGTTCTTCCAGGACGCAAGGCGCTATCGGGTTGCCGGCCCCGGATCGTGGCGAATTCGAATCTCCGGGGTTTCTGAGGTCTACTCACCTGCTCGCCCGCGCCGTAGCAGCCTTGATGTCCATAAAAGCTGCCGGGAGGGTAGCCAGCAGACCAGCTGGAATACCAGGAGGTTCACCGCGATCAGGACAAAGGCTGCCCCTCGGCCGAACCCTCCGTAGATGCCGTACAGGTAGGCGGCGCTGGCCACCAGTCCCCAGATGACCGCCAGCCCTGACAGAAGCAGCAACGCAGAGGCTGCGGCACCCGCAACCAGCCCCCATCGACGTCCGCTTGTCGTCGCCAGCCCACCGAGGGCCAGGATGGCACAGACCGAGATGGCCAGCGCGCTGAACCAGGGGTGTCGAGAGGGAATCAAGGCAAAAAGGACAACCAGGTAGGCCGCAGCCGCCGCCACATCCAGAATGCCGAACAGCACGGCGGTACGGCCACCCAGCCGGACCGACCTGCCGGTAGGGGTACCATGACCGGCATCGGTATTGGTCGGTATCGTCTCCCCCCTGCCCCCCTCGATCTCCCCAGGCGAGGGGTGGACCTCGCCCGCCGGAGCCTCCGCTCTTCGGCTCGAACCTGCCGGTATTTCCTCTGGGCCTTGAACACTGCTCATTGGCCGTCAATCCTCAGGTACCGATAGAAGGAGTTGAACCATACCTCCAAGCCTGGCGCGACTCAACCCGTACCGATGGCCAAGATGGGTTCCCCCGATCGGGTCGGTTCAATGGATTGATAGATTTTTGGGATTCATCCGGGTATATGACTTCTCCCCGGATAGCAGATCATCCCCAAGAAGGAGACAGGATGGAACAGATCAAAGTTCTGTTGAACGACGACGAGATACCTCGCCAGTGGTACAACCTGGCCGCGGACCTTCCCAGCCCGCCCCTGCCGCCGCTGGCGCCCGATGGCACCCCCATCACGCCCGAGATGCTGGCGCCGGTTTTCCCGATGAACCTGATCGAGCAAGAGGTTTCGCCTCAGCGGTGGATCGACATTCCCGAGGAGATCCTCGCTCTGCTCACCATCTGGAGGCCCTCTCCGCTCTTTCGGGCGCGCAGATTGGAGCGAGCACTCGGTACGCCGGCCCGCATCTACTACAAGCACGAGGGGATGTCCCCTCCCGGCAGCCACAAGCCCAATACGGCGGTGGCCCAGGCCTGGTACAACAAGCAGTTCGGCGTGAAGCGCGTGGTCACCGAGACCGGGGCCGGGCAGTGGGGCAGTGCGCTTGCCTTTGCTTCTGCCCTGGTGGGACTGGAATGCCTGGTGTTCATGGTGCGGGTCAGCTTCGACCAGAAGCCCTATCGACGGCTGATGATGGAGGCCTGGGGCTGCAACTGTATTCCCAGTCCCTCCAAGGAGACTCAAGCGGGACGGACCATCCTTCAGCAGGACCCCGAGTCGCCCGGTTCGCTGGGGATCGCCATCAGCGAGGCGGTGGAAACCGCGGTCAGCGATGGCAGCGGCCAGACCCGGTACAGCCTGGGAAGCGTTCTCAACCATGTCCTGTTGCACCAGACGGTGATCGGGCTGGAGGCCAAAAAACAGCTCGAGAAGATCGGCGAGAAGCAGGTGGACGTGGTGATCGGTTGTGTGGGGGGGGGGTCCAACTTTGCCGGCTTGGCCTTCCCCTTCCTGTACGACAAGATCTGTGGCGCCAACATCGAGGTGGTGCCGGTCGAGCCGACCAGTTGTCCCACCCTGACCCGGGCGCCCTTTGTCTACGATCACGGCGACACGGCCCGGATGACGCCGCTATTGGCGATGCACTCGCTGGGGCACAGCTTCGTTCCGGCTCCCATCCACGCCGGGGGGCTTCGGTATCACGGGGTGGCCCCTCTGGTCAGCCATGCGGCGATGGAGGGTCTGATCGCCCCGCGTTCCTATTCTCAATTGAGGTGCTTCGAGGCGGCGGTCCAGTGGGCACGAACCGAGGGCTACATCCCGGCACCCGAGACCTCTCATGCCCTGGCGGCCGTGGTCGACGAGGCGATCAAGGCCCGTGAGGAGGGGCAAGAGCGGGTCATCCTTTTCAACTGGTCGGGTCATGGTCTTTTGGATCTGGCCTCCTATGACGCCTTTTTCCGGGGCAAGTTGACCGACTACGTGCTGCCGGAGGAGGATCTGAAGCGAGCCATGGCGGAGTTCGCCGGGCATCCCAAGGCCGAGCTGCACAAGGAGGGGTGATCGCCCGCGCGGTCTGTCAAGGGGGACGGCCAATCGACCGGCCAGCTGCCGAGGTGGGGGAAGCGGACCTTCTGCTTGTCTAACGCCTCGAAACCTCTTCTTGCTCGACCTTCTCTTCAGCCGTCAGGAGCTTCGGCACCCGATCATCGTCTGCCTCGAGGCCGGTGGCAAAGCTCAGATCGTTCATGGCCTCTTCGACTTCCATCATGGTGGAGACCACGCTGTCCACTTGGTGGGCGATGGTGTCGGGCTCGGCGCGGTTGATGGCCAGCTCGCTCAAGGTCTGGATCTTGTTTTCAAGGCGGTCGATCTCGAGGCACATCAGCTCGTGGGTGCTCTGCGCTTTGTTGAAGTTGGACAGGCGGAGCTGTCCGGTGGCCAGGTTATCTTCGAGTGATTCCCGGATCTTCTGCTGATGGGGGTCCTCGGCCTGCTGGTCGAGGCGAGCCAGCCGTTTTTCGACCCGGGTGATGTCGGCCTGGATGTCGGCCTCGGTGGTGGTCTTCAAGAACTGGTCGAGAGACTGCTTGGTGTACAGCATCCTGAGGTAGATCCAGAGCAGTCGGTCCAGGCCGTCCAGCTGGAGCTGGTCCAGCGCGTCGTCGGAGAGCTGTTCTCCGGGTCCCTGCAGCTCACCGGCGATGCGCCGGATCTCCAGGCATCGGGAGCGGAGCATCTCGTAGCGGTTGCGCTGTGTTGGGATCAGAGCGCTCATCAGCTGCGTCTGTCTTTGCTCCGCGCTCAACGACTGGAGCTGTTGCCTCCTGGCGGTCTCTTCCGAGTCCACCAGTAGCTGGTAGCGCTGGTTGGTTCCCAACAGCGTCAGGTAACCCAACTCGCCGGCCAAGACGAGGGGGATGAACACCCCGGCGGCGCCACTTACGATGGCGAATCCCAGGGCACCGGAGAATATCAGCAGGTTCCATCGGTTCTTGAAGGCCGACCGGAGGTATTTCCACAGCCCCATGGCTTTTCTCCTCCTACGCCGGAGGGCCCGACTGGCAGGGCCTCTCCAGGGTTCGTATCAACTCTCGGATCTCGTAGACCGTCTCCTGAAATCGCGGTTCCTTCTCCATCTCCCAGGGCGGTCGATCGGGCGGCTCGACCTCCATCTCGCGCAGGATCGTCCCGGGGGATGCGCTCAGGATGTAGACCCGATCGCCCAGGTATACCGCCTCGCTGATGGAGTGGGTGACGAAGAAGACGGTGGCTTCGACCTCCCGCCAGAGGTGGACCAGTAGATCCTGCATGGACATGCGGGTCTGGGGGTCCAAGGCGCCGAACGGCTCATCCATCAGGATGATGCGTGGCTTGAGGATGAGGGTCCTGGCGATGGCGACCCGCTGGCGCATGCCGCCCGACAGCTCGTGGGGGTACTTGTCCTGGTCCTCCAGGACGTTGAGCCCTACCCGTTCGATCCACTCGCGGCCCAGGGCGATTCGATCCGCTCGTTTCACCCTCATGCAGGTCAGGCCGAAGGTGATGTTTTCCAGCACGGTCTGGTGATCGAAGCTGGTGTAGTCCTGGAAGACCATGCCGCGATCGGGGCCGGGGCCGGTGACCTGTTTGCCCATGACCAGCACCTGGCCACAGGTGGGGGGGTGCTGGGGTTCCAGGCCGGCGATGAGGCGTAGGATGGTGCTCTTTCCGCAGCCGCTTGGGCCCAAAACGCAGATGAACTCCCCTTTGTGGGGGGTGTCCTTCACCGCGAAGCTGACGTCTCGAATGGCGGTGAACTCGTTGCTCCGCCCCGGGTTGTACGTCTTGGTCACCTCGACGAACTCGACCACATGGCAGGGAGATGGCTGGGCAGAGGTGGGTGGATGGCCCAGGGATTGCCCGCTCTTTTCGAGGATGCCTGTCGGCGCAGCGCCCGGAACCTGGACGGGTGGGGTTGCCTCGCTCATGGTGCCTTCTCCTCCTCCGAATCGTCCATTGAAGGGGATGGCGCCGGTTCTGTTTGCGGCGCGCTTTCAGGGGGTGATGCCGCCTCCCGGACGGTGTCGGCCGGCCGGGGGAGTGCAGGGGGCAAAGTGGAGGTGGACGGGTTGGCACCCGGCGTGCCTGCCGAGCTGGCGGCAAACAGGAGATGTGACGATCCACGACGGAAGAAGCCGGTGAGGTCCTCCCAGCCATTAGCGATCAGGCGACCCAGGCGGTGCAGGATCCCTGCGCCGCCATATCGGTGGGGATAGAGCTGCCGTTGGATCTCTAGCAGGATGCGATCGAGGGCCATGGCCACCAGCGGGATGATAAGCAGCACCAACAGGATGTGCTCTTTTTTCCCTCTGCGCTGGGAGATCATGATGATATCGCCGAGTCCGCCCGACTCTCCGCCCAACTTCACCAGCTCGGCCAGCATGATGTAGCCGAAGGCCAGCCCGAACAGGACGCGCAGCGAGCTGACAATGTCCGGCATGGACAGGGGGACCAGCACCTTCAGGACGATATCCTTACGACGGGCTCCCAGCGTGTAGGCGGTGTCGATGTAGCGCTGATCGATGCTGGCGATGTTGTGGGCGGTGTCGGAGATGATGAAGGCCACGCAGGCGATGAAGATGAACATGATCTTCTGCATCTCCTGGATGCCGAACAGCGAGAAGGTCAAGGGGATGAGGGCGGCGATGGGGATGTTGCGCCCGAAGACGGTCAGAGGGGCAAAGAAGCTCTGGACACGCCGGAAGCAGCCCGCCAGCACCCCGATGGGGATCCCGACGGCGGCGGCCAGGCCGAAGCCCAGGATCACGCGCCTCAAGGAGGCATAGAGGTTTCGGGTCAGGGCGCGGTCGAACCACAGGCTCTTGAAGCTGCCGAAGGTTTCGGCAGGGCTGGGAAGCTCCGCGGGACTCAGCATCCGCTCTTCGCCCTGACCGGCCGTCGCCCACCACCACAAACCGAAGCAGGTCGCGACGCACAGCAATCCCAGGAGGAGGGACTCCAGGGTGTGGATCTCCTTGCGGATCACAAACAGCCGCCGGATACCGCTGGACAGCGAACGTCCCAGGAATCGAAGGGGCCAGACCAGGGCCGAAAACCCCTGGCTCACCAGGGAGCGGTCGCTTCGGGGCTTTTGCCCCCCCGAACGAGCCGGGTGGTCACTTCCCGCATCGGTCAACGGTCGATCGCCTTCCACCGCCGAACTGGCTCGCCCTTTTTGCCCGGCAGAATCCTGGGTTTCGCCGATGCTGGGGGGGGGCGGGATCTCGGCATGCTTGGGCACATCCGGGGTTTCCGATCGTTGTGGGGTCGAGCCGGTCGAAGGTCTGGCGTCAGCCTCTTCGCAGGCGGTTGCCCCCGGTTTCGGTTCCTGGTCCGGCGATCGGTTGTCCATCGATTCCCCTGTCCACCCTTGGGAGGCAACCCTGGCTGTCTCTCCCGCCCAACGTCGAGATCGCCGCGGTCAATCCGGCGCGAAAGCACAGTCCGCGGGGCGGTGAGAAAAGCCACCGCCTGGGCGAGGGAGAGCAGATCCGACCCGAGAGGCTAACCGACCGGCCGTGGTCAGTCCAGCATTTGTCATGGGCCCCTGGCCCAGGAAAAGAACCACCGACGACCGCAGCGCTATCTGCCTTGCGGCGGTCGCGGTCCGAAAGCTCATGCGGTTGTTACATCCCTTCCGCCGGGTACACCGCTGCCTCGACGCGACGGTTCTTGGCGTGGTTGAAGGGATCGTTCCGGTCCGCCGGCTCGCTCCAGCCGGCTCCTCGGACGGCGAACTGGTTGGGGTCGAGCTGGTACTGCTGTACCAGGGCATCCCGAACGGCGTTGGCCCGGCGTTCGGAGAGCTCGACGACCAGGTTCTCGGGAACCTGGCCACGCATGGAGCTGTCGGTGTGGCCGCTGATGACGATCTGTGCCAGACCGAACTCCCCTGCCAGCCTGGCGATCTCCTCCAGCACATGTTCCACGTTGGGGTCATAGAGCTCCTCGACCGACCGGCCTTCCACTTGCCGTACCACGCGATGATGGAGGTCCCAGCTGTTGGGGTAGAAGTTGATGCTGACGGTTTGCGTCAGGATGGGGGACTCGGCCGCGGTGATCTCGTTGACCGTCCTGGGGGTGAACTGCACCTGGTAGCGATCGACCTGGTTGGCATATCGAGGATCCTGTCCCAGCTGTTGGATGATGGAGAAGTCCATGACCTGGTCGAAGGGGATCTGGGTATGGGTGACGGATCCGATCCGGCGGTAGAGGCTGTAGGCCTGATCCCAGACTCTCTGGAAGCCGGTGGGGTTGTTGCGGTTGACCAGGAACTGGTAGTTCTCGGCCCAGTTGGTCCAGTGGGCGTCTCCCATCATGCCGAGGGCCTCGTCGACGGGCAGGTTGTACCCGGCGGCCATCAGCTCGGCGCAACGGCGGCGCTGGGCTTCGTCTTCGTAGAGGAGCTCCATGCTGTCGAAGATGCCCCGGACCAGCCCTTCCAGGATCGATTGGTGATCGCGGGCGAAGTCGGCCCGAGCGAACCAGACATCGGCGATGAGCCGATTGGCCGTTTGAGTGGTGACCAGCATGCGGTTGCCCGGCGCCTCGGCCAGGTTGTAGATGTCGGGCGCCCAGGAAACGGCAGCGGCGATGTCCGACTGGGCATTGAAGGCAGCAGCGGCCTGGAAGGCGTCCTGGGTGAACACCATCTGGACCTCGTGGGGTTGCAGTCCGCCATACACCAGCATGTTCAAAAGGAAGTACTGGGAGGGGGAGTTCTGGGCCAACACCACCTGCCGGCCGCGCAGATCGCTGACGGTGCGGATGCTCTCCCGCACGATGATCCCGTCGCCACCGTTCGACCAGTCGATCTGCTGGTAGATGCGGGGCATCACCCGGCTGTCTCGGGGGGTTCCGCTGCTGTCCACGAACCCCTCCAGGAATAGCGGCACCATGTCGAGGGTGGCCCAGCCGACATGGACCTCTCCGGCGGCGTAGGCGTCGCGCATGGCGACGGGATCATCGATGAGGACCAGCTCGACCCGAAACTCCTCCCCTGCGGGTGTTCGCCAGACGTGGCCTGCCTGGAAGCCCTCGTTGGCCAGTATGATGGGAGCCCAGCCCGCCCACACGTTCAGGGCGAACCGGATGGTGTTGTTCTCCAGTGGCCGGTAAGCTGAGGTCCCGCGTACCTCTGGGAGGCGCTCGGTCGGTACGAACTGCCACTCCTGGACCGTGGTGAGGGCGGCGTTGTAGGCCTCGTCTTCCAGGATGGGCGGTGCGGTGATATCCTCGGGGGGCTGTCCCTCTCCCCCTTTGGGCGCGAACAGGTCGCTTCGGTACAGGGCGAAGACCACCAGGCCGATGATGACGACGGCCACTACCAGGTAGAAAGTCGATTTCGGTTTTTCTGCCATGAGTTCTCCTCCTGATCCCCCGTTATGGTGTAAGGGGGCCCCCCAATTGGTCGTTCCTGTGAACCTGCTTTCGGTTGTCAGCGATCACCTGGCAGCGATCCAGGTTGTCGATCCCGTTCGGGTCACGATCCGCCGATACGGGGATCGTGTGCCAGTCTTGGAAGGTGTTTGGTTGTGTTCTGGTGACTGCTACCAAGTGGCTACCTATCGCTCGTCGTTGTCTGCTATCCGCCACCGTTGGCGGCAATCAATCCAACTCCAGGTCCCGATCGAAGGTGTAGCCTTCTTCTGCATCCGGCGGCTGTTCTGACATCGGAGTGCTGTCGAGCTCCAGGCCCAGGGGGTTGTCCGGTTGAGCCGCCTTTTGTTGGGTGGCAGCCGGCTCGTAGGCGGGAATCTCGAGGAACCGCTGGTCGATGACGGTGAAGCTGTTCCCCTCGGGATCGGCGAAGTCTGCGCTGTAGATCTCCGGTTTTCCTTGTTCGGCCGGTTGTTGTCCAATCACCATGCCGCCCCCCTGCATGACGGCCGACAGCACTTTAGGCAGGTCGTCCGAGTAGAACGAGATGCCGGTTTTCCGGCCGATCGGCGTATTGGGGTTGGCCTTGGAGGACTGGTAGACCATCAAGGAGGTGCCGGAGGGGTCGCCGATCACCACCAGCCCCGGGTAGGGATCGGCCCGCAAGGGAAGCCCCAGGGCACCGAGGTAGAAATCGCGGGCTCTTGCGATGTCGGTCACGAACAGGCTGAGCGACCCGACCCCTTTTTCGATCAGCGGCTCATCGGGGGGTTCCTCGGTCCCCATCACGACCAACTGGTTGCCGGTGGAATCGAACAGTGTCATCAGCCAGGATTCCTGCACCCTGTGGGGCTCCGACTGCTTGACGCCGATCATCCGCATGGCTGCGGCGATGGGCTTCATGTCCTTGGGCGGCGACACGTTGAACTGGATCCCGGTGAACACCCCTTTGGGTTGCTCTTCGGCCAGGGCATCGGCCGATTGACTCACGACATAGACAGGCCGCCGGAACCAGCGGGTCGTACTGTTGTCCAGCTCGGTCTGGTGGGGTAGTCGCAGGATGTGGCCGTAGAAATAGAGGGACATCTGGTACTTCACGTGCCGCTGCGGGACGGTGACACTGTACAGGCGCATGGTTTGCCTCGTCTCTGTGGGAAGGATCCACTCGGCGGCCGCTGGCCGCCACCGGGCCCCAAAGGCTTGGGTGGCTGCAAGATTCTCCTTTTGAATACCAACGCTTCGCTGCAGGGTCCATAGTGTTGGGTCTGACGGCCTCGCTGTCAAGCGGCCAGTGCTATTGATCCGCACTTGTGAGGGGCCATCTCATCTCCGCGAGCTCGAGGTGCACGTCTTGCCTCCGGCTCTGGGCGGAAGATGGATTTGGCAGGGAGTGACCCACAGGTTTCTATGGCAAGAGGGACGGCTTTGGGGTACACACGGTCCAATCGGTCAATCGAGGACCCGGGCAACAGAGGCCCCGTAAGCCTCTGATGTCCCGTGCAAAGGAGAGGGCGAATGAACCACGACCAGAAGATCTGTGCACTCGTCGAACAGATCAAAGCACGAAAGCCGGAACAAGGGCCGATCGAGTTCGCCAAAAAATCGGTGTCGCACATGGTCCCCAATCCGGCGGCGGAAAAAGAACGGATCAAGCCGCTGGATCTCAAGTCGCTGGATGAGATCCTCTCCATCGACCGCGAACGGCGCATCGCCGTGGCCGAGCCGGGAGTGACCTTCCATCGGCTGGTGGAGGCGACCGTTCCCTTGGGGCTGATCCCGACCACCGTCCCCGAGCTCAAGGAGATCACCCTGGGCGGGGCGGTCTCGGGCTGCTCCATCGAGTCGATGTCCTACAAGCTGGGGAGCTTTCACGACAGCTGCCTGGAGTACGAGGTGGTGACCGGCACCGGAGAGGTGCTCACCTGCTCACCAGAGAAGGATCCCGACCTCTTCGGGGCGATGTTCAGCTCCTACGGGACGTTGGGCATCATCACCAAGCTCACCTTCCGCCTGCTGGAGTGCAAGCCGTTCGTCCGATTGAACTACGAGCGGTTCACCAGCTTCAAGTACTACTGGTCCTTCCTGAAGGAGCGGATCCAGGCCGGTGACGTGGATTTCATCGACGGCATCATCCATGCGCCAGACCAGCTGGTCGCCTGCCTGGGGACCATGGTTGACGAGGCGCCGCGGATCAGCAACTACGAGTGGTTGAACATCTACTACAAGAGCACGGCGACCAAGCCGGTCGATTACCTGCCGATCAGCCAGTATTTCTTCCGCTACGACACCGAGTGCCACTGGTTGAGCCGGACGGTGCCGGTGCTGGAGAACAAGGCGGTGCGGCTGCTGTTCGGCAAGATCTTCCTGGGCTCGACCAACATGCTCAAGTGGTCCAAGCGACTGAGCCCCATCTTCCGGCTGCAACGCCGGCCGGACGTGGTGGTGGACGTCTTCATCCCGGAGAGCCACTTTGAGCGGTTCTTCGACTGGTACGCCCAGGAGATCGATCACTGGCCGCTCTGGATCGTGCCCTTCATGGCCCAGCGCGAGTATCGGGCCTTCTCCGACGCCTTTCACGCGCGGGGCCACCGGTTGTTCATCGACTGCGCCATCTACGGCAAGCCCAACAACCACCCGGAGATCGACTACTCCCAGCTCCTGGAGCAGAAGACCTACGAGCTGGAGGGCATGAAGACGCTGATCTCGCGCAACCATCACGACCTTCAGACCTTCTGGTCGGTGTACAGCCAGCCCCGCTGGGAGGCGATCAAGGCGCGGACCGATCCGAATAACCTGTTCGGTGACCTGTACCAGCGGATGCACCCCGCCGAGCGGAAGCGCTGACCCCGGGCTCTGTCCTGCGATGGGCCCTCACTGCGTGGGGGAAAGGCCAGTGTTGCCCATTCAAGTGGTCCAACACCCGGGGATAGTGGGTTTCCCGCCCTTACCTGGTCAGCCATGCTATCTGCGCCACAAGTCGGCCGGTTGTGGAGAACCGCCGGAGTTCTGACGCGTTTTGCGCCACAAGTCGGCCGGTTGTGGCCCAAGGGTCCCTATGCCGCTTTCAGGGAATCGGTGAGCCTGGTCAACGTTTCCTTGGCGTCGCCCAGCAAGAGCACGGTGTTGGGGCTATGGTACAGGGGGTTGGGCACGCCGGAGTAGCCGGGACGTTCATCCAGGTTGCAGACGATCACGTGTTTGGCCTCGTGAGCCTTCAGGATGGGCATCCCCGAGATGGGAGTGCCCTCCACCGAGATGGCCGCCGGGTTGACCACGTCACAGGCGCCGACCACCAGAACCAGGTCGATCTCCCGGAACTCCGGGTTGACATCGTCCATCTCCCGAAGCAGGTCGTAGTCCACATCGGCTTCGGCCAACAGCACGTTCATGTGACCGGGCATCCGGCCTGCCACGGGGTGGATGGCGTAGCTCACCTGCTTTCCCTGGTCCATCATGTGGTTTGCCAGGGTCACGACCTGTCCCTGCGCCTGGGCTACCGCCATGCCGTACCCCGGCACCACGATGATCCGCTCGGCATGCTGGCAGTACTCGAGGGCCAGCTCGAATGGGTCGGCTGGAGCTTCTGGGGGAGTCGTGGGTGGTGTCTCGCCGTCGTCGGCTTGCGCCTCCTGCGGCTGGTCTCTGGGTGGCTCTTTGAGCATCCAGTTGGCTTTGGTGCCGGCCGCAAAACCGAGGAAGACCCGGAAGATGTTCCGGTTCATGGCCTTGCACATCACATGGGTCAGGATGCTACCGGAGGCGGCCACGGTGGCGCCACAGGCCACCAGCAGATGGCTGCCCAAGATCACTCCGCAGAAAGCGGCGGCAAAGCCGGCCGTGGCGTTGAGGAACGAGATGAGGACCGGCATGTCGGCCCCACCGATCCGGATCGACACCACCACGCCCAGACCAACGGAAATCAACACGGTGGCAGCCAGGCAGATCAGCAACCCGACCCCCGTCAGCAGGCTGGTGATCACGGCGATGGCCACCACCAGGGCGATGGTGACCACCGTGAGGACACCGTGGCGAGGCAACAGCCGAGGTTGAGGTTTCATCCATCCGATCAGCTTGCCGCTGGCGATGATGCTGCCGCTGAAGGTCGCTGCGCCGATGGCCAGCCCCGCCAGTCCGGAGACCTCACCCAGCGCCGAGAGGCCGTGTTGACTACCGCGCCACAGCTCGACAGAGGAGATCAGGAAGGCGGCGACCCCGCCCATGCCGTGCTGGAAAGCGACCATGGCCGGGATCTGGAGCATCGTCACCTTGACGGCTGCCAGGAGCCCCAGCCCACCCCCTAACGCCAGGGCGGCTGCCACCGCCACCAGGAAGGAGACCTCGTGGCGCAAGAGCACGATCAAGATGGCAAGCGCCAGGGCCGCGGCCGCGGCCCAGTTGCCCGAGCGAGCGGTGCGGGGTGATCGGAACAGGCCGATTCCGACAAACAACAGCAGGACGATGCCTGCATCGAAGAGCCAATGGTGCAGAAAGTCCATGGTTTTCCGCTACCTCTTCCGAAAGAACCGGAGCATCCGGTCGGTGATGGCGAATCCACCCAGCACGTTGAAGCTGGCGGTGACCAGGGCGATGGCACCCAGCACGTACTCGCTGGCGCTGCCCGCTCCTGCGAAGATCAGCAGGCCGCCCAGCAGGGTCACCGCCGAGATGGCGTTGGTCATGGACATCAACGGGGTGTGAAGGAGCTGGGGAACCTTGGAGATGAGCAGATAGCCCAGCGCCAACGAGCCCACAAAGACCCCCAGCATGACCAGGAGCTGTTCCATGGCGTGTCTCTCCTTGCGATGGGATCGGTCAGCGGTTCATGCTCTTGAGCGTGCCGGCATGGACGATCTTGCCGTTTTGGGTGACCAGGGTGGAGCGGACGATCTCGTCATCCCAATCGATCTGATCCGGCCCCTGCTTGAACAGGTTTTCGAGGTAGTGGAGCATGTTGTTGGCGTACAGCCAGGAAGCGTGGACCGGCATGCTTCCGGGGATGTTCTGGACGCCCATGATGGTGACCCCCTCGCGGTGGATCACATGGCCGGGATCGGTCAAGGCGCAGTTGCCGCCCTGGTCCACCGAGACGTCCACAATGACCGAGCCGGGACGCATCCGCCGCACCATCTCCTCGGTGATCAGCACCGGCGCGACCTCCCCGGGGATGAGCGCGCTGAGAATGACCCCGTCGGAGTCCTCGACCAGCGGAGCCAGGGTCTCTCGTTCCCGTTCCAGCCATTCGGGCGGGAGTGCTCTGGCATATCCGCCGGGACCCTTGGCGAGCTCCGGTGGGACCTCGAACCCGCCGACCTTGGCGCCCAGGCTCTTGGCTTCTTCCCGAGCCTCGGGGCGGATGTCCAGTGCGGTGACGATGCCGCCCAACCGCTTGGCCGTTGCCACCGCCTGGAGACCCACCACGCCGGTCCCCACGATCAGATAGCGGGCCGGCTTGATGGTGCCGATGGCCGTGGTGATCATGGGCACGAACTTGGGCAGGGCGTTGGCGGCCATGAGGACCGACTTGTAGCCGGTGATGGTGCTCATGGAGGTCAGGGCATCCATCTTCTGAGCGCGGGAGGTGCGGGGGATGCTATCCATGGTGAAGGAGGTGATCTGGCGATCGGCCAGCGCCTTGACCAGGTCGTGGTGGGCGGGGTTGGCCGGGTGCAGGAAGGTGACCAGCAGGCTGCCCGGTCTGAGCATCTCCACTTCATGCCGGCTGCACTCCCGGTTGAAGCAGGGCTGCTTCACCTTGATGATGATGTCCGCCCGGTCGAACAGCTGACGCACATCCTCGATCATGGTCGCGCCGGCCTGCCGATAGAGCGGGTCGGTCGCAAAGATGCCATCGCCGGCGCCGGACTCCACCGCCACCTCGAACCCCATCGCCTTGAGGCGCTCCACCGTCTCGGGAGTGGCCGCCACCCGATTCTCATTCTCCAGGATCTCCTTCGGTATTCCGATCAACATGCTCATTGCCCTCCTGAAATCCGCCGAAACGATGTGGCGGCGAGAAAGTAAGGTTCAACCTGTCTACCTTTGTACCTGGACGAGCGCAGCCTTCACGGCGTCGTGCAGCACCGGTGGCTCCGGGTGGGCCAGCATGTCGGCCATTGTCCGGGTCACCTTGTCGATGTCGAAGTGGGATCCCGCCTGCGGCATTCGGAGGGGAACCAGGTGTCCCAGCGCCTGGGCACACAGGACTCGCAGGGAGAGCTCGGCCTCGGGATCGACCAGTAGATTCAGCACCTCGGCAATCAACAGGTCCGAGGCCTGGGAGACCAGCATGGCGCACTGAAGGGCCTTCTCACGCAGCCGCCAGTTGTCTCGGTAGCGTACCAGACGGGCCAGACCGGGCTGATGCTCGTCAACCAACCGCTGTTCTGCAAGCCGGTCCAGCAGCTCCATGACCCGGCCCCATTCCTGCAGATCGCCGAATACATCCGTCACCATGGTTCAAACCTCCGAATGGGGGGTGAAGGCGCTAGCGAGGCTACCGACGCTCTACCGGCTCGCTCTCGACCAGCGTGAGAGGAGCTAGGTACCCCCGCCTGCGACTGCCGACACTGTGCCCTTGCCTGGGGGATGCCGACAATCGGTGGATCCCTGGTTTTTGCGGGTCCGATCGGGGAAAAAGGGGGCTGCCGATGGAGGAGGGGCGGTCATCCAATGGCTTGTTCGAATGCGCCGTTGGCGGATCCTTACCGCTCGATACTGGTGAGCCCCTGGCGTATGGCGTACTTGGTCAGCTCGGCCACGCTATGCAGGTCCAGCTTCTCCATGACCTGGCGGCGGTGGGTCTCGACGGTCTTGACGCTCAGGTGGAGTTTCTGGGCGATCTGGCGGGGGCTGTTGCCTTCCGCGAGAAGCTGGAGCACCTCGCTTTCTCGTGGGCTGAGCGCGGGATTCGGGGCGGGAGCGCCGGCACCCTGTCGCAGGTGATCCACCACCACCCCGGCGATGGCCGGGCTCAGGTAGACCCGGTTGGCGGTCACGGTAGCGACCGCCTGGGCCAGCTCCTCGAAGGCACAGTCTTTGAGCAGGTAACCCTGTGCCCCGGCTGCCAGCATGCCGTGGACATATCGCCGGTCGGAGTGCATCGACAGGGCGATCACCCGGATCCGAGGGTTGTCTGCCAGGATCTGCCGGGTAGCCTCCATCCCGTTCAGCTCGGGCATGGCGACGTCCATGATGATCACATCGGGGGAGAGATCTACGGCCTTGCGTACCACCTCCCGGCCATTGGCAGCGGTGGCGATCACCTGGATTCCCGGCTGGCTTTCCAACAGCGTCTTGAGCCCTTCGCAGACGATCTGGTGATCATCGGCAACAAGAACGCGGATCATGATTCCTCTCCCTCGGGTGGCGTGCGATCTCCGGGCGGGGCCTTCAGGATGACTCGGCTGCCCTGACCGCGTTCACTCTGGATCACGACCTCTCCTCCCAGGTGATCCAGCCGCTCCTGGATGCTAAACAGCCCGAAGCCTCCATTGACCATACCGCGTCGCCGGGCCAAGGCCGGGTCGAAGCCCACCCCATCATCCTGTACGGCAACCTGGACCCCATCGGTGGACCAACGGATCTCGACCAGCGCCGCCTGAGCCCGGGCGTGCTTTGCGATGTTGTTGAGCAGCTCGCGGACGGACTGGAACAGGGTCACCTGGATCTCCTCTGGCAGCGTCAGAGCTTGGCCTTGCTCCTGCAATTCGACGCGGATGCCGTACTGCTCAGCCGCCTGGTCCACCAGCCAGCCGAGCGCGGCTTCCAGGCCCATCTCATAGAGGATCGGGGGGCAGAGCTCGAAGGTCAAGGTGCGGGTGTCGGCGACCAGCTCGCCCACCAAGGCCCGGATCTCCCGCAGCGAGCGGGCGGTCTCCTCGTCGTGGGCCGACTCTACGGCGGCGCCCAGACGGATGTTCACCATGGCCAGGGTCTGCCCGATCCGGTCGTGGAGGGCCTCTGCCAGTCTCCGCCGTTCGCGCTGTTCGCTCAGCGCCACCTCGGCAGCCAGGGACCGCAGCCGGTTGCGGTACTTCTCCAGCCGTTGCTCGGTCCACTTGCGTTCGACGATCTCCCCCAGGCTCTGAGCGATGGTGTTCAGCAGATTGCGCTCCTCCAGCAGGAAGGGCCCTTCGTCTCTTTCCGGTCGGCTCTCGCTGTAGCTGACCGCAAGCTCCCCGACCCGCCTGCCGAAGGCGATCACGGGGCACTGTTGAAGCCAGGGGCCATCGACATAGCGGTTGGAGCGGAACTCCTGCTCGGCGAGCTGGATGCGGGCCCCAGCCACCTCGTTGCATTGCCAGGCGGCCGGGATGATCTGGACCACCTCCCGGAGAATCTCGGGGAGCTGCGCTTCCCGTCGATCGAAGGTGCGAGAGATGCGATACAGGCAGTTGAGCTCTTTCACGCGCTCCTCGAGCTGCTGCGCCTGTTCTCGCAGAGCCAGCTCGGCCCGCTGCAACTCCTCGCAGGCCGAGTCGCTCAAAGAGCCCTGGGTGCCCTCGCTCGAGAGGTGGTCCGGCCTGGAAGCCTCCGGTGGATCGACGGACAAGTTCTCCCTCACGGTGCGCTGGGGTTGGTGACCCTGCCCATGAACAGGATCGCGCCCGATCGGTTGTGCCGGATGAAGACCAGGAACGGGCGGTCCACCACGAAGGGGATAGGCGGCGGCGGGGCCTCCATCGCCGCTCCTTCCGCCGCCATGACGACTGCGGTGGCCGCCGCGGCCTCGGTGCCCCGCTCGTCTACCTCGACGAACGCCTTGTGGATCACGGCGGCGATGTAGAGCCGCCTGTCGGCAGCCGGAATATGCGCCATGCCGGAGAAGTCCGCCGCCGTCCTCTCGAATGCGATCGGCATCCCCAGGGTTGCCAGGACTTGGTCCAACCGGAAATCGGACTCGATTCGGAACCTGGGAAGCGACAGGGCCACGTCCTGACGGCGCATCGAGGCGACCACCCGATCGAATCGCTCTCGGTCCATGTTTCCCTGGATCTCCTCGAAACGCCCCTCATCGGGCATCACCACCACCATCGCCAGCTCGCCACCCAGGTATGGCAGCTCGATGGCACCCAATCCCTCTCCCTGTACCAGGCGGAAGGGCTCGGTCTGCCGCATCATGGGTACCTCCACCTGGCTTCCGTCGAGCAGGTGAAAGGGGCGGTCGCGGGTCCGGTCCTCATCGAACGGGTTGAGCCAGCTCGCCTTGAAGTAGATGGCGTTTACCAGGACCAAGCGGGTCAGGTTGTCGAGGATGCCCAGGGGGATCAGCTCCAAGACCCGTTGCTCGGTTCGCTCGGCAACCCAGGCGTTGATGGTGTGGCGCGCCTGCTCGGCGGCGTTCACGAAGTCCACCTGCTGGGGGGATAGCTCGTACCATCGGGTGAGCATACCGGCGAACTCCGGGAGGAGCTGGTAGCTCTGCTCCACCCAGACTGAGTTGGCCACATGCAATCGAAATCCGTCTTCGGGGCGGTGCCGCCTGCTGGTCTGGGCCGCCTCGGTGAGAGCGGTCCGCAATGCCTGGAAGGCCGGATGAAGGCGGTCCTGGGCCAGCGAGAAGTGCAGCACCCTCGCCATTTGTTGCTCGGTTTCGGCCCGGGCTCCCCCGTAGGTCATGGCCAGCGCCTCGGAGATGCTATAGGGCGAACAGAACAGGTTTCCCTCCTGTTGAGCGGCCAGTGCCCGAACCAGGTCGAAGGCAAACAGGCCATTGCCGGCGACCAGCTCGCTCAACTCCTCGGGGGTTGGCTCAGGAATGATCGGTTCCTGCATGGTTTCTTCGGCTCCTGTTTTTTGGAAGGCCGCAGCGATGGCGGCCTCAGGCAGAAAAGCTCGTCTGGCGAACCCGCTTTGCGCCAGGACCGTCCCGGTGGTCAAGATGATGGCCGACGAGACGGCTGCCCAGATCCAGGTTGGTTTCACGGTTGACTCCTTGGTGCCGGTACCGATTGGAATGATCGCGACCCCGGTTTATCACAGGAAAGGCCAGGAGGGTACTCAAAGCCGTCTGGTTGGGCGGCATGTCTTTGGACCCGAGGAATGGGGCGGTGGCACAAGGCTGGTCACCAGAGGCCGGATCGGCAGTGGCGACCTACGGTGTGGGGTCAAAAAGGGCTGGGTGATGCGTTCGATTTCCCGCCCTTCCCATCGGAAAAGCCGATGCAGGCGGGGCGATGCGGCCACATGGTAGGGAAGCAGGACCGATGCTATCATCGAGGCTACGGACGTGGACTGATGTGAAGGAGGGTATCCCCATGAACGGGAAGCAAATTGTGTTGTCCTTGCTGCTACTGGTCTTGTTGACGGTTCCCTCTGTGGTTTGGGCGGACGGGGGGTTTTTCACCGACACCCTGTTGACCGTCACCCAGGCGGAAGCGGCGGCCGATGGTCTGCTTTCCTCGAGCGGGCAGCGGGCGGTGCTGTGGCAGACCAGCGCGGACTGCTGGGATCTGTACCTGGAGCCGGGATCGGTCCAGCTGGCCAGCGCCGCCTATGTACTGCCCTTGCCGGTGCTGCCGGTAGTCGGGGAGGCCTCCGGAGCGTTCCTTGACCAGCTGGATGCCGCCACCGTTCCGGTGTTCGTCACCATTCGCGATTACGCGCGACTCACCTATGGCGGCGGTTCTTCCGGTTGTTGCGGCACCGACGAAGCAGGAGCCGGTCAAGATATGTTAGGCACGCGCCAGGAGGGGGAAGCCTATACCGGCGTTTCGGTCTGGGGACAGGGCACCATCGGAGATCTGGAGTATGAGCTGGTCTCCACCGAGACCTCCGATGCGCTGCAGACCTGGCTGGAGGAACATGACTACGAGGTGCCGGATACGCTGGCCGAGAGCATCGAGCCATACGTGAGTGAGGAGTACTACTTTTTCGTGGCTCGCATTGCGCGGGAGGAGGACGACGCCGTCAAGATTCCGGTGCTGCGGTTTACCCTGTGTGGTACCCCACGGCTCTGGTACCCGTTGCGGCTGACGGTTTTTTCCATCGCAGCCAGGTTGGAGTTCACCCTCTGGCTGATCCATCCCGACAGCGCGATCTCTCCCAGCAACTGTGCCTGGCAGCCCCCGGGAGAGTTCTATGATATGTATCGCGAAATCTGGGGTCATGGTGACCAGGACCGCATCCCGGAGGATTTCGAGCGTCCCTTCGAGGAGCTGTACGATGAGGAGATGCAGGGAGTGCTGATGTCCAACGGGGGGCGATCGCTGTTTCTGCAGTACGCCGGGCCGATCTATGCCGACAAGGTGGGCGAGCGGTTGACCCTCCTGGCGCAAGCGGGAGCCACCCCCCCCTTGTCCTCCGGAGGGAGCGACTGGGTCGAGGAGCTGTCCGCCATTGTCCAGGACGGCCTGCAGGTGACCCGCTGGAGGGGCTCCTTTGTCCCGTCGGTCATGGAGATCGACCTGGAGTTTGGCGTTTCGGCGCCGATCACGGCCATGGACGCCCTCTACTGGCGACATATCACCTACTACAACATCGATCCCCCCGCGGAGGAGGGAGGACTGGAGGGGGCCGACGGTCCAGACATGGCTGCAATCGGGGGAGCGAGCAGACTGTCGAGCGCCAGCCTGATGGGCCCCAGGGGTCGGCTGAAGCCGGCCATGTGGTTTCTGTTCCTGGCAGTCATCACCTTCGGGTCCTGGGCCCGCAGACGGGTCGGGGTAAGACGGTGAGCGCTCCATCGGTTTGCTGTGCGGACACCTTTCGACGGATCACCCCGATGAGTCCAGCACCTCTCTGAGACCGCTCCCTTCTCGCTCTTTACACGACATGGGTAGGGTCTCTAGAATACCCTGAAAATCAACGATCGAGCACTCGGACACGGTGCATACCGAGGTTCAGCCCGGTTTGATGAGCTGAGGTGAGGTTCATGAAAGGTAAACGCAGCGTTCGAAATAGGACAACGACACGCCTCGGCCTGGCGCTGTTGGCGACCTGTCTGGTGGTGTGTGGTGCTGGTACATCGGTGCTGGGGGCATCCCTGGTCGAATGCCCCGGTGGAGGCTATGGGACGAACATCATCCCGATTTTGGAGGGTAATCCCGATTTCACGCCCCTGGCGGATGACGGGTCGTTCCACGTGACCGATCTGACCGGCGTATTTCCTGGAGGTATTCAGTTTCCTGGCGATATCGATCCGGAGACCTCTGTGGCTCGGGTCTACACCGAGCTGTGGGTGAACGTGAACGGAAACGTGACCTTCGACGATTGGAACCTGACCTACACCCCGGAGTTCATCCCGTTTCCGACCGGGAACGGCTACCCCATCATCGCCCCCTGGTATGCCGATGTCGATCTGCGCAGGGCAGGCGGAGGTCTGGCAGGATTCTGGTACTGCGCCGACAGCGAGAACCAGCGGATCATCATCACCTGGGAGGAGGTCGGCTACTACTCCTACGGCGACGACTTGCGGAACAGCTTCCAGCTCGTCCTACAGAACATCGGCGAGGAGTGCTCGACCACGCCAGGGATAGCAGTGGGGGTGGATATCGAGTTCCGGTACAGCCAGCTGGAGTGGATCGTGGGAAGCGCCAGCGGCGGGACGGATGGGCTGTGTCCGTTGCCTTTCGACCCGCCCTGGCCCGGCTCGGGAGGAACCGGCGAGTGCTATCCCGCCGTGGCCGGGTTTGATATCGGGGATGGACTTTATGCCGTGCGGCTCCCCGAGTCTGGCTACCCCGAGGTCGTCGATGTCGTCGACCGATCGAATGTGGAGGAACCTGGGGTCTGGCGCTGGAGGATCCTGCCGACCTGCGGGGATGGGGTCGAGGACCTGTGCGAGGAGTGCGACGATGGCGACGACATCAACGACAACGAATGCACCAACGCCTGTACCATCAACTTCTGCGGGGACGGGTATGTCTCCGCCGCGCTGGGAGAGATCTGCGACGGCGTGAACCTTGGCGAGGTGTCCAGCCTGTGCACCGACTACGACCAGAGCTTCACCGGTGGCTACGTGCGCTGCAACGACACCTGTGACGGCTATGACCTGAGCAACTGCGAGCCGATCCGGTGGTGCTATTCGGACGAAGATGGGGACGGCTACACCGGTACCCCTCACGCCATCCTGGCCAACGAGGAGTGCGAAGACTTTGGAGGGGACAACCCCTGGTCGGATACCGACGACGGCGATTGCGCTGACGATCCGGAGGATCCCTGTGCGCTGGTCAGCTATCCCGGCGGCGAGGAGATCTGCGACGGCTGTGACAACGATTGTGACGGCGGAGCCGACGAAGAGGACCCCGAAGGTTGCGGCGATGTCGACGAATGCGCCGAGGGTACTGACAACTGCAGCGCCAACGCCACCTGCACCAACACCGCGGACGGCTATACCTGCACCTGCAACCAGGGCTACACCGGAGACGGGGTCATCTGCATCGACATCAACGAATGCGCCGAGGGTACCGACAACTGCAGCAGCAATGCCACCTGCACCAACACCGAGGGCGGTTTTGTCTGCACCTGCAACCAGGGCTACACCGGAGATGGGGTGGTCTGCACCGACATCGACGAATGTGCCCTGGGGACCGACAACTGCGACCCCAACGCCACCTGCACCAACACCGAGGGCGGCTTTACCTGCACCTGCAACCAGGGCTACCTCGGAGACGGGGTCACCTGCACCATTGCGGATAGAGATGGTGACGGCATCCTCGATGCGGACGACAACTGTCCCGATGTGTACAACCCCGGTCAGGAAAACAACTACGGCACCGACCTGGGCGACGCTTGCGAAGATATCGATGGCGACGGCCTGTACGACGCAGAGGAAGACCTCAACGGAAACGGCGTGCTGGACCCCGACGAGACCGATCCCACCAGGGCCGACACCGATGGCGACGGCCTCTCGGACTACACCGAGGTGAGAGGTGACAACCCGACCAACCCCGGCTCGCCCGATACCGACGGTGACAGTCTGTGCGACGGCCCGACCTCGGTGAGCGAAGTGTGCCTCGCCGGCGAGGATACCAACGCCAATGGGCGGGTGGATCCGGGGGAGACCGATCCCACCAGGGCCGACACCGACGAGGGCGGCGTGCCCGACGGAGAGGAGGTGCAACGCGGCACCGATCCACTGAACCCTCAGGACGACATCGTTCAGCTTCAGGGCGGATCGGTGCTCGGCTGCTCCACCACTTCCGGGGCTGCTCCATCGGGGCTGTTGCTGGTAGTGCTCGGCGGATTGGCCGCCGTGGTGGCTCGACGGCGAAGGCAAGGGTAGGTTCGCCAGCCTGTTCCGGCATCCCCTGGGCGGGATCGAGGGGATGGGGCTACAACCTGGAGGTGCGAGATGAGAAACGGCCAGTGGCTGTCGGGTTTCCTGGGAATCCTTGTGCTCAGCCTGGTGGGGGGCAGCGCTGCGGCTCAACAGCAGTTCGATGTCCAGTCCTTCCATCCTCTTCCCAGCCAGCAGATCAACTACTTCGGGGTGGCTTCGGCACGGGTGATGCGCCACACCGACTTCGAGCTTGGCCTGCTCCTCCACTTCGCCGACGACCCGCTGGTGCTGGTCTACGGGGAGGACGATACCCGGCTGGCCAGCGTGGTCAGCTACCAGCTCACGGCGGACCTGATGGCTGCCGTCGGGCTGCTCGACTGGTTCGAGCTGGGGGTGGCGGTTCCGCTGATCCTGATGCAGGAGGGGGAGGACACCACCATCGTGCAGGACGCGCCCGACGCGGGATTCGGCATCGGCGACCTCCGGTTCGTGCCGCGCTTCCAGCTCTTCTCGACCGAGCGGCTCCAGCGCTCGGGTGGGTTCACGTTGGGGTTGATGAGCAACATCTGGGTCCCGGTCGGTGACCGGGACCGGTACCAGGGCGAGGGGTTCCGATTCGAGCCTCGGCTGGTCTTCGACCTGGCCCTTGGCAAGAGGGCGCGAATGAGCGCCAACCTGGGCTACATCTATCGCGAGGAAACCGAGTTTCTGAACCTGGAGGTGGACGACAGCTTCACCGCCGGCCTGGCCGCCCGGATCGCCCTGATCGACTGGATCGATCTGGTGCCTGAGCTTTCGGCCGCCATCCCGGTTCTCGCCGAGGAGATCGACCTGGAGGAGGTGCCGATGGAAGGGCGCCTGGGGGTGAAGATGGTCCCGACTCCGGGCCTGCTTGTACAGGCGGGTGCTGGAATGGGGCTGATCGAGGGGTTCAGCTCGCCCGACTGGCGGCTCTTTTTGGGGGTGTCCTACTCTCCGCCGGAGAATCCAGATCGGGATGGTGACGGTTACCTCAACGACGAGGATGACTGCCCCGATGACCCCGAGGACTTCGATGGTTTCGAGGATGAAGACGGCTGCCCCGATCCGGACAACGATCGGGACGGCATCCTGGACAGTAACGACCGGTGCCCCAACGAACCGGAAGATCGCGATGGTTTCGAGGACGAGGACGGCTGCCCCGATCTGGACAACGACGGGGACGGTATCCCGGATACGCACGATACCTGCCCCAATGAGGCGGAAGACTTCGACGCCTTCCAGGATACCGATGGCTGCCCCGATCCGGACAACGATACAGACGGATTCTGCGATCCGTGGGTCAGCGAGAACAACCTGAGCGAACGCTTCCTGGTGGTTTGCCAGGGGGTCGATCTCTGCCCGGACGATCCGGAGACCTTCAACGACTACGAGGACGAGGACGGTTGCCCGGATGTGCCCATGATCGAGTGCGACCGGATCGTCCTGGAGGAGACGGTGCACTTCGACTCCGATTCCGACGTGATCCAGGAGCGCTCCTACCGGATGCTCAACGATGTGGCCGAGCTGCTCAACCGACGGCTGGACATCCGCCTGGTGCGGGTGGAGGGACATACCGACAGCCGATCCTCGGAGGAGTACAACCTCGACCTGTCGCGACGGCGCGCCGAATCGGTCCGACAGTACCTGGTCGGTCGCGGGGTAGACGCCGGTCGGCTGACCTCCGTCGGGTATGGCGAGTCGCGACCCATCGCCAGCAACGCCACCGAGGAGGGCCAGGCCCAGAACCGCCGGGTCCAGCTGACCATCCTTCAACAGGATGGTTGCGACGACATCCGGCCGCCGTACTGATCGCTTCCTGACTTGCTACCGCTTGCCTGGTTTCAACCGGCAGATGGTGTGCTGCACCCATTTGTATTTCGTGTGGGGGTCCAGGCATAATGGATGCGCCGTTGCGCACGGGTAGCCGGTCGGGGAGGCACATGAACACCAGGATCTGGAAAGGAAACAGAGGGTTCCTCGCGGGAGCAGCGACCTTTCTTCTGCTCGCCGGGTGTCTACCTACCGATGATGGGGACAGTGGCCCGGGTCCGTCTGTGGACATGGGAGGCTGGCCGGATGCAGGTCCGGATGCGAGTCCGGATGCCCTGTCCGACACATCGGGCCAGGATGGCGCACCCCCGGTTGATCTTGGGCTCGACGATTCGCCAGAAGAACCGGAGGACGAGCAGTGGCTGCAGTGGGGGACGCGGGGATCGACCTCCTCTACCCCCAGGTCTTCGGGGGGCTATGCATACTGCGGGCTCGAAGATATCCGGACCGACGACCTGACAGGCCGGTACGACGCCATTATCCCGGAGGGAGAATGGGCCTCGACCCCGGTGGCAGACGAGGCGAGCCGCTGTGGCGACGATGAGGAGACGACCATCTGGCGCCTGCTGAACTGCGAGCGGATCACCCGCGAGCTCGATCCGTTGGCATGTGACCTGCGGCTGGTCTGGTTGGGGCGGGAACACTCGAAAGACATGGTCGTTCGGTCCTTCTTCGGCCACATCAACCCGGACGGCGAAGATCCCTTCGACCGCATGGCTCTGCACGGCATCACCTACAGCTCGGCCGGGGAGAACATCGCCCAGAACTCCGAGGTGGAGGATACGCACTGGCGCTGGATGGATTCCACCTCGGGGCATCGCGACAACATCCTGTTCTCCTCTTTCGATCACAACGGCACCGGGATCATCCGGTCGGGCGTCTACTACTGGTTCAGCCAGGAGTTCATCGGTCTTTGACAGGGGTCGCCATGGCTTTCTTCGCCGTACTTCTCAACGCCTCCTTCGGCTACTCGCGAGGGCAGTCGGTGCAGGCCGATCGCTTCCAGGAAGAGGGGGACTCGGTCCGGTTCTACCAGGGTGAACGGCTGGTCTACCAGGCGCCGACCGAATATGTGAGGGAGATCCAACAGTTCGAGAACCAGCCGGACTGCGACCGCTTCTTCCAGGAGGCGCGACGCCGCCACAGGGAGGGGGGCAACCTGTCGCTCCAGGAGGTTGGCCCGATCCGCCGGTCGAAATCGCTCAAGGCCAAACCCGGCCAGGGCGGCGTACCTGCGGAATCCATCTCGCTGCGGGTAGAGGAGATCGGTCTGGCACGGAAGAAATAGTGGTCACGGGATCAGCCCGATGGCATCGATATGGTTGGAGCCGGGGGACCGGGTGGTATCCAGCACGACCTTGAGGCGCGTGATGTAGAGCGGGCTGGGCAGATCCACCTGGATCACCCGGCTGGTGGGGGATGACTTGTGGCGCTGGAAGTTCTGCCACAGGACCTGAGGTTGGTGGGGATCGGTCATGTCTTCGATGCGGACCAAAGCGTCCGGGTTGCAGGTCTCCACGATCAGGATGGCCCTGGCCAGCGCGTCGGGAACGAAGCCGACGACGATCCACTCCTGGCCGGCGTCCGGCACGGATGGCGCCCAGGCGCCCATGTCGTCTCCATAGCGTGGATAGACGTCGGGTCGCCCCAGTGCCTGGATTGCAGCCCCAAAGCTGGGGCTGAACTGACTGGAGTACTCATCCACCTGGCTGGCCCAGATGGCGGCCGTGTTCTCCAGCTCTTCGGCGGTCGGGAACCAGCTGCGGGCGCTGGAGGTGATCGCGGCGGCGGTCGTGGCGGACGGTTCTGAGGTCCCTTTTTCTGACTGGGAGAAGTAGAGGACAATCGATCCGCCCATGATCAAGAGAAACATGCTGACGAGGACAACCATCACCGGCAAGGCGCAGCCCGTCCGTCTGCGGGGAGCGACGTCGGTCTCCGCCTCTTCCATGGCTTGCTGAACTCGTTGGGCTAGTGTTCTTCCCATCTGGACCTGGCCGGCGTCCACCGGCCCTGTTTCACGGGTGAGACGCACCCCCTGGTCGGTGACGATCGGCTGAGACGACAACGGTACAGAAGCCCTCGAGATTTTTAGCTCGGGCCTCTGGGAGGCGGCGGTGGTCCGGGCTCTGGGTGCTTCCTTTTCTCTCAGGTGTTGCGGTCGGGCCTTGCGTTCGGCGGGATCGATGCGGGGAAGGGGAGGGGCGATGTCAACCTGCGATGGAGCCTCTCTTTCTGGCGCAGCTTTCGGGGACTGCTCCAAGAAAAGCTCTTTAGGAGAGATCATCAGCAGGTCTTCTGCGGAGAGCTCGATCGGTGGGCTTTCGACTTGACCTTTGGCCGAGGAGGTGTCGTCTGCCCGCAGGGTAGAAGACGATTGGGGCCAGTCCAGCTCGAGGCCGAAATGGAGGTCATCCGTTGCCTCAGTCTGTCTCGGGTGGTCCGAAAGGCCGGCACCCCTGTTCAAGTATCGGTGGGCAGAATCGGCACCCGGCAAGGCCGGTGGTGTGGAACCGGCAGGAGCTGCCACGGCTTGAACTGCCTCGGCGACCGACCGAAACCGCTCGGTCAGGTCGGTTGCCACCATCCGTTCGAGCACTGCCGACAACGACGGGGACAAGGCCACAGCCCGGTTCAGATCCAGCTGATTGCCCGACCAGGGGAGCTGACTGACATCCCGTCCGGCCAGTCCAGCGACCAGTGTCAATCCCAGGGCATACAGGTCGCTGGCCGGAACCGCTCTCCCCTGGAGCTGTTCGGGGGCCTTGTACGGGGAGGCGGGCTGCTCTGGGGTATCGGCTGGACCGATGGAGAGGAGGGTATCCAGGGTGGTGTCGAAGTCCTTGAGGAGCGGGGATCCGCTCTTGGCAATCAAGATGCTGGCGGGATTGATGTTTCCGTGGATGACCGGGGGAAACTGGTCGTGCAGGTAGGCCAGCGGCTCCAGGATGGCCTGGAGAAGGGCTTGCGCCTGGTTTTCGTTCAGACGTTGTTGGCGAGCTATCCGTTCGGCCAGCGTTTCCCCTTCGATCGACTCCAGCAGCAACCCTTTGCGCCAGGAGCCTTTGAGAGTGATCTGGAAATCGTCGTGGACCCGGAGGATGGCGGGGTGCTCCAGCCGTCGCAACAGCCGGCCCTGCGCATCGAAGCGGTCCACCTCGTGACGGTCTTTGGCTCGGGTCTCATCGAGCAGATGCAAGCGGAAAGATTGTCCAGAAGCCTCCTCGATGAGATGGTAGATCTCGACGGCCCCCTGCTGGCCGAGTCGGGACAACACCCGATAACGGCCGCGCAGCAGCAGCGACTCGCCACAGCGCGAGCAGCGATCGGCCGATCGGTCATCCGCGTGGCCGCAGTGCAGACACAATGAGCTGTTGGAGTTCACAATCACCCTGTGGTTCAGTAGCTCAAGCTCAGACCTGCACCCCCGTGCATCCGCACCGGGTCCGATTCCTCCGTCAGCTCACCGGTGACCGGATCCCACTGTCCGTTGTACTCCTTCAAGGTATCGCCCAGGATGACGGCGTGGAAGTTGCCCGAGACCTCCCAGCCGCCGAACCGCTCGGGGATGAAGGTCAGGGGGATCCCCACCACCAGCCCCAGGTCGAACATGCCGAAGAGCTCGTCTTGGGCGGCCGCATTCTCGTAGTAGTCGGAGAGGCTCAGGCCGACCTCCATCGGGAGGGTGAGGTTCACCAGAAAGCCATCCTCGTTGCCAAAGGAGAAGCTCGGCTCGATCCCCGGTCCCAGGTAGATCCCCTCGTTGGCGCCCAGGTCCGACTGGCCGTCCATCTCGATGCCCAGGCTGACAAACGGCTGCAAGCCCCCGAAGAAGCTGGTGACAGGCCACAACCCGCTGTCGTCGTAGTACAAGGCCAGGTTGATCTCCTCGAGCGTGGAGAACGATCCGTTGGGACTGGTATACCACCAGTAGCCGGCATCGAAGGTGAGCGAGTCGATCAGGGTGATCGACAGGGTGAGGTAATAGTCGGATTCGAACCACTTGGTCGGAACGGTAGGGATGGCAGCGCCCTCTTCGGTGTCGAAGTGCAGGCTGTTCCAGCTATCGATGAGGATGTCGACGCTGTTTACCACGCCTTCTCCCTCGAACAGGGTGATTCCGCCCTGGAACCAGGGCTGCACAATGACCCCCTCATCCGCAATCACCAGGCCCCTGAACATGTAGGTCGAGGTATAGTCGATCCCTGCGTTGAGATAGACTGCACCTGCGTTGGGGCCGGTCGACTCATCCTCCTCTTCTGCGGGCTGCTCCTGCTCCGGCTGCTCCACCGCCTCCTCCTGCTCCTCCACCAGCTCCTCGGCGTCAGCCCAGACAACCATCGGCCATGCCAACCAAACGGCAACAACCACCATACCTGTCCAGCGCTTCATGTTCCGCCTCCTGGGTTGAATGTGATGCTGAAATCGCACTATACACGAAGTGAACCGGAGCCCCAACCGGAAACCCTGCCATGAGCAGGGTGGAGGAGCCATCGAGATCACCATGGCAGATCGATCGCAATCATCCGGCGAACTTGCGCCGTCCCCAACCCTGGGGGTCATCGGACGCTCTCCGCTGGGCTTCTCCGGAACATTCCGGACTGGCCGGCTGGAGCACTTTCAGAAACAGGTGGGGCCAATCGAGTCCTGCGAAGCGGCCCAATACCTCGCCGGTCACGCCGTCTGTCATGCCCTGATGAACGGGATCGGACGGGTCGCCTTTGTCTCGCTGTCCGACCCCTCCGAACTCGCCGCCATCGAAGGGGCGGTTGCACGCCTGCTCGAATCCGGGCCGGTCGATCTGGTGGTCATTCCAGGTCTGGTGGAGGTTGAGCCGGCCCGGGCGGTCGTTCGCACCTTCCAACAATGGGTGGACCGTCAGACCGCCCTCGCCGCGGAACCCGCCTCGGATCTGGAGACCGGGACCGCCCCGATCGACCTTTATGCTGACGAGATCCCGCTCACCCTCTGGCTGGATGCTCCCCGTGGAGCCAGCCCAGAGGAGGTGCTGGCTCATCGGCGGGCTGTGGGCGGGGATCCGCGACGGGTGCTGGTGGCGACTCCCTGGGTCTCAACCATCACGCCGGGGCGACGGGCCGCCGAGTCGCTTCCTCCCTCCTGCCTGGTCGGGCCGTTGTTTCTGGGGACCACCCTCTTTCTGAAGGGGGTGCACGAGCTGCCCTCCCCTCCTGAACCGACCTGGCAAGAAAAGCTGAGGCGCACCGGATGTGGTCTGTTGGTCGCCGAAGGATGGCGACGCCAGGTCCGTCTGGCCTTCCCGCCTCCTCTCCGGCTACCGTTCGCCAGGGATCTGCTGCAACCCACTACCCTGGAAACCCGCATTCAACGAGACCTCCGCGTGGCTTGCGAACCGGCTCTGGCGGACTATCCTCTGGGGCCGGAGCTGTACAAGACCCTCGTCCGTCAAGCCCGGGGGGTTCTGACCGCCTACCGGGACCGGGGTGAGATCACACGCTTTGGGGTGCGCTGTGACGAGGAGACCAATCTCGACATGAAGGATGGCGCAGCGATGGAGATCTGGGTCCAGGTGCCCCGGCGGGTTCGGGAGGTCATCTTCAAGGTCGAGATGGCGCGGGAATGACCCTCGCGTCGCTACGGGTTCTTGTATCTGAACCACCAGTCGTAGCGATTTTCACCCTTTCCCTTGTCCCGCACGCCCTTGAGATCGGAGGGGGGGTGGAGCAGGACGGAAGAGCCGATGATCTCGTTTTCGGGCCAGCTGCTGGGAACAAGGATGTTCTGGCTGTCTGCCAGCTGAAGTCCACGGATCATCCGCAGCCACTCATTGACACTCCGTCCGATCTCGTGCGGGTAGTAAAGGCTGGCGCGAATCGTGCCGGCCGGGTCCACGATGAACACACCTCGAACGGTGTTGGTGCCCTTGGCCGGATGGATCAATCCCAAGACGGTCGAGATCCCGCCATAGTCGTCGGCGATCAGGGGGAAGGAGATCTCCACCTTCAGGTTGGCCGCGATCCAATCGATCCACTGGATATGGGAGTAGATCTGGTCGAGGCTCAGGCCGATCAGCTCGGTGTTGAGGTCCGAAAACTCCTCTCGGCGCTGCTGCAGTGACACCATCTCGGTGGTGCAGACGGGGGAGAAGTCGGCCGGGTAGCTGAACAGGACGAACCACTTGTTGGTCAGGTCGTCCGGCAGAGTCATGCTGCCCAGGGTGGTGTTGACCTCCAGCAAGGGAAAAGGGTCGCCGATGAGCGGGGTTTTGGTCATCTGTCATGCCTTGTGTTGGGGGCGTTGCCTGTCTGAGCCGGGGAGTGGGACCAGCCGGGGAGGACAGGCGGTGTTCGGCCTGGTTCATCAGTCTTCGTTGGTTTCGATCGGCTCGAAGTAGCGATCCGGATTGTCGAAGACCTCCTGGATCACCCGGACCATCCTGGCGAGGAGTGCACCGTCGCAGAAGCGGTGGTCGATGGTGGCGTTGAGAGTCAGCACCTCGCGAATGGCGATGTTGCTGTCTTCGACCACCGGCCTGGGTTTGGCCTGGCCCAACAGGATGATGAGCGGTACGCGGCTATAGGGGACCAGCGGTGCGTAGGCCATGTCGAGCCCGAGGGAACCGACGTTGGTGATCATGCAGCCGCCGAAGGAGTCCGGGGGAAGACCGGGAAACTTGAGGTTGAGCGTGTAGGAGAGAAAGGCGACCGCCTTGAGCATGACCCAGACCATCCAACCGGGCATCCAGCTCAGCATGCGGGAGGTCTTCTGCAGGTCGGTATCCTGTTTTTTCCTTACCCGTTCTACCTTTTTCGCGATCTCGGCGGCGATCTGGATCACCCCCTTTTTGTCCGCCTCGGTGACCCGGACACCGGTCAGGTCATGCCGTCCGGATTTGTGCTCGGTCGCCACCTGGAAGAAGAGGTCGATGGACTGGCGGATGTAGATTTTCTTGAAGCGGATGAAGCCGTTGAGATCGGGGTGCTGCTGCATGGCCAGTGCGATGGCGCGGGCCACCATCGGAAGCGGTGAGATCTTCACCCCATCCTTCTCGTGCTTTTTTTTCCACTCATTGGCCTTGGTGAGATCCACCTCCAGCGTACCGTAGATCTGGGGATCGGTAGGATGGCCCCAGGTTCCCAGGGCGACGCGGCGAAAGGGTGGTGTCTTGTACAGCGGTTTGACCTTGACGTACTGGATCGACATGGCTGTTCTTCTCCCCTCCCAGTTACTCCATGATTCCACTTGTTCTGTCGGAAGCGCTCTTGGCGCAGCCCGTCCTGCAGGTGCGTCACACCGATGTCATCGACAGGTCGAGCATAGCTTTACGCCGGGAGCGCAAATTGTAAAGGAGCCTGAACGGGAATCCGACCGGTCCTACTTCCGATCTTTGGCGTGTGTGGATATGATACCTCGCCCGAATCGAAAGCCGTGTTTCGCGCGGATGT
Source organism: Bradymonadales bacterium (assembly GCA_016931535.1). Lineage (GTDB taxonomy): Bacteria > Myxococcota_A > Bradymonadia > JAFGEP01 > JAFGEP01 > JAFGEP01. The sequence continues at coordinate 101,622 of JAFGEP010000019.1, forward strand.
CCTGGACTCATGGACGGCTGGTGCCGGCCAGGTCACATCCCGCGCTACGGCTGTTCATCGATCTCAGGATCCGGGTGGCCAAGCAGAAAGCCCTCTTTCTACAGGACGAGTGGTCATGACCCAACAGAGAAGACCTCGAAAACAACAGGGCAAGTCAGACGAGTCGGACGGCCAGGTTCGACAACCGCAGGTACCGTCTGATCCGCATGGTGAACAACCGCCACAGGGGATCCCGGGTGAACATGTGGAGGAAGGACAATTGCAGGGCGCACGGGAGGATCGGCGACCGTTGCAGGAGGAACCTCGATCTCCTGAGGCTGGCGATCACAAGGCTGCTGACCTGCACGGTTCAGAGGAGCCGGCTGGATTGTCTGGGATGCCCGGGGTCCCTGCTGCCGAGGAAGGCGGTGGTGCCGACCTCGCACAGGCCGAGGATGCGAAGCACACCCCTGGCAGTGACCTGAAACAGGCAGAGCCCGCCGAGCACAGGATGCCAGAACCCGGCGAGGAACCGTCCGACAGGACGCCTGCGACCGAGGAGGAAGCGCTCGCCGAGCAAGGGGAGAGCGAGCTCGCTCCGGTCCCCCTCCAGGGTGATCTTGAACCATCCCCAGACCACACAACCGCTTCCCCGGCCGCAGGCGAAACCTCTGTGGTTGCCGAGGAGCAGGTGCCGGAGCTCTCCGAGAAAACCGACTCCCGCCTGCATCCCTGGACGAACGATCCGGCCTTCTTCCAGCGTGAGGGAAAGGCTCTGGCCGATCGACAGCCGGAGCGGGCCGCCTTGATGTACCTGGAGTCGGCTGCGGCCGGGGAACGGGCGAGCGCACCCAGCAAACAGGTGCTGGCCGATGTGGATGCCGCCATCAAGGTGCGTCCATCAAGCGCCTGGTTGTTACCGCTGGCGCGCCGCGCGCTGCTGCGCCAGCACCAGTACGACCGCGCCCTGGAGATCTGTCAGCGAGAGGTGGATCTGGGGGGGGAGAACGCCGGTCGGGCAGCGGTCCTGCAGGAAGCCGCAGCGATCGCCCGTTATCACAAGAACGATGGGCGCAAGGCGCTGGACTACCTGGAACGAGCCCTGGCGGTGCAGCCGGGAGATATCACCTCTCTGAGTGGCGCGATCGCCCTGCGCACCCAGCTGGACCTTCATGCCCGGGCGGCAGAGGCCATGGAGCAGATGGCCGCCCTGCTGACCGTTCCGGAGGAGCGGGCCCTGTTCCTCTACGCGGCGGGAACCCTCCAGGAGACCCGATTGAACCAACCGGAAGCTGCCGAGTCGGACTACCGCCGGGCCGTGGAGCAGGATCGGCAATGCTTGCCGGTGGTCATGGCATTGAAGAACCTCCATGAACGGAGAAACCAGTGGAACCTGCTGTGTGCCAGCCTGGAGCACCTGGCGGAGCTCGCTCCCAACCCGTCGCTCGAGGCGCGCTTGCTATACCAGGCCGGCTCTCTGCACCTGGACCGTACGGGCGACCTGGAAGCGGCGGCTCGTGACCTGGAGCGAGCGACCCGGGCAGTTCCCGAAGACCCCTTCTACCTGCAGCGGTTGGCCTACGTATACGAGGCGAAGGGGCATTACCGGGACCTGGTCAATACCCTTCGCCGGCTGCTCGATCTGACCCTGGATGCCCAGGGACGAGCCTCGATCTTGACCCATATCGGCTGGCTACTCCAGACCCGGCTCTCGGAAAACGAGGAGGCGATTGCCGCCTATCGCCAGGCGCTGGCGGTCGCCGAGGGGTACCTGCCTGCCCTGCAGTCCCTGGGGACGCTCTATCGCAACCAGGGCGACTACGAGAACCTGCTCAAGATCTACGCCCCGGAGGTCGAGGGCAGCCTGCCCGCCAACGTGCGGGCCATCCGCTGCGTGGAGATGGGCGAGATCCTGTGCACCAAGCTCGCTCGACCCGAAGAGGCGGTTCACTACTACCGGCGTGCCTTGGAGCTGGATCCAGATCTGTACCTGGCGTTCTGGGGATTGCGGCGGCTACTCAAGCAGCTGGGATGGCACCCCGAGCTGGCGGATCTACTCGCCTGGCAGGCTGAGAAAAGCAAAGACGACAAGACCCGCCATCACCTCCTATGGGAACAGGCCTCGCTGCTGGCCGGTCCGCTGGGCGACCCGGGGCGGGCCATCGGAATCCTGGAGAAGATCGGACGGGTGGATCGGACGCGCGGGATCGCCCTGTCTCTCATCGAGCTCTACCAGCAAAGCGGGCGGGTCGCCGAGATGGTGGTCTTCTTGTTGAGTCAATCCGGCGACACCACCGACCCCGCAGAGGCCCAGGGTCTCAAGCTGCAAGCGGCGACCGAGCTGGAGTTCGCACTCGAGGAGTACGACCAGGCGCTCGAGATCTACAACCAGGTGTTGCGCGATGATCCCGGTTGCGTGGCGGCGATACGCGGAGCGGGGAGGATCTACTACCACCTGGGGCGCTGGCAGGAGCTGGTCGATCTGCACTACCACGAGCTGACCCGGTTGCGGCCCGCAACGGCCGACCCTTCGAGCGAAGGGCCCGACGCGCCCATCTTGCTATGCCGGATCGGACGCATCCTGGAGGAGAACCTGGGGCAGATTCCGGAGGCCATCCAGGCTTACTCCAAAGCCCTTTCCAGCGATCCGACCTGCATCCCCGCCCTGTCGGCGCTGGAGCGATTGGTGCGTGCCCGGCGCCAGTGGCGGGATCTGATCGAGGTGCTCACGAAGTTTGCCGCCGCCCGGATGGATCGGGTGGCGTCGGCGGACGCGCTGTGTCGGGCAGCGGAGGTTGCCGATTTCCAGCTGGGCGACCTGGAGCTGGCGGCGGGTCTATACGGGGAGGCCAAAAAGCTCAATCCCGCGTCGGTGACGGTCCTGCACGGGCTTTTGCGGGTGTTCCAGCGGGCGGAGCGGTGGAGGGATGCCGCGGAGATTCTCGGCTTGCTGGTAGAGAACTGCCCCTCCGAGCAGGAGCGCAGCCAGTACCAGCTCGAGCTGGCGAGAATCGAGGAGCATCGCCTGCTCCAGGCACCCGACCTGGAGCTGCTGCGAGCTGCCGCCGAGGCCTCGCCCTTTGGTAACCGGCTTCGGGTGGAGATCACCCGCATCATGCGCCAGACCGGGGCGCCCGATCTGGCCGACTGGCTCGAACGCCTGGGTCAATGGACCTCCGATCCCGCCCTGGCCGTCGCCTACTTGCTGGAGAGCGTGTATTTGCGCGAGTTCTCCCCCGATCATCCCGAGGAGGGACGACTCGATGCGGCGCGCCAGGCTCATCTGCGGCGGCCTGACGCGCTGCCGGTCATCTGGAGCCTGGAAAGGGCGCTCTGGGCACACCAATGCTGGGCTGAGCTGGGGATCCTGCGGGAGAAAGAGGCTCAGCTGGAGGTCGATCCCACCGTTCGGGTCGTCAAGCTGGCGGGGGCAGCCATGTCCTACCTGCAAGCGGGCAAGCTGGACGACGCCTCCCACGTGGCTCGCAACGCCCTCAACTTCGATGCCCACTCCCTGGCGGCGTTGCAGGTGCTGGCCTACCTGGCCGAGGTCCGGGAAAGCTGGTCCGAGCTGGCCTCCATCTGCGATCGGCTGGCGGAAGCTTGCCAGGATCCTGATAATCGCCTGGAATGCTGCCTTCGCGCAGCCGACCTCTGGTCGACCAGACTTTCCGATTCCACCCGCGCCCTGGCCAGCCTGTCGGTCGCTCTGACCGCCCAACCTGGCCAGGCTCAGGCGTTTGAACGGGCGGAAAAGCTGCTCCTGGAACGCCAGGAGTATGCCGAGCTCTCCTCCTTGTACAAGTGGCGCATCAAGGCCTGTGAGGATCGATCCGAACAGATCGAGCTGCTTCGTCGCCACGCTCGCCTCCACCGCGACCACCTGAACGACAACAATCGGGCGATCGCGGAGTTTTCCGCCCTGCTCACCCTGGCTCCTAACGATGTCCCCGCTCTTTCTGAGCTGTGCACCCTGCTGATCCAACAGGAGCACTGGTCCGATGCCGCCACCAAGCTGGCCAAGCTGGTCCAGTTGACCGCAGACCCGCTTCAGAAAAGCCGATCCCGGCTCAAGCAGGCCGAGCTCCTGCTGCGGTACCTGCACGACCCACGTGAGGCGCGCAAGGTACTGGTGGCCGAGCTGGCTGACCATCCCGATAGCTTGCAGGGCAGAAAGCTGATGGTCGAGCTGTGCGCCACCGAGGGAAGCTGGGCCGAGGCCCGCACGCTGCTCGAAGCGATGGCAGAGGAGCACGATCTGGCAGACCAGATCTGGGCGCTGACCCAGCTGGCCGAAGTCGCCCGCCTCGGCCTTCGGGACGAGGTGCTGCGCGCCCGCTACGAGATGGATGCCCTGCTTCTGGTCGCCGACCGGCCGGAAGCGCTCGGTCCTTTGAACCAGCAGTACTGGCAGCAGCGCGATCCCCAGAGCCTGGTCGAGCGGGTGGAGCAGGTTCTGGCCACGCGACCGACATCGCCCGGCGCGGTGGCCTTGCGAACGTTGGCTGCCGAGCAGCTCTTGGACAGGCTGAACCAACCAAACAGAGCGCTGGAGCACCTGCAAGAGTGCCGGATCGCCGCTCCTCACGACGACCAGGTCCACCTGCTGTTGGGTCGGACCCTGGAACACATGGACAACACCGAGGCGGCAGGCGCCGAGTACCGCTCCTTGCTCCAGCAGCACACCGGCAACGTGGCGGCCTATCGTGGCTTGAGTCGGGTGATGAGCCAGCTGGGACTGCATGAGACGGCGGCTGCGGCCATCTCCCTGATCGACCTTTTGGGACGGCTGGAACCCAAGGAGACCACCCTGCTCAAAGGGTTGGAGGGGGTCATGATGCCGCCGGGTACGATGGACCTGTCCACCATGGCCTTGCCCCCGGAAGCGCGACCTCTGGAGCAGCTCTTTCAGATGGCCGTCCCCCATCTCGGGCAGATCTATCCGACCGCCCAGCCCGAGGTGCTGGCCGGTGACCATCCGGTGACCACCGCTTGTCGGCGTCTCGCTGCCGCCCTCGGGATCGACAACCTTTCGGTTTCTCTGGGGGGGATCGGAGGGGCCCGAGCCGGTCTGGGCGACCCGGTTCCTCTGGTGTTGACCCCCGAACTGCGCGAAAATCCTGGCAATGCGGCATTCCGCTTCTGGGTGGGGCGTGCCCTGGCCACCGCCGCCGCCCACAGCCTCCTTCTCGATCGGCTCAGCGACGAGCGACTGACCGACCTGATCGATGCCCTTTGCGATCCACGACCGGACTCGAACGCCGCCCAGCAGCTAAAAAAACAGCTGTCCCGAATCCTCCCCCGCAAGGTCCGCAAGGACCTGGAGGGGATGGACAACACCGACCTGGTACGACGTCTGCCGGCCTATCGGGCCGCGGAGCAGCGGCGCGCCGACCAGGTCGGCTTGCTGTTGTGCCGGCATCCCAAGGAGGGGATTCTGGTGTTGGCACAGGCGATGAGGATTCCCCGGGAAGAGATGGTCGCGGCACCCCGCCTTGCCGAGTTGATGCGGTACGGCATCTCGGAGGAGTACGCGCGTCGGTCCCGGGCGCTCTGGCACTGAAGCAGGCCTCGAACCCTGCGGAGCGAAGCGGCAAGGTCGTGTTTTCCGCGTGCGGTGCGGTCGACCTCAGGGCGAGGGTTGCCCGCTGCCTGATGGCTTGGTGGGCTCGCCGCTTGGACTGTGCTGGACCCGCAGATGCTCGGGCAGCTGGTCGATGATCTGCACCTTCAACAGCTCCAGGGTGCGAAGGTACCGCCGGCTGTCGATCTCGATCAGGAAAAAGCCCAACAGCACCACCACCAGTCCGAGGATGCAAACGAGCCAGAACTCCCAGGAAAGGCTCAGGTGGTTCCGGTCCTGCAATAGCATGGCGGCAAAGCTACTGGGGATGGGGTTGGTGCTCACCACCAGAAGGTAGGCTGCGGCCGGAAGGGCATCCTCCCCCTCGACTCCGGGCAACGGACCGTACAGCAAGGCACACAGGGTCTCATCGCTCTGCTCGAAGGCAAGACCGGAAAACCGCTCCTGCTCTCGAGGAAAACCGCCGTTTTCGTGAATACGGGCCAGGTACCGGTCGGCCGCAACACGCTGCGGGTCGCCGTGGATGTTGGTGGACAGCAAGGAGCCATCCGAAGAGAAGAAAGCGATGTTCGCCTCCCTCCCGAGTACGGTACGACTGAACCGCTTGGCCAGAAAACGTTGCCCCACCACCAGCAGGGATCGCATCCGCCCCGATGAGCCTCGGATCGGCATGGCGACGGTGAGATAGAGCTGTCCCCGGACAACCTGGATCGCCGAGGCCGATCGCCTCGAGGTGAGCGCCTCGATCACCATCGGCCTGCTTCCCAGATCTCCGGGCAATATCGAGTCGGGATCGAACCGATCCACCATCGAACCGTCGGGGGCCACCAGCACGGCAAAATCGATCCGCTCTGGTTGAAAGCCGTCGGCCTCCTCCTGAGCGGTCCCAGCCAGAAAGTCGGAAAGTGAGAGCAACGGCTCCGAGCGATCTGCGACCTCTGAAGGGACGACCGACGGCACCGAGCGAACTGCGACCTCTGAAGGGACGACCGACGGCTCCCAGCGATCCTCCTGGTCCGCTGCAAGGACCGGCAGTTCCGTATGGTCCCGGTCTGTCATCGGTCCATTCGGCTCCAACCTGGTCGGTTCCAGCAGCGTTTCGCCGATCACCGGTTCCTCCCGGTCGAAGGCGGTCGGCTCGATCCAGCGGTTGTCCCTTGCCGATTCCCGCGCCTCCTCCCCGTGAGAGTCCAACAGGGAATCGATCGCCGACTGAACCTGGCCGAGCATTCGCCAGCGGGCCAGATCCAACCCCAGGAACATCATGGACTTCAGGGAGAACGCCTGGCACCTGAGGTTCTCACGCACCGTGTGGATCTGGATGGCGGGGGCGAACAGCAACAAGAGGGCAAGCAGGGTCGACAAGATGGCCACCGCCACCAGATAGAGCTTTGCTCTGCGGAACATCCGAGACTCCACCCGCCGGTCACCACCCGCTACCCGGCCACCAGATTGCCAATGGCAATCGCTTGGCCCCAAAGATTCCCCATGGTAATCCAATGCGCTCCGTTACACGAGAGTCTCTCTGCGGCTGATTCACTGTCCTTCACTTCGCCCCTCCCTCCGAAGTACAACAGGTGGCAGGCGAAAGCTCAAGAGGTGCAGCGTGCGGGTGGCCATGTACTACAGCAACCGGGATGTGCGGCTCGAAGAGATGGACCGGCCGACCATCGGACCCGGGGAGGTGCTGCTGAAGGTCCAGGCCGCGGGGATCTGCGGCAGCGACCTGATGGAGTGGTACCGGCGTCACAAGGTGCCGCTGGTGCTGGGACATGAGGTGGCGGGTGACGTGGTAGAGATCGGGGAAGGGGTGACCACGGTGCAGCTTGGCCAGCGGATTGCAGCCTCCCACCATGTGCCCTGCAACACCTGCCATTACTGCCTGTCCGGTCACGACACGGCGTGCGAGACCTTGCGTCGCACCAACTTCTACCCCGGGGGATTCGCCGAATATGTCAGGCTGCCGGCCATCAACGTGGATCGCGGGATCTATCCTCTGCCCGAGGAAATGAGCTACGAGGAGGGCACGTTCGCCGAGCCGCTGGGTTGTGTGGTGCGGGGCCAGCGGCTGGCTGGCTTCCAACCTGGCCAGAACGTACTGGTGATCGGGGCGGGGATCGCCGGGATCCTGCACGTCGCCCTGGCACGGGCCCTCGGTGCACATCGAGTGGTCGCCGTCGATGTACAGCCGAGACGTCTGGAGATGGCCTTGCAGTTTGGGGCACACGCCGCTTTTCTCGCCACGGAGGCGTGCCCTTCGCGCCTGCGAGAGGTGTTTGACGGTCTGCTGGCCGATCGCGTCGTGGTATCGACCGGGGCGGTGGGGGCCATCATCCAGGCGTTCGACTGCGTGGAGCGGGGAGGAGTGGTGCTGCTGTTTGCCCCCACCGACGAGGGGGTCACGGTTCCCGTGGACATCAACCGGTTGTTCTGGCGAACCGAGGTGACCGTGACCACCTCCTACGCCGCCAACCGGTCGGACCACCTGGAAGCCTTGCGGTTGATCTCGGGGGGTATGGTGCCGGTAGCCCGGATGATCACCCATCGGCTAGGGCTGGCAGAGAGCCAGACCGGCTTTGGCCTGGTGGCCCAAGCTGCCGACTCTCTCAAAGTCATCCTGTACCCTCAGCGTTGAGGGTGACGCCGTCCGAGAAAGGCAGTCGTCTTTGTTTTCCGGGACAAAGGGGGAGGATCGGCGTTCTCGATACGGTCGAGCGCCGGAGGGGATTGTCGCTTTCTCTGATTTGCACTAGGCTGCGACCGTTTTTGGTCGTGCATTACCAACCTGTTCTTCCATACGGCTCCGCGACCGGCCTGGCCTGGTTGACCGGAGCCCTACCCGCGAGGTGGCTGATGGCTGATTACAAGGTGAACCTGAGAGATATTCGGTTTCTGTTGTTCGAGCAGTTGGATCTGGAAAGGTTGTTGCAGCTGGAAGCATTTCGCGACTTCACCCGCGAGGATTTCGATATCGTTCTCATGGAAGCGGCCAAGATGGCCGAGAACACCATCGCACCCACCAACAAGATCGGCGATCAGACCGGCGTCTCCCTGAAAGACGGCAAGGTGACCGTGCCGCCCGAGGTCCATGCGGCCTACCAGCTGTTCCAGCAGGGTGGGTGGGTTTCGCCCTCGGGAAGCGTCGAGTACGGTGGACAGGGGCTCCCGTCCTGTGTCGGGCTGGCCAGCAACGAGATGTTCACCGCCGCAAGCCTCAGCTTCACCATCTGCCCCGGCCTGACCGCTGCCGCTGCCGACCTGCTGCAGACTTCGGGTACCGACCAGATGAAGCAGCTGTACTGCGAGAAGCTCAACACCGGCCTGTGGGGCGGCACCATGTGCTTGACCGAGCCCCAGGCAGGAAGCGCGGTGGGGGATCTGCGCTGCACCGCCGAACCGGATGGCGACCACTTCAAGATCAGCGGTAACAAGAACTTCATCTCCAGTGGCGACCACGACCTGACCGAGAACATCATCCACCTGGTGCTGGCCCGCATCAAGGGAGCCCCCAAGGGGATGAAGGGGGTCAGCCTGTTTCTGGTCCCCAAGTACCGGGTCAACCCGGGCGGCACTTTAGGCGAGTTCAACGACGTCCACGTGGGCAGCATCGAGCACAAGATGGGGATCAAGGCCTCTCCCACCTGCGAGATGAACTTCGGCCCCAACGACGACTGCTGGGGCTGGATGATCGGCGAAGAAGGCCGCGGCATCCGGTACATGTTCCAGATGATGAACGAGGCCCGCATCGGCGTGGGCATGCAAGGGTGCTCGGCGGCCTCGGCCGCCTATCACTCCGCCCTGGAGTACGCCCGCGAGCGGATCCAGGGGGTGGATATCACCCAGATGAGGGACGTCGATGCTCCCCGCGTGCCGATCATCCAGCACCCGGATGTGCGCCGGATGCTGCTCATGATGAAGGCCTACGTCGAGGGGATGCGCGGCCTGCTATACCAGACCGCCTACTACGCCGACCTGGCGCGCTTTTCCCCCGACCAGAGCAAGGCGGAGAAGTACGAGGGGCTGGTCTCCTTCCTGACGCCTATTTGCAAGGCCTACTGCTCGGATTATGGATTCCGGATGACCGAGCTGGCGATCCAGGTGCTGGGCGGTTACGGCTACTGCTCGGAGTACCCGGTGGAGCAGTACCTCCGCGACTGCAAGGTGGCCTCCATCTATGAGGGGACCAACGGCATCCAGGCTCTGGACCTGTTAGGGCGAAAGATCGGTGGCAAGGGCGGGATGCTGTTCATGGGGTTTGTCCTGCGACTCAACCAGTTCATCGACAAGCACCGCAAGCACGAGCTCTTGGCTCCCCAGGTGAAGGTGCTGGAGGAGGCCAAGAACACGCTGGCCGAGACCGTCATGGCGCTGGGAAGCCGTACCCGCAAGGGGGACATCCTCTACTCGATCCAGCACGCGACCCCGCTGCTGGACATGTTCGGCGAGGTGATCCTGGCTCAGATCCTGATCGAGCAGGCAGCCATCGCCTACCCCAAGCTTGCCGCCCTCAACCAGGAAGCCGGCGCCGCCGACGAGGCCTCTCGCCGCGCACTCCAGGAGTCGAACGAGGAAGCCAAGTTCTATGCCGGCAAACTGCATAATGCCGCCTTTTTCTGCTCCCAGGTCCTTCCCCACGTGAAGGCCCGGGCCGTGGCCATGTCCAGCGGCGACAGAAGCGTCCTGGATGTCGTCCTTTGATCCCTATCCGTATCAAGCTTGATCCAAGGAGGTTCGCCATGAAGTTGATTCCCCGGTTGTCTACATGCATCACAGGTGTTCTTCTGGCCCTGATCCTCCCCTTCTCGGGGGCGCTGGCCCAGGAGGATCTGCAGTACGTCCCCGTGGAGGTCGAGCTGGAGGTGCAGCCCGATGCCGGCTGGACTTATGCTCTGCGCCTGGGGCTGAGCACCGCCTTCGCCACCGCCAACAATGTCATCGGAAACCCGGACGGCGCCACCTGGACCCTTGGCTTCGGCGTCAACGGAAACCTGGGTCTGGAACGGAACTTCCATGAGTGGCGCAACACGCTGAGTATCGGCGAGACCTTCTCCCGGACGCCGGTCATCGACGAGTTCGTCAAATCCGCCGATAGCCTGGAGTTCGAGAGTATCTATCTCTACCACATCCCACCCGCCCCCTGGTTCGGCCCCTTCGCCCGCCTTCGCCTGAGCACCGCCATCTTTGCCGGGCAGGATGTGCGCCCTTCGGACGTCACCTACCTTGTGGCTCACCTGACCGGAGATCCGGTGCCGATCACCGCCGAGCGGCTCGACCTGACCGATCCCTTCATGCCCCTCACCCTCAAACAGGCGGTCGGCGTGTTCGCCCGGCCTCTGGCTAAACCGGCAATCAACCTGGAGTTCCTGCTGGGCTTCGGCGTCCGGGAAACACTGGCGGAAGAACAACTGACGGTGACCGACAACGATGAAACCACCGAAATCGAAGTGACCGAGCTGGACACCTTCGTCCAGGCTGGTGCTGAAGCCACCATGGGGCTGTGGGGCGAGGTGATCGGGGGACGGATGGCCTACAATGCCGGGGCCGAGTTCATGGTTCCCTTCATCAACTCGGCGGAGCTGGACCAGGACAAGTCGGCCTTCGATCTGACCAACATCGACCTGACCGCCGGCTTTTCCTTCCGGATCGTGGAGTGGGCCAGCCTGGACTACCAGTTCAGGGCCTTGCGTGAGCCCCAGTTGTTGGACAAGTTCCAGATCCAGAACAACCTCTTGCTCTCCATCGGCTACACCCTGTTCGAGCGCCAGGCACCGGCGGCGGAGTAAAGCGCCAAGGACCTCTATTAGGGGTGATCACCGCTACCTGCATCCGCCCCTTCGCTGTCAAACCTAGATCGTTCGGAAATCCCGACAGACGCTGGGCGAATGGTATCAGCCGGTCACAATCCACCACGCAGAGCCGTTAGGGCACTTCCGGATTTCCCCGAATGGTGTAACATTCGCGCTTTGGAATCGATCCCAATCCGTCTGTCCCGGCTGGATAGCAGCCGATGCAGGATGCCGGTAACTTGGTGCTCACACGAAACAGGAGGATGCCATGGGGATGATGCAAGAGTTCAAGAAGTTCGCCATGCGTGGAAACGTGGTCGACATGGCGATCGGTATCGTCATCGGTGCTGCCTTTGGCACCATCGCCAAGAGCCTCGTCGATGACGTCATCATGCCGCCGATCGGCCTGCTTTTAGGCGGGGTCGATTTCGCCAACCTCTTTGCGGTGCTGCGGGAGGGCGCCGAACCAGGCCCCTACGCCGCCCTGGCTCAGGCCCAGGAGGCGGGTGCAGTGACCCTCAACTTCGGGGTGTTCATCAATACTGTCATCTCCTTTCTCATTGTCGCCCTGGCGGTCTTTTTCCTGATCAAGGGCATGAACTCTCTTCAGCGAAAGAAGGAGGAGGAGCCCCCACCCCCGGACAAGAAGAACTGCCCGTTCTGCGAATCCGAGATCCCGATCAAGGCCACCCGCTGTCCCCACTGCACCTCCGAGCTGCCGGCAACAGAGGCCAGCTAGCCGCAGCTGATGGCTGCCCGCGACATTCCTCCCCCGAGACGGAGTCCGGGGGAGGTGCCCGCGTAGCGGGCGGAGGGGGCGACTCTAGCCGCCGGACAAGCTGTGCCCGAGTAGCCGACGGAGGGGGCGACTCTAGCCGCCGGACAAGCTGTGCTCGAGTAGCCGACGGAGGGGGCGACTCTAGCCGCCGGACA
>JAFGEP010000165.1 GCA_016931535.1 Bradymonadales bacterium
CGTCAACTACGCGGATTCCTGTGGGCCGGATGTGTTGTGCTTCCCCGTCATGCAGGGCGACGAGGTCCAGACCGGCGTGTGCACCCGCTCCATCGATATCTGCATGGTGGACCAACTCGTGGATCTGATCGCGGTGTTCGCACGCCGCTGGGCGGTGGCCATGTGAAAACCCGGCTCTGCCTCAATCGATGGGGCAGGAGTAGTAGATGAAGTCGTCGTCTCCGTCGGTGGTGGTCACCATCACCAGGGTGTCATCCAGCAGATCCGGCTCGCTGGACTCGAAGTACTCGTAGGCCTGCTGGATCAGGTCCGCATGCTGGTCGGAGTAGGCCAGCACCGCCAGGATCTGCTTTTCCCACCGGTACTCCTCCAGCACGTTCTGAGAGCTCTCCTGGATGCCCTCCAGCTTCTTGCGCAAGATCCTCACCGCCTCCTCGTAGGTGTAGGGCACGCCCGGCCCCAGCATCGCCCGGACCACGCTCACCCCCAGGTAGTACCCGTCGATCTCCACCCGCATGTCGGTCATCGAGCTGTCCGACGGGTCGTAGAAAATCTGCGTCTCGGTGTGGGTCAACCAGGCCAGCTCGCACCGATAGAGCATCTCGTAGGCGAAGACCTCCGAGCAGATGGAGCTCCCCCCCGCATTGGGTATGGTGGCGATCACCTGTCCCCCCTCGCTCAGAAGCTCCAGCTCCTCCGGATGGTCGTAGGAGTCGGAACCGAAGTCCAGGTGATTGAAGTACAGCTCCGGATCTCCCAGCAGGATCTCGTCCGCGCTCAGGACGCCACAGCTCCCGCTGATCGTCCCAAACCCCGCAAGCGGCACCTCCGGCTGGCTCCCATCCAGCTCCCCATCGCCCCCCCAATCCTCCAGGTCCCAGCCGACAGAGTCATCCCCCTGCTCGACCTGGTCGGCCACCCCCTGGTCGAAAGGCCCTTGGTCTACTTGGCCGTCTTCACCATCCGAAAGAAGGTCCAGCTCTTCATCCCGGTCGGGTTGACCCTCGTCGGATGGAACATCGGGTGGCACAGCCTGGTCAAAGAACGGGTCGAGGCCTTCCTCCTGGTCCCACTGCTGGTCCTGGGGCTCCAGCCAGTCGCTCGAAGCATCTGCTATGTCATGGTCGACGGGACCGCCCTGCTGGACCGGGTCGGAGCAGGCGGCGATCGCCAGGATGCCAAGAAACAGCAGAGTCAAAACAGGTCGTCTCATGGCTGCCTTCCCATTCTGTTTGGCCAGCTGCCCGGCGATTGGCACCGGGCAGATCGATACCGGCTGCGGCAAGAGACATTCAGACAAGCCCCTGCCCTCCAATGGACAGGTGGCGCCAACCGCGCCGGTCACCAGGGAAACCGGTGAGATCCAACATACCCACACCGTAGCCCAAAGGGGGGCCGGCTTTCCAGCGAAAAAGGGGTTGACTTCGAGATCCCTTGGAGGCATCCTCGAAAATACTGAACACATGTTCCCGCTGAACAGGTGTTCCCACCATGGAGGTCCCGATGCCAGAGGAACTCGTCTATCGGTCGATCGATCCCCTCTTGACGGAAGTGTTGCAGTTTTTCCACCAGCACCTGTCACAGGTGAGCTTTCCCGATGCCTCGGCCGAGGTCCTGCAGATGCAGGCTGGCGAGGTGATGGCCCGGGCAGACGAGGTGGAGCGGATCCGCAGTCAGCTGGTCGAAGCCAAGTCCCGGTTGGAGAATGCCCAGGCTGCACTGGCTCGCACCGCCAGCAAGGCGATCTCCTATGCCAGGGTATATGCTCAGGACGACTCGGAGCTTACGTCCGCCCTCGATGCCTTGACGCTGGCCCGACAGCTCGACACGCGGGCCTGTCGGCGCAAGCCGAGCAACGGCCGGAAGAAGAAGGCCCTCCCGGCCTCCATGGAACAGACCACCATGAATACCCAGGATCTGGCCCTGCTGGCAGAGCTCACCCATGTGCCGCAAGCTGCGGTACCGCGAGAGGGCTGACACCCGGCAGCCGATCTTTTTGGCCGGTCGTCTCAGGCCATGGGGAACCGCCGGGCAGAAGAGACGTCTGGATGGGCGAGAGGGGGTGGACGGCGCAGCGACCGGGAGCCTTGAACGGACTGGTGGAAGCGGTGCGCGATGGGATGTGACCGGCGACAGGGACCAGTCTGGGGGTCTGGAGGATGGCCAGTTTGATCGGTTCTGAAGAACGCCTCAGCGGGCGATGACAGCCCAGCGGTTGAGCCGCCCGGTGTCGCTTGCCGCCCGGTCCACGACAGTCAAGGTCCAGGTACCGGCGATGCTGTTGCCCTCGAAGTCGTCGAGGGCGAAGGTCTGGCGGATGTCATGGTTAGAGCCGCCCGTACGGTTCCATACCACCGCGTTGGTATTGTTGTGGGAGACGGTGATGTACAGGTCGCCGACCCAGGTGTGGCTGATGTCCAGCTCCAGTGACAGCTCGCCGGGCACGAGAGTATCGCTGATGGTGACGGTGGAGCTGACCCCTCGCGAGTTGTTGTCGGGGATATCGACGCCGGAGGTGTTCTCGTACCGGCTGCCGTCGCCGGGATCTGCCGGCGTGTCGCCGCACTGGGAGCCCGAGGGAGAGAAGCAGTTCTCGCGCGCTCCGCTGACCCCGAAGGTGGAGTCTCCGACCCGGCGCCGAACAGCAGCGATGAGGTCGGTCCAGGAGGCGTTGTAGCCGTTTTCAAGGGCCCACATCAGCTTCGACAGGAAGGGAGCGGCAAAGTCGTTGGCGCTGGCGGAGACCTCGATCACCGAGGAGAGGATGTCCACCTTGTCCCACCCCCCCTTGGCGGACAGGATGGGGCGAACGTAGTACTCGTAGCCGAGGCAGCCGCCGTACAGGTAGATCTGGTAGAAATCGGGGTATTCGGGGCGGCTCCAGAAGTCGCTGGCGCCCAGCATGCTGTGGCCGTCGTAGGCCACGATCTCGTGCTCGCTCAGCGCCCGTTGGAAGTTGGAGAAGTGGGCGAAATCGCCCAGTCCCGAGAAGTCGTAGGGCGAGTACAGGTCCATCACGACGTCGATCCCCTCCACCTCCTTCTGGAATCGGCGGCCGACCGGAGCGGGCGTCACCTCTTCGAAATCGGCGTCGGTGAGCCACTTCGCGAAGCGGGTTAAGTTGCGAACCCCGCTGTCGCTGTCGGTCAGCGGATCGTCTCCGATCTGGCCGAACAGGATCACGACCGTGAGCTGGTTGTCTGCCGTCAGCTGGTCATACTCGGGGTAGACCGGGCGGGAGGAGGGCAGCACCGCGCTGACGGTGATGGTCATCTCCTGGGTGGTGGCCTGGCAGCCGGACTTGTCGGGGTTCCACAAGTACCAGTAGATGGAGGAGGACAGCCCCATGTGGCTGTCGGGATCGGTACAGGCGGCCCCGCCCTCGGTGTAGGCGGAGTAGGGGTTCACCGGGACTCGGGCGGTGAACTGCCGTCCCACCTCGGCGTTGCGGACGTCGCCATGGAGCAGGACGGCGTTGATCCCCCGGATCCGGAAATGGCGCAGCTGGCTTGTCGACAGCTCGCGTGCCTGTTGTGCGGTCAACCATTCCTCGTCCACCAGCCATTCGACTCGGCGATCCGAGGTGGCGTCCTCTGCCAGGCTCTCCAGGTATAGGATATCGGTTTTCCTGAGGTAGGTCAGGGCATACTGCCCCAGCTCGGCCGGCGCATCGAAGATCCGGTAGGACGCGGCTTCGACATCCGCCTCGATATCGACTTCGATCTCGATCCCGTCGGGGTTCACGTAGCCGGTGTCCTCCTTGCCGGGGTTGGAATTGTCTTCCAGGAAGGGGTTGGTTCCCTCTTCCTCGTCCGGGCCTTCGCCCTGCTCGATCGACTCGGTGCAACTGAAGGGCAAGAGCAGAAAACAGAGGCAGCAACAGATTTTCCACGATGCGCTCACGATGATCCTCCGCAAACCTGGTTTTCCAGTTACGACGGCCGTCATTGTACAGGAAAACGATGGGCTGTCTAATCGGAATTGTCCAACGGCTTGGCAGCCGGCACGGGTCTCGGCCGATCCACCCGGGACAGAACAGGTCCAACCACAGCCGCGCTGCCCGAAACGCCGAGCAGGAACTCCGGCAGGCGCCGTGCCAGGATACACACATAGCAGATGAGGACCAGACCGGCGACGATCCACTTCAGCATCCGGGAGTGCTCGCGTCCCAGCTTGCGGTACTGCAGCCAGGGGCTGAGCATGGCAGCCCCGAAGACCACCAGCCCGAGACACAACGGTACAGCCGCCGTCTCCAGATCGGCACCATACTTGAGAACCAGGTGCAAGATCAGGGTGAACACCCCTGCCGCCATGGGCGATGGCATCCCGTGAAAGGTGTCCCGCGCCTCCGCCAGGTTGAACTGAGACAACCGCAGGGCGGCTGCGATGGTGAACCAAAGACCCGCAACGATCACCATCGCCTCCGAGGCCACCGGCCGCAGGGCCGCCACCAGCAGCACCGGCGGAGCCACACCAAAGGTGGCGAAGTCGGCAAAGGAATCCATCTGGCTGCCGATCTTGCTCTGAGCCTTGAGGAGGCGCGCGGTCGCACCGTCGATGCCGTCCAGTACCGTCCCGGTCAATATCCACCAGGAGGCGGCCATCAGGTCACCGGACATGACGCGGTCGATGGCCAGCACCCCGCAGCACAGGGCCGCCATGGTCACCAGATTGGGAACCAGGTACCGCAGGTTCTTCATCGCTACCCTGTTTGGTGTCTGGCCGGGTCCTCTGCCGGATCGGTCGCCCAGCTTCGCTGACAGGTGGTTCCAAGCAGATCGCCAGGCAGAATGAGAAACTCAGTGGCTATGCCCGTGTTCCAGCTCTTCCTGGCTGGCCACCCGGATCCCGACGACGGTCACATCAAAGTGCAGGGTCTTGCCGGCCAGCGGGTGATTCCCATCCAAAGTCACCAGTTCATCCCCGACTTCTCTGATCAGGACCGGAACCTCCACGCCATCCGACAACAGCACGTGAATGATATCCCCAGCCTCGGGATCGAAGTCGAAGTTGTCGCGGGAGACCTGCAGCATCCGCCCGGGGTCGCTCTCACCGTAGCCGTCCTTCGGTTCGACCGTGACCAACTGGTGGTCTCCCTTGACCTTCCCCTCCAGCGCCTTCTCCAGTCCAGGCGCCAGCTGTCCGCACCCGTGCAAGTAGTCTAGCGGTTGACCTCCCTCGGTTGACTCCACCAGGTCACCTTCCTCGTCCGTGACCTTGAAGTGGATAGATACCACTTTGCCTTGTCCGACCTTCTCACTATCTGCCATGGGTAATCCTCTGCGGGGGTGCGGGTGGAGGGGACCCACGCCGTCAGGCGTTTCTCCCGGTAACTGAGCAGGGTTACCATACGGGAACTTTCCCCGGAAGTCACTAGCGCTGACGAGGGAACCGGTCCGAGTGGAGGGATGATTGTGCCGCTGCTGGCGGGGATCGCGCAGCATCAACTCGACGGTGAGGAAACCGGTCCGAGTGGAGGGATGATCGTGCCACCCGACGCGCGCCGGACTCAGTGGTAGAAGACCACCCCGCCCGTCTGGGTGCCGCTTACGTAGTCACCTTCGATATGGCTCTCCATCCCCACGAACAGGTCGTCCTGCCCGTCTCCGTCCACATCGCCCAGCACCACGATGGAGCCGCCGAAAGCGTCCATCCCCTGCGGATCGGGGGCCAGCAGGATGTCGGGATCGGCGTGGAAGGGGAGCGGTGAGGAGTCATCCAACCGTAGCCGGAAGACCGCCACCGCACCGGTGCCGGTATTCTCGCTGCTGGCGTCCCCGTGCTTCATCCCCACCAGCAGTGCACCCCGACCTGACCCGTAGTGATCGGGCGAGTAGGCGAACCGCTGGCCGAACCCGACATCCACCACCCCTTGAGGGGGCGACAGGACCTGCACCGGAGAATCGGCGAAGTCGGTCCCGCCGAGTCGGTAGACGTAGACCGCCCCGGCAGCGGGATCGTCCTCAGAAACGGCGCCGGTGTTGGCCGCCCCGACCAGCAGGAGATCCCCCTCCCCCGTCTCGGCGGTCGCCAGCGCAACTCCCATCCCCTCGGGACCATCGCTGGCAGGGTAGATCCTGTAGGTCGGCCCGTCCCACCAGTCTTGACCGCCGGCATAGACCAGCACCCCGCCGGTATGCGGATCCGTGGTGGATGCTCCCTTGATCAGCCCCCATCCGCCCACAGCCAGGTCGCTGGCGTCGTCGCCATCCAGATCGTGCCACAGGGTCGCCGATCCGAAGTACTGGCGCGAAACGGAGAGAGGGGGGACCAGGACGGCCTCCTCGAACCCAGGGAGCCCTTGGGCGCTCCCGTAGTAGATGGCAGCCAGTCCGGTATCGCCAGGTCCGGCGTTCTGTCCGGTCGCGATCAGGTCGTCCAGGCCGTCGTCATCGATATCCACGCAGAGCACCGTCTGGCCCAGGACGTCGGAGCGAGCTCTGAGCCCGTCCGACAGCCGGTGGATGCTGGTGTCCAGATCCATGTCGAGCATGCCCCGCTCATCACCCCAGAACATGATGACCCGGCCCGCGTTGGGTGCGGTCGGATCCAGGTAGAGGTGGTTCCCGACGGGGAGATCGAGCGCGCCATCGCCGTTGGCGTCGCACAGATTCCCGATGGAGTAGGCGAATCCACCACCGGCAGAGCCATCCGGCGGTTGTAGGACCGCAAAGGCCTCCTGGATATTGGCCGGGAGCTGTTCCCCGGAGAACAGGTACAGGCGACCTGCCGGATTGGGGTCGCCTACACCGCCCGAGATGTCGGCGTAGTGTGCACCGATGGCGATGAGCGGGGGGGGAAGGGTGCTCGGAGAGGACAACCAGGCTCCCGAGACGCCGAAGAACCCCCCTTCTCCCAGCAACACCGAGGCCTGCAGCTCCCGCGCGACCGGAGTGAGCGGTTCCTCCCCCTCCTCGGCGTCGCCCGCCTCCTCGATGTCCATTCCCCGGTCGGTCTCCTCCAGGTCGCCATCGGCGGTCAAATCCGAGACCAGGTCGCCCATGGTATCCGCGGTCAGGTCTCTGCCGGGATCGTCGGTGTCATCCTGGCTGCAGGCTGTCATGTACAGCATAGAAAGGAGCACAAGCTGTATCGTCGGGCTGGCTTTGGGCTGGCCTGGTTTCATTCGACATCTCTCCGGAAGCTGTCGTCTGGCCGAGTGAGGGGGAGGCTGGGCAGGCTGTCGACGTCCAAAGATCATGTGGAGCGATCTATCGCAACCGGTTGGTCTCGACCTCCCCGATACCCCAGGAGTACCGCGTCGCCGATGGGCTGCCCAGGATAACTTCGATCGGCAGGCCGCCCCCTTTCGGTCGAGATCAACGGACCAGCCAGGTGCCGGTCTCGCCCGCCACGGCGCGGGTGAGGTTGGCGGGATCGGTGATGATGGCCAGCTCGCCCCCGGCATCCAGGAACTCCAGCATGGCTTGTATCTTGGGCAACATGCTGCCCGGTGCGAAATGCTTCTCCGCGATGTACCGTCTCGCCTCTTCCACGGTGATCCGATCCAGCGGCTTCTGGCCGGGCTTGCCGTAGTTGAGGTACGCCTTCTCCACCGCGGTCGAGATGATGAGCATGTCGGCCTGGAGGTCGCGGGCCAGCAAGCTGGAAGCCAGGTCCTTGTCGATCACCGCCTCGGCGCCGACCAGGGTCCCATCCTCTTTCCGGACCACCGGGATGCCCCCCCCTCCGACCGCGACCACCACGAACCCCTCGTCGACCAGTCTGCGAATGGCGTCGATCTCGATGATCTCCTTGGGGCAAGGCGAGGCGACGACCCGTCGGAACCCCCGGCCGGCGTCCTCGACCACATGCCACCCCTCCTTTTCCCGGCGTTCGATGGCCATCGCTTCCTCCATGAAGGATCCGATCGGCTTGGTCGGATTGGCGAAGGCTGGGTCATCCTGGTCAACCAGGACCTGGGTGACCACGGTGGCCACCGGAATCCGGCTGGGCCAGTCCTGCATCACGTTGTACATCGCCATCTGGAGCTGGTAACCGATGGCGCCCTGGGTATCGGCGCCGCAGGAGTCGAGCGGGACCAGGTGCAGCTCGTGAGCAGCCAGCTCCGACCGCCGCAGGATGAACCCGACCTGAGGGCCATTTCCGTGGGTGATGACCACGCGATAGCCCTGCTTGACCAGTCCGGCGATGTGCCGGCAGGTTTGCAGGATGGCCTGGTATTGATCCGGAATCGACTTGTGCGCCGCGTCCTTGATCAACGAGTTACCCCCGATGGCAAGAACGATGAGCTTTCCTTTCTGATCGGACATGGATGCCTACTCCTGAAGAGAAGTCCACCCGGGAGCACGACCTAATGACCCTGTATGACTCCCCGGTCTTGAAGCAGCGGCATCATAGGAGATTCCCATTCCCGGTCAATAGCGGTGTGGCGGGGGGCGGCTTGTCGTGGCGGTGTAGCCTGGCCGTTCCAGCAGGAGCTGGCCAAAGGTGCGCCGGAGCCGGTTCTCGGCAGATCGCCATCTCTTCCGGAGCGTGGCGGGCGGGCCCTGGCCCGGCACCAGACTCATGCCTTGAACCTTTTTTGAAAAAAATGCCGGTCCGGCACGTATTGTACCCCTCGGTACTGTACCTGTTCGATGTAGTCACTACATTTCTACTGGCTGGCCCTGACAAGCAGAGGTGGGCGACATGCCACAGCTTACTCAGACAAGCCCCATCGACCTCGTGATCGAACGCCAACAGCACGGCCAGATCGCCGTGGCGGAAAGCTGGCAGCAGCTTCCCGAACCGGCAGATATCCGGCCGAGTTGGGATCGCGTCGAGGGGATGCTCCTGGGGCTTGCCATCGGAGATGCGCTCGGCAACACCACCGAATCCATGAACCCTCGGGAACGCAAGCTGTGGTTCGGAAACGTGCAGGACTACCTTCCCAATCCCTACGCCTATGATCGGTGCGTCGGGCTTCCCAGCGACGATACCCAGCTGACCTTCTGGACCTTGGAGGTGATCCTGGAGCATGGCCGCCTGGAGTACTCGGCGCTGGCCAAGGCGTTCGCCGCCGACTACCTCTTCGGGTGTGGCCGCACCATGCGGAGGTTCCTGGAGGCCTACGAGTCGGGAAAGGAGCTCTGGTCTTGTGGTCAGCCACGGGCGGGAAACGGGGCGCTCATGCGCATCGCCCCGGTCCTCATCCCCCACCTGGCCTCCCCCAGCCAGGCACTCTGGGCCGATACCCTGCTGGCCGCCAGCTTGACCCACAACGATTTCACCTCCAACGGCAGCTGTGTCGGCTTGGTCTCCCTCCTCTGGGATCTCCTCGTCAGCAGCTCGACCCCAGAGCCCGGCTGGTGGATCGAGCGGTTCGCCCACAACTGCCGGCTGGTCGAAGGGGAAGCGTTGCTGCACAGCGGCGTCCCGACCGGTTCCTACTCCGGCCCCCTGTGGCGCTTTGTGGAGCAGCAGGTGACCGAGGCGCTCGTCGAGAACCGGTCGGCCCTCGAGGTCGCCACTCGCTGGCGATCGGGTGCCTACCTGCTGGAGGCCGTGCCGACGTTGCTGTTCATCCTGGCCCGACACGCCCACGACCCGGAGCAGGCCATCCTGCACGCGGTCAACGAGACCTGGGACAACGACACCATCGCCGCCTGCGTCGGAGCCGCAGTGGGCGCACTGCACGGATCGAGCGCCTTGCCGGACCGATGGAAGAAGGGGTTGCTCGGACGCACCCGAGCAGACGATGACGGCAGGGTCTTCGAGCTGCTGGACCAGCTCAGAGGGTGGCTCTCAGCGAGAGGAGCCCTCCACCACTCCACTCCAGCCGTGTGACCCTGGGCGGCCGGTCAACAGCCCCATGTCCGTGCCGTCGCTGGTTGCCGGCCGTCCTGGAAAGACCCTCAGCGCCATCGGGTGTAATTCGAAGTTGACAGAGTACCTTAGTATTCTTAGTTTTCGACTCGTTGGATCCCAAACTACGGGCTTGGATCACTGTCGTTAGCAATTGAGCGGCATTCGAGATCCTCCCGCACTGGCACACGGGCACAGAGGGAAGAGGAACCGACGATGAGAGAGACGCAATACCAGGCGGCCAACCAGACCGTCGTGGGTACCACATCGTCACAACGCTCTGTGCAGGAAGGCTTGCAGTTCGATCTCGTACAGATGAGTTACAGTGAGCAGGTCGAGTATTTGCGGCCTCCTGTTCCGGTTTGTCTGGCAGCTGTGGAGGACCGCGGCTCCCTCGTTGGAAGTGGATCACAGGTGGTTCAGCAATCGACAGAGGGCAGCTCAACTTCCGTTCAGCAGAGCCCGGTCCAGTTCAATGGCGAGACCTGTGAGCCCCCGCCAACGAGTGAGGACGAGACGGTCGGAATCTGTGTCGGTGGCATCGAGGGTGTGAGAAACGCCGTCAATGGGAATGATGGGGAAGAGGCCTGGAGCGCGTTCGGGACGCTCCAACTCGCAGAGATACTGGAGCTGAGTGGTGATTCCACTCTGGTCGAACGAATGCTGGGGCTCCTGGCGGCAGAACGATGCGCAGCGGTATTGTCGACATTGGCCTACGAGATCACACTCTGGCTCGACCTCGCAGCCAGGTATTGTGGCGATAGTCCAGAGGTGCTCACCCGGGTGTTGCATGACGTCGGTATCCATACCGCTGTTGATCTGGGCCAATATGCGAACGATATTCAGGGGCCATTCCGCTCCATCGACGTGATTCTGCCGATCCTGGATGCGTCGAGTGCCATCGAGCAAGCCGAGCTGCTGATGAATGGGGCAGGCCGAGAACTGCTTCGGGAGATCATCCTGTCCTCTCCTTTCGAGTTCTTGTGTGCCTTGGTCGATGACTCCACCCTGGTGCTCGATCTCATGCTGAGCTCGGACGAGATCTGCTGCTGGTTCATGGAAGATGCTGCCACGGTGTCCTCCCTCATACTTGATATCTGGATGACACCGGGAGAATGGCTGGCCATGATGGGGGAAGCGCAGCCCGGTACCTTCCTCGATCTGTTTGGCACCGGTTCTGATGCCTGGGTGTCGGCGCTCATTCCATTGCTGCAGGCGGATGGTCCCACATACCACACGGTTCTCGATCCCTCGACCGACCTGGGATGCATCGTCATCAATTCGATCGCCGCAGCCGACCCGACAGCCGCTGCAACGGTCTGCAGAAGTGTGGGGATAGAGCCCATTGACAGCATGACACTGGCGGCCTTCGAGGGCTGGCTGAGCATTGATGTCGCGGCTATTCTGCTCGATGGGACCGCCATCGAGAAGCAGGTGGCGGTTGCCACGGATCCGCTGATCGTGGGGGTAGCCCAAACCCTGGGGTACATCGATGAGGTCTTGCCAGAACTGGCCGCGAACGCTGCTGCCCTGGCCGATGCGAGTACGCAATCGGAAGATCTGAACGGCTGGCTGTTGATCGACGTGGCTCGCTTTCACACGCTGGCGTCCGCCCAGCCTGTCGTCTGGATCGACGCCCTGATCGGTGGAAGCCGGGTACAGCTTCTATTCGCCCTGGCCTTGCATGATGCGCCGTTCTGGAGAGGAAAGGTGGATGATGCGAAGTACCAGGCTGTTCTCGGGACATTGCAGAAGCCGTGTGCCGAGGATGAAACGGCCGGGATCTGGGCTCTCTGGACAGATGCCAATCGCAGTGTGGCGGCAGGGCTGGACACATTTCATACCATCACCGGGCTGAGGTTGTGGACATCATCCCAACAGCCCGAGTACGCCTTGCCCGATTGGACGAGCTCCGCCGGGGTCGTCTTTGAAAGAAAACTGATTTGGACGACCGTCGATCCCGACCAGACTACGCTCAATACCTACCTGAGCCAGATACGGGCCATTCCCAGGGGGCTGCTGACCGCCGCCGGTGTGGGATTTG
Organism: Bradymonadales bacterium; assembly: GCA_016931535.1. Lineage (GTDB taxonomy): Bacteria > Myxococcota_A > Bradymonadia > JAFGEP01 > JAFGEP01 > JAFGEP01. The sequence continues at coordinate 11,852 of JAFGEP010000165.1, forward strand.
GGAAAGCCTACACCTATCACTTCAAGAAAAAGAGCCCGGACCCGCCAGACGCCACCTGGGGAACCACCATGGCGCCAATTGTCAGAACCTCTAATACGTCACTGACCTGGAGCGATTACCGGTTCATCATGATGGCTACCACCGCCGCTGGCGCGATCGGTCCCAGTGTTTCCGGTTTCAAGAGAATCGTCTCCGACGGAAATGCCAGTGGCGTCGGAGGTCAACGGAACCAGCAGGATGCAACGGGGGCAGACGTGCTCGATGCGTCTGGCAACCCCGTCAGGGAGAATACCACAGACACCCAGCTCACCTACTTCCAGAACCACTGCACTCATGAGAACGGGCACGCGGTCGGTGCCAGGCAGTACTCGGGGACCAACGCCTCGGGCGACGATACCGCCAAGATTTGGGCAAAATGGGAAGACAGTACGGCTGATGAGATGAAGGGCGCCTACTTTGCAGGAGCAACCGGCACCGTTGCCGACGTCAAGGACCCGACAGGTGCAGACCACGCCGTTCCGGCCGCCGATATCGGTACCTGGCTGACCACCGTCGTATCGACCGGTAACGAACCGGCAGGGAACGGCGTGACCACTGCGTTCGCGGGTACCCCCGAACAGCACCTCACTGGCATCCTCCAGTCTTCCGTCGGCGGCCAGCTGCCCCAGTATGTCAACGCCGTCAAGGGCAGCGGAAGCGTCTCCGACATACCTGGTAAGGCCTTCCGATATCCGGGCTTCGTCCCGAGTGGCGCCAAGACCTATATCTACTGCCATACGTTCCGCGCATTCAAGAAGTACATCACCGCTGCCGGTGCGGAGTTCATGCGGAGCCACGGGTGGTACGGCCTCACGGACCACCGGGAGATGTTCGCCGAAATATATGCCAAGTATTTCAATACGGCCGCCCATGCCACGCCGACCACGCGCAATGGAATCGACTGGACCACCTTCTTCACCGCGCTGATCGGCTCACCCGATGTAGCCCTCCAGGAGGGTGTCACCCCGACCGTCACTGGCGTCGGTGGAGCCCCTGGCCCCGCTGGCCCGACTCCAGGCTTGAGTGCCGACTCCCAGACCGGCAGCGGATCGACAACACCAGCCAGTGGGAATGTCCAGCTCAGCCTGGCCGACATCGAAGCCATGATCACGGAAGGAGTTTGCCAACCAACATCGTTTTGACCGGAGCACGCCTGGTTCTTCTCATGAGACAGCTCCCGGCGCCAGTTGCCACTACCGGGCTCATCGCGATCGGATGTCTACAGAACCGCCAAACACCTGGATTCGATCACCCGGCGGTCTAGGCAAGAAACCCTGGATGGATTCAACACGATGTTCAACACCTTCCTACTCTCCACGATCTTGACACCCCTCGTCATCCTCTGCGTCATCTCGAACTGCCGCGCAGATCCACCTGAGGTAAACACCATGGATGTCGGAAATGGCTTCTGCTCTCGTGTCGGTGATTTTATCGGTCCCGGAGAGGGTGTCGTGGTCGAATGCACAGTACTCCTCCCCGATCTTTACAGCCTGCGCCTCAATACCGAGGAGGGAATACGGCTGAAAACCGTCGTGACCGAAGGCAGTGTTCCGGTCCGAAGCACCGGTCTGGCCCCGGGTGCTTCCTGGCTTCGACGGATCCGGGTCTACGAGCTCTCCATTCCGAGCCAGGCCATGGGATATCTGGCGCTGGCCCTGGAAGCCCTCGAAGCCATTCCATCAAGGTTCACGGCCGCCGATTTCTCCACGGAAGAGACGGAGCGATTGAGAGCTTCCGAGGACCAGACCCCCTTTCTGCTCGTTTTCCAACGTACGGATCGGGCGCCAAGGAACGACGAGATCGAGGGGATTGAAGACCTGGTAGAGCCGGTTGGTGGGCCTTCGCCTTCTCTAAATGCGGGTCCTCCGGAGACCAGAGCCATTCTGCGGGGAGATGCCCAATATCGATTCACCTGGACCATCGACAGGCGAGACTTTCCTGGCGCCGAGTGGTTCCAACTTGAAACCCTGCCTTGCGAGTGAAGTTTCGCCTGTTCCACCAGGCAGTGTACCTGGCTACCCCCCGGCTCACGGCTCAACCCACGGATCGCACCCCCTCTTGCCAGGCTTCCCGCCAGTCGTAGTCCTGTCCCAGGTGATCGACCCGTAGCTGGAACCATGAGGAATGGCCCGTGCCATCCCTGCTGAGGACTCGGCGAAACCGAGACTGGCCACCCCCTACCAGCCGACCCAGGTACATGCCCCCATGAACAGCAGTCCCAACCGTTCGACCCGGTATCCCGCCCGCTCGACGCTCAGCCGGTAGGCCTCCAGTTGAGGAGCGTACCGCGCTAACCTGGCCGCCTGCCGCACATCCTGGTGGCCGGTGGGATGGCCTTGTCCCTTGAAGTCCACGATCCAGACCCGGCGGCCGGGACGCACCAGCAGCAGGTCGATGCTCCCGCTGTACATCCGCCGATCGTCGGCCTCCAGGTCGTCCACACCGACAAACGGGACCTCGTAGTGCGTCCGGCATCCGGGATCGGCCAGCGCCTCCCACAACCAGGGTTGGCGAGCTTGTAGCTCGGTGGACAGCCGGACCAGCCAGCTGGCGATCCGGTCGTCCTCGCTCCCCCACTGCCGTCGGAGGTAGGCTTCGGCCTCCCCTTTTGTCACGCCGGCGGTCAATCCGCGGTCCGCCAGCCAGCCATGGACCATGATGCCCCGCTCCCGCCGGTCGAGGTCCCACTCGGGGTAGGGTAACGGGATAGGCGGACCGCCGGGCAGCACCTCGCACCGCTGGGCGATTCGGTCGACCAGCTCCTCTCGCTGCTTGGCGGACCAGTGCTCGTGAGCCATCGACGGTGCCACCAGCTGCCAGCCCCGGGGACGGGCCGGCTCTACCTGAAAAGGTGCCACCGCCAGCGCATGGCCGGCCTGTACCAGCTTCACATCGGTCGAGGCGGTCACCGGCTCGACACACACCTGGGGAAGATCGACCTCGGTCCAGAGATCGTAAAGCCGGCCATGGATCCCCTTACCACCCGGGATCAAGCCAAAGGTGACCGAGCGGACCGCGCGGGTGATGGCCACGTAGGCCATGCGCAACCGTTCCTCGTTGCGGCGGACCTCCCATGCCTGAGCCGTGATCCGGTCGATGGGGTCCGGAACGGACGTGATGCCTCCTTCGGGATCCATCCGCACACCTAAAAGGTGAGCCTCCTCGCCCTTCCAGCCGACACCGACTCGACCCCACCCACCTCCTGATCCGCCTGCAGGAGAGGTTCCGATGCTCAACACGCAGACGTGATCCCAGGCCAACCCCTTGGCCTGGTAAACGGTGGTGCAACTGACCGTCCCCACACCCCGCTCCAGGTTCAAGCGGGGCAGATCCTCTTCGCCCTTCGCGGGATCCAGCAAATCCAGCAGTCGGTCGGGATCGACGCCCTCCTGCTCGGCCTGGCGGATCCAGTCCAGCAGCACCTCCAGGTGGGCAACCCCATCCTCTCCGTCGGGACCGGCCAGCAAGATGGCTCTCCACCGGAGGGCGGCCACCAGCTCTTCGATCACGTCGGCCGTCGGTTCCCGGCCGATGCGCTGCAGGGCGCGGCGCAACGGGGGGGCCACCCTGGAGAAGGTCGCCACATCTGCCGTTGGATGGAGCGCGTTATCGAGCCCCGAGGCCCAGACCGCCCCGGTCAGGCCGGTAGGAGACACATTCCCATCAGCACGCAATCCTCGGCCGGAGTCGAGCAAGGCCAGCGCTCCGTCGCTCAGGCCGACACAGGGCAGCCGGAAGACAGCCGCCCACGCCAGCCGGTTGGTGGGGTTCCACAGCGCCTGCAACAAGATGCGGAGATCGGCGGCCACCCGCTCGCAGAGCAGGTCGCGGCTGCCATCCAGAAAGGCCCGTTCCCCTTCCGCCCCCTGGCCCAGCAGCGTCCGGAGCCGGTCCCTGGCCATACGGGCGGCATTCCAGGTGGAACACAGCACCGCCGCCGTGTCCTGCGGTCTACCCTCCCCGCCCTGTTCAAGGCTCTTCCAGGCGGCCTCGATCCGCTCCACGAACGCGTCGATGGCCGCGGCATCGGCATCGCTCATCTTCCAGAACCCCATGCCATCCTCAGGGGCATCTTCCTTCACGATGACCACGGGCTCGCGCCAGGGCTGGGCCGGCCCCAGCTCTCGGTCCGCCCTGCTGAACGAGGCCTGCACCTGGTCGATGGAGGAGACACCCGGCAGTCCGTTCGCCAACCGGCCTGGCAAATCCGCTCCCCCTCCGGCCGTTGGCGCCCCCCTCCCTTCGTTGTCTTGGGAGCCCTCCGCCTTGCCCGACACGGCATCGGCATTCGGAGCGAGCCCGCTGTCACCGGTCGGTACGGCCTCTGGCGCCTCTGTTTCGCCAGCGGCAGCCCCGAATAACTCTTTTTGAGCCTCGACTAGCGAGGGTGTGCTTCGCCGATTGGTGTCCAGGCTGGACAGGCATCCCTCTCTTCTGGCCGACTCGATCAACGCCTCGAAGATCCTGGGCTCGGCATGGCGAAACAGGAAGATGCTCTGGCGCAGGTCCCCCACCATGATGGTGCGCAATCGCCCGCCATCTTTTGGCAGCTCTGCCAACGCCTGGTACAGGCGCATCTGGTCCGGATTGGCATCCTGCATCTCGTCCACCAGCAAGGCCTGAAACCTGCTCCTCAGCCGGTCGGGTGCATGACGGCACAGGTGGATGGCCGCTTCTGTCAGCAGCTTGTAATCCAGCGCTCCCCCCTCTGCTGCCAGGGTCAACGCCTTCCGGCGCGCCCTTTGTGCCAGGGCGACGAGATCGCGCCGAAGCTGGTCGGCCGCCTCGACGGCTGCCGGATCGCGCCAGCCCTTCCACGCCTTGAGCACCCCCCCCAGAACGAGGTGCGCCACCCCCAGGTCAAGCGCCACCGCCCTGGCCATCGCCCTCTGTAACGGGGCGATCCAGATGGCGTCCGAATCCAGGTGGTCGAGCATCCAGTGCAACAGCTCCGGTGGAGCGGGCAGCGACCGGTCCCCCGACAGCCAGCCGGAGATCGCCTCTTTCTGCTCGGAAACCTTGCACCCCCTGACCTCACCCAGCTTCGGATCCTCCTCGATGGCGTCGAGAAATGCTCGCCGCGCTGCCTGGTGGATGTCCGGCAGCAGGTCGGCCAGCCCCAGCAGCCTGCCTTGGGGCAGATCCGCGGCCAGCGCGGCCACCTGGGTCATCAGCTGGCCCAGGGTCAGATGGCGCAGACAACGCCTGGCCTCCGGCGGTACTTCGCCATCGGGCGGATCGATCACCTCTCGGACGGCGACCTGGAAGGCCAGACCGCTGTCTCCCAGGGCAATCGGCAGATCCAGCGGAACGGCTTGCTCCTCTGCCGAGGGGACAGGCCGTCCACCACTCGCCGGATAACGCGCCTCCGGCAAAGGCACCGACTCGAAAGGGGGTGCCCCACCCTGGATGCACGGCATCGGTGCCGGGCTCGCTGGCTCTTTCTGGGCCGAGACAACCGCCTCTCGATCTGGGTTTTCCGGTCGATCCGCCGCTGTCAACCCCTGCTCCGCCGCGCTATCCGCACCCCATGGAGATGACGCCTCACCCGCCAGTTCCTCCGGTCCAACCGCCAGCGCCGCATCCAGCGCGAACTCGCTCAACAAGGACTGGACGAAGCTGTCGGTCGTACCCGCCGGCGCGTTCATCAGCCCCCGCAACGCCCGGCGAATGGCGGCTCTGTCCGTCGGCAGATGGGGCCGATAGCAGCACTCGAACTCCATCCCCAATCGATCGAGCGCTTGCCGATCGCCCAGCCCCGCCCTCAGGCTGAGCGCCACCCGCTCGATGAGCTCGGCGGCGGCTGCCCGGGTGAAGGTGATGGCGATGATGCGGGCCGGATCGTACCCGGCGGCCAACAGGCCCAGGTACTCCTGGACCAGGCGGGTGGTCTTCCCCGAGCCGGCGGCTGCCGAGATGACGGTCGGTGTCCAGCTCATGGCGTCTCTCCCATGTCTTGGGAGGCTTCCTCCTCCTCGACCAGTGCGACCTCGGCTCCCGGCCAACTCCGGATCCGGCACAGGTCGCCAAAGGCGCAGTAGTCCCGGTAGCGCCCCCCGAGCACCGGACAGGTATCCGAGTGGGGCACCGGGAAAAACTCACCTTGCCGCATCCGGGCCACCAGGTTCCCCAGCAGCTGCTCGAACTCCCCCAGGATGAAGTCACCTGGCGGCATCACGCCATCCAGGGTCTCGGACAGCTCGACCTTTTTCCCCCCAGGTCTCTTCAAGAAATCGTGGACCAACAGAAAGGGAAGCTCGGTAGGGTCGACCCCCTCGGGACCCCAGCCCTCCTCGAGCGCCTGCTTGAGCACCAGGGCGTACAGCGGCACCTGCGCCATCGTACCGCGCACGAATCCCCGCCAGGTATCGGTCTTTCCCCGGACCCCACCCCCGCTCTTGTAGTCGATGACCGACACCGACCGGCAGCCTGGCGCCCCCGTCACCCGGATGAGGTCCACGGCACCGTTGACCTGCACCTGCTGTTCCCCCAGCCGGATGTGCCGCGCAGGACCGTCAGGTGCCTGCTGTGTCTTGCCGAACGACCACTCGGGGACACCGACCAGGATGGGACCGTATCGGGCTCGGAAGGTCCGATAACCCAGCCGATAGGACTCCGCCAGTCGATCCAGCCGTTGGTCCGCCCCGGATTCGGGAAAAACCGACTCGACCGCCCGGCGCCCGACACCGGGCAGCTTGCTGCCGCCAAACACGTCGTCCGACCAGGGCTCTTCCCCATTGGCCAGGGCGGCGGCCGCCAGCGAGAGCAGCTCCTTGAGCTTCTTACCTCTGTCCTTCGGTTTCCACGGTCTTGGCAGCTGGTCGATCTGGAACTCCAGCCACTGGGCCACCTCGGCCAGCTCAGGCCCATTCTTCAGCCAGGCGCGTGCCGCCTTGTCCGCATCGCCGTCCGGATCGAGCACTTCGACCCGTTTCTCGACGTATCTTCTCCAGTGGACCGACCATCGCTGAAGCATCCCCTGCCGCGATTCGCGCAATCCCTGGGTGGCCGCGGGTACCGCCTCCACCTGGCGGCCGGTCTCGTCGCACAGGATCTTCACCAGGTACTCGATCGCCTCCGCCTGCCTGGCTACCTCGACACGCCAGCAGGTCTCCCGACCGAGGCGGCGCAGCGCCTCGTGGGCTGCCCTGCCGATCTCCCGAGCGTCCAGATCCTCCCCGATCGTCTCCGGCTCGCGCAACCGCAGCAGCACCTTGGCGAATGCCTGGAACAGGCAATGGGTCATGGGCTCGAAACCATAGGTGGCCGACAGGTTGGTCTCCTCCGACAGGCCGGCACCCGGGACCGTCCTGGCGTCACCCAGGTAGAGCGCCGCCCAATCCGGGATCGCCGGGGTGTACCTGGCCAGGTAGTCGAGGAGTGTCGGATCCGCGGGCAAAGGGCGCCGAGGTTGAAAACCCACCAGGTGGCTTCCCGCCCGGAGCCACTCGACCGAGGCCATCAAGGCCGCATGGTGGCTGGCATCGACGGCTTCCGCCACCGTTTGACGCTGCCGATCGAAGCCCCGGTCCGGTGGCGAGCCGTTCTCCCGGTCGGCGGCCTTGCCCATGACCGAAACGCCTTCGGCCTCACACGTTGGCACCGACACTCCAGTCCCCGCATCCAACTCCAGGTTCGGAGGATTGAGAGGGGCCGGTTCCAGCCTTCGCTCGATCGAGCCCAGATCACGCGTCTCGGGGGAATCCAACCGCAGCCCGTAGTTGGTCACGCGGCCTGCGCGCAGGCGTGCGACTGCGCCGGCCTTTGGCGGCCGGCGGCTCGGATCCCCGGGCGGGCCAGCAGGCGGGCGCTGCTCCTCAGTCGAGAGCTGGCCTTTGTGCAAGATCAGGGTTACCGGTGGCCCACCGCCATCCGGATCCTCGATGCCAAGAACCAGGTGGGGGGCCGCCGCCCGTCCGCTCGCATCGAAACGAGCCAGACATCCTCGGGCCTCTCCCGCGCGACGCAGCGCCGCCACCAGCTGCCCCTCGACCAGGTCGAGCCAGCACTCCCCCTGGTAGACACCCAGCCGGGCAAGCAGCTCCGGGTCGAAGAACGGATCGGGCGAGGGACACTGGCCCAGCCCCTTCGAATGGAGGCCGGTTACCAGCAGCAGCTCGGCGTCTCGGCCATCGTAGTAACGATAGGGTAGCAAGACGATCCCCTGGTGCAGCTCGCCGCTGGCGACGGCCCCGGCCAGCGCATCCTCCAGGTTCTCCCGGGTAGCCGGCAGCTCCCGGTTTTCGCTCAAGGCGCCCCGGATCGCTTCGGCCACGTAATCTGGCTGCCCGCTGAAGGTCTTGATGCCAAAGCCCTCCAGGAAGGCAGCCAGCTGCCCGACAAGCCGGGTCCCCTCGACCTCGCCGCGGCATCGCTGCAGCCAGAGCAACCGTCCCTTGATCAGCAGCGCCTGGCGCCGCAACGACAACCGGGGACCCGCACTGGAGGCCACCTCCTGAAGCGCCCTGATCCAGACCGACAGCGGCGCCTTGACCAGGTGGCAGGCACGCAACACCTGGACAACCTGCCGCCTCGACAGGAACAACGGATCTCGGACCGACCCCTCCTGACGACCCTCCTGCTGACGCTGCTCTCCGATGGTCTCCTGACCCTCTCCCTCGCTCCCTTCCCCCAGCTCCTCGGACTCTTCCTGGTTCGCTCCGGGATCACCCAACGCCTCGATCCGGCCCAACGTCTCCGCCCGGATCTGCGCCAGCTCCGGATGTGTCCAGACATGGCCGAGCAGGCGGCTCTGCAGTAGCCTTTTGAGCCCGTCCACCTCGATTGCGGGATCGGTCAGCTCGTCGAACCAGGGCAAGACCCGGAATAGAAGGGCGGCCAAACTGTGCTCACTCAACGGCCGAGCCCCGTCGTCCGCTGCAGGGATGCCGCTGCGAGCCAGCGCCGATCGGATGCGATCCCCATCCTGCCGGCCGGGGATCAACACCAACACCCGGTCCGGATCTCCACCCATCTCGATATGCCTTGCCACCTGTGCGGCCACCCAGCGGGCCTCCCCCACCACGTCGGTGGCCTGGATGACCTCCAGCTTCAGCGGGCCATGGTGAAGAATCGGTGGCGACAGCCGCTCGGCACCCAGCGCCGCCAGCAGCTCCCGGTAGAATGCGGCCGGACCCTCCGGGGTCACCAGACCGGCTCCCTCGTCGCCGAACCCCACGGCCAGGACTCGGCAATAGTCGTGCCCGACACCGAGCCTCGAGCCACACTCCCGAGCCCGGTCGAGCAGAGCTCGACAGGCCCGGTTTCCCGTCGATTCCTCGAACTCTTGTTCCACCAGCTCTGCCAGCCCCAGATCCAGCGGGGCCGCCGCCGGCCCGATCAGCCGAGCCCGATCCACATGTTGGAGCAACAACCGCCTCAGCCCAGGGCGGTCGGCCACCCGCGCCCATAACCGGCCGCTCGGTTCCTTGTGGGACAGTTCGACCCGCTCGCCGCTGCCATCGGACGCGGCCAGATCGACAGGTTGGAGGGCGCGTGCCAGGCCGAGCGGGGTGGTGACCGTGATGCCGACCGTTCCTTTGCGCCTGGCGATTTCACGCCGGATCATGGCGACGGTGGCAGCCGAATGGCAAAGCACCAGGGTTGTCGCGCCGGGTTGGGTGTCATCGAACAGCGGTTCTAGCCAGGACATGCGATCACCTCTCGATGCCGGATCACCGTGACGGATGGGCAAGCACCTGGTCAGTGCCCTACCCGTCTCGTTGGACCGGCAGGTTCGAGCTCAACGAAAGGAACCGGTAGCAGGACCGCCCACGCGGCTGTGATCTGACACAGATCCGACTGCTGCCACCTGGCATGCAGGATCTTCGTATTCCGATGGTCCTCACCTGTGCGTGCCATTCTGCCCGGTCCATCAGAGCCTGTCACCACATTTTCAGCGGTCGTCCGACTCCCTATCGATTTGAATCTACCGTTGGGATGCGACAGGTCATGTCGCGATCGGAAGCCTGCGTGATGAGCCGCGCTGCCAGGTCGATAGAGGGGTATCCCCGGTTGCGATGCACACCACTCGGCCCCGCCGAGCGGTTCCCGGTAGGTGACCTCCGGTGGGTGGTGGAGTCGCGTAGGCGAGGGGAAATGTCCAGGCTCCGCCCCGTGTAGCCAACGCAATCCTTTCGGGTTCTAGTCGTCTTCCACCCACTCGTAGGCCCCCAGGTCGCAACTTCCGCCGGCGGGCTGCGGTCTGGGGGTGCCATCCATGTCGGTCGGCGGGCAGTAGTCGACCTCGTTGAATACCCTGACGCCGTCATTGATTCCTGCGGAGCTGGAGGTCAAGTAGTGGAAGTCTTCGTCGTAATCGCACGGGTCGAGGTTTCCAGGGTCCGCCGAGCAGATGAATGCGGGCAGGGTGTTGATGTTGGTCGGATCAATGCAGAATCCCTCGCTACACTCCGTGCGCAGGTTCCAGCAGCCGTATAGGAGGTCATCGTCAAGGCAGGGCTCGAGTTCTGCGGCATCCCAGGACGCCACCGCGCTGTAGTGTACGGAACCCGCGGGCACGTAGACGAAACCGCTGGAAAACACATCGTTGACGAACAGCGGGGTGTTGTTGTCAGCGACCCGGACGTGGTCAAAGCTCCCAACATGCTCGATGGACCGGTTCTTGAAGAAGATGGAGTTGGTGACCAGAGGCGAGTTGGACGTTCCGTAGATGGCGATGCCGCCACCGTACCACCACGCTTCGTTCCGGATGAACAAGCAGTTGGTCAGCCAGGGTGCCGAGCCTTCTCCGTCGATGGCCACGGCGCCGCCGTTGTAGTTGTCGGCGTGGTTCTTTCCGAACCGACTGCCGTCGACCACCGCCGAGGAGTTCTCGAGGTACAGACCGCCACCCCGACCTCCACCCTGGTTGAAGAGAAAATCGGCATGGAGCACCCGGACGGTATCGGGACAATCCTCCAGCATCATCCCGCCGCCATCGATGAGTGCGCCATTCTCCTCGAACAGGCAGTCCTCGATGGTGGTATCGCTGAGCTCCAACCCGTACATCCCGCCGCCGTAGTCGGCCGCATTCCCGGTAAACACCGTGTTGCGCACAGCCAGATCGGAAACCCCGGCCGCCAACAGTCCGCCACCTGTCTCGATCGCCTCGCCCTCCAGGTCGATGGCGGTTCCGTCCCTGATGGTGAACCCCTCGATCGTCACCCCATCCCCGCTCACGGTAACCACGTGAAAGGAAGAAACCTCCTCTCCCAGATCGCCGCTCAGAACGGTTTCGGCAAGAGATGACGGGCGTTCACCGAGGTGCAGCTCGCCCCCATTGAAACCGCCAACCAGGCCGATCTCCCGATCGAGCAGGAAGGTTGCGGTCCGTGGATCATCGGGATCAGTTCGCGCGCTGGGACGGTAGGTCCCCCCGGCCACCCAGATCTCCTGGCTGGCCGAAGCGGCGTCGAGCGCATCCTGGAGGTCCGAAAAGCCGTCGCTCCAGGTCTTGCCGTTGCCCAGACCCGTTGCCTGCGGGTCGACATGCCAGGGGCCGATGCAGATCGGGCGGGCAACGGCCAGATCGCAGAATCCGCCCTCGCATTCCTCTGCCGCAGAGCACAGGATGTTGAACCCAAAAGATGCCATCGCACCCGCCATCGCCCCGGGCGGAGTGTCCCCGAGATCTGCGGGATCGACCGTGGCTCGCACGGCACCCCACTGAGCCGATTGGCCGAAATAGGCATCGATCGTGGCGATCCCGCCGTCTCCGGTCTTGGAGATCGCAAGATCGCCGCCGGTCTCATCGAAAGCGGCGTTTTCCGCTTGCCACAGGATGCTCACTCCAGGGAGCTCGACCAGCTCGATCGTCGGGCAAATCACCTGAGCTTGCACCTGGAGCGGCTCCGCGTCCGGGATCGGATCACCGGGATTTCCATATCGCTCCTCTTCTCCGACCACCGCCAGGACGATCTCCGACGACGCCTCGATGACCACGGTGGCCGTATCGGTGAACACCCCGTCGAACACCTCCAGCCGGAGGCGGTACTCCCCATCCAGGTCGGGATGGAAGCTGGGACGGACCACGGTGGCATCGTTCAACGTCGCCTGGCTGTCCGGCGGCTTGTCCACGAAGGACCAGCGAAAATCGAGGTTCTGCCAGGCCAGGTCATCCTGGCATTCATCCGCCGAGTCGTCGGGATCACAGCTGGCGGCCCCATCCAGCACGATCAGGTTGCCGGTGAGGATGCACCCGGGATCACCCGCATCGGCAATCGGAGGCCTGTTGCCGGGTGCCACCTCTATAGTGACCGAGGCCGACCCCAGGTCACCGTCGCCGTCGGTGACCGTCAAGGTGGCGATGTAGAGGCCGGGATCGGTATACCGGTAGGGTCCCGATGCA
>JAFGEP010000020.1 GCA_016931535.1 Bradymonadales bacterium
AATCGGTGAAAGTGGATCAGTTTGTGGGCGGTGGTAGCACTGATTAGAAGCAAAACGTCGATCTTCTGGATGCAGATCCAGTGGGCGGAGCGACGGAGGGGGCGATCCTAGCCCTTGCGCCGACGGAACAGCAGGACGCCCACGCCTAGAAGGAACGCCAGGGAAGAGGGGGTGTTGCCGGCAGGTGTATTGCAGCCACACCCTCTGTCGCTGGGTGAAGAAGGTAGGCCGGTATCGTCGGAATCGTCCCGGGTGTCTCTCGGCTGGACGCTGGGGAAGTCCGGAGGTTCCTGGTCCGGTTCATCCTCCTGGCCCACCTGGTCAGTTTCCTCAGGGGATTCGATGTCGTCCCGCAGATCGGATTGCCCGGAGTCGTCCGCTTCTTCCGGGGGATCGGCGTCGATCGACATCTCCGGGCCATCCGATTCTTCGGCGTCCGAGATGTCCCGGATGTCCTCCTCATCGGTGTCGAGGGTCGAGTCTGCAGCGTCCGGCGGGTCGACATCGGATGCCATGTCTGGACCGTCGGACATCTCGACGTCAGCCGGGAGGTCTCCGGCGTCGGGCTCCTCTTCGATGGTTGGCTCCATCTCCTCCGGCTCGTCGGGGGGGTCTTCAGGATCGGGATCCAGCCCTTCATCGGTAAACCCGTCGCAGTTGTTGTCCACGCCGTCGAGTATCTCGGGAGCGCCCGGATAGGCGGTTTCATTCAGGTCGTCGCAGTCGCCGCCACAGACGGTGAACCCGTCGCCGTCCAGGTCGCCGCCGAAGTAGACCAGGAGCTGGTCGCGAGCGCGCTGCTGGCCCTGCCCATCGCGGCCGATCGCTTCGATGAGCCAGGTGCCGATCCCGGGAGGTTCGAGCTCCGCCGTCCAGTTACCCAGGAGGATCGGGATGGGGCCTACCGACGTTCCGCCGCCGATCGACAGGTCGACGGTGGACAGGTTGCGGGCGGTTCCGAAGACCGAGAAGGGGGTCGTGGCCAGGCACTCACCGTCGGCGGGCTGAAGGATGGTGAGCTCGGCGCCCAGGCCATCGTAGATGCGCACGGTGCTGTCCTGGCTGGCGATGATCACCTCGTCCAGGCCGTCTCCATCGATGTCGGCGATGCGGATGCGGGAGACGGGATAGCCGACAGCCACACGCCACTCCAGGCTGGGTGCTCCTTCCTCGCGCGGGTCCACGTTCAGTGCATACAGGAACCCGTCGGCGGAGCCGGCCAGAACCTCTTCGTATCCATCGCCATCGCAGTCGAACACCGCCGTGGAGAACAGGGTGACCGCCTGGGGATCGAAGGTATCGCTCAACAGGCCGCCATCCAGGTAGAGGGGGAAGCCATCCAGGATCTGGCCGCTGGCGCCCGAGTAGATATCGATGGAGCCGTTCCCGCTGCCGTGGACGAAGTCGAGGCCGGGGCTCTCGTCCATGTCGATGAGCGCCAGACTCTCGTAGTTGTGCGAGCCTGGGCTGAATAGCTGGAAGGGACCGCCCCACAGGTCGGCGAAGTCCGCCGCGACGTCCACGGCGGTGTAGGTGGGATTGGTGGTGAGATTCAACATGAGGAGGAGATCCAGCGCGCCGTCACCGTTCAGGTCGCCGAATGCTCCTTCGTATGGCGCCATCTTTGGATAGTGGATGAGGGACGGCTCATCCGCTCCCCCCGGCCACATGACCAGGCGCAGGTTGTTGACATATACGATGTCCTCCAGGCCATCCGGACTGCCGGCGCCACTGGGATCGACCAGGTCTTCGATCCAGACCGGCAGGTAGTCGGCGAAGAAGCCGAAGGAGCGCTGGTTGACGATCCAGGCGGGGTCGATGATCTCCTCCAGCTCTCCGGTCAGGCCATCGAAGAAGAGGATGCGGCTCTGCCAGGTTGTCGCATTGCCCAGCGGGACCAGTATCTCCAGAGACGGGTCATCGTCCCGCTGGATCGGTCGAATGGCGTTGCCATCCAGGGAGACGATATCGAAGCCGACCAGGTCAGGCTCGGCGGAGGTGGACCAGGACCAGCGGCGGGAGAAGGGGGAGGAGACCTCGGCGGAATCGTCCCCCTGGTAGCCGACCACCTCGATCTCGAGATGACCCGTCGAGCTTTCTTTGATCCGCGAGTAGGCAAACAGCTCCGGGTAGCCGTCCTGGTCCAGGTCGTCACCGAAGGCCACGTGAGGCAGCGCCTGGAAAGCCGGCTCGACCCCTTCCTGCGGAACCCCGATGCCGTGGTAGATGGCGCCGTTGACGATCAAGCTGGCGGTGGGGTCGTCTGGTTCGAATTGCACCGCGAGCACCTCGGCGACCTGCTGGCCGGGCAGGCCGAACAGGCCCGACACCGGTTGGAGATCGGAGGTCACGAGTCGAACGGTCTCAGGGGATCGGAGCAGGAGGTACAACCCATCCGGACTGGAGGCGAATAGAACCTCCCGTGGCTCCAGATCGAGGGAGGCGACCACCTCGACCGCCCCGTCGCTCAGGTACCGGATCGCCTCGAGGGTGTCGCCGTGAAAGGCCACCAGGCCGTCTTGCCCGTCCAGGCGGACCGGGTGCAGCTTCGGGGTTGGGAAGCTCACGCCGCCGAGGTTCTCCAGGTCCCTGAGGGCGGTGCGCCCGTCGATGGACCATTTCTGGCGAAACTGGCAGGTGGTTGTACATTCCAGCTCGATACCCGCCAGTCCTGGCAGATAGGTCCAGCCATCGGTGGGCGAGACGACGATCTCGGGGATCCCGTTCCCGTCCAGGTCGACCGCGCCCCAGGCGATGGCATCGGGCAATGAGAAATGAAGCAGACCGGTGAAGGCGTCGAACAGGGCCAGGGTGAAGGCGTCGGGGCGCTCGATGCCATCGTCGGCGGGATTTCCCAGCGCATCCAGCTCCCGGGCGGCGTTGTTGTAAAAGGTGAGCAGCAGATCGGGATCGCCGTCGCCGTCGAGGTCCGCGAGGTTGTCATCGGGCACGAGCAGGGCGGTGGGAGGGGAGTGAAGTCCGTAGTTGTAGCCCCAGAGAACCAGGTCCTGCACCACGGGATCTCCACTTGAAAAACCTTGGCTCAGGTCGAGGACATACAAGCCCGTGGCGTCACGGACATAGTTGGCGATATCGACGATCTCCTCCCGACCGTCTCCGTTCAGGTCCTTCTTCCACAGCGGTCCGACGCTCCAGGGGGTGTGCAGGCTGAGAAACTGCCCGAGCAGGCACAGACACAAGACCTCCCCATCGTCACACCAGGCATCGGGATCGGTGGCAGCGCATCGCTCGAAGGCGGTGCGGTGCGCTCCCTGGCGAACATAGATCGCCCAAGGCTGGTCCAGGCCCAACAGGTCGCCCGCGACCATGGGGTTGTAGGACCGCCACCCTACCGGAAGCTGGGCGTTTACCACCTGAGGGGAGGACATACCCCCGGAAAAATCGACCAGGTAGAGGTCGTCGTCACCTCCGTAGTGATCGGCGAAGATCAGCTCCTGGGCTGGTGTATCGTCCAGGTTGACCACCTGGACCTCCAGGTCGCGCACGCTGGCCCTGTCATCGAGACCGGTCATGCTCCAGAGAACCCCTCCGGTACGAACATCCACCGCGTGGATGCCGCCCCCGGGAACGCTCGAGGTGACGACCAGCTCCTGCTGTTGCCCATCACCGTCCAGGTCGAACAACCCCACCAGCATGGTGGCGAGCAGAGGTGGGGTCTGCCAGATCCTTGTTCCGTCGATCCCGTCGAAGGCGGTGACGCGGGACCGGGTCACCGCCACGATATCGGGCATCTCATCCCCATTGACGGGGGTGAAGAGGAGACTGGTCACGCCGGTCGTACCGATCGTCACCGAACCGATCAGGGTTGGAGATTGCGCCGGGTCGGCGCTGATGGCTCCCATGGTGAGCGCTCTGGCGGTGCCTCCCTGGTCGTGCTGGGGGAACGGCCAGTCGCCCGCACGAGAGACCACCGGTGGGGCCAGCCAGCAGGCGCAGAAAAGCGCCAGGGCGGTGGCGATCCGACCAAGGGCATCTCGCTGGATTGGATGACGGGTTGCTACCAAGACACCTACCCACAGGCCGTGTGCCATCGAGATCGGCATGTCTCCCGTTACTATAGCAGCTTCGTGAGAGCCGTGCTGCGGTCGGTTTACCAGCCGTCCGTGGGTGCAGTCTCTGGGAAAGAGAACAGCATTACGGGAGATTGGACCGGTTCGGTCGGTCCGGGGTTGGAGTCCGGGGGTTTTTCGCAACCCATCCGCTCACGCTCAGGCTCACGCTCAGGCTCACGCTCAGGCTCACGCTCAGGCTCACACTCAGGCTCACGCTAGCGCGCCAGTAACCGCCGGGGGGTGGCGGAGTCTCGGAGGCGAGGGGAAATGCCCAGGCGACGCGGTTACGCCAGTAACCGCCGGGGGGTGGCGGAGTCTCGGAGGCGAGGAGAAATGCCCGGGCGACGCGCGCCACTGCCCCCGGTCTCCGCTACGGGGGAGGATCGTCTCATTCCACCGTGAACGGGCAATTGTGGTCGCCGGTGGTCTGGCAGTTGTTGTTGTAGGGATCGGAGAACCACTCGAGATCGGCGCAGTTGTTGACGCAGTACTTGTACCAGTACTCGCCCGCCGCCAGGGAGGTGGTGTCGAGCACGCCGACCCAGTAGTTGCCGCTGTGGCTCATTTCGACTGCGCCCTCCTCGGACCAGTCGGTGTCGGTGAAGGTTCCGCGCACCCTGGCGCGGGCCTGGTCGTTGTAGGGGTAGTAGAAGGTGACGGTGTGAGCGGTGTGGTCCACCAGCGGGAACAGGAGGCAGGAGTCGGTCAAGCAGTAACGCTGGGGACTGGACGCGCAGGCGGTTGGGCTGCTCCAGTAGGTGCAGCCATCATCGGCCTGCTGGCAGCTGGAGTAGGAGGTCTCGCTGTCGCATCGGGTTGCGTCCGGCTCCGGGCATTCGGAGACGCACCCGATGGTCAGGATCGAGTTCAAGCTGCCCAGGCCGTCGGAAACGGTGTTGGGGTTGGAGGGGTCAAAAAACCAGATGTTGGTGCTGGTACGGTACTTGTACTCGTGGTCTCCGGGTGTCAGCCCCGGGTAGCTGGCGCGCTGGATGGTCGCCGACCAGTGGTTCTCGGCGCTGGTCAAGGGGATGAAGACGCCCCAGGCAGGGTCGGTGAAGGTTCCGGCGATATCCAGGCCGGTGTAGCCCTTGTCGCGCACGGTGAAGGTGACCTGGGTTTCGGTGACCACCGGCGAGGTGATGGTGTGGCAGCTGTTGGCGGCGCAGTAGGTATTGTCGGCGGTGCAGGGCGGGTCGGCCAGCAGCCAGGTGAGGCAGCCGGAGACGTCGGTGCACTGCTCCAGCGCTCCACCTGAGGCGCAGCGGGTGGCGTCTGAGGTGGAGCAGTCCTGGATGACCGCCACCTGCACCAGGTTATTGGTGTAGTAGCCGGACCCGGTGGTGTCGGGGTTGAGGGGATCGAGAACCCAGATCCCATCGATGATGAGCTTGTACTCGTACACTCCCGGCAGATCGAAGCTTTCTGTGGCGCTCCAGAGCCCCTGGTCGAGGGTCAAGGGCAGGGCGGTCGTGCTCCAGTCGTTGAAGCTGCCGGCCACGAAGACCTGCGTGTGATCGCGGTCCACCACGTTGAACTGGACCTGGCCGCACTGGACGACGGGGGAGTGGACCACGGTGCACTCGTCGAACACGCACAGCTGGTCTTCCGGACAGCTGCTGGGCTCGTAGTACAGGCAGCCGTTGTCGTCCTCGGTGCAGGTCATGAGCAGGCCGGAGAGGGAGCAGTAGGCGGCCAAGGGGGCGTCGCAGGCGTCGTCGCAGAGGCAGCCTGCCGAGCCGGAGCAGATCTGGTGCTCGGGGCAGTCAGCGGGGGTTCCCCACTTGAGGCAGCCGGGCTTGACCTGCTGGCACTGCTGGACTTGCCCCAGGTCATTGCAGCGCAGCAGGCCAGCCGCGGTGCAGCCCGGATCGGAGGTGCAGGAGCTGCTGCAGACACCTGTTTCTGTTGCGCAGGTCTGTTCAGGGGGGCACTCGGTGGAGGCGGACCAGTACAGGCAGCCGGCATCGTCCTGCTGGCAGATGGAATAATGGGTGGCGTCGTCGCAGCGGCGTGTGTCGGCGGAGGTACAGCCAGTAGCCTGAATGCACTGGCAAGAGGTTCCCTGGCAGGATTGGTGCTCCGGGCAGTTGACCGGAGTACCCCACTGTAAGCAGTCCTCCTCGACCTCGAGGCAGGTACGCACGCTGTTGGAGGAGTAGCATTGGGTGATTCCGACTGCGGTACAGCCGGGGTCGGAGAGACAGAGGTCCAGGCACTCCCCGCCGTCACAGATCTGGCCGCCATCGCAGAATCGGTAGGACCAGTACAGGCATCCGGCGGCATCCTCGGCGCACTCCTGGAGCAAAGGCCTGTCCGACTCCGGGATGCAGGCGGAATCCCCCAGGGTGCAATGGTCATCGCAGCCGCACCCGGTACCGGAAGCGCAGGCCTGGTGCTGGGGGCAGGCGATCGGTTCTCCCCACTTGAAACAGCCGGTCTCGACCTCCTGGCAAACTCGCTGATGGCCGTCACCCCAGCAACCGATGAGGCCAGCTTCGGTGCAGCCGGCATCGGAGGTGCAGGTGACCTCGCAGTTCCCCTCGTAGCACAACAGGCTGCCCGGGCAGTCCTCGGGCACCCCCCACCGGAAGCAGCCGGTCTCGACCTCGGTGCAGGTCACCACCTGGTCGAGGGAGTAGCAGGCGGCAACCCCCTCCTCGGTGCATCCCGGGTCGGAGACGCACTGATCCTGGCAGGCGCCCGAGGTGCAGGCCCCGCCACCAGAGCAGGTTCTGGGCGTGGACCAGACCAGGCATCCGCCGGAGGTCTGCTGGCAGATCTGCTCCTGGGTGTCGGTCAAGCAACGGGTGTCCCCCGCCTGTGAGCAGTCGTTGTCGCAGATACAGCCATCAATGTCGTCGCATGTCATGTACTGGGGACAGTCCTGGGCCGTGCCGAACTGGTAACAGTCGGCAGCGCGCTCTTCACATCGCTGGATGGAGTCGATGTCGGTGCAGCGGAAGGAGTCGGTGTCGAGACATCCCGGATCGCTCTGGCAGACCGAGGAGCAGACACCCGCCGAGCAGCTCTGCCCGCCGGGGCAGGACCGGGGCAGGCTCCAGTGTCGGCAGCCGTCTTCACCGATCTCGCACACCTGGTACATGTCCGGGGTATCCTCGAAGCAGCGTCGGCTGCCTTCCGGCGTACACTCGTCCTCGCAGGTGGCATCGGGGGCCAGGTCGAAATCGGTGAGGTCGGGCTGGTCGGGAATCTGGGCGTCCAGATCGGCAGGTCCGGTATCCACGGGCGCTTCCGGCTCCGAGGTGGCGCATCCGTTCGTCCAGGCGGCCAGAAGCACAGCGGTCAGAAAAGCGAGGAGGCGTGTCGGGGCAACCATGGCGATGTCCTTTTGGTGCCGGGGTCCGAGAAGGGACCTCTTGTCTGTGCATACTACAGAGCCGGGGTGGTGACAACCGGAGGTGGGGAGCAGACTCCACCACCGGCCCAGCGAACAGCGCGGTACTCGCAAGCGCCGCTCGCGGTTGTACGCTCGGAAACGGGAATCCGGGTGAAGCGGAGAAAACTAGCCCAGAGCGGGTTGGATCCCTTCGTCTTCCTCATCCAGGTTCATCTCCCAGCCGTTCCAGCGATGTGACCAGCCAATCAGATCCGCAGAGGTATTCCTTTCCCGGTTGCAATTCCCCTTCCTCCGGTGATACCAGTCCTCTATACTTTCTGGGTAGTTCCCGAGGGTTGGAAGAGATGGAAAAATCGACGTTCAAGACAAAGGTAGGGTTGGCCGAGATGCTCAAGGGCGGCGTCATCATGGACGTGGTGACAGCCGAGCAGGCCCGCATCGCCGAGGAGGCGGGAGCGGTGGCTGTCATGGCCCTGGAGCGGGTTCCGGCTCAGATCCGACAGGAGGGCGGCATCGCGCGGGCTTCGGATCCCGCCATGATCCGCGCCATCCAGGAGGCGGTCAGCATTCCGGTCATGGCCAAGTGCCGCATCGGCCACTTCATGGAGGCCCGCATCCTGGAAGCGCTGGAGGTGGACTACATCGACGAGAGCGAGGTGCTCACGCCGGCCGATGAGGAGAACCACATCTACAAGCACGACTTCCAGGTCCCGTTCGTGTGCGGCTGCACCTGCCTGGCCGAGGCCCTGCGGCGGATCGGTGAGGGGGCCGCGCTGATCCGGACCAAGGGGGAGGCGGGGACAGGGGATATCGTGGAGGCGGTTCGCCACCTGCGCGCGGTCAGGATGGAGATCCAGCGGCTGAGAACCCTGCGCAAGGACGAGCTGATGGCCGAGTCGAAGCGGATGGGGGCGCCCTTCCACCTGGTGGTGGAGACGGCCGATCAGGGCCGGCTTCCGGTGCCCAACTTCGCCGCCGGGGGGGTGGCCACCCCGGCAGACGCTGCCTTGTGCATGGCACTGGGCGCCGAGTCGGTGTTTGTGGGCAGCGGCATCTTCCTGAGCGAGAATCCATCAGGGCGCGCAAAGGCCATCGTGGACGCCGTGACCTACTGGGAGGACCCCAAGAAGCTAGCCGAGATCAGCGCCGGCCTGGGAGCGCCCATGAGGGGGCAAAGCGCCGCCAGCCTTCCGCCTGGCGAGAAGATGGCGAGACGGGGCTGGTGATCGGAGCTTTCGGGTCGAGATAAGCGCCATGGCCTGCATCGGGGTGATGTCTCTTCAGGGTGGCTTTGCCGCCCATATCGCCAGACTCCAGGAGCTCGGACATCGCACGGTCCAGGTCCGCACGGCCGAGGCGCTGAACGGACTCGACGGATTGATCCTCCCCGGGGGAGAGAGCACCACCCATCTCAAGCTGATCGACCGCTATCACCTGCGCTCCAGCCTGGAGTCCTTCGTGGCGAGCGGCAGGCCGGTTCTGGCCACCTGCGCCGGCCTGATCCTGGCCGCTCGCCAGGTGACGGCTCCCAGCCAGCCCAGCTTCGGCTGGATCGACATTGCAGTGGCCCGCAACGCCTATGGACGGCAGCTCGACAGCTTCGAGTCCGTTGCCGACGAGGGCGAGCTGCCGCTGGTGTTCATCCGTGCCCCCCGGATTGTCGAAGTGGGAAAGCAGGTCGAGGTTCTCGCCACGCTGAACGGGGATCCGATCCTGGTGCGGCAGGACAACTTCACGGGTGCTACCTTTCATCCCGAGTTGACCGACGACTGGCGGGTACACCGCCAGGTGTTCGGGGAGGGCTGCGGCGTCGAGCTGAAGCCTGCTGCTTGAGTCGCCCCCTCCGCCCGCTTCGCGCCGGCCCCCTCCGGCGGCTTCGCGCCGGCCCCCTCCGGCGGCTTCGCGCCGGCCCCCTCCGGCGGCTTCGCGCCGGCCC
>JAFGEP010000166.1 GCA_016931535.1 Bradymonadales bacterium
ATCATCTGGCCCCGGGAAGGTAGAACTGGTGGGGCAACCCTCTACCTTTAGGGGGGGAGATGAATCATCTGGCCCCGGGAAGGTAGAGCTACTCGCTGCCAGCCACAAGGATGTGCCCGGTGGATAGCGCAGTAGTCCTCGCCTTTTCCCGAGCTAGCCCGAGGTGGTTGGCTCCAGGAAATCCGTGCTCTTGATGCAGATGCCTTCCACCGGAACTTGCGGATGGCCCTCCTCGTCCACCTGGACATCCTCCGGCCAGGAGAACTCCGGGTCGATCGACCGGAAGTAGTCGAGGTCGTGGGGCCGAAGCGTCACCAGGGTGGTGGCCGAATCGTTGGTCGAGAAGATGGGCGGTGCGATGGAGAAGTCGACCTCGCCCAGGCGGGTGGCCACCAGGTAGCGGGGGAGCTGCCGACCGCTGCCGCGCCGCCGCAGGGTGGTGGCGATGTCGATGACGCTGTTGGGATCGACCGGGTGGTCACGGTTCCAGGCTTCCTGGAAGGGCAGTCCGGCGACATAGACGTTGTTGAACTCGATGGAGAGCGCTCGGCAGCCGTCCGAGATGGCGAGGATCTCCTCGGCGTTGTCGTTGATACAGCCCAATAGCGGGGTGTTGTTGTAGACCGTGATGCCGTGGAAGCGGAGCTGGCGCATCAGGTCGTCGTGCTCGGGTTTGAGCTCGCTGGAATGGAGGAACTGGACCTCGACCTCGATACGGCGGGGGGGGATCTCACCCAGGCGGTTTCTCGAGGCCAGGCGGGCCAGGGTGGTCCGGGCGAACTGCACCGGTGCGTAGTTCACCGCCAGGCAACGCAACCGGATGGCCAGCAGGTGAGGGACAGCCTGGAGGCGGTCGATGAGGTCCAGGGTCTGCTGGAAGCCTCGGAAGACACCTTTCCGCTTGGACAAGACCGCGTCTGTGATGTCGGGTCGGCTGCGCAGGTACGCGATCATCCGTTCGAGTTGCGGTTCGCCTGCTTCAGCGTCCATCTCGACCAAGGTCTTGTGGCGGCGGACCAGGGGCAGGTCGAGCGGGCGGCCGACATGGTGCACCAGCTGTCTCTGGTCATCGAGGCAGGCCGCCTGGAGAGACTCCAGCGAGGACTGGACCGTGCGGCGGGTGACCTCGATCTTGTGCTCGTGGGCTTCGGGGGAGGAGCTCAAGCCGCGAGGACCGATGAACAGCGACTCATCCCCGATGTCGGAGTAGAACAGGGCGTCCAGCGTGCCCTCGGCGTTGGAGCGCACCTTGTCGGATAGCTGCATGATGGGGGCGAAGGTGGCGAAGTAGTCCAGGGTGTAGGGCGTCCGGATCCAGAGGGTGCCGGGCTTTTCCTGGTTGGGCTCGACCGCCCAGCCGCTGGAGTTCCAGTCGATTTTACCGATGGAAGTGGCGGTGGTGATGTGGGGGATGCAGCGGTCGGAGAGGTGGGCCCGTAGGTAGCGGGCAGTCTCCAGGCCCTTGGAGATGGGGGTCCAGTAGACCTTGTTGCCCTGGATGGGGCTGGTCGGCATGAAGATGTAGTGCATCTCGGCGCCGACCGCCCGCAGCCGGCTGAACAGGGAGACCAGCTGGGGGCCTTCGTGGTTGCAGCCCCGCACGAAGGGGGTCTGGACATACACCGGGACGCCGTTTTTGACCAGGTGGGAGATGATGTAGAGGCTGTCGGAGGAGATCTCGTCGGGGTGGACGAAGTGGGTGGCCAGCTCGATCTGTTTGCCTTTCTGGTTCAGCTCGAGGTTGGTCTTGATGAGATAGGTCAACCAGGAGGCGTTGCCTTTGAGGAACAGGTCGGGGTAGTAGGAGACGGCGCGGGAGGCCAGCCTGAGGATCTTGACGTGGGGGATCTTGGCCAGCTCCTGCACGGCGAAGCGAAGGGTGGGGGGGTTCATGAAGGGGTCGCCCCCGGTCAGGACGATCTCCGAGATGCCGGGGGCCTCCTTGATGTAGGCGACCGCCTGACGGACATGCATCTCGGTGGGGGCGCGCTGGCCCCGGCACTCCTTGTGTTTTCGGAAGCAGAAGCGGCAGTAGACGGGGCAGGTCATGTTCATGATGAAGATGACGCGGTTGGGGTACATCTGCTCGACGATCCCCCGGTGAAACTGGCCGACCCAGGTGTGGCGCTCGCCCTGAGGGTCCAGCTCCTCCACGAAGGGCAGGTACTGTGCTGAGATGGCGCCCGACAGCCGCATCTGGCGGAGGGTGTGTTGCGAGAGACGGGACGGGTAGAGGTCCAGCACTTGCTGGAGCGACTCGCGGTCGCCGGCGGGGACCTTGATGTTGGCCAGCTGCTCCAGCTGGCTCACCCTTTTGACGGTCTTGAACTCCCTGCCGGGGACGAGCAGCTCGAGCACCGCCAGCGCCAGCTGGTACGGGATCTGGATCTCTCCGCACCGGGGCAGCCGGGGCCGATCGGCGCCCAGCGACTCCAGCTGCTGGACGAGTTGCTCGATGAAGCCGTCCGGATTGCCCCCGAATCCCGCTTGCTCCAACAGGCTGGCGAACCGCTCCTCTCCGCTGGCTCCCGCGATGCGCTCGATAAAATCCTGCTCCACCAGCGGATAGCCGAGGTAGTGCTCCAGGAAATGGACGATACGTGCCCGGACCTGCTCGAAGGGGACCACCTTCCGGGGAGCCAAGGCCCGGTGGGAGGGCTCGATGGATCGCTCAGGGTTGGCCATGTCAGCGCCTCCTCAAGAACTTGTGCCAGACGTTCATGCTCTCGATCCGGCCCGAGATGTTGGTGTTGTTGACGAGCGTTCCGGCGTAGCGATAGCCGCCCCGGGCGAAGGTGACGTTCATGCCGGTCGAGGTGCTCCGGCAGATGGTGTAGGCGATCTTGAACCGTTCGTTGCCCATCTCGCGGTCCATCCTGGAGAGCAGATAGGAGGCCAGCTTGCGGCCTCGATGATCGGGATGGACGGCGAAATCGGTCATCTCCACGTACCAGCCTCGCTCCAGCTCCATCTCGGCGGAAGAGACGCCCACGAGGATCGAGCCCTGGCGGATAGCATAGTAGCGCACATTGGCGCGCATGCAGCGGACGATATACTCCCTGTCCTGGATGGGGAAGGGGTAGGTCTCAAAGACGGAGCGATACAGCTGGGCTATCTCGTCGGCATGCTGGAGGTCGGCCTTTTCGAACCGATAGCCAGCCGGCAGCCGAGGGTGGAAGCGTTCGGCCGCCTTTTCCAGGGCGATTCGTCGGATCTGCTCGATCTGGGCGCGCTGTCGGAACTCGGAGCGGGGCTTGGTGAGAAAGCGGCTGGCAAAGGCCAGTCCTCCCTCGTTCATCATGGTGGGGGGGACCAGCGCCTCCATCCGAAACCCCCGCTGCCTGAAGCGCTGCCAGGAGCTCAGGGGCACCTTGCAGAACAGCTTTTCGTAGCCGTGACGGTCGGCCAGCTGCTCGATGGACTCGATCACCCGAGGGACCTCTCGGTCTCCCAGGTGCATGAGATAGACGCGGTTGTTGAGCTTGCCGTGTTGGATCACCGAGTCGTGGATGTGAGTGATCTGGTCAGGCTTCATGTGGTGGCTTCCATTCTGGCGGTGTCGGGGAAGGCGAGTGAGATCGGGACGAAGGCCAGGGCTGAGGCGGCGATGCCGAAGAAGGTCGGATCCAGGCCCCAGGGGAGCTCCCAGGAAGACACCATGAGCAACACGGTGGTTCCTCCTCCCAGCAGCATGGCCCACAAGGCGCCCGTTGCACTGCGCCATCGCAGGAAATAGGCCCCCAGGGTGGGGATGAACAGGGCCGACACCATGAAGGCGTAGGCATACAGGATGACGTCCAAAACGCCACCGAACCTGGACGCCACCCAGGCAAAGGCCACCGCGGCTGCGCCGATGGCCAGCGTGAAGAGCTGTGAGAGTCGAACCAGCACCCGCTGGCTGGCATTCTTGTAGACATGCCGCTGCAGGATATCCCCGACCACGTTGCCGGAGGAGGCCAAGAGGCAACTGTCGGCGGTCGACATGATCGCCGAGAAGTAGGCGGCGACCACCAGGCCGGTGATGCCGGCCGGCAACACCCGGCCGATCAGCAGAGGAAGCCCCATCTCGCTCTCGACGTGAGGGAACAGGATTCGAGCACACATGCCGAGAAACACCCCCATGAACGCCATGACCGGGTACTCGAACAACCCCGCGATGAACCAGGCCTTCTGGGCTTCCTTGACGTTTCGACAGGAGAACATCCGCTGGTACAGGGTCATGGCCACCAGCCAGATGGGGATGATGGTGATGAACCAGTTGAATACCTGGACGGCAGAGACGTTGCCCAGGCTGAAGAAGGAGTGGGGGAGGCTGGCGCGGATGACCCCCCATCCGCCGATTCGAACAATGGCCAGAGGAATGGCCAACAGAATCAATCCCACCATCAGGACGATCCACTGGACCGTGTCGGTGTAGACGACCGCCTTGAGACCGCCCAGCACGGTGTAGGCCACGATGATCAAGCCGATGACGAGAATGGCGAGATCGAGAGCCGAGAGGCCCAGCGCCGACTGCTCGATGAGCGTGGCCGAGGCCAGCTTGGCGCCGGCCAGGATCTGTCCCCCGGTGAAGCCCAGATACCCGAGGGCCGACACCACAGCGGCCAACAGAGCGACGCGCTCGTCGCCGTAGCGGGACCGCAGGAAATCGGGATAGGAGAGCATGTTCTCCTGGGCATCCCGGCGCTTGATGATCGGGATGATGAACACCGCCGAAAGCCAGGCGCCCACCAGACCGGTCAAGAGCAGCCAGCTGCCGGCCAGCCCCATGGCGAACCCCAACCCCCCCAGGCCGATGGAGAAGCCTCCCCCCACATCGGTGGCGACGATGGAGAGGCCGACATGGCCTGCCGACAGGGAGCGCCCCCCCACGAAGTAGTCGTCGGTGCTCCTGTTCCTCCGGTAGAAGTAGTATCCGATCCAGAGGACTCCAACCATGTACAGGCCAAAGATGCCGAAGTCCCAGACGGTCACTACGACACCCGTCGCGCGGACCGCTCGTTGTCGACGGGGATGAGCGCGGTGGTGAGGTCGTAGTCTGCCAGCAGCTTCTCGATGCCTACCGCCCGCCACTCGTCGGCGCTGTCCAGCTTGAGCGTCAGCTGGCACTGGGTGCAGTTGCGGTCGCAGAAGACCGCCTTGTAGGACTCGGGCTCCTCATAGGTACAGATCACCCCCTCGTAGTTGCGCAGCACCACCTTGTTGGTGGACCAGGAGATGAGGTAGTTGGGCATGATCGGGATCTTGCCGCCCCCGTGGGGGGCGTCGATCACGTAGGTGGGCACGGCGAAACCGGTGGTATGGCCGATGAGGCTCTCCAGGATCTCGATGCCCTTGCCCACCGGCGTTCGGAAGTGGCTCAATCCCTCGGAGAGATCGCACTGGTACAGGTAGTAGGGCCGGACCCGGTTCTGGACCAGCCGGTGCACCAGCTGCTTCATGATCCGGGGGCAGTCGTTGACGCCGGCCAGCAGGACGGACTGGTTACCCAGCGGAATGCCGGCGTCGGCCAGCTTGGCCAGCGCCCTGCGTGAGGACTCGGTGATCTCCCGGGTGTGGTTGAAGTGGGTGTTGACCCAGAGGGGATGGTGGCGGGCGAGCATCTCCACCAGCTCGTCGGTGATCCGGTAGGGAAGGACCACGGGGGTGCGGGTCCCGATGCGGATGATCTCGACGTGGGGGATCTTTCGCAGTCGGGTGAGCAGCCAGTCCAGCTTCTCGTCCGACATCATGAACGGGTCTCCGCCGGACAGGAGAACGTCCCGGACTGCAGGGGTTTCCTCGATGTATCGGATCCCCTGCTCGATCTGCGCCCGGTCGGGGATGAAGTCGCGGTCGCCCACCTTGCGCTTGCGGGTGCAGTGGCGGCAGTACATGGCGCACAGGTTGCTGACGTGGAACAGGACCCGGTCGGGGTAGCGGTGGGTGATGCCGGGGACCGGGGAATCGAGGTCCTCGGCCAGCGGGTCGCGCATGTCCTGCTTGACGATGGTCAGCTCCGCCTCGGTGGGGAAGGCCTGCTGGAAGATGGGGCAGTTGTACAGGTCGTCGGTGTCGATGAGGGAGAGGTAGTAGGGGGTGATGCTCATCGGGAAGCGGGCGGTCGTGCGCAGGAACGCCTTTCGCTCCCGTTGGGAGAAGGTCACTCCCAAAAGGCGGGCGGCGGTGTCGATATCCCGGATGACGTGTGCTGCCTGCCAGCGCCAGTTGGACCAGCTGCTGGAGCCGGTCTGTCCTCCGATAATCTCGACGATCTTCTCCTGCCTGTCCGTGCTGTTTTTCACGGGCACCTCCCATGGGAGTGTGTCGTCCATCCCAGGTATGAGCTGCCCGAACACGCAAAAAGTCTAGTCGATAACCAGCCGGATCGGACACGACAGCGATATGACCGTCAGCGTTTCGTTCTCCGTCGGCGTGGCGAAACACCGCGACAGAAAACACAAAGAGGTGGGCGCTCATCTTCGGCGATGAGGCCTGTCTGGGAATGACGACAATTTCTCGGAATACGTCTCCTGGCACCAGGTTTTTTCAGTCCGGCCCCGAGACGATACGGCTCACCGCCTCGGCACACCTGAGAGCAGGCCGACGTCTTCGCCATGACCTCCTCGATACCTTCTTATAATATGCAAAATTTCATGAGTCAACCCCGGGAATGTTGTCTATCTGTTTTTACTGGATTTCCTGATGATTTTCGAGTGGTGGGACGGTCTGGTGTGTGATCGTGTGAACTGCTGCATTTCCAGAACCAAGCTGGCCTTGGATGCCGAGTCTGACCACCGGCACTAAACCACCTTTGCCAATGGGCCCCGCCTTGTCCCTTGTGCATTCGCCATGATCACACGACTGTTGCCAAGGCCTGCAAGGTTTTGTGTCATAATATTCTCTTCACCGTTTTTGGCTGGTGAACCCTGGCCGCTTCCGGGCTCGATGTGGACCAATTCCAGCGCGCCCTGTAGGAAATTGGATTCGGGATCACTGGCATTATATTGATCCGGCAACCTGCGAAGGAAAGCTGGCTGTTTTCTTGCACACACCCGGATCGGGCGGTTGTCGCCCGCAGAGGACCGGTCATCCGTGGGCTCGAACGCGAGGATTCGCCAGAAATGGTTCGTTCGCCCATCAGCCTGAACCTGGCCCGCATCGTGTATCGCCTGCTCACTTCCCACCGGGGCTGGCGCGTGCGGGACCTGATGGGGCAGCTCGGCATCGCCGAACGGACCTATCGGAAGTACCGCTTGGTTCTCCAGGAGGAGTTTGAACCGCTGCAGAACAGCGACGGCACCTCGCGGATCTGCGAGATCGGCCAGGGCGAGGAACGCTGGCTGCGGATCGGCAGCTCCGAGGAGAGGGCGGTCACCCAGACCGATTTTCCGCTCCTGGTGGCCGCGGTGTCCTTTGCCAGGCAGGCGCTGAGCCCGCTAAACGGTACCCCCATCGGGCGCGCCCTGGACGACCTGGTCGCCGAGTACAAGCATCATGTCAAGGACCGCCAGTTCATCGTGGGCCACCTGCTGCGCAATGCGGACCGGTGTTTTCGGCTCGTGCCGGAACCCTGCGAGGACAACTCCCGAAAAAGCGAGATCGTCGATGTGCTGGTCAAGGCCCTGGTGTTTCACCACCGGGTGGACCTCGACTATCACTCCTCGCAAGACCGCAGCCGCCGGCTCGTGCTGGAGCCGCTTACCCTGGTCCTCCAGCACGGGACCATCCATCTGTTGGCTCGCACCCCCGACGACCACTCCCTTGGCGCCTACTCGGTTTCCCTGGTGCAACGGGCAGCGCTGCGGTCCGATCGTTTCGATTACCCGCCACTGTCCGTCTACCAGCCAGACCACCACATCGAGGGGTTTTTCGGCCTGCTTGGGGATACCCCACCGCGGGTCACACCGGTGGTCCTGGTCTTTCTGGCCGATGACCGGTTGAAACGCTACCTGCTGGGCCGTTGCTGGCATCCGACCCAACGCTTCGAGGAGCTGCCCGACGGCAGGCTCCGGATGTCCTTCCAGGTTCGCACCATGGCTTCGGTCTGGCCCTGGATCCGCTCCTTCGGCACGGATGTCGAGGTGATCAGGCCGTCCGGGCCGGTGCCCCGGTCCATGACGGAGGACGACAGCCCAGCGAAGCCCAGGGAGAAACGGTGGTCTCCCGTCGCCTTCAGTTCCAGGATCCGGGTAAAAGCAAGACCGTGACACCTGAACGGGAAAGGGGGTCGCGATCGGCGACTCGCTCCTGGAAATCCCGCTGAAGATACCCCGGGCGCGAGATCGATTGAAGGTATGTCCCGTGTCGAGATACGATTGCCGCTCTCGCTCTGAGGTGTTCGAATGGCCTTGTCTCCACTTGCCGACGTTTTTGGGTTCTGCCTGGTACCGGTGATGGCGCTCCTGTCGTGGTGGCCGATCGATCTGAACGAGGCCGTTCGCACCGGGGAAGCGGCCGAGATGTCTCCGATCGAGCCGATGCGCCTCGCAGACCAACCCGAACCGGGCGGGCCCGGGGTCATCGCTGCGGGCACCCAGGGTAGCCTGGTCCTCTCCTTTCCCTTGCACGGCAACCTTGCCACCATCGCCTGGTCGCCGGACGGCCGGCGACTGGTGGCCAATGCGGCCTACCGCGGCCGTCCCCTTTCGGAGATCGAGAGGCACCGCGCCTCGCTCGGCCTGTGGGTGTACGAGCGGGATGAGGGGAGGATCCGCCATCTGCTCGACGAGCAACGCTACCATCCGGCCTGGATCGGAAACGAGACCTTGGCCAGCGCCTGCGCCTCCAGCGAGGAGTGTGCGCCTGGGCTAACCCTGACGGATCTTGATGGCACCAGTCGCCAGATCGTGGCCGGGGACATCCTGTTCACCCTGGCGGTGGACGAAAGCCGACTGCTCTTCTACCGGCCCGATTCGGGTTGGAACCGGCTCGACATCCGCACCGGCCTGGCGGAGCCCGTGGAAGCGGCACCTGGGCCGGTGCAACCACCGGACGGGTTGTTTGTGGACCAGTGTGTCCAGCAGGTGGGCGACCTGCGTCTGTTCACCGACGCCGCTACCGGCCTGTGGTTCCAGGTCGGCGAGCAGGCGCCGGTCCAGCTCGATTCCACACCGCCATACTGGACTACCCCTCATCTGGGATCTGACCCCGCAGACTACCAGAGCGCGATGGAACCCTGCCTCTCTCCGGACGGGCGCCAGGCAGCCTACATCGCCTATCGGGAGGGGCTGTCCGGTGGAGGGGAGAGCGAGGCGCTCTTTTTGTTCCTGCGCATTCACGAATTGCCAGCGCAGCGAGAGGATGCGATCCCGGATCCGTAGGGGCCGGTTTTTTACGCTCCCTCACCTCATCCCCTGGGATTCGGATCTTGTGGTATAGAAGGCCCATGGAACAGCTCGACCCATACCTCAGTCCAACCGAATTCATCGAGAGCGACAGCCCGGCCATCGTCTCGCTGGCGCGGTCGCTGGCCGCACAGACCCCCACCCGGACGGCGATCGCGCTGTTCGACTGGGTCAGGGACCACATCCGCTATGACCCATACACCGCCATGGATCCGCCAGAGCAGTACAAGGCCACGGCCGTGCTGTCGCGGGGCAGCGGCCATGAGGGGCCGGTGAATCTCTCTGGACCCGGCGACAGGCGCAGAGCGGCACGTTGGGGGAGATCTCCAGGAACATTGACCGGTGGAGGGGTGAGAGGAGGCAAGCAGAATGGTAGGAGAGCAGCTGTACTTGGCGCAGGGCATCTGTTCAGAGCGGTTTGCTATGGATCCCCGGTGGTGATTTCGGTAGGTTGAAGGAATGGATCCCTCCCTTTCACCAACGGACCGGAAAGGCGGCCAGCCATGGGGAGCCGGACGGCTCTCCGCCGAAGCCGAGGAACGATTCGCCAAAGGTACCGCCTACTGTGGGAGGTTCTTCATGGGGCACGCAGAAGCTCAACTTGCGCTGTACAGGTTGACCGCCATCCTCGAGGAGGAGGGCCTGCCCTATGCCATCATCGGCGCGTTCGCTCTTACTCAGTACGGATACCTGCGGGTCACCGTGGACGTCGATCTGGTCATGCGGGAGGAGCATCTCCAGCAGTTCAAGCGGAAATACCTGGGAAAAGGCTATGTCGAGAGGGTCGCGGGCACCGGCAAGTTGCTGGACACACAGCACGGTGTGCCGATCGATGTGCTGAGTACTGGCCGGTTTCCCGGCGATGACAAGCCCAAGCCGATCGCCTTTCCCGACCCCGCCCAGACCGCCCTGCGCGGGGAGCGATTCGCGCTGCTGCCCATGCCGCTCTTCATCGAGCTGAAGCTGGCATCGGGGATGGTCGCTGCCCATCGCGGCAAGGACCTGGTGGACATTCAGGAGCTCATCAAGAGCGCCGGGCTCCCCATTGGCCTGGCTGAAGAGCTGCACCCCTGGGTCCGCGAGAAGTACCTCGAGTTGTGGCACCTCGCACAGATACCGGATCCGTTCTGACGCATCGTGGGCTCGGGGTTTTGTGGTATAGAAGGCCCATGGAACCGCTCGACCCATACCTCAGTCCAACCGAATTCATCGAGAGCGACAGCC
>JAFGEP010000167.1 GCA_016931535.1 Bradymonadales bacterium
GCGCCGGCCCCCTCCGGCGCTGCGCGCCGGCCCCCTCCGGCGCTGCGCGCCGGCCCCCTCCGGCGGCTACGCCGCCACCTCCCCCGGTCTCCGCCTCGGGGGAGGATGGCTCAGGCAACCCGGTCACAGCCCCGCCCAGAGGACATCCGCCAGGCTCAGGCGGCGGCCAATCAGGTGCTCGCAGAACAGCAACCACAGGCGATCCAGGCCGAGGGCGATACCGGCAGCCTTGTCGATCTCACCCAGAGCCGACAGCAGCCGTTCGTCGATCGGGTAGACAGGACGGCCAAGCTGGCGTCTCAACTCCTGGTCCTGCTCGAAGCGGGCTCTCTGTTCCGTGGGATCGACCAGCTCCCCGAAGGCGTTGGCCAGCTCCTGTCCGCCCAGGTACAGCTCGAAGCGTTGGGCGAGCCCCCCCTCGATCCGCGACAGGGCAGCCAACCGTGGCGGATAACCATACAGGATGGTTGGCTTCGGTTTGCCCAGCTGGTGCTCGACCGCCTCCAGCAGGATGTAGTGGAACACATCCTCCCAGGGCCAATGATCGGGTACGTCAAAGCCGGCGCGGCGAGCCGCGTCCACCAGGTCCGGTCCCTCGCGACAGGCGAGCGGATCCAGCCCGGCATGCTTCAAGTAAACCTCCTGAACCGTCACCCGCTCAAAACCGGAACCGATCGGGATGCTCCCCTCGGGAAGCTCCAGGGGCCCTCCGCCGGTGAACTCGTCCGCCAGTGCCCCGAACAGCTGCTCGCAATCGGTCATGAGCCGAGTGTACTCCTCGCCAGGCCGGTACCACTCCAGCATGGTGAACTCCGGGTTGTGCAGCCGTGAAACGGGCTCGTCCCGGAAGCAATGGCACAGCTGGAAGATGGGGCGCTGATAGCTGGCGAGGATGCGCTTCATGTGATATTCCGGACTGGTATGGAGGTACAGCGGACCGCCGTTGGGAGGATGCCAGTGGGCCGACACCTGGAACGCCTCGAGGTGAGGTTCCATGCCCGGGGAGCGAACCGCTATCGGGGTGTCCACCTCGGCGAAGCCCTGATCGTGAAACCAGTTGCGGACTGCCCGAAGGAAGCGATGGCGAAGCGGAACCAGCCGGGTTGGATCGATCATGACCGCTTTCCCTGTACCATGTCCAAGACGACGCGAACATTGGCTGCGGGTTGCAGAGTCGAGAGACGAGACCCGACCCCCGTGAGCAGATCGCGCGCTGGTTGACTCCACGCCGATCATCCAGCCGGGGGCTTTCCAGAGCCTGGTGGAAGATGTCAGCCTGCAAGTGCCGCCATTGTGGAGCGTCCATTCCGGAAGGCCACCAGTTCTGTGGCAGTTGCGGCCGTCCCCGGCGGTTCGCTTCCAGCGGTGCCGAGGACACCCTCTTTTTTGGCCCGCTGCAAACCCCGGGACGAGCCAAGCTGATCGTCATCCGGGCCGAGGGCCAAGAGGGGTTGTCCTATGCCCTCAACGCCACCGAGCATGTGGCGGGTCGCAGCTCCGGGGTGATCCTGTTTCCCGACGACCCTTTCCTCTCCGCTCGACACGCGGTGTTCCGCTATCGCGACAACAAGCTGTTTCTGGCCGATCTCTCCAGTCTCAACGGGTCCTATCTCAGGATCAGGGAACCTGTCCATCTGGCCGACGGGGACCTCTTCAGCTGTGGCCAGCAGCTTCTGCAGGTGAACCTGCTCGACCCAAGAGCGGAGACCCCCACTCCAGACGGTACCTTGCACTACCTCAGCCCCGACCGCAAGGAACGACTCCGCGTCACCCAGATCCTGGAAGGCCAGATCCCCGGACGCATGGAAAGCTCCGCCCTTGGCGAGATGACCATCGGCCGCGAAGGGTGCGACCTGACCATTCCCGAAGACTCCCACCTCTCGCGACGGCACGCCAAGGTGACTCTGGAGCGGGACGGCCGCATCCAGCTGTGCGACCTGGGCAGCAAGAACGGGACGTTCCTGCGCCTGAAGGGCGAGGTCAGACTGATCCACGGGGATTACCT
This sequence comes from Bradymonadales bacterium, assembly GCA_016931535.1. Taxonomy (GTDB): domain Bacteria; phylum Myxococcota_A; class Bradymonadia; order JAFGEP01; family JAFGEP01; genus JAFGEP01. The sequence continues at coordinate 2,006 of JAFGEP010000167.1, forward strand.
GTTTATGGGTCGAGTGTTGCTGCGGGTGGAGATCATCGAGTGAGCGGGGCGTGTTGACCGGGGGCGTCTGCCCGAATCACTTGCCGCCCAAGAACAGGATGGCCATCACCGCCAGCAGCGCTACCGTGGCAACCAGAAGAGAGATGAGCAGGGCCAACTGGAGGGTGCTGGCCTTCTTCTTGCGCCGCTCCACCTGGCCACCCTTGCCTCGCCCGCTCTGCATCTGGGCCGAGGAAAGGGGAACCTGGTAGTACTCCGCCATGAGCGGTCCCGAGACAAACCGCATCAGGACGCTGCCGATCTCGATGACGTCTCCGATCACCAGTGGCTTGCTGCTGACCCGCTGGCCATTGATCAGCGTTCCGTTGTCGCTCCCCGTGTCCTCGAAGGTGTAGCTGCCACTCTTGTGAGTGATGACCGAGTGCTTTCGGGAGGCATAGGGATCCCCCAACACCAGGTGGTTCTCCATCCCTCGGCCGATGGTAGTGATCCCCGGCATGAGCTCGAACAGGATCGGATCGGTATCCGGAACGAAGATCAACAGCTTGCCCTGCTGCTCGGGGGGTACCTGTGCCGCGGATGGCGAAGGCATCCCGGGCAGCGGCAAGGCGTCCGGCTGCAGGATCACGGTCTTTTGCCCCTGGGCCATCCCCCCCGGGCTCTGCGGCGGTGTTGCCATCGGCGGTGGAGGATAGGGCGTCGGTTGGGGCATGGAAGACGACTGGGGAGGTGGATAGGGCGTTGACCCGCCATAGGATGGCGCCGTAGGGGAGGCAGCCGAGCCGGACTTCGCCTTGTCGTACATCTTGGCGTACTCCGGAAGAGAGTCCGCGCTCAGCATGACGGTGGCAGCGTGCTCGTTGTCTCTTGACGGCGGCTCCGGAGCAGCGGGAGGTGGGTAGGATGGCCCCGAGGAGTACCCTCCGCCCGACTGGCCGGAGTAGCCCCCGCCCGACTGGCCGGAGTAGCCCCCGCCCGACTGGTCAGAGTAGCCTCCGCCCGACTGGCCGGAGTAGCCTCCGCCCGACTGGCCGGAGTAGCCTCCGCCCGACTGGCCGGAGTAGCCCCCGCCGGAAGAGCCCGAGTAACCCGGGCTGGAGGAAGGCGGGTAAGAAGAGGACGATCCGTAAGATTGGCCCGACTCGCTGGGAGCCTCGATGGCCATGGTCTTCAGGTAGGGAATACCCCCTCCGCCCCCTCCGCTTCCTGAGCTGCCCCCACCGGAACCGCCACCCCCGGAGGATTGACTCGTGGAAGACCCCGGAGAACCGGATCCCCCGTAACCACCCGATCCGGGCGCATATCCTCCACCTCCTCCACCGTGAGGTGCGTCGTAGTCATTGTCGTCGCCAGAGGGGTAACCGCTGGAGGATGGTCCATAACCCCCCCCAGGTGGCGGGTAGCCCCCCCCGGGTGGCGGGTAGCCCCCTCCGGGTGGCGGGTAGCCCCCCCCGCCCGGCCGCTGGTCGTATCCGCCTCCAGGGGGTGGATAGCCCCCACCGGCTGGAGGGTAACCCGGGCCGCCAGACTGCTGGTCATATCCCCCGCCAGGGGGTGGATAGCCCCCGTCAGGAGAAGGATAGCCGGGGGCTGTCCCCTGACCGCCTGCTGCGGTACCGCCGGACTGGTCTGCCCCGACCCCCTGAGGGATCGGGTTGAAACCATCCAAGGATTCCATGGGCAAGGCCATGGTCTTTGCGCCCCATTGGCTTGGCGAGTACTGGCTGCCAGCCGGGGTTGCAGCGCTGGCGGGTGGACGTTGTAGCAACGGGTCGAGCTTCGCGGCTTGCTCTTCATCCAACGCCATGGTGTGTCCCGAGTGAAACAGGTCACCTGGCTTCTGATCGTCTTTTGCTCCCACAGATCGTTCACTCCCTGGGTGTCAAGGTAGCCGACACTCTACAAATTGTAGACGGCTTTGGTGCCAACGTAAAGGCAAGGGTTCCGCTCCCCCCTCGTTGTCAACCGGTAGCGCCCCCCTTCTGCCTTTCCTCCTGAGGAGATAGGCTTTTAGCCGCTTGACAGGTGATCGTTGCGAAGGGACCAACCCGCATTTAACCTGGAAACCAGGAGGTTGAAAAGGGGCATCGAACCCCGCTGCGCGTTGGAATCGGTTCAGGCGGTGATCAACCACTCCCCAGGCCGGAGTTCGAACGGGAATAGCCGTTCCCTTCCTCGACCAGGTAATGAGGTGCATGCGCCAGCCCGGTTCCCGCATCCAGATACTCCTGGAAGATGGTCCGGGCCAGCTCCACCCGGTCGATTCCCGGTGGGGCCACCTCGATGTCCAACCTGGCCGCCTCCATGTCGAAGTGAACCTCCTGCACCCGCTGACTGCTCAACCCGTAATCGTGCAGGGCCTGTTCGATCTGGGCCGGCTCGGTTCCGAACCGGCGGGCGACCTCCTGCAGGGTCGGCCTGCAGTAAGCCCCGTTGGAATCGAGACCCAGGTGGTAGGCGCAGAACAGCTCGAAATCGTTGAGCTGCCCGGTGAAGTACCGGATCGCTCCGGGGGTCCGTTGGGACCCGTTCCACACCACCTCACCCCCCTCCTGGGGGCCCGACTCCTTCGGACGCTTGCGGGGCTTCCATGGCCTGCCACTGCCCGCGCCAGCTGATCGTCCAGGTTGATTCCTGTTACCCTCGTGGTTGGGCTCGTTGGCCTGTAACCCAGGGTGGCGTCTCCGTTTTCCGCGGTTTCGACCGCTTCCGGTCCCACTACCTTTCATCATCCTGTGCTCGTTGAATCGATGAGTGATGCGCGCGCGAGGTGAGGCCGCTTCGGCGAGCGCTCGCATCCCATGGGTTCTATTGTGTACAATACATCATCGTCCGGGTCTACGATTAAGTACCCCGACCGATAAAAAAAAGCGGGATTCCCCCCTCCTTCCCCTCCTTCCCCCCATCACCAAATTGTATTAAGCAGTCCTGTGTGCCCGTCCGGCCAGGGTTCCATCCGGTTCTCCAGCCGGTCCATCTCCTCCGCCAGGTGGCGAATGAAACCCGGTTCCTGCTGCATACCACTGGCCGTCCTGCTGCTATGGCTCGGTGTACTGGCTGCCCCCACCGCCTTGTGGGCCCGCCCTTCCGCCGAGCTGATCACCATGGGACCCGGAGACATGATCTGGGCCCGCTTCGGCCATACCGGCATCCGCATCACCGACCCCGTAACCGGGCGGGACGAGGTCTTCAACTATGGCTACGCCCCCTTTGGCGGCCTCGGCTTCCTCTGGGGTTTCATTCGCGGAGAAGCCCGCTTCCTCCTGGTGGTTCGCCCCTGGGAGCGCACCATCGAGGAGTACATCCGAGAAGATCGGACTCTCACCCGACAGCCTCTCAACCTCACCCCCCAGCAAACCCACCGCCTGGTGCGGTTTTTGGAGTGGAACGCACAACCCGAAAACCGCGAGTACCTGTACGACCACCTTCGCGACAACTGCTCCACCCGAGTCCGCGACCTCCTGGATGCCGTTGCCGGCGGCGCACTCAGAACCGCCGTGGGATCCATGCGCCGCTCCGAGCCCCGGACCTACCGCCACTACACCCTGGACGGCGGTCGCGGCCGCCTGGATGCTCTGCTCGGTATGGATCTCATCGGAGGACCCAACCAGGAAAAGGAGGTGGGAAGATGGGATCTGCTCTACCTGCCGGCGTTCCTTCAACAGGCCGCAGCTCACGCCACCAACCGGGTCAACGGCAGGACCGTTCCGCTGGCCCAACCCCTCATCACCGTCTACCAGCGGATCGGACCCCCTCCCCAGCGTTCGAGCCCTCATGCCGGCCGGTACCTGGTCCTGGCGGTCGGGATCGGACTGGGAGCGCTCTTCCTGTCCACAGGGCGGTTCATTCGGCGGCGACCGAGCTCGATCGCCAGCCGAGCGCTCACTCGGCTCTCCGGCTTCTTCCTGCTATGGGTATCCCTGCTGTTCGGACTGGTCGGGGCCGTTCTCACCTTCCTGATGGTGGTGTCTCTCCTCCCCGATTTTCGCTGGAATGAAAATGCCCTGGTCTTCGTGTTCCTCGACTTCGGCTGGTGCGGGCTCGCAGGTCGTTGGCTGGTCGCCGGACGTGGCGCGATGTCCCGTTTCAGCCGACATTACCTGGATTTCCGGTTGCTGGTCCTGCTGGCCCTCGTGATCGGGAAGCTGGTCGGGCTTTTCACACAGGACAACTGGGCCTTCATCGGCTGTGCCGCTTCGGTGGTGATCGGACTGCGCCTGGGAGCGGGATCTGCCCGGCGACCTCAGCCGCCGGCGGAACGATCCTAGCCTTTGGCCGAGCGACGGAGGGGGCGATCCTAGCCTTTGGCCGAGCTCTCCTCCCCCGAGGCGGAGCCCGGGGGAGGTGCCCGCGGAGCGGGCGGAGGGGGCGATCCTAGCCTTTGGCCGAGCGACGGAGGGGGCGATCCTAGCCTTTGGCTGGGTCTACCGGCTGCCGGGCTTCTCGCCAGAGTCGTCGTGCTGGTCGACGATCACGGAGTCAACACCACCTTCCAACTCGGAAGCTCCCTCCTCGGCTGGTGGCGTCTCCCACAAGCTGTCCAGCTCGGCAAGGTCGTCGGCGAACTTCCCGACCTCCTGTTCGGGGATCTCCTCGGCATCCGACAGCGCTGGCATCCGCACGGTCGGAGCCAGCACCGCGTCTTCTCCGTTCTCTCTCGACCGGCTGGGCTTCTCCACCCTTTCCTGGCTCTTGTCCACATCGCCAGCCTTGTCTGACCCCGGCTGCGGCGCCTCTTGACTCTCGGCTCCCGGCTCGGGCATCTCGACGCGCGCGACCGGGGTTCCGGTCCGATCGATGATATCCCGAAAGCGGTTGGAAGCCTCGTACAACTTGGAATCCCACTCGGCAGAGGGGGTGAGGTCAGCAGACTGGCGAAAAAAGACCGACAAGGCTCGGGCCAGGGCAAAGGGCTCGAACAGGGCCCGTTTGATGACCCAGCCCGAGGCGATGATGCCGAGAAACAGGATCACCGGGGTCATGAAGCTCTGAGATTTCGCCAGGCTGAACAGCTTGATCCCGGGAACCAGCAGAATGGCGATACATACCAGGCCGAAAAGCACTCCCCACATGTAGGTCCGAACCAGGGAGCGGGCGTACTTGTTGCCCATCTGGGCGTACAGGTTCAGCCCCTGCCGGGTGGAATGCCACACCGCCACGTCGGTCTGGTACAGGGTGTAGCCAAAAAGCACCGAGCGGACCACCTGTAGCGAGTTCGACAAGATCCAGTTGCTCACCCGCTTGAGACGGTTGAAACCGGGAAACGGGTTGAACTGCTCCCGCTGGATCACGGCGGGGGTCGTCTCCTTGACTACCTTGCCCACCAGGTTCTCCAGGTAGAACTCCTCGCTCGTCTTGGGAAATCGCGCCGAGACCAGCGCCATGCCTTCTTCGACCTGGGCCTGCCGCTTGGCCAGCTTTCCGCCCTTGAAGACCGTCACCATGGCGGCGATGTGGGGATGATGACCCACATGACCCATGCGCCTCTTCACCGACCTGAACACCAACCAGAACCCTGCCGCCGTCACCAGCAGCAACACCACCTGCAGCCAGATGGTCTTCACCAGGAAGAACAGGAAGGACAGTGTCGAGATGAAGCCGATGCTGGCGAAGAGAAAGACGCTGTACTCGGCCAATCGACCCGCCAGAAATGGCCTGGTCCGCCACAAGGTACGCACCGCTCCCGGCGGCTTTGTGCTTCTTTTTGCCATGTGCCTACCCTAAGTTACTGTTGCGCCAAACACCAAGAGCACTACACTGAGCCCGCATCCCCCCGGCACTCACTCCCAGCTGATCCGGTGGCCGCAATGAGGACAGGTCGGGCTGTTCAACGCCACCCCCCCTCGACACTGCGGGTTGGGGCAGACGTAGTAGCCTGGATATCCGGGGTAGGGCTCGAGCCGGACACCCGCCGGTTGACTGCCCATACCGGCGGGGGCGGCCGCAGCCCGTTGCTGTTCCTGCCTGCTCGAAGCCTGTGCCGATCGCGGCTGCTCCTGGGGCCTCTGCCAGTCCGCCTCTTGCCGTTGCGCTGCGTTCACCTGACCTCGGCCACCGTAGTCTGGCTGAGGTTCCGGTTTCGCCTCTTTGGGCTGAGGCGGCAGGGGGGTGGTCTTTTTCGCTTGCTGGTTGTCGGGCTGGGCGGCCGGTTGACCGAAGGGCTGGGCGGGCGGTTGA
>JAFGEP010000021.1 GCA_016931535.1 Bradymonadales bacterium
CGCCTGGTCTCGGTAACCGAAGCGCTCGACGGCATTTCTGCCTGATTAGAAGCAAAACGTCGATCTTCTGGATGCAGATCCAGTGGGATCTGGGTCGAGCCTCCCCCGACAGGCAACCCTATCGCCAACCTCGGAAGACTACGGTAGTGTGCCTCGAAAAACCGAACCATCCCGATCGAGATGAACCATGAACGAGCACCAGACCGGCGATCTACCGGGGGAGCTGCAGAAGAACGCTCCTCGAGTGGACACCTTTGTCAGCCAGGCATTCCGTCGCATCGCCCACCGCAAGGAAGGGCGGGAAAGACCGATACCGTTCCCCTTCGGCTCCCTGAACGCCGCCACCGATGGTGGTCTGTGGCCCGGAGTCCACATCCTCACCGGCACCACCGGGGTGGGCAAGACCCAGTTTGCGCTGCACCTGGCCTACCACGCGGCTCGACAGGGAATCCCGGCGCTCTACGTCTCCTTCGACATGGATGAGCTGAGCGCGATCACGCGGCTGGCCAGCCTGGTATCGGATCACCACTGGTCCACGCTCTACCGGGGGAGCACCGAGCAGCTGGCGGAACTCGAGGCCAGCACCAAGACGGCGCTCGCAGGAGTGGCCTTGCACCTGGAGACCTCCACCCCCTTCTCCTGGACCGGGTCGGCGCTCTACTCGCGGCTCGCCGCCATGAAGAGAGACTACTCCGTGGGGGACAACCGTCCCCTCCTGGCGGTGGTCGACCATCTTCAGCTCGCCCTGGGCGAAAAAGGCGACCTGCACCAGTGCATCGGCGACACCGCCTACCATGCCCGCCAGGCGGCCAGATCGCTCAACGCGGTCGTGGTCCTCATCTCGGCGGTTGCCGAAGAGCACAACCACCTGGCCAACCTGGAGAAGCAGCGCGAGCCGGGACGGATCACCCCCATCCCCATCACCTCTGGCGGACCCAACATCTCGCCCGAGCAGTTCAAGGGGATCGGGGCCGGGACCCGCCAGCTGGAATACTCCGCCGACAGTGTCCTCTGCCTGTGCCGCGAACCGCGGGATGTCGAATCTCCAACCGAGGATGTCTGGCTGGCGGTGGCCAAGAAAAGAGCCGGAACCACAGGCTGGGTCCACCTGCTCTTCGACGGTAGCGCCTTTCGCGATCCCTTGACCGCCTCTCCCTGAACCCCGCAGTGGTGTTTTGAGCCGATCGGATCGGCCTCCAGGTCCTCTGCGCGATGGCATCACCCCACCCGGAGTACCGGCGCTTCCAACGTGTCCAGTTGAATGCCGGCCGAGGTGGTGCTAGCTTGCGCTTTGGATGAAGGTCAGAACGATACTCAGATGCCGCGTCTGTTCACCGCTGGTCCGCTGCGAGCCGGCTGGGGTCGGGGTGAGCGGCAAGGAGTCACCATGAACGAGGCCTATCGGGTCCACGTGTTTCTGACAGGGGTGGACGAGGAAAAGGCGCGCCAGCTTCGGGAAGTGCTGGGCCGCTACCTCAAGGGAGCGGGGCCGACCATCCTGAGGCAGATCATGCGGCGAGCTCACGCAGGAGAGCGGGTGCTGGTATACGAATCCAACTCCGACCAGGATGCCCAGGCCATGGCTGAGGATCTGATGGGCCACGGAGCCACCATCGAGATCGAGGGCTTGCTGCCACCCGAGGAGCCCTTCTGAAGCAGCAGGCGGACACCGGGACGGCGCTCAATAGAGATATGGGAGGGATCCATGGTCCGAACATTTCTCATGCTCACCTTGGCCTGGCTGACACTTGCCTTTACACTTTCCTGCTCGGACGAAGACGACGGCCAGCGCGATGCCGGACGGGATGTCGAGATCGATCGTCCGGTTGACCAGGTGGTGGACCTCCCCGTACCGGATCTCTTGCCCGACGACGACCTCGGACCGGACGACGCCGTCACCCCCGACTCGGTCGATTGCCAGGTGTCCGACTGGGACCCGGATGGAGCGATCGAGCCATTCACCATCCGCGTTCCCCAGGAACGCACGGTGATGTGCACCTACCCTGAAGAAGACCCACAAGAGACGGCCTTCTACGACCAGGACCTGCTTTGCCGCTTCGAGTACGAGTGCACCTGGTTCGACCTGTACCTCCAGGCCACACCGACCGGCTGCGTGTCCACCGGATTCCCCTATCCATCCTTCGACGAACCGGGGGCGGTCAGCGCCTGGATCCGCGTTGCGGGGCAGATATCGCCGATCGAGGCGACCTACGACTACGGTGGAAACCACCACAACGAGTGGTTGACCTTCACCCTCGACGACCAGCGCTTCCGGATCGCCCACTCCTCGATCGGTTGCGGTGGGCGGGCCTGTGCACCGCCCGACTGCCTGCAGCTGTGCGCGTCGACCGGTCCGTGCGAGGCGAACGCGGATGTCGTGGTGAACGGCTGTGCGCGGGAGACCGGTTCGGGTCCGCCTCCCCTTCCCGTCATCTGCGTGACGATCAACGCCGACGGCTCGGTCCCCCCGCTGCTGGACCCCTGGGTCTCCCACCCGGAGGACGAGTACTATCCCCTGCTTCCCTGCGCCTGCGACTTCGTGGATATCTGAGCGTGTACCTCATGGAATGAACACAGGCTGGGTGACGTGTGCTCAGCTCGATCGGGTTGGGCGATAGAGCCTGCCTACCGGAGAGACTACGAAAGCTCCACGGCCGGTTCGACTCGATCGAAGATGGGGAGGATCTCCTGGTAGACCACCGCGGGATCGTCCTCGTAGCGGGGAGAGAAGTGAAACGGCACCAGCCGCTTCACCCCCGCTTCCAGGGCGATCTCGGCGGCTGTCCGGGCGGTCAGGTGGCCGGTACGGGTCGCCCGCGCCAGATGCGCCTGGACGAACATCGACTCGCACACCAGCAGATCGGCGCCGGCCGCCTGCTCGATGATCCGCTCCCGGTTGGCAGGGGTGTCGGCAGCGTCGGCCACGTAGACCAGCCGGAAGGTTCGACCCGGCACCAGGACGCCATCCGGACGACTCACCTCCGGTGAAAAGGCTTCGAAGCGGAAACCCAGCACCGGTGTGTTGTGCTCCAGCGGCCAGCCCCACACCGAAACCTCCGGCTCGCACAGCAGCGCACCATCTCCCCTGCGCTCGGTTCCCCTGTGCTCGCAGGTCGGTGGATCGGCGCAGGTGAGCCTCACCCTCTCGATCCGGTCACCGTGCAGGGCATGGACCAGGAAGCGGGGGCCATTGGTCCCCAGCAGGTTGAAGCGGAAGGCTTGCAGAAGGCCGGCCACATGCTGGTCGATCCCGGGGGGTCCATAGATCCGGACCTCTCCCCCCGTCCCCATCATCAGCCGCAGCAAGGTCACCAGCCCTTGCAGGTGGTCCATGTGGGCGTGGGTCACAAACAGATCGGTCACGGTATGCAGCACCCTGGCCGGCAACGGCTCCAGCCAGCCCAGATCGAACAGGATCCCCCGCCCCGTCGCCCGTTGCCTGAGCAGCAGCGCCGGGTCACCGAACAGCGAGTTGAGCATCCGCGGTTCAAAAGGGGCGCGACCGCCTGCCTCGGGCCAACGGAGGGGTACCGCCAGCCTGGGACGTGGTCGCATGGTCCAACTGGAACCCTTCGACCGCCTCTGCCGAAGGGGGGTCCTCGCCGTGTGGATCGCTCCGTCGGGGGCCCGCCGCATCGTGCCGAAGACCACCGTGCGGACTGACGAGACCTGACGAAGCGGGGTCCGGATACCCAGGCTGACAGGCAAAGCGAGGGGTGCCAGTTGTGCTATCTGCTCGGTTCGACCTCCCTCCACGCCGCTTGCCCGCTCTTCGGTTTCCGTGGCTTGCCCTGGCAGGGCGGTCTCATCGGCGGGTTCGGCCCGGGTCACCTCTCCCAGGGCCAAGGTCTCTCCCTGGGCATCCAAAAGCCCGACCAGGCAGCCTTCCCAGCCGCCGTCTGCAGGCACCGGTCCCATCCACAGCACCTTTCCGCGGTCAAGCACCAGCTCATCCGCATCGGCCAGGTAGCGATCGAGGGCCGCAGATCGCGCCCCCACTGGTGGCCTCTTTTTCTGGTCCAGACCCTGCGACAAGGCGTCCAGCCGCACCAGCTTCACCTCTTCGCGCTGCTCGAGCCAAGGCCCCAGCGCCATCTCCACCTGTCGATCGGTGAACAGCACCACCACCTTGGGCCGCAGCACCCCGATCAGCGTCTCGACGAATCGCACCGCCACCCATCCTCGGGTGACGCCGGGCCCATCGACCAGCAAGATGGCGCCTGAAGGCGCTGCCGACCGGATCCGCAACAACCCGGCTTGATACCCCCACACATGGCGCACCGGGTCCAGCGATCCCGTGAACGCCAGTCGGCGGACCCCACCGTCCGGTTCCGGATCGGACAGCGCGACACAACCCGGCGGTCCCCAGGGCGGTTGGCCGGGGTCGGCACCCAACAGGCAGACCTTCTGTCCCCTGGCCACCAGCAGGGCGCCCAGATCGGTCACGAGCGCAACCTTCGCCACCCAGGATGCCCCGAGAACAAGCAGGACATCCCCCGGGCCGAGCGCCTCCGCCAACGATTCCAACAGGCCCGCGCCCCAGGTTCCCATGGGCTGACCCTCGTTCATTCCACCCTCTTCAATGGCATCAGCAGTAGCCGCCCGCCCGGGAGATCCGATCGGGTCGCTCGGTTTCCGGCCCCACCTCCCCGCGGCTGCCCGGCGGACCTCCGCGAGTCGCACGGACAAATGGGGCGCCACCAGCTCACCCCGGTTTGCTGCTGCCAGCCGACCGCGTTATCATGGTGCCATGAAAGCGGCAGGGCAACTATGGCGTGCAGGGGTTGGCGGTCTGATCGTCTGGGTGGGTTTGCTCGTCGGTTGTGTCGGCGACTCGGAAAGCAACCCATACGGCCCCTCGGCACAAACGGGTGACGTCGGGGATGGCGGCGCCCAGCCCGATATGGGGGGCGACTGGGACGGCGGCCTGGACGCTGGCGGAGAGGACCTTCCTGAGGCCGGTCCCTGGGAGCCCGGCTCCTTCATCGTCGGAACCACCAGGCAGAACCGACCGATGGTGGTGGAGCAGTATGGCGCCGACGGTCCGTTGCTCCTCCTGATCTCCGCCATCCACGGCAATGAGCGCACCGCCGTCACCCTGGGGGAGCAGATCCGATCCGATCTGCTGGCGGGGCTCGCCGAGATGGCCGGCATCCGCATCGCCTTCCTCCCGGCCGCCAACCCCGACGGGATCGCGCTCGAAACCCGGTACAATGCCGCCTCCGTCGACCTCAACCGCAACTTCCCGACCGAGAACTTCTCCCAGGACAACACCAACGGCGGCCCCTACCCTCTTTCCGAACCCGAAACCCAGGCCCTCAAGGAGGTCATCGACCGCGTTGCACCTACCGCGGTAGTCAGCGTCCACTGCTGTATCCCCCTGATGGACTACGACGGCCCCGGTTACTCTCTGGCCCAGGCCATGTCCATGGCGATGGAGCAGTCGGCACGCTTCGACGTGGGACGGCTCGGCTCCCTACCAGGCTCCATGGGGAGCTACGTGGGGATCGAACTGAACGTGCCCATCATCACGCTCGAATTTGCCCTGGACGAGGACCTGGACACCCTGATCCAGCTGGACAACGCGCGCAGAGCCATCGAAGCGGCGGCCAACTGGGTCTTCGACCATGGTCAGAACCAGGAGATCGACAGCCTCTCCCTTCTCCAATCACCCGATACACCGTTCGAGACCGCCATCCTCGCCGAGTCTGCCGGAGGGCTGCCCATCCGGATGGAAGCGCTCCAGCTGGATGTCGGACCTCCCGTGATGCTGCTGGCGGGTCTGGTGGACAACGACCCGCGAGCGCTGGTCGTCGCGGAGCATGTCCGCCGCACGCTGTTGAGCGAGGTGCAGGACGTCCCGCTGGTCCTGCTCACCGCGCCCAATCCCGATGGCATCCAGCCAGCATCTAACCTGAACGCACTGGGCCAGGACGTGGCCGCCGACCTCTTGGCACAGGGGGGACAGACCGAGGAAGCTTCCGCCCTTCTCGCCCTGATCGAGGCGCTGCAACCCCGGCTTGTCATCCACATCCAGGCAGATCCCATCGCCGACAGCGTCGCCTCGGTGGGCATCGAGCCGGATGTCCTGCTGCCCGCGCTCCCCTCCCAGCTGGAAAACCTGGGGACGGCAGAGAGCGCCCTGGCGGATTTCTTCACCGGACGCGGTACCGCCCTTCTGGCGATCGGAGTACACGAACGCTATGGCCGGGGCGACAACCTCCTCTCCGACTACTTTCCCGACCAGGATCCTGTCCTCTTCAGCACCTTCCTGCGCCGGATCATCAAGCCGGGCGTCCTCTGCGCCCAGGACGGGTTCTGCGATCGCCTCTGCACCACCGACCCCGACTGCGCTTGCAGCTGCGACTACAACCAGTACTGCGAAGCGGCCGCTCGGGGCAGCGACGAAACCTGCCCCTGCGATCCCGACTGTGAGGGAGGGCTGGCCGCCTGCAGCATGGATGGTCACTGCGACACCTGGTGCCCGACCGACACCGATCCGGACTGCCCCTGTAGCTGCAACTTCAACGAGTATTGCGAAGCCGCCGCTCGAGGCAGCGCCGAGACCTGTCGGTGCGACCCGAACTGCCAGGACGGCCAGACCGCCTGCAGCGCAGATGATCACTGCGACACCTGGTGCCCGGAAGGCGTCGATCCGGATTGCTGAGCCATCTTATGTGGGTTTTGGAGCGGACAGCGGTTCCCAAGGTGTAGCGAGGTTCTTGCATGTCCCACCCCTTCGGGTTGAGAACGGAGAACCCTCACCCCTGTCCACTCTCCCTCTGACACGGGCGGGGGGTACTGTTTGTCGAGGACACGGAAGCGCCGCGCGGGGTTTTCCGACGACGGTGCCCCCTCTGCCGGGACCCGGCGAGCCGTTTTCCCCAAAAGCGGCCGCCGGGTGGCAGAGTGCACGACGGAGGAGGAAAACGCCCGGGCGGCGCCGATAGCCACAGGCCTACAGCCATACCCCTCCGCCGTCCCACTCAGGTCGCAACGACAAGTTGCCGGGGCGGCGCCGATAGCCACAGGCCTGCAGCCATACCCCTTCGCCGTCCCACTCAGGCCGCACCGACAAGTTGCCCGGGCGGCGCCCATACTCGTTAGCGTCTGGTTTGTGCCGCTCTGGATGTCCCCTACCCCTGGGGCGACTGATCTTCGGCCCAGTCGGGAAGCCAGATCGGCTCCGGTTCGACCTCAGGGGTCCGCTCGCCGGCCGGCTCCCAGGACCAGCCGAGCTGGAGCCCAAAGACGTGGACCACCTTGCCCACCACCTCGCCATTGGCCGAGAAGGGCGCCTGCATCGACAGGTGCAAGCTCTCGAAGTTGAACTCTGGCCGGACCAGGCTATCGTCCACGACCCGGTCGGCGAACAGCAGCAGCATGTAGGCGCCGGTCAGCTCGAACCCCCAGCCGGGTCGCCAGGACAGGCCGGTGGTGATCCCCAGCTTGTCCGAATCCGGGCTCAAGACCGTGTAGGTGTTGTCCGGATAGGGCGACTGGTCCAGAAACACTCCCAACCGGGCATCCAGCGCGTCGATCGGCCGCCATCTCCCTCCCACCCCCAGGCTCCAGGATTCGGTGGAGTCCTTGGGCTCGGTGAACTCCTGGAGCGTCCCCAGAGGCTCTTTCAGCCGGATGGTCAACTTGTCGTAGAGCGAGTAGTGGTTCCAGTACAGGTCGACCCCCACCCAGCCCACCGCACCGAAGGCATACCCGAGGGAGAGCCGCAACATGTCCGGAATGGTGAACTCGGCGGTGGCGTCCCGCTCGATCGTCTGGCCTTCCTGGTACCCCGGCTCGAAGACCCCGCCCAACAGCGCACCCAACCCGCCCACCTCGATCTGGCCATCGAACTCGAGGCTGGCCCGCGAGGTATAGCTGGCGGCGATCTCCAACCCCTCCAGCGGCGACAGCAAGGCACCGGGATACAGGATGAGCCCCGCATTGTAACCCCAGGACCATCCTTCAGCCTCCAGCGACAGGATGACCGGGTCGGGGTTCCAGGTATGAAACGCCTCCGGGATCCAGTACTCCCGATCGAGCCGTGCGTTGGCCCGGACCACGCTCAGCCCCGCCCCCAGGGCCAGAAATGGATGAGGCTGCCAGGCCACGGTGGGGGTCAGGTACACGGTGGTGATGCTGCCTTCGATGACGGAGTAGCGCTGTGCGCCATCCTCCGGAAATGCGGCGGTCGCGTTGTGGGGCGAGTACACCCCCAGCCCGAAGGCCAGCCTGGGCGCGTTCAGCCGGTAGCTGATCCCGCCGAACGGAATGATCCCGAAGGGGGAGGCGGGAGCGGCCTCGGGGCGGTAGCAGGGCTCCAGCACGTACCCATCACCATCGTACCCCTCGCTGGCCCCTTCAGGAGGGCACAACCCCGAGGGAGGGCGCGAGGTATCGAACTCCCCGGTCCCGTCGATCTGGGGGTAGTCCACTCGACTATAGGCGGTGTTGGTGAGGATTCCGGTGCCCGACAGCTCCAACCGTAGCCCATCCACCAGGATCAACCCCGCCGGGTTGTGGTAGATCGCCGAAGTGTCGTCGGGATGGGCGCCGAAGGCAGCCTGCCCCGACATCCGGGCCCCCACCAGCGGAATGGTGAACCCTCCAGCCAGCGCCGTGCTGGACACCAGTAGGACGACGGCACAGATCAGCCAACAGGACGGACGGATCGAGCTCGGACTCCACTTGTTCATACATGCTCTCCTTGCAGGTGTCTGGTGAAACCGTCGTCCTGCGCCTTGGCGGGCGCCAGCGGGAACCCTGACCAGGCCAGCCGGAAGCTCGGAAGAACAGGGCTCGGACCGGTCGTATGCATGAGAGGTTTCCGTACCGGTGGAACATGAGACGGCCCATGATAGACGTTGCCAGCGGCAATGGACAAGGCTTGTGGGGTGCCCTATCATCGCGGGCGACATGGCCGCACCGTTGTCCCCCCACACCGCCGACCTGTGGTATCTCTGCACCGGAGACGTCAACGAACCCGCGCTGCTGGCGGCCTACCTGGATCTGCTCAGCCCCGAGGAACGGGTGCGCCATGACCGCTTCCTCTTTGCCAAGGACCGGCATCTTTTTCTCGTGTCCCGGGCGCTGTTGCGGATCACCCTCTCCCGCTACGCGGCAGTGAACCCCTCGGACTGGGTGTTTGGCAGCAGACCGGGCGGAAAACCGGAGATCGAGCAGCCACGGCTGGAACCACCCCTTCACTTCAGCCTCTCGCACACCGCCGGTCTGGCCGCCCTGCTGGTCACCACCAGCGAACGGGCGGGCCTGGACGTGGAAGCCCCCCAATCCAACCGACGGATCCTGCAGATCGCCAGGTACGCCTTTTCGCCGGACGAGGTCGAAGAGATCGAAAAGATGGATCAGGAAACGCAGCAACGCCGCTTCTACGAGTACTGGACTCTCAAGGAGGCCTACCTCAAGGCCCGAGGGCTGGGGCTCTCCCTACCCATGTCTGGCCTCTCCTTCCGGATGAACGCCGAGGGCGTGTCAGCCACCTTCTCTCCCCAGCTGGAAGACGACCCGTCTCACTGGCAGTTCACCCTTCTTCGCCTGGCCGATCGATACCAGGCAGCCATCGCGATCCATCGCCAGCCCGATCTCCCCCCGGTGACCATCCGGCTGGAACGGGCTGTGCCGCGTTGGCCTCACCCGCCATAGTCCAGGGGAAGCTGGTTTCCTGAGGAGCACGACCGAGGAGATGCAGATGGACCAAAAGGGAGCCGAGCTCGTCGCCCAAGGATGGCAACGTCTGGAGGAGGGCCGTCATGTCGAGGCGATCCAGGTATTTTCCGCTGTCGCCGAGCGCCCGGACCAGCAGATCGAGGCGCTGCATGGTCGCGCGTTGGCACGGGAGCGGCAGGGTGCACTCTCGGAGGCGCTGTTGGACTGCGAACGGGTGCTGGAACGACATGGTGGACACCTCGGTGCGCTGATGACCAAGGGTTCGATCCATGCGGCCCGGGGGGAACGGATGGCCGCCCTGGACAGTTTCCGGGAGGCGGCTCGGCACGCGCCCGGGCGGGCAGCGGTGAGCCACCTGGTCGCTTCGGCGGGTGGCGCAGGTTTTACCGCGCCTTTGCGGGCCGAAGTAGAGGAGCTGTTCGACCGGTATGCCGACCGCTTCGACCGGCACCTGGTGGAAGACCTGGGCTACCAGGGCCACCTGGCTCTGGCCCAGGCGGTGGTGCAGGCGGCCGGCACCTTCCAGGCTGACTGGAGCTGCCTGGAGTTGGGCTGCGGCACCGGCCTGTGCGGTCCCCTGCTTCGCCCGCTGGCTCGCCGGCTGACCGGTGTCGACCTCTCCTCGAAGATGCTTTCCAGAGCGCGCGATCGCCACGTCTATGACGTACTGTACCGGGCCGACCTGGTCTACGCCCTGGTCTGCTCGCGCCAGCACAGCCTGGACCTGGTGGCCGCCTCCGACGTCCTGAGTTACCTGGGCGACCTGAGGCCGGTGTTCGAGGAGAGCGCCCGCGTCCTCAAGCCAGGAGGTTGGCTGGCTTTCACCGTGGAGGCGGCGACGGGCCATTCGGAGACGGTCTGCCAGCCAACCCGACGGGTCGCCTTTTCCCGGAGCTACATCGAACGGCAATGCGCCGAAAACCGATTCGAGGTTGGTCGATTGACGACCGCTCCCCTCCGAACCCAATCGGGCCAACAGGTGATGGAGCTGATCGCGGTGTGCCGAAGGGCATAGTGGAAAGCAACGGCAGAGTCTGCCGGCCGCTAGTTTCCTTCGAGATAACGATCGAACTCGGCACGAACCCGGGAGCGGCCTCGATGAAGCAGAACCCGCTGGTAAGTTTCGCTGATCTCCAGCAGGTCGCAGACCTCATCCGACGGCCATCCCTCGATGTCCCGAAGGGTGATGACCGCCTTCTGCTTGGGAGGCAGCCGATCGATCACCCGCTCGACAAACACTCGGGTTTCCCGGTTGAGGACCATCTGCTCGGGGGTGTCCGGTTCCCAGGCCCTGGGCGCCATCTGAAAGCTCCCATCGGAGCGGAACCGGTTGGTGTCGAGCCATCGTTCCCCTTCATCCGCGTCCATGGCGAGGGTGGAAAAAGGGATGGTCCTGCCCTCCCTGACCCCGCGTGACTTGGCGCGGTTGGTCAAGATGCGGAAGATCCAGGTCTTCAGGCTCGATCGCCCCTCGAAGGCAGGTAAACCCTTGATCACCGCCAGCCAGGTCTCCTGGACCACCTCTTCCGCCAGATGGCTGTCACCCACGTACACCCGCGCTAGTCGGTGCAACGCGTGGTGGTAGCGATCCACCAGCAGGGTGAAGGTCTTCTCGTCGCCGCTCAGCAGCCGACCCACCAGGTCGGCGTCCCGAGCAGGCAACGAGGAGAAGTTGTCGATCTGTCGTACCATCCGGCCTTGCGGCTCGAGATGGGGTTCAACGGTTGAGTTCGCTTGTCCGTACATGTCCGCTCCTTTCGACCTGGAGCGGATAGAAGCAACTACGATGCCAAACTTCACGGAGATCGGCCGCAAGAAAATATGTAGAAATTTCAACTAATTGGCAGACAACGGGAACCACCAGCATCGCACCTCGATTCGGCGGTCAAACCGAACAAACTCAAAAAAACCTTTGATTTCAAAGGATTGGGCTGGTTTTCGGCTTCAGGTCCGGTACGGGACCCATTTTGTACACTTTTGAGGCACAGTCAAGCAGAACGCGTCTCAAATCGTATCACGAGACACATATGTATAACGATACGCCCCCGCGAACTCCAGAGAACCCGTGATCCCTTGTGGCTGCAGTCCCAAACTTGACCGGTACGTTACATCAACCGGATCGGTCGCCGAACCCTGCCAGCTCGGGGAAGTCGCTCTGTCCGGGAAATATGGTATGATGACGGCCAGCTGCTGGTGTCATCCCCGAATGAGCCACCTTCTCTGAAGGGAGCAACGCGTGTCCACCGACTCCATGCAACAGCCCCTGTCTCCTCCGGATACCGGCCGGTCTACCGGTGCTCTACTCCTGCGCAACACGGCGCCCTCCTTTCTGGACGGCCTTCCGGTTGTGCTAATCCTGGTGGGGTCACTGCTGGGATGCGGCCGGACCGGTCTGGAACCGAGCTCGGTGATTCCATGTGTCTGCTACAATTCTCAGGGAGAGTGCATCCCATGCACACCCACCGAATCCGATCACGGCGTCTCCGATACCGACCTGCCTGACCTGCAGGCCGATGGGGACGATCAACCAATCCCTCAAGATATCCCCGCTCCAGATACCTTGCCGGACACCGGTCCCGATTCCGCCCCTGATCCGATCCTGGACACACCCGACCTCGACGACCTCGACCGAGACGACCCGCAGACCGACCTCCCTGACACGGGGGACGTCAGTGAGGACACCCCACCCGATACCAGTCCGGATACCGTCATCGACCTCTCCGATGCTATCGACCTCGACCTGGCTGACCAGCAGCCCGACCTCTCAGACGCGGATGCCATCCCCTGGGACCTCCCGTTCGACCTCCCCTGGGATGCCTGGCCCGATCTCCCCTGGGATGCCTGGCCCGATCTCCCCTGGGATGCCTGGCCCGATCTCCCCTGGGATGCC
>JAFGEP010000022.1 GCA_016931535.1 Bradymonadales bacterium
AGCGCTCGACGGCATTTCTGCCTGATTAGAAGCAAAACGTCGATCTTCTGGATGCAGATCCAGTGGGCTACGCGGGCACCTCCCCCGCTTGCTCGGCAAGCGGGGGAGGGTATTAAAGCGAGCCTACTGGTTTGCCCCCAGCTCATCCAGGATGAAGGCGAACTCGAAAGCCAGCTCGGCGAGCTGGCCATAGCGCCCCGAGGATCCGAAGTGCCCCGCTCCCATGTTGGTCCGCAGGAGCAGTCGGTTGGAGTCGGTTTTCAGAGCACGCAGCCGAGCCGCCCACTTGGTTGGCTCCCAGTAGGCCACCCTGGGGTCGTTCAGCCCGGCCGTGATCAGCATGGCGGGGTAGTCCTGGGCCCGCACGTTGTCATAGGGCGAGTAGGAGTACATCACCTCGAAGAAGGTGGGGGTTCGGGGATCCCCCCACTCCTCCCACTCGTTGGCGGTCAGCGGGATGGTCTCGTCCAGCATGGTGTTGATCAGGTCGACGAAGGGGACCTCCGCCACCACCGCCGCGAACAGCTCCGGCCGCTGGTTGACGGAGGCCCCGATCAGGAGGCCGCCGGCGCTGGCTCCGGTGATGGTCAGCCGCTGGGGGGAGGTGTAGCCGGCCTCGATCAACCGCTCGGCGCAGGCGATGAAGTCGGTGAAGGTGTTGGGTTTGTTCTCCAGCTTGCCGTCCTCGTACCAGGGCCTTCCCAGCTCTCCGCCGCCCCGCACGTGGGCCAGGGCGTAAACGAATCCGCGGTCGAGCAGGCTCAACCGGGCGCTGCTGAAGTAGGGGTCATAGGGCCAGCCGTAGGCACCGTAGCCCTCCAGGAGCGCCGGGCTGGTGCCATCGAGCTGCAGGTCGCCCCGGTAGACCAGGGTGATCGGGACCTCCACCCCATCCGGCGCCGTGGCCCAGATCCGTTCCGTGTGGTAGGCCTCGCGGTCGTAGCCGATCACCGGCCGCTCCTTGAGCACCTCGAGTTGGCGGGTGTCCATGTGGTAGTCGTAGACCGTATCCGGTGTGACGAGCGAGGTGTACCGCAGGCGGTAGGTGGTGGAGTGGAACTCGGGATTGTTCTCCGGCACGGCGTTGTAGGCCGACTCGGGGAAATCGATCGCGTGCTCCTCACCGCTGGGCAAATGGCGGATGCGGATGCGCGGCAGACCGTCGGCCCGTTCCCGGATGACCAGGTAGTCAGCGAACGCCGAGACGCTCACCAGCTGGACCTCGGGCCGATGCGGGATCACCTCGACCCAGCTCTCCCGCCCGGGGGAGCTCACCGGGGCCTCCAACAGCCGGAAGTTGACCACCCGGTTCGGGGTGTGGCTCGTCTGGATCGCTTCGCTCGGCTCCATCGGGGTATCTGCTTGACGCCCGGAAACCGGCGCGGTCAGAGACCGCTTCGAGTGGCCGGGCTGCTGGTCCACCGTGACCTCCTCCGGCAGGTCGTCGCCCCGGTTGGTCACGATGTAGAAGCGGTCGGAGTGGTGCTCCACGTAGTACTCGATGCCGGCGACCCGCGGCTCGACCAGCTGGAAGGTGCCGGCCGGGTCGTCGGCCGGGAGCACCCAGGCCTCGGTGGTGGCGGAGCTGGCCATGGACATGATGATGTAGCCCTCGCTGCGGGTCTTTTCCACCTCCAGGTAGAAGCGGTTGTCGTCCTCCTGGTACACCAGCTCGGCGGTGTCCGGATCGGCGCCCACGACGTAACGATAGAGCTGGTAGGGGCGGTAGGTGTCGTCCTGGACCGTGTAGAAGACGGTGCGGTTGTCGTTGGCCCAGACCAGGGAGTAGGAGACGTTCTCGATGGTCTGCTCCAGCTCCTGCCCGCTTTCCAGCTCCTTGAAGACGGCGGTGTACAGCTCTGAGCCGGTCGTATCCACGCCGTAGGCCAGCCAGCGATGATCGGGGCTGACCTCGAGAAACCCCACCTCGAGGTACTCCTGCCCCTCGGCCAGCGCGTTCTGGTCCAA
Organism: Bradymonadales bacterium; assembly: GCA_016931535.1. GTDB lineage: Bacteria > Myxococcota_A > Bradymonadia > JAFGEP01 > JAFGEP01 > JAFGEP01. The sequence goes on from JAFGEP010000022.1 coordinate 1,969, forward strand.
CAGCACCTCCTCCGGCCCCTCGAGGCTCCCTTGCCGCCGGCAGAACAGGGAATAGGCCTGGCCCTCCTCGGTGCGGGTGTAGTACCAGTAGTCGTCCTTCCGGTAGGGCGCGGACAGGTCGGTCTCCTGGATGCGCCCCAGCATCTCCTGGTAGAGCGTCTCCTGCAGCTCTTCGGTGTGAGCCATCATGGCATCGGTGTAGGCGTTCTCGGCCTCGAGGTAGGCCATCACCGCCGGGTTGTCGCGCTCTCGCAGCCAGTAGTAGTCGTCTGTCAGCTCCACCCCGTGGATCGACTGGACATGGGGGATGCGGGGTGCGACCGGCGGTTCGAGGACAGCCTGGGCTGCCGGGAGGGCCGCCTCGGGTCCCGGGCGGACCTCGGCGGGGGAGGGGCAGCCGACCAGGGCCACCAAGGCCAGGCAGAGAATCGGCAAGAGAAAGGTCAGGCGCCGGAGGCGAGCCGCGCGAGCGAGGCGGGGTATCGCCGTGGACGGCATCATCGAAGGAAGGCAGCTACCGGAGTCGAGGATCATGGGATCACCTTTGCCAAGTGGGAATGGCGTGGCTTTAGCACGCCCGCCGGGCGGAGGGCAATCCGGTTGATGGATGGGGGGGAGTATCAGACTGTAGCACTCAGGTGCAATCACCTCTCCCGGGGGGCTGACTCATGTCTGAGGCCCTTCGCTCTTCCGGGGCCCGTGAAATCACCTCTCCCGGGGGGCTGACTCTTGATCACATCTCGGGTCACGACAACCGACAAGGGTGAATCCTACCGAGAAATTGCTGGTGTTGGGTGTCGCCCCTTACGGGGCTTGGTCTGCATAGATGCCATACACCCCGGGCTAAAGCCCGGGGCTACAACAGTTGCGCCCCTGACGGGGCGCTCGAGCCTCTGTACACTGGGCGAGATTGAAAGCGGAAGACTGGGTCGAATTCTGGATGCTCTGGATCAGCGCTCGAGCCTCTATCCACTGGGCGAGATTGGACAGGACTTCCTTGGGTGGCGTCGATACCGGATGGACGCCCGGAGCCAAGAGCGAAGCTGATCCAGACTGGAGGGTGAGGTTCACTGATTGGCCGCCCCGGCAGGGGCGGCAAGAAGGTAGCCCCGGGCTTTAGCCCGGGGTACGAGAGGAGTACCAAAAGGCAAGCCCCGGAGGGGCGACAGAAGGCCCTCACCTGGCGCCGACCTCTCCCGGGGGGATAGGTGAGGGTCGGTCAGATAAGTACGTCGAACTGGCCTCCGCAAGATCAATCACTAAGATGTTGTATGATCCCGAAGCAGCCGCCTCGGGGGAGGAGCGCTTGTCCAGGGGCTAGGATCGCCCCCTCCGCCCGCTACGCGGGCACCTCCCCCGGCCTCCGCCTCGGGGGAGGAGGGCTCGTCTATGGGCTAGGATCGCCCCCTCCGCCCGCTACGCGGGCACCTCTCCCGGCCTCCGCCTCGGGGGAGGCCGACCGATACAAGAGGAGACCATCACCATGAACAGCTTGGCAGCGGCGCTCGCCATCCAGGACAAGATGGTGGCGTGGAGAAGGGACTTCCACCGCCACCCCGAGCCGGCCTTCCAGGAGCGGCGGACCGCCGGGATCGTCGCCGCACACCTCGAGAAGCGCGGATACCGCGTGAAGACCGGGATCGCCGAGACGGGGGTGGTCGGCGTCATGGAGGGCGCCAGGCCCGGGCCGGTGCTCATGCTCCGCTTCGACATGGACGCCCTGCCGGTCCAGGAGCGGACGGGCGCCGCCTATGCGTCCGAGGTCCCGGGCTGCATGCACGCCTGCGGCCACGACGCCCACCTGGCCATCGGCATGGGGGTCGCCGAGCTGCTGGCCGGATGCCGACAGGATTGGGGGGGGACGGTCAAGCTGGTGTTCCAGCCGGCAGAGGAGGGGGCAGGCGGCGCCGAGCGGATGGTGGCCGAGGGGGTGCTGGACGATCCGCGCCCGGACGCCTTTCTTGCCTGTCATGTCTGGCTGGACAGACCGGTGGGGACGATCGACGTCCGGACCGGCCCGGTCATGGCGGCGGCAGACAAGCTTGTTTGCCTGGTCCGCGGCCAGGGGGGCCACGGGGCGCTGCCGCAGCATGCGGTGGATCCGATCGTGGCCGCCGCCCAGATGGTTGTTGCGGTCCAGACGGTGGTGAGCCGGAACGTGGATCCGCTCGACACGGCGGTGGTGAGCTTCGGCTCCATCCGCGGCGGAGAGGCCTGCAATGTCATTCCGTCCGAGGTGGAGCTGACCGGGACCATCCGCAGCTTTCTGCCGGAGACGCGCGAGATGGTCATCCGCCGGACCCGGGAGCTGATGGAGGGCGTGGGCCGGGCCTGCGGAGTCGGGGTGGATCTGGAGATCACCCCGATGACGCCGGCGGTCATCAATGACCTGGCGGTCGCAGAACGGCTGCGCAAAGCGGCCGAGTCGGTCCTGGGCACCGACCGGGTGACCGCCGAGGTGCGCACCATGGGCGCCGAGGACGCGGCCGTCTTCCTGCAGCAGGTCCCCGGCTGCTACTTCTTCGTGGGGGCAGCCAATTCGGAGCGGGGGATCACCGCCCCCCACCACAGCCCCACCTTCGACCTGGACGAGGAGTGCCTGGCCATCGGCGCGGCGGTGATGGTGGAGGTCGCGGGCTCGCTGTTGGCCCGATCCTGCTGAAATCGATCAGTCTGTGTAGGGAGAGTGGGATGCCGAGGCCGGCCTAGCCGGCCTCGGCACATGGACATCGGTATGTCTAGAGACTGGTTCCCACGAAATCGATGAGGAACCGGTAGTACCCTGTACCCGCGGCTGCAGGCTCCAGTCTGATCATGTAGGTTGTACCGGCCAGCAGGTACTTGTACTGGAAATCAGTTCCCGTACCAAGTGCAGGCTCCTGCGCCGAGGTGCCGGTCGCATCCGGGTTGTACAGCCAGCTTGTCAGGCTAACATAAGGAACAGTACCGACCAGAGTATTTTCCGAACTGAAGTCGCCGATGAAGGTGCTCGCCGGGGAGAGGGTGAACTGGAACCAGTCTACTGTGTCACCCGTCACGAAGCGGCCCTCGATGGGCAGCAGACCTTCGTCCAGAGCGCCCAGGTCTTGAGCATTCTTGGCGATGTCGTTGCTCTCCGTTGTTTCCGCGACATAACCGCAAGCGTCGACGTCTTCGTAGGTCATGCAGGGCACTTGGCAGGTCTGGATCTCCTCCCAGGTTCCATCTACCCCGCACAGGGTGCCGAGATCGCCCTCAAAGCAGGCGTGATCCGTACTAAGAGGCACGCACTCGACCGGCAAGGTGACCGCGGTGATCTCCAGCCGGTAGGCGCCGCTGTTGGCGGCCGGTTCGTATAGGCCATTAACCTTTACCAGGTAGTACTCGGAAGTACCCGCGAGGTAGGGAAGGTAGAGGTACTCGATCAATGCCATTCCGGCCTCGTCGTAGTCTCCGATCTCTGTCGCAGTGGTGCCGACCGGATCCCACGAGTAGACAGTGATGTCTACGTCATCGAGTCCTCCCGTCACCTGTATGGTCTCGAAGTCGACCACGGCGGAGGCCGAGATGTTGAAGAGGAACCAGTCTGCGTCACCTGCGGTACCGATGACACCATTGGCATACAGGAACTCGGTCAGTTCTCCGAGATCCTGGGCCATCTTGGCGGTGTCATTGCCCGCCACGCCCTCGTCTTCCATCGTGGCCACCGTGTCCAGGGTGATCTCCAGCCGGTAGGCGCCGCTGTTGGCGGTGTCGTATGCGGCAACGACCTTCACGAGATACTCCACGCTGTCGGCAGTGCCGACGGGCAGGTAGAGGTACTCGATCAGGCTGAGCGAATCAGTCCCTGCGGTACCTACGGCCAACTGATTGGTGCTGGTGCCGACCTTGACCCATTCATGGACGAAGAGCTCGGCGGCGGTGGCCCCTCCGTTCACCGGTAGTACCTCGATGCGGGCAACGGAGTCGCCGGTAATGTTGAAGGAGAACCAGTCCACGTCATCGGCGGTGCCCATGGTGCCGTTCACGTACAGGAATTCGGTCAGGTCACCGAGAGCCTCCGCATCCAGCGCCGTATCGTTGTCATCATTCTCCATCGTGTAGTCGGCGGTGATCACCAGCTCGTACTCGCCCGTGTTGGCCTCGTCGAACTCGGCGATGACCTGCACCAGGTACTCCACCGCAGTTCCCGGGTTGGCGGGCAGGTAGATGTAATCGATCAGGCTGAGCGGGTCATCGTCCGCGACGCCTTCAAACAGCTCGGTGGTGCTGGTCCCGATATCGAGCCATTCATGGACGAAGAGCTGGGCGGCGGTGGCCCCACCGGCCACGGGCAGCACCTCGAACCGGACGAGGGCGGGTTGGTCGATGGTGAAGACGAACCAGTCCACGTCATCGGCGGTGCCGGTGGTGCCGAACACGTGCAGGAAGTCGACCAGCTCACCGATATCCTGGGCCGTCTCGGCCTCGTCGTTCTCCTCCACCTCCAGGTCGCAGGCGGTGGTATCACCGTCTCCGGTGCAGGCGAAGGTGCACCGCTCGATGGCTCCGATCACCGAGCAGTCCAGGTCGTAGTTGACGATGTAATCGCCTTGCGCGTCGGTGGCGCACTGGACTCCCGGCTCGCAGGTGAGCTTCTCGATGTTGGCATCGTAGATCCCGGTGCCTTCTTCCGAACGCACCTCCAGGTAGTACTCGCCGGCGACCAGGTCATCGGCCCGGAACGCCGAGGCCCAGGAACCCGTGCAGGGCAACTGGTCCGTCTGGCAGAGCCTGGTCGCGACGTCGGGGGCTGTTCCCTCGTGGGGTGCGACCTCGATCCAGAGTGCATCCACATCGTCGATGATGGTGAAGGCGAAGCCCCACAGCTCGACCTCGTCCTCGGGGTCGATGGTGCTGGTGCCGACCACAGGCCATGTGGGCTCTCCGCAACCGATACCAGTTGTACATGTGCCCATGCAGGTGATGGGGACATTCCAGTAATCCACGCAGTAGCTGCGGACGCCCTCGGTACAGACGGGATCGGCAGCCATCAGGCACTCTGGCGCGATGGTGTTGATGGAGACGCGGTACGCGCCACCATAACCCGAATCAATCACCTCGACAGCGTAGTCACCGGCGTGTAGTGGTGCATCCAGGCTGAGGAACTCGGCCTCTCCATCCCAGCCCGAGTCTACCCAGTCGATCAAGCTGGAGCCGGTCACTGTCGTGCCGGTCATGGTGACCGAGTACAGGTCGATCTCCAAGTCGGGCATATCGGGCGGGATCGGGGCGGCCGTGATCTCCACCCAGGCGGTCCCGGTGAGCTCGAAGCGGTACCAGTCAGAGTCAATATCATAATCATCGCTGAGGCTGTATCCCTCGATGGTCAAACGACCACCGACGCCGACATCACCTGCGTTCTCGGCGTCTACATCATCGTCGTTATCGCCGATAGCGGTCTCCGCCTCTTCGTAGGCGACGCAGTCTCCGTCCTCGCAGTCGCCGGCGCATTCGAACTGCTCGTAGCCGGTTCCCCACGGGTTGCAGATCTCGACCGCGGTGCCGGTGGCGCAGGAGACCCAGGAGGGGGCGCATACGTCCCACTCACTGAGGACGAGGGCTTCCAGCAGGTAGAGCTCGGCCTCTTCCATCCAGTAGTTGTCGACGGCGGCGAAGTAGGTGCCCGCCGGCAGGTCCATGTAGATGAGTGAGTAGAAGGTATCGACCTTGTCGTCATTGAAAGCCAGCGCGTTGTCCCCATCGTCCAAGAGCACCAGGGTGGTGTCCACGTAATCGGCGCCCAGGGGATGGGTCTCCAGCCGGACTCCCGAGGGATTGTCGACCGAGAAGGACCAGTAGTCCACGGTGACGTCGTTGGTGGAGTAGTGCTGGTCCCCATAGCCGTACAACGACTCGTCGAGGGTCAGCAGTCCCAGGTCGGTGGCCTCATCGAGCTCGTCATTGGGCTCCACTTCAGGGATCAGCCAGTCGGGGAAGTCGATGGCGGCCTCGATGTCGAAGGTGTCCTTGGTGCCGGTCAGATCATAGGCATAAACCTGCACCCAGAAAGGCTGGGGACCGGTGATCCAGTTGAGGACCTCGTCAGCCCCTGCAAGGCCGGAGTAGCTTTCCAACGCGGGGTAGTAGTAACCGTCCTTTCCCAGCACGAAGAAGTCGAACACCGCGATGTCGACGTCCAGCTCCTCGTCCGGGCTGCAGGTCAAGGTGAGATCGCCCACCGCCGCTGACGAGAAGGTGAGGAAGGCCTCGTCTCCGATTGCCTCCAGCAACGCCAGATCGGTCTCGCTGATGCTATCGACGGTCTCACTGACCACGCCGGTATCGATGACATTCTGCGCGTAGGCTGTGATGGTCAGGTCGTAAGTGAAGGTATCGCCTTCTTGGGGTTCATCCGTGTACTCGCTGACCATGAGGAAGTAGGTTCCCGGTTCCAGGGCGACGGTCATCTGTACCCAGTACCAGGGATCCGCGAATTGATATCCAAAAAAGGTAAAATACGGCCACCAGAACAGGATGTCGAAGTTGGCGTCGGCCAGTGCGACGATGAAGTAGGCGTCGCTTTCCCCGGCGTCGGCCTCGATATCCAGCACCATGGGTGCGTTCAAGGTGAAGCGATAGAAGTTATCGCCGAAGGGATCGATGTCCTCGTCATCCAGCTCGACCGGAGTAGCGGGGCTGATGGTGATGACCTCCGCGGGGATGATCTCGGAGTACAGGGTGAAGCCGGTGTCGCGAGTCACCGCCCAGGTGTAGTCGGAGGTTAACAGCAGCCCGCCGGCCGGAACGACATGCAAGCCATACTGGAACTCGCCCCGGAAGGGGGTGTAGTCGGCGTCGGAGATCCAGTACACCCCGTCCAGGTTGTCGCTGTCGGGCACGATCTCCGTGTAGGTCAAGGTGTATTCGGGCAGGTTGAACAGGTTCTGGGGGACATCCGACAGCACACCGTCGATCTCCAGCGGGAAAGCGGCCGCGGCCCGGGCCGTGGGGGCCGGGTTGGTGATGGGCGTCACCGCCACCATGTAGGTGTAGCCGACGTTGCCGTCGTACTCGCCGGGGATGCTGGCATCCCACAGACCGTAATAAGATCCCAATTCCTCCCCGAAGAATTTGAGCAGGTTGCCGCCATCCCCTACGTACAGCATGTAGGTGGTGCTAAGCGGCAGAACCACTTCGCGCGAAGCGTTGCGGGAAGCCATGGGAAGCGCGAAACGCCAGTAGGTGATGTACCCCTCATCATCCAGAGCGAACAGGGCGTAACCAACCGATGGCGCGCCGACCGCGGTTCCCTCGATCTGCAGGCGGGTGCCAGCGGTACCGGCGAACACGAAGGTATCGAAGTCCGGCGTGCCGTCCTCATCGATGTCGTCGATCACGCCGCCCAGGATGCGGGTCTGGTCGATAGCCGTGGGCAGCACGAACGGGGTGGGATCACCATCCTGAAAGATGTCGTTTTGCCCTTCTGCTTCCCAGACCGTGACGTCGTCCATCGGATCGATGGGGACGCACTCGTCGGTCTCGGTGTCGAGGATGGTGCCCTCGCCGCAGCCGACCTCAGGCACGCATTCTCCGTTGACGTACACCTCTCCGGGATCGCACAGGTTCTCGTCGGGGACGCACTCGCCCTCGACCAGTGAGGTGCCTTCGCCGCAGCCGTTCTCGTCCCGGCAGGTACTGGTGTTTGGATCCCAGACCTCGTCATCGCCGCAGAGCGGCACGCACTCACCACCCACCAGGTGGGTACCGGCCGCGCACTCCACAGCGTCCACGCACTCGCCGCCTACCCAGACCTGTCCGGTGGGGCACAGGTCCTCTTCAGGGACGCACTCTCCGTCCACGGCCACCGTACCATCACCGCACACGATGGTCTGGGCCGGGACACAGACTCCATCCCTTTCGACTGTCCCTGCACCGCACTCGATGTCGTCCCCGCAACCCACCATCGAGGCGAGTAAGGCGAGGGCGACAACGCCTCCGAATAGTTTCTTACTGATGCGCATTGCTTCCTCCCTGCAAGGCCGGAACCGGTCTACTAGCTGCTTCGATCAAGTTCGGCCAACCCACTGAGTTGTGCGGTCTCCAGGCTTCCTCCCGAGACCGTCATGTCTGTCCACGTTTCCTTCCATTCAGATATCGCCAGAACTACACATCTTCGCGCCAGAAGGCAAGGAGATGTTGAGCCTGCTGGCAAGAAAAAATAGCCGGAATCCCCTCGGGATCATCTCCCCGGCCGGGTCATCTCCCTGGCGGCCCCCGAGCGATCCGACACCAGGCTGGCGGCAGGTCCCCCGGATCGCCTGGCTTCTCTGCAGGTAAACGAATCGACCCACGGTCGGATCGCCGTGATCCTCGCCTCCCCGGCGCGTTCGACAGAGTACAGATCAACCCCGTCCCCCAAGCCGATGGAAACCACAACCCAATCAATACCGACAGTGAATTCAGAACAAAGTGTACAGCAACGTCCTATATCGATAGCCGACCGGACACCCCACTGCAAGCGACTCGTGATCCGCAGCACCGGGGCGGGCGATCCTCCTCCGAGGCGAAGCCGGGGGGAGGTGTCGCGTAGCGGGCGGAGGGGGCGATCCTAGCCTCTGGCCAAACCCTCCTCCCCCGCTTGCCGTGCAAGCGGGGGAGGTGCCCGCGTAGCGGGCGGAGGGGGTGACTCTATCCCTTGGACAGGCGCCACCAGTCGATCGTACTCTCCGCCCCGGATGGAGAACTTGCTCACATTCTTGAGCCCGGTCGAGCTGTTGGCCACACTCTTCGGCCTGACCTGCGTCTGGCTCACCCTCAGGGAGAACATCTGGTGCTGGCCCGCCGGGCTGGTCCAGGTCAGCCTGTACATCGCCGTCTTCTACCAGGCCCGCCTCTACTCCGAGATGGGGCTGCACATCATCTATGTCTTTCTACAGATCTATGGCTGGTACCACTGGCTACATGGAGGAGAGGACCGGGGGAGGCTCTCGATATCCCGTCTGCCGCCGGCCGTGGCCGCCCGCTGGGCCGCCATCGCTTTGGCCTCGACCGTGGTGTTGGGCTGGATCATGGACTCCCGCACCGACGCGGCCCTGCCGTACTGGGACGCCGCCGCCACCGTGCTGAGCCTGATCGCCCAGTGGCTCATGGCCAGAAAGGTGCTGGAGAGCTGGCTGATCTGGATCCTGGTGGATATCATGGCGGTGGGGATCTACCTGTCCAGCGCCCTCTACCTGTCGGCGGGGCTGTACGGCGTGTTTCTGGTCCTGGCCACCTCGGGGTTTCTATCGTGGAAGACTCGCTGCCAAAGCGCGGCTCCGGCCTGATCTTGGGGAAATTCCTGCCGCCCCACCTCGGCCACCAGTACCTGGTCGATTTCGCCAGGGCCTATGTAGACCGCCTGACCGTGGTGGTCGGCACCTTGCAGAGCGAGCCGATCGATGGCTCCCTGCGCCATCGCTGGATGTGCGAGATCTGCCCGGGCGCCACGGTGATCCACCTGACCGATGAGAACCCTCAACAACCGGAGGATCACCCCGACTTCTGGCGGATCTGGCAGGAGAGCCTGCTCAGGGTCGTCCCCGAGCGACCGGACTACCTCTTCGCTTCCGAACCCTATGGGTTCCGCCTCGCCGAGGTCCTTGGGGCACGATACGTGCCGGTCGATCACGCCCGCGCGCTGGTCCCCGTCTCCAGCTCCGCCATACGCCAGGATCCCATGGCCTATTTCGACTACCTGCCGGCCCCGGTCCGCCCCTACTTCGTTCGCCGGATCTGCATCGTCGGACCGGAGTCCACCGGCAAGACGGTTCTCGCCAGGCGGCTGGCGGAGGCCTACCGGACCACCTGGGTCGCCGAGTACGCTCGACCCTTGTTGGAGCTGAAGGACAACCGCTGCGACCCAGAGGACATCGAGCGGATCGCGCGCGGACACCTCGCCTCCGAGGCGGCCCTGGCCCGCCAGGCCAACCGGGTGATCTTCTGCGACACCGATCTCATGACTACCACCTTCTGGAGCGATCTCCTGTTCGGGAGCTGCCCGGGCTGGATCCGCCGGGAGGCGCGGCGGCAACGCTACTGCCTCACCTTGCTGACCGACGCCGATGCCCCCTGGGTAGACGATCCCCAGCGCTACTTCCCCGAGAGGAGAGCGGAGTTCTTCGAGCGCTGCCGGCGGGAGCTGGAGGCGTTGGGCCGCAGGTACACGGTGATCGGGGGAAGCTGGGATGAGCGGTATGCCGCGGCCTGCAGGGCGGTCGATGCGGTGATCGCGGGGGAGGAGAGTTTGGCCGGAGGCTAGGATCGCCCCCTCCGGCGGCTGCGCGGGAACAGCTTGTCCAACGGCTAGAGTAGCCCCCTCCGGCGGCTGCACGGGCACAGCTTGTCCAACGGCTAGAGTAGCCCCCTCCGGCGGCTACGCCGCCACCTCCCCCGGGCGCTGCCTCGGGGGAGGAATGCCCCCTCCGTCGCTGCGCGGGCACAGCTTGTCCAACGGCTAGAGTAGCCCCCTCCGCCCGCTACGCGGGCACCTCCCCCGCTTGCGTGGCCCACTGGATCTGCATCCAGAAGATCGACGTTTTGCTTCTAATCAGGCAGAAATGCCGTCGAGCGCTTCGGTTACCGAGACCAG
>JAFGEP010000023.1 GCA_016931535.1 Bradymonadales bacterium
CTGGTCTCGGTAACCGAAGCGCTCGACGGCATTTCTGCCTGATTAGAAGCAAAACGTCGATCTTCTGGATGCAGATCCAGTGGGCCAAGCGGGCGGAGGGGGCGACTCTGGCCCCCGGCCAGTGCCTGATGGATGACCGCCATGCCCATACCGCCCGACAAAGTCCAGACCGGCGCCATCCCCCGCCGGCTAGGCTTGTTCACCGCAACCATGGTGGTGGTGGCCAGCATGATCGGCACCGGCGTGTTCACCACCACCGGCCTCTTGCTCACCGAGATCGGCTCCTCGGGCGGTGTGCTCTTGGCCTGGCTGGTCGGCGGCGTCCTGGCCCTGTGCGGAGCGCTGTCCTACGGCGAGCTGGCCGCCTGCATCTGTTGCAACGGCGGGGAGTACCGTTTCCTGTCGGATATCTTCCATCCCTCCGTCGGCTTCGTGGCCGGCTGGGTTTCGCTGGTGGTTGGTTTCTCGGCACCGATCGCGGCCTCGGCACTGGCCTTTGGCATCTACCTGCAGGCGCTGGTGCCCGGGGTGCCACCCATCGCGGCCGGAGCCGTCCTGGTAGTGCTGCTGGCCGCCTTGCATGCCTCCCGCGTGACCCTGGGCGCCTGGGTGCAGAACGGCTTCACGGCGGCCAAGGTGGGGCTGATTTTGGTATTCGTGGTAGGGGCGGCCATCATGCTGCCTGGTATCCCGCAAGGGCGTGTTGCGGCGCCCGGTCCGGAGATCTGGAGCCCCGGCTTTGCAGTGGGGTTGATCTTCGTGGCCTTTGCCTACAGCGGGTGGAACGGCGCCGCCTACCTGTCGGGCGAGATCCGGCGCCCCCACAGGTACCTTCCGCTGGCGCTGGGGTTGGGCACCATCCTCGTGATGCTGCTGTACCTCGGTCTCAACACCGTGTTCCTTGTCGGCACCGATCCCGATCAGGTCACCGGATCCGTCGAGATAGGCCACCTGGCTGCGATATCCCTGTTCGGTCAGAGCGCCGGCGCCGTTCTATCCTCCTTCATCGCCCTGGCCCTGGTCTCCTCGGTCAGCGCCATGATCATGGTGGGGCCGCGCGTCTACGAGGCCATGGGACACGACTACCGTGTCCTGCGGTTCCTGCGGCTGCGTCCCGGCAGCGGCGGTCCAGTCGTCTCCATCGCCTTGCAGGCGGTGCTGGCCATCCTCATGCTGTTGACCCTCAGCTTCGACGAACTCTTGATGTACATCGGCTTCACCCTGTCGGCCTCTGCCGCGCTCACCGTGGCCGGCGTCTTTGTCCACCGGCGCCGCCATCCCGAGGTGGCTCGTCCCTACCGAACCTGGGGCTACCCGGTCACGCCGGGCCTGTTCATCCTTTTCGCCGCCTGGATGATCGCTCATTCCGTGGCGCAGCGACCGCTTGAGGCGCTGCTGGGCGCAGCCACCATCGGGGTCGGTCTGGTCCTGTACCTCATTGTGAAAGGCATCGGAGGGAAACCCAAGAGCGGGGGCTCTGATGTCGGCGACACATCCCCATCGCGATAATAGCAATCGGCATTTTCAGGATCTAAGATCGTGGCGGTCTAGTCGGCACACCGCCCCGTCGATACCCACCCTCAGCTCACCAGGCGTCCCACCTGGTACACCACCAGCGATACCAGGTAGGCGATGGCGGTCAGCCCTCCGAACTGGAGCAGAGCCCACTTCCAGGCTCCCGACTCCCGCCGGGTGATGGCTACCGTGGCCATGCAGGGTGCCCCGATCATGAGGAACAGGATCAACGCGAGCCCGACTGAGGGGGGGTAGTCACGGCGCAAGGCCGCCCGCAGCGTTTCGGGGCCATTGGTCGCCTCCCCCATGGAGTACACGATGCCCATCTGGGCGACGAAGACCTCCTTGGCGGCGAAGGCGCCGATCATCCCGGTGACGATCCGCCAGTCGAAGCCGAGGGGTGCAACGATCGGCTCCAGGGTGCGGCCAAGCCGTCCGGCGATCGAATAGCGCAGATCCTCGGCTGCGCGATGGGCGGCGAGCTGCTCATGGTCGAGCTCCTGCAGCCGGCCTGCCGCCTGCTCCAGGTCGACCTGGTACTGTTCCGGCTTGGGGTAGGCGGTAATGACCCACATCAACAACGAGATGGCGAGGATCACGGTGCCTGCCTTGCGCAGGTAGAGCCAGCCCCGCCCCCACATCTTCAGCACCACCGCCCTGAGCGTCGGCAAGCGGTAGGGAGGTAGCTCCATCACGAAGGGCGCATCCTCTCCCCTCAGCAGGGATCGGCGCAGCAGCAAAGCCAAGAACAGCGCCAAAACAATCCCCCCCGTATAAACCGCCCAGAGAACTGGAGCACGCCAGCTCTCCGCAAAGAACGCCGGGATGAGCAGCATCAAGATCGGCAAACGAGCGCCACAGGGGATCAGCGGTAGCACCAGCATGGTGGTGAGCCTGTCCCGCTCGTTCTCCAGCGTCCGGGTGGCCATGATCCCAGGAATCGTGCATCCGAACCCGGTCAGCATGGGCAAGAAGCTTTTCCCATGCAGCCCGAACAGGTGCATCACCCGGTCCATCAGGAAGGCCGCCCGCGCCATGTACCCCGTGTCCTCCAGGAAGGCCAACCCCAAGAACAACAGCAGGATGTTCGGCAGAAACACCAGCACGCCGCCGACCCCGCCGATGACCCCATCGACCAGCAGCGATCGGATCACAGAGCTCGATCCGTCCGGCCACCAGCCCGAAACCCAGCGGCCCAGCGCGCCAAACCCGGCCTCGATCCAGCCCATCGGCGCCTCGCCCACCGAGAACGTCACCCAGAAGATTCCGAACATCACCAGAGCAAAAAGCGGCAGTCCCACCACCCGATTGACCAGCACCTTGTCGATGCGATTGGAAAGCTCCCGCGCATCCACACGGGCCCGATGTGTCACCACCTCCTTGAGCAGTCCGTCCACAAAGCCGAAGAACCGCTCGGTCACGAACAAGGAGATGTCCATACCCGTCTCGGACTCGATCTGGTGACGACGCTGCAACGCCTCTCTGATCGCCTCCTCCTCCTGGCCCCTCTCTGCGGCATCGAGGAACGCTTGCTCGCCCACCAACAGCTTGACCGCCACCCAACCATGAAGGGCTGGCGCGAAGACAGCGGTGCCGAGCCTGGCCCTGATTGCCAAGATCGCCGCATCGAGGCGCTCGCCCAGGACCACCCTTGGTCTCTCGGCGGGTGTGATCGCGCTCTTTCGGATCGCCTCCAGCAATCGGTCTGCACCGAGACCTCGGTGCCCGACCGTCTCGATCACGGGAAAGCCCAACAGGACCTGCATCTTGTCCACGTCGATCCGTTGCCCTGCTCGAAAGGCCTCGTCCGACATGTTGAGGGAGAGCACGGGTCTGGCCCCGGTCAACATGACCTGGGCGAGAAGTACCAGGCTCCTGTTCAGCGTGTTGGAGTCCACCACCACCACCACGACATCGTGGTTCCCTTCCAGGATCTCCTCCTGGGCGATCCGCTCTTCCGGCGTATAGGAGGTCAGGCTGTATGAGCCCGGCAGATCCAGGATCTCGAAGCGCACCCCGTCTCGCACACAGGTCCCCCGACGCTTCTCTACCGTGACACCGGGGTAGTTCCCCACGTGCTGGTTGGCACCTGTAAGGGCGTTGAAAAGAGAGGTCTTCCCCGAGTTTGGATTGCCGGCCAGCGCCACCCGCACGATCCGTAGAGAGGATGGCGGTTCTTCCCCCAATTCTCTTGACATGTCAGGAACCGCTCAGTGTTTCTCCAAGAGCCAGAAACGAATCGACTGATACCAATCTGCAGCGCCTGGGCCTTTCACCTCGCCGCAAGGCTCCGCCACCCTTCGGCTCGCCGAAAGCCCCGGGGCCTCGTGACGTCTGAACCGCAATACTCTGATCGGTCGCTGCGATAACCAGAACCCTCATCACCTTTCTGCTCACCAGGAGAGATTTCCACAAATCTCCAGGCACAACGTGCCCGCAAGCCGGTACGAGCCGAGTCTCGTTGTGTCCCGAGATACCAGAGGCTACTCCTCGGAAATCAGCACCGACTCCGCCTCACAGCGGCGCAACGCGATATGGGACCCTTGCAGGCTGATCCAGATCGGATCCCCCGTCGGAGCGACACGCTCCACCCGTACGACCACCTCCGGCAACAATCCCAGATCCAAAAGCCGTTGTCTTACGGCCCCCTGTGCCCTGACCTGCCTGATTCTGCCCTCTCTCCCGGGTACCAGGTCGGTCACGCTCTTCGGTTCTTCCCGCAGATCCACGCGCGGTTTCGATGGGCCAGGAAAGACCCGCGTGCAGGACGACACGTCCTCCTGCACCACCGTGCAACAGTGGAACTTCTCCAGCCAGTGCAGGTCCATCTCCGGGCAGATGGTTAGAAACTCGAAGAAACGTACCAGACGGTCCATCGCCTCGGCAGACAGGCTATGCTCCATGGCGCACGCCTCCCGGGAGGCCGCCTCTCCAGACATCCCCAGGATCTCGGAGAAAAAACGGCCCAACAGATCGTGCCTCGCCAGCACGCGCCGCGCCTCCCGCTCCCCTTCGGCGGTCAACCCCACATACTCCCGGCGCTCATAGTTGACCAAGCCCATCTCCGACAGGCGCTTCAATGCAGGAGACACCGAGCCCGACTTCACCTCCCGGGCCATGGCGATGTCTCGCACCCTGGCGAACCCCTTGTCACGCACCAGCAGGAAGATGGTCTCCAGGTAGTCCTCCAGCGCTCCGGTCAAGGTCGATGTTGGATCAGCAGGTGCCACGGTAGTGTACGTTCCTTTTTGTAGTTATGCCTACAACAACAAGGTAGTTCTCTCAGAACCGACTGGCAAGCCCTTATCGACCGGGGCCAACCAGGGCTGCCGAGTACCTTGCGATCTGTTGGACAATGCGGACAATGGCCTGCCGGATCGCGAATCGCAGCCGATCACCGAGAGGCGATGGCAAGCATGACCCATCACGGCCCAGCCAACGACGGATCGAAGAACGAACCAGCCACGCCCAGGCGGATCCGGCGAGAGCTGGCGACCGTCCGCGCCATGATCGTCATCTACTGCCGCGCTCATCACCACAGAGACGGCGACCTCTGCGAGGAGTGTACGGACCTGTTAAGCTACGTCCAGCAACGGGTCCTGCGTTGCCCGTTCGGCTCTGGAAAGCCGACCTGCCTCAACTGTCCGATCCACTGCTACAAGCCAGAACGGCGCGAGCAGATCCGCACCGTGATGCGCTACTCCGGCCCGCGGATGACGTGGCGCCATCCGGTCCTGACCATCCTGCACCTGCTCGACGGAAGAAGGAGCGCGAGTCAGAGGGACGAACGGAAGTGAAGGCTCCTTCAGAGTAGGCGGGTGAAAACGAGATCCGGAATTCCACGCGACAGGAGGGGTAGAAGGCGGTCGAATCCCGCTTCCTCACTCGGATCCGCCGCCCGCCACTCCCCTCACGCACAACGCGGAAAATCCGGCGACCGACTTGGAGTAGTGGCCTGCCGCCCCGTCGTCGAGCATCAGGCCGGAGGCGTGAGTGGCACCCGCAGGTGAGGTGGTGGAGGAGAGCAGGGTGATGGACTCGGGCATCCCCGGAAACAACGAGGCAGGGCTGTGGCGCTGGCGGTCGACCAGCGTCCTGAGCTCGGTGATGTTGGGCAGCCGCCAGTCGTCTCGGTCGGCGTACTCCAGACTCTCGCAGTAGCTCAACGCCCCCGCCCAGGATAGGCTGCCGCTCGATCCCTGGGCCCAGGTCAGGCCCGTGGCGGCGTCGGCCACGATCACGTCCTCGCCCACAGTGCTCTCGGCAAACTCGCCCAGCGGCTCGAAGACCTCCCCCCTCACGCAGCGGACATCCTGCTTGAAGGTCTTGGGAAAGGAAAAAAGGTCGCCGCTGGCGAAGTTCACGTACCAGGCCACATCCGGATTGTCGGCGCGGGCGGTGGAGGTCCAGAACATCCCGCCCGATGCGCCGGGGAATGCGTCGGGATCGATGGCGGCGCCCACCTCTCCATAGAAGAGGATCGACTCCAGCTCGCGGGCTCTCGGCAATCGCCAGTCCTCGTGACCAGCGTAGCTCAGCCCGTCGCAGTAGGCCACCGCCTCGGTCCAGCTACAGCTCTCCCCGACGGACTTGCTGCCGCTGCACCCCTCGTAGGCGACCGGTAGCGTCCGCTGCCACATCAGGCCGGTGTGGCTGTCGGTCACCACCTCCTCCGGCGCGGTGCCGCCGAAAGTGAAATCGAACGGTTCGCAGTAATCGAGCCCCGCGTACTGGGCGTCCTGTCCGCAAAACGGCGCGCCATCCGCAGGACAGCTCTCCAGCGCGGCCGAGCCGTCGTAGCAGGTGGTCTGGCCGGTGCAGGGGAGCGGGGAACCTGTCTGCTGCCCCATCTCCTGCTCCTCCTCGTCGGCCAGGTCCAGGTCGATCGGATCCCCATCGCCGACGTCGGTGGCGTCCGTCACCAGGTCGGTTGCATCCCTGTCGGCAACGTCGAGCTGGCCCATCTCCTCATCGGCCGGATCTTCGGCAGCATCTTCCGCGTCGGTGAGATCCGCCGGATCGAGGTCGACCTCTACCTCCTCCTCCGGGTCGTCGGGCAAGGTATCAGGCGCAGCGGGGTCCTCGATCTCCGGCTGGTCGTCCCCCCCGTCCTCCAGAGCACCGTCTGGCACGTCACGACCGTCTCCCGACCCGCCGCTGCCGCAGGAACAGAAGTAAAGGAACATGACTGCAATCAGGAAACTCGCTCTCATCGATAGCTCCTGGTCTCGATCGGTGACACGACCCCTGACGACGACCTCCCCTGGATCGTTGCCCCCACCCTGGCGAGGCCGCATTACCCCCCCCAGCCGCAATAGACACCCGAACGCATGTAGGCCGACATCGCAACCACAGTCAACCGTCCCGACTTCCTGTTTTGCATAACCAATCCACAGCGCCGAGGTGTCACCAACCCATTGCTCCAACCCGTTTTGGTCTGATTGTCAATCAAATTGACAATTAGACCATACTGCACGAAAATCCAGACATGATCGACCGAACCATGCACGACACATTCCGATCTGCGGTCGAGCGGTACCCCGTGGTCACCGTGACGGGTCCAAGACAGTCGGGGAAGACCACCCTGTGCCGCATGGCATTTCCCTCATACTCCTACGTGTCTCTGGAGCTGCCCGACGTCCGGAGCTTCGCCCAAGACGATCCCAGAGGGTTTCTGGCACACCATGGGCCCAGAAACATCCTCGATGAGGTTCAGCGCGCCCCCCAGCTGCTGTCCTACATACAACCCATGGTTGACGAAGACCACAGCCCGGGGCGATTCATCCTCACCGGGTCGTTCAACCTGGGATTGATCGAGACCGTGTCCCAGTCGCTGGCTGGACGAACGCGCATTCTCCACTTGCTTTCCTGCGGTCTGGAGGAGATCCGGGCCTTCCCCAAAGGCCAGGGCAACCTGTTCGAGACCATGTGGACCGGAGGGTATCCAGCCATCTTCGATCGGGATCTGCCGCCACGCGAATGGTTGGGCGACTATGTGCAGACCTACGTCGAGCGAGACGTACGGCAGGTCCTCAAGGTCACCGATCTCTTCACATTCCAGCGCTTCATCGCTCTGTGCGCCGGCAGGGTCGGGCAGCTCGTCAACCTCTCCTCCCTAAGCTCCGACGCCGGCATCAGTCACAACACGGCCGGAGCCTGGTTGAGCGTGCTCGAGGCGAGCTATCTCCTGTTCCGGGTGCCCCCGATGGTCTCCAACCTGAGGAAGAGAGTACTCAAGACCTCCAAGCTCCATTTCTACGACACCGGCCTCGTCTGCTACCTGCTCGGTATCGAAAGCCCAGATCAGCTTCGGACCCATCCTCTTCGAGGATCGATCTTCGAGACCTGGGTCGCCGGTCAGATCATCCGCGCCCAGCTTAACCGAGGCCAACGGCCGAACTTGTTTCACTACCGCGATCGGAAAGGCGACGAGGTGGACCTCGTGCTGGATACCGGCAGACACCTCACCGCCATCGAGACCAAGTCGGGGGCCACCATCGCCCCGGATTTCTTCGGTGGCCTGAAACGCTTCGCCAGCGCCATCTCTACCCATGCCGAGCCGCCCCAAGTCACCACACTCCTCATCTACGGCGGCGATGAACGCCAGCAGCGCACCGATGGCCTGGTACTGCCCTGGTCCGAGGTCGCTGAGCACCCTTGGACTCAGGAGACCAGCTAGACTCAGAGCCCACCCACAGTCGGACCATGCGACCCCACTCGGCCACCTGTTCGTACCGGCTCAAGTGATAGGTCCGAAGATCCGGCACACCAGGTGCTTGCCACCGGCGGGGATGGCCCGAATCATGACTAGCAGGGGGGGTGATACCGCCTTCTGACGATGCCTCAGGCGGCCGGGTTCACTACCCGGCCCACGAACAGGAGGGCGCCGGTGGGGATGTCGCGGATGGCGAACAGGAAGGGCCGATCGATGGTCAGCTCGAACTCGTCCATCGGCGCCGCACTCTCGACAAAGACCACGGCCGTTGCCGCCGCCGCCTCGGTGCCGGCCTCGTCCACCGCCACGAACGCCTTGTGGACCACGTCCGAGATCAGCAGGTTGTAAGTGCCGTCGATCCCCGAGAAGTCGGCGTTGCCGAAGGCGTCGATCATCCCCAGGGCCATCAAGGTCTCGACCAGGCTGAACTCCGACACGAACTCGAACCTCGGCATGGCCAAAGAGCCGTTGGCGACCTCCATGCTACCGATGATGCCGGCGATCCGCTCCGACGACAGGCCGGCCTCGAAGGCCTCGAACTGACCGGCGTCGGGGACGATCACCACCATCGAGAGCTCCTCCCCGTCGTAGAGCAGCTCCACCGCCTGGTAGCCGTCGCCCTCGGTGTAGCCCAGGCTGTCCGACAGGTGCATCATGTCGACCGTCACCTGGTTGCCCTCCAGCGGTTGGAAAGGCTCCTGGGTGGTCACATCCTCCTCGAACTGGATGCTCCATGCGGCGTTGAAGTAGATGGCGTTGGTGAGGACCAGCCGGGTGTCGGAGGAGATGACTCCGGGCTGCAGCAGATCCTCGATCCGGCCTTCGGTGTTTTCGCTCACCCAGTCGTTGATGGTCACGCGCGACTCCTCGGGCGCCTGGCGGAAGTCGAGCAGGCGGAGGCCGGCGCCGTAGTTCTCGGCGAGCACGTCCAGAAAGGACATCAAGAACGAGTAGCCGGTCTGGCCCCAGGTGGCGTTGACGATCTTCAGGCGAAACCCTTCACCGTCCCTTCCCTGGGCGCCTTCCCCCCGGGAGGCGAGCTCCTGGTCGAGGGCGTTGAAGGCCGAGTGCAGCCGGGCCTCCTCCAGGGTGAAGTGCAGGGTCTCGGCCATCTCGGCCTCGGTGTTGCCCTCGGCGCCGGCAAACGCCATGGCCAAAGCCAAAGAGATGCTGTGCGGCGAGTAGAAGAGGTTGCCGTCCGCGTCCTTGAGCAGCTCCTGGTACAGGTCGAAGGCGAACGCCGAGTTGCCGTCGACCAGCTCCACCATCTCCTCAGAGGCGACCTCGGGGGCCTGGACCCGCTGCTTGGTCGAGGCCAGGTACTCGCCCCCCTCGTTCGGCGTATCCCGCGGATCGTTCACGGTGTCATTGCAGCCGGCGAACAGGAAGGTCAAAGAGAGTAGCAGAATCGAGGAAAACAACCATTTGTGAAAGTTTGCCAGTACCATGTCAACCTCCGGAAAAAAGGGTCCAGGCCAATGCCGGCGGTTCCATTCCATCGACCCAGATCTCCTCTTGCCAGGTCGATTGCAGCCGGCGGTCCATCAATAAGCAAAGATGATGCCAACCGGCACA
The DNA here is from genome assembly GCA_016931535.1 of Bradymonadales bacterium. Classification (GTDB taxonomy): domain Bacteria; phylum Myxococcota_A; class Bradymonadia; order JAFGEP01; family JAFGEP01; genus JAFGEP01. The sequence goes on from JAFGEP010000023.1 coordinate 9,806, forward strand.
TCCAGACTACCAGCGGAGTTGCGCCTGTGCGCCAGGGGAGAGGCGCCCGGAAAGCTGAGAGCCGACTCAAGAATCTGATTGGGGAACCGGCTTGACCCGGCCCTTTCGGCGATCATCCCGCACACCAATAGAACATCTGATGTGATGGCTGTTGACATCTGATGCCCGAAAGCCTATCCTCTGGATATGGCGCGCACCACCCTCGACATCGAGACACCCATCATGGAGGAGATCAAGGAGCTCCAGCAACGGGAGCGCAAGTCCATGGGGCGGGTCGTCTCCGAGCTCCTGGCAGAAGCGCTCTCCCAGAGAAGCAAGGAACAGTCCGCCCCGACCTCCTTTGCCTGGGAATCCCAGCCGATGTCGGCCAGAGTGGAGCTGGCGGACAAGGAGGCGGTCTGGGCTCTCCTCGACCAGTCTTCGAGCGAAGAGCATTGAGCTACTCGATCGACGTCAACCTGCTGCTGTACGCCTCGGACACCACCAGCCGTTTTCACGAGCGCGCTCGGCGGTTTCTGGAAGATTGCGCCGGCGGAAAGGATCTGTTGTTTCTTGCCTGGTCGACGATCAGCGCCTACCTGCGGATCGCCACCCACCTGGCGATCTTCTCCCGCCCGCTGGCTCCGCCTCAGGCCTGCAAAAACATCGGCGCCCTGCTCGATCTCCCCCACTGCCGGGTTCTGTCCGAGCAGCCGGGCTTCTGGCAGCTCTACCTGGATGTCACTGGCGATCTGGCCATCCGTGGCAATCTGGTGCCGGACGCCCACCTGGCCACCATCCTGCTGCAGCACGGGGTAAAGACCCTGTACACCAACGACGCCGATTTCCTGCGGTTCCCCTTCCTGGAGGTGCGAAATCCCCTGGTGTGAACGAAAGCCCGGCAGAGCAGGTAGATGCGCACCCCCGGCACATCAAGAGTACCCTCGCTTGGGCTTCATTCTCAATCGATTCGCAGGGCCGGATTGTCATGGCGACCTTTTTAGGGGGGTGCCGCCGGGAGGAGCCGATCTCTCCCCGTGGCCGGTTCTTCGAACGACGAGGCAGATCATGTCCAGAACAGCTCACACCGCGTTTTCCATTGCCATACTCGGCGTCCTGCTGGCAACGACGGCTCGAGCCGAGCCGCAGACCTTCGAGGCTGGCTCGCTCATCGTGCCCATGGATATCGACTACCAGAACGACGGGATGCTGAAGGCCTTTGGGTTGTTGTATCGACTGCTTCTCAACGATGTGACGGTCTACTGGGTGATCGATCCCGACAAGGAGGTGGGCGGCACCGACTTCTTCGCCAGCGCCGTGGATACGGCCGATGACTCGGTGGTAGTCGAATCGCACGGTTATCGGGGTGGACCCTTCGTCGTCGACGCCGGCCAGGCGGACGAGGCTCTCCTGATCGTCCAGGCCTGGCAGCTGCAGCACGTCACAACGGTTCACAGGGCCACGGCCCCCTTCGAGGGGGTGGTCAGCAAGACCATGACGGTGGCCCCGACCATCGCCGTGTTCGCGGACGGCAACGAGCTCATCGCCTTTGGCTACCTCAACGCAGCCGCCATCCCCGACTCGTTCGGCCAGAGCTGGCCCATCGAGCGGGATCGCACGACCAGGTATCCGGGCTACCCGGACGTCCTGAACGTGGCCGAGATCCGGGGCCCCACCACCGAGAACCGCGCGGATGGCGCCTTGTTCGACGACCAGGGCCTGCCGGTGTACTGCCAGCTGATGACCATGCACTGGGGTGTGAATGAACGGGATGACGACGCCATCGCCGAGATCCGGTCGTTTCTCGGTTATCCGACCCACTTCTTCGCCGAATGCCAGGCGGTCAACGCGGTGGAGAACAGCGTCAACGGCCACTTCCTGACCCCCAACGGCTATATCATGGACACCAAGCCAACAGCGCTGGAGTTCCACCATGCCCATCTCCCCTTTGTCCAGTTCGACGGCCCATTCCAGACGGTTGGCGGCTCCGAGCCGAGCTATAGCCTGCCCGCCGGCGACGAGTATTACGACATGGGGGTCGTCATGGCGACCGAGGCCAGGTCCCCTGTTGGTGTCCGGGATGTATGGATGACCGGTTACCTCGACGGAGAATGCCATATCGACCCCAAGGAAGATGAGATCACCTGCACCTCCCGGGTGGGCAAGATCAGCTACCTGGGGGGACATGCCTACTCTACCCAGACCCCCATCAGCGCCCATCCCGATACCCAGGGCACCCGCTTCTTCCTCAACTCGCTGTTCGAGGCCGACTGCGTCACCAGCGTGGGCCAGCCCATGCTCCAGGCAACACTGACGGCACCCACCTGGACCACGACCCCACAGTTCGACTTCCAGATCGAGGTAGCCAACGAGGGGATCGGCTTGGCCTACGAGCTGGCGCTGAGCGACACCCTGCCCGCCGGGATGTCCCTGGTGAGCGCCACACCGGGTCCGGACTACACCGAGGCAGGCGAGCTGGTCTGGCTGCTCGGCAACCTGGGGCCGGAGCGGTCCACGTTCATCGAGGTGACGGTCGAGCTGCAAACCGAGGGTACCTATGCAAACCGGTGCCAGATCGATTTCCGGGTCGGACAGAACCAGCGCCAGGTGACCTCCAACACCGTGTCGACCACCTATGGACCGCCCGATTCCTTCGATGACCCCCTGGATGGAGGGGGACCGGATGCCGGGGATGACCTTACGGACTGGACAGACCAGCCAGAGCCGATCGACGGCGATGCCCGATCCGATCAATGGCCCGGTGGAGACGATGACGAGCCGGATGCCGGCGTCGAGGAAGGTGGCGAAGGCGACTTTGAGGGCGGGAGCGACTCGGGACTTCAGGACACGGACGACCCCGACTCCGCAAGGGCCACCGCCGAGGAGGGGTGCGGATGCACTGCGGCAGGGCAGGTCGGGGCCACTTCGGCAGCACTGCTGGCCTGTGTGATGCTGGCCTGGTGGTGGCGCCGGAAGAGGTGGCCAGTCCCGTCCTCCCTTGCCTGACCAAGGCTCTTTCCGGTTGCTAGAGGTTTTGCCTCCGTAGTCACCCCAGCGGGTCGATGACCTCCAGGAAACCGAACCGATGAAAGTCGGTGTCTCGGGTGTAGATCCGACGGATCCCGTGCTCAAGCATCACAATCGCGGTGTGGGCGTCATGTACCAGGTTCCCCCGGAGATCGGGCACCTCGCTCATCACCTCTCTGGCCACCGCCTGATGGCGCGAGGTCTCCACCAGCACCTTCAAGCCAGGCGAGGCCAGCAACGCCTCGACGAACCGCCAGGCAGCGGGTGCCGACCAGGGTCGGCGAAACACCCGAGGATGGGTGATGATCCGGACGAACTCGTAGATCACGTTCCAGGTGAGATACCAGGCTGCTGTCCGACCACGCCATTCCTCCAGTGCCGCACGGGCCCGCTCGTGCTCCGAAAAGCTCCTCTCCGCCGCGTAGACCAGGATGTTGGTGTCCACCGCAAACACTAGCGACCTTCCATGGCGTGGTAGAGCGCCTCCCGATCGGTCACGTCTACCAGCGCCCCTCCCCCGTCGAACGAGGGCAACTCAGGCAGCTCGACCGACTCCTCCGGCCGATCGAGAAACCGGCGCAGAGCGGTCTCCACGATCTCCGACATGGTGGTTCCCGAGCGCGCCGCCTCCTCTTTGACCCGCCTCATGACGGTCTCGTCGATGTTCAGCGTCGTTTTCATATGGCAAACCATATTGATATTACGGATATATGTCAAAGGGTTTCCTCGAAGTGTGCCGGCGCTCCGCGCCTCGCCTCGATTTCCATCCCGAACACCCCTGGCAGCAAGCTGCTGGGGGCTATTCCTGTCGGGGCGCTCCGCGCCCAGGGAGCGGTCAGAAACAGGCGTGGTCCCGCTGGCGCAAGCCGGTGGCTCAGGCCGCGTCTGGCCCTTCCATACTATCCCCTGGCAGCAAGCTGCCGGGGGCTATTCCTGTCGGGGCGCTCCGCGCCCAGGGAGCGGTCAGAACCAGGCGTAATCCCGCTGGCGCAGACTGCCTGGTCAACCTGCCAACCTGAAATCGGCGCTCTACAGACGGACGCCAAGGCACGCAGCCACAGGTGACCGATCGGGTCTGCGGTGACCAGACCTCCTATGGACACCCTTTAGACCAGACGATAGGATGAGTGGCCTTTGTCCGCGGGCTGACGGGCATCGCATTCGACCACAGCCAGGCAAGGAGATGTCGATGAGCCAGTGGACCCTCCCCCGTAACGGCTTCGGCCGCCCTGGACCGGTGTTGGTGGTGGTGATGGACGGCGTCGGGCTAGGCAGAAAAGACGCTGGGGATGCGGTGCACCTCGCCAACACGCCGGTGCTCGACCGGTTGTGGAGCGCTTGCCCCACGACCAGCCTACTGGCCCACGGCAAGGCGGTGGGCCTGCCCAGCGACAAGGACATGGGCAACTCCGAGGTCGGCCACAACGCACTCGGCGCCGGTCGGGTCTTCGACCAGGGGGCCAAGCTGGTGGACGAGGCGATCCGCAGCGGCTTGTTGTTCGAGGGCCAGGCCTGGCGCGAGCTGGCCGACCGCTGCCAAGCGAACCGCACGCCCATGCACTTCATCGGCCTGTTGAGCGACGGCAACGTCCACAGCCACATCGACCAGCTCTTCGCGCTGATCAACCGCTGCCACCAGGAAGGCATCGAGCGGGTGCGCCTGCACCCCCTGCTCGATGGCCGCGACGTGCCGGCCACCTCGGCGCTGACCTACATCGACCGGCTCGAGACGTTGCTGGCCGAGATCAACCGCAGCCCGGGCCGCGATTACCGCATCGCCTCGGGTGGGGGGCGCATGCTGGTGACGATGGACCGCTACCAGGCCGACTGGAGGATCGTTCACCGTGGCTGGAAGGCGCACGTGCTCGGCGAAGGCCGGCCCTTTCCATCGGCCCGCGCCGCCATCGAGACCTTCCGCGCCGAAGACCCCGAGGTCACCGACCAGTTCCTCCCCGCTTTCGTGATCGCCGACGAGCAGGGGCCGGTGGGACGGATTGAAGACGGAAGCTCGGTGGTGTTCTTCAACTTCCGGGGCGATCGCGCCATCGAGATCAGCCGAGCCTTCGAAGAAGCCGAGCTTTCCCACTTCGACCGCCAGCGGCGCCCGGACGTGCTTTACGCCGGGATGATGCAGTACGACGGCGACCTGCTGATTCCGAAGCGCTTCCTCGTGTCGCCGCCCGCCATCGTGAGGACGATGGGGGAGTACCTGTCGCGCAACCAGGTGCGCCAGTTCGCCTGCGCCGAGACCCAGAAGTACGGCCACGTGACCTACTTCTGGAACGGCAACCGCAGCGGCAGGTTCGACGACCGCTTCGAGACCTATCTCGAGATCCCGTCCGACCAGGTCCCTTTCGAGCAGAGGCCCTGGATGAAGGCCGCCGAGGTCACCGATGCGGTGATCGCCGTAATCCGCCAGAAGTCCTTCGACTTTGGACGGGTCAACTTCGCCAACGGCGACATGGTTGGTCATACCGGCCACCTCCAGGCGGCCATCGCCGCCGTCGCCGCGGTGGACCTGTGCCTCGATCGAATCCTGGATGCCGTGGCCGCCACAAAGGGCATCGCTCTGATAACCGCCGACCATGGCAATGCCGACCAGATGTTCGAGATCGACGGGAAGACCGGCGCCTTCCTCCTCGACGCCGAGGGACAACCCAGGCCCTGCACCGCCCACAGCCTCAACCGCGTGCCGTTTACCATCTTCGACCCGGCCTACGCCGGGGAGTACGAGCTCGATCCGTCAGTGACCAGACCGGGCTTGAGCAACGTGGCCGCAACCGCCCTGTGGCTGTTGGGCTTCGAGGCACCGGAGGACTACGACCCCTCGCTGGTCCGGGGGCGGTGATCGGCTGGGCGAACGTGATGGAACCGTTGATCCATGATAACAGTTTCTTCTATACTTACATCATGAGGAGGGGGAAATGATCCGGACCCAGATCAGCCTCGAGCCGGAGGAGTACGAGGCGGCCAAGAGGGAGGCCGCCCGCCTCGGGATCTCCCTGGCCGAGCTTTTCCGGCGGTCTCTGCGGAGCATCCTCCCCATCGACCCATCCGCCCCCTGGATGAAATATGCCGGCATGGTGGAGTCGGGAGACCCCTGTTCCAGCCAGCATATCGACGACGTGATCTATGGCCGGAAACCCTGAGGTCTACGTCGACACCTCGGCCTTCATCGCCTTTCTGGACCGATCCGACAGTCATCACTCGCGCTATAGACAGCTTTTTTCCCGCCCACCCCGCCTGGTCACGACCTCCTTGGTGGTCTGTGAGGGATACGGTTGGTTTCTGCGCCGCTACGATCAGCAGCGGGCCTTGCAGTTTCTCGCCTTCCTGGAGGACTGCCAGCCGCTCGAAATCACCGCGGTCGGCCCGGCCGAGATCCGTTCGGCGGCGGAATACCTGCGAAAGTTCGCCGACCATCCGCTCACTCTGGCCGACGCTATGGGCTTGTACATCATGCGCCAAAGGAAGATCGATCTCTGCTGGTCCACCGATCGCCATCTGTCGCTCGCGGGAGCGCGGCTTCTCAGTGGCGGCTGAGCTCGATCGGTGCGCCACACAGGAAGAAACCGGTGTGATGTTGAGGCCCGCCCCAAGTACCGCACGGCGCTACACGGGTCCCCTTTCCCTGGTCCCGCCTGATTATGGACCCGTCGAGATAGGTAGCTGGTGCTCCTGGAATTGCGCGCTGTCCATTTCGCTCGGAGTGTCAAGGAGGTGCTGGAGCCGCTCGCGAAGGAGGTCGCGGGCCTCCTGCTCATCGTCTTTCAGCGCGTCCTGAACCGGGGGTTCCGGTTGACCCGGCGGCGGCTCCAGAGCGGCGTCCGTCCGAGCCGTTCTGCCGTTCTCCCTGGTTTCCCGAGCCAGACGGCGCCGACGGGTACCCGGCTCACCCGATCGTCTCTGGTGGTCACTTCTGGCGGTGTCGCCAGCATTATCGGTGGCACGAGGGGTCGCCCCTGGGCTTCCGTTGCTCCCCTGTGCTTCGGTGGACACAGCCGAGGGTGTCTCGGTCGAGTCTGGAGAGCCGGCACGCGGAAGAGAGGGCTCCCTGTTTGAGGGTCCAAAGGGGCCGCCCATGGGACCCGGCAGCCAGGAAGCGGTTTCTTCACCCGCACCCAGGGGAACACCGGTCTGACTGGTCAGAGTGAATCCCATCGATTGCGAGAGGTTGCCGTCGGTCTCCAACCACCCCTCGTCGGTTGGCACCACCATGTCGGTTGCTAACTGACTCACGTGGTCGGGAGGAATTTCCGGGTTGGTACGACCCCCATTGAGATCGTCATCGGGGCCCATGGCCATCTGTTCCGGCAAGGCGGTGCGCTCGGGGATCGCTGCTGGCGGGTCTTGGTCGGTGGAACGCCCCCCCAGCTCGAAGATCGTATCGGCCGCTCCGCCTACCTGTTCTGCGCTGGGAATTTGCCCAGGGGTCTCGCCGCCGAGCCAACCGGTCCATTCCCCCGCAGGATCGGCGGTGCCCACGATTCCGGGCGCAGGCTCCGTGTCCCCTGCCGAAAGCGTGTGGAGGTTATTGGCGGGCAGAAAAGCCACGATCGCCAGCAGGACGCCCGACAGGCCCGCCGCCGCCAAGCGGTAGCCGGAGTGGTGGGTACGGCCAGCCATCCGGACCTGCCTGGACCGGCCGGTTTCACCCCTTCCCCCATCGCCTGCCACCGGGTTTCTCCTGGCTTCGACCGGCTCCTCCTCTCCGGCCAACGATCCTGCCTCGACATCCCGCCCGCTCTCTCCGGGGGTCTGCAAGTGGGACGGCTCTTGGAGATCTGCCGGCTCCACCCTCAGCGACCTCAAGGTGATCGAAGGTCTTGGCGCCACATCCTGGTCAAGCCCGCCCTCCAGCAGCTTGGCGATGAGATCCCCCAGCTCCACCGCCGAGGCGGGCCGAGCCTCCCGATCCTTTGCCAGGCAGTGGAGGATCAGTGACTCCAACCCCTTCGGAACCGGCGCGAAGGAGCTGGGCAACGGTGGTTTCTCGTGGCGATGCTGGTACATGACAGCGAAGTCATCCGAACCGCGAAACGGGGTTCGGCCGGCGACCATCTCGTAGAGGATCAGCCCCAAGGAGTAGAGGTCGCAGCGGCCATCCAGCGGGATCCCCAGGACCTGCTCGGGCGCCATGTACTCGGGGGTACCCAGAAAGACCCCTTTCTCGGTCAGCCCTTGGGAGCTGTTGGCCAGCTTGGCGATGCCATAGTCCAGGATGTAGGCGAAGTCCGACCGGTCCACCTGGCCGACCATGATGTTGCGCGGCTTCAGGTCGCGGTGGACCAGCCCGATGCCGTGGGCTTCGGCAAGAGCGCCACAGAGCTGGCGGACGATGCGCAGCGCCCGCTCTGGCTCCATCGGCTTGGCGATCTGGGAGAGCAGCGTGCCGCCGACCAGGTCCATGACCAGGTAGACCAGGCCATCGTCGGTGTGACCGAAGTCGATCACGTTGATGTTGTGCGGGTGCTTGAGCTTGCTGGAGTTGCGGGCCTCGGCATAGAAGCGCTGTATCGCCTCCGCCCGATCGGAGAAGACGAGCCGCAACACCTTGATGGCCACCATCTTGTCGAGCTGGCGGTGCATCGCCCGGTACACCGAGCCCATCCCCCCTTCCCCGAGCTGCTCCAACAGCAGGTATCGGTCACCCAGCATCCGCCCGATGAGCGTCTCGCCGTTCGCCCGGAGCGGGACCAGGGTTCCGCCGCAATGCGGACAGTCTGCTGCCTCCTCGCAGGCACGTTCCTTGCCGCACTGGATGCAGACCTTCATCGCGAACTCGGGTTATGGCCACGGTGTACACCGTCATGTTATGATTCGCACCTCCCCCTCGTCAAGGAGCGAAGCGAGGTCAAACGGCAAATCTCCCGCCCCGAATGTGGAGAACACCTCGATGACACCCGGAGAATTCTGCGCCACACCGCACCGAACCACACGTGGCACGGCAATCCTCCTCACCGTCACGGCCGTCCTGGTCCTGTCGATCCCCTCGCGGGCCCAGGAGGATCCGGTCGATACCCTCCCCCTGGAAACGGTCCAGCGGATGTTGGACATCCTCTCGGCGGCGGAGATCGCGGAGCGCGAAGGCCAATGGCTGGAGGCCATCGACTATTACCAGCAGCTGTATGACCTGCACCCCATCGAGCACTACCGCGTCCGGCAAGCCTTCTGCCTGGAGAAGGAAGGGCAGTATGCCCAGGCGTTGATCCTCTACCGCGAGCTGGAGAATGCCGTGCACCCGGAGATCGCCTCCAGTGCCGCCGCCAGGGCACACTCCCTCGCCGAACGGCTCGGCCAACTGCCGGCCCGCCTGCGCATCCTGACCGATCAGGCTGGCGCGTCGGTCCTCATCGATGACCAACCAACCGGGATGACCACCGAAGGAAAACTCGATCTCGAGCTCGAAGCGGGCGAGCACCTCGTCGCCGTCCACCTGGACGGCTACCAGGCGGTGGAACAGGCCGTCTCGCTCGCACCGGGTGAAGATCGAGATCTGGCCTTCGAGCTGGTTCCCCTGGCGGCACAGGCCGCATCCGATCCACCCGTCCTGACTGCAAATCCAAGCGAACCGTCGCAGGGCATCGGAATGGACGAGCAAGTCCTCCTCGACACCTCGGCCACCACCGAGGGGGAGGGCCGCTCCTATCTTTGGCCCATCCTGCTGGGCGGCTCGGCGGTGGCGGTGGCCGGAGCCGGCCTGGCCTTCGGCCTGGTATCCAGTGACCGCGCCGAGCAGGAGCGTAGCTACGACCGCCAGGCGCCCGGGGCCAGCCGGGAGGAGATCAAAGACCTGGCCGACGAGGCCAAGGCCTACGCCCTGGCTGCCAACATCAGCTTCGGGGTCGCCGGAGCCCTGGCCATCGTCGGCGCCGTGACCTTCTTTCTGTCGGGAGACTCCGAGGCGGCCGAGTCGGTGGAGTCCGCGCTCAAACAGGTGACCCTCTCCGGAACGACCGTCACCTTCAGCTGGTCGTGGTAGACGGGGCACTGCTTGCTGCGCCCCGATTTCCCGCCCCCGCTACTTCCTCAGGCCGTAGGCGTCCAGCCATCGGACCACCTGGTTGCGGTGCTTGCCGAGGCGGCGCGCCAGCTCGGAGACGTTGTTCCCCGCCGCCTCGAGCTGTTGCACCAGGAACTCCTTGGGCGGGGCGGCAAAGGACCGGCCGCGCTCTTTCGAACCGTCAGCCCGCTGCTCCAGGAATTCGATCAGCGGATCGGGCAGCACGTGGTAGTCGGTCGGGCCCTCTTGGGACATCGGCAGCAGCCGCGCCAGGTTCAACAGCTCCCGCACGTTGCCCGGCCAGCTCCAGGTGAGCAGGGCCTCCAGCGCCTCGGGGGTGAACCGCCGGTGGTCTCCGGATCCCAGCGCCCCCATTAGAAGGGGGATGATGTCGACCCTCCTTCTGGCCAGTGGCTGCAAGTGAATGGTGATGGCGGCCAGCCGGTAGTAGAGGTCGGCGCGGAAGATCCCCTTGTGCAGCGCCTGGTCGATGTCGAGGTTGGTGGCTGCGATGAAGCGGACGTCGAGCTGGCGGGGTCTGGTGTCGCCGACCCGTCGCACCTCTCCCTGCTCCAGGCAGGTCAACAGCTTGGACTGCAGGCTGGCCGGCATCGCCCCGATCTCGTCGAGAAACAGCGTCCCCCCCTGGGCCGCCTCGATCAGCCCCGGCTTGTCCTCCTCGGCGCCGGTGAACGCCCCCTTGCGGTGCCCGAACAGCTCCGACTCGAAGAGCTGGCCGTGCACCGAGGCGCAGTTGACATGGACCAACGGCTTTCCCCAAGGGGACCGCTCGGCGATCCGACAGGCGTAGTACCCCTTGCCCGACCCGGTGGGGCCCAAAAGCAGCACGTTGGACTTGTTGGCCACCGCCAGGGAAAGCTTTCCCTCCAGCAGCCGGGTCGCCGATGACTCGACCGGGCTTGCGCCCCCCAGGTCGGTCGGATCCAGCTCCAACACGAGCAGGGTATCTCCCAGCCGGACCACGTCGCCCTCCTCGAGGATGGCGGAGGTCACCCGCCTCCCGTTCACAAAGCTCCCGTTGGTCGAAGACTGGTCCTCGATCTCCAGGGTTCCCGCGTCACGTCGCCGGCGAAGGCGAGCATGGCAACCGGATACGCGCCGATCCTCGAGACAGAGCCCGCAGGTGGGATCTCGCCCCACGTCGAGGCGGACGCCGTCGAACACCATCGCCCGGGCGGGTCCACCGGGAGGATAGATGACCAGGCGGACCGACCAGGGCGTCGGTTCGGTGATCTTGCGTCCCGGAACGGTCTCCCCCATGTTCACCCGAGTTGGTTGCGGGCCGGCCACGCCTGTGACCCGGGCCGCTGTTTGGCCAGGACCGGCTCGGTTGCCATCCCATCGAGCTCATCGCCGAGCCGATCGGCGATGAACGGCGAAGGTCCTTACAGTTAATAAACTCGCGGAGCCGATCCTTCAAGTGACGACTTGCCCCGCCTGTGTTATCTTGTCGGTCTTCACACAGTTCTCGACGACCTCGACCGGGTTGTGACCGACAAACGTGCGCAGATGGATAGATTCCACAGGCAAAAGGCTCGGCATGCATCTTGCGGCGCTCCGATTGAGCCAATGGAGCCCACGGTGACCATCGAACGGAAAGCTGCACCATGGCCAGACTGACATCGGTTTTATCTCTTGCAGGGATGTTGGCGGCTACCATCGGCCTCGGTTGCTACCCTTCCCTGCGCGAGCAGAGCTGCAGCACAGACAGAGACTGCCTGACCACCGAGTACTGCAACTCCCAGGGGATCTGCATCGCGCGATATGCGCCGGATCCGGTCGAGGATTTTACTGACGACCAGAAGCGCTCATACGACGAGGTGGTTGCCGGCACAGGTTGGGAGCACATCGATTTCACCGCCTGGCAGGAATCGACTGAGCATCCGAACCCGCTGATCGGGCCCGGCTTCAGCGGCGGCACCTTCGACTCCAACGGCGCGTTTTGCAGCTCCGTCCTGCACGACGAGGCGGCCCACAACTACAAGATGTGGTACACCGGGATGGATGCTGACCTGCGAGACCGGATCGGCTTCGCCACCTCCGAGGACGGCTACACCTGGGTCCCCTACTCCCCCAACCCGGTGATCGGACACAACTTCTGTGACAGCTACTCCAGCTGGCATGCCCATTACCCGGTGGTGATCCAGGACGAAGACCGGTTTGTCATGTGGTTCTCCGGTGACAGCTATGGACGGCAACACACCTGCATGGCCACCTCCGACGACGGCGCCAACTGGGTCTCTCACTACCGGGTCATCGACTGGTCGGTCGTGTATCCCAACGTGGACTATCAGCGGCACATGATCCCCTGGTCCGTGGTCAAGGAGGGCGAGGTATACCGGATGTGGTACTCCTGCATCACGTCTCAAAAACCGTTCATCGGACACGCCACCTCCACCGACGGGGTGGTCTGGGAAAACTTCACCACGGTCCTGATCGGCGGCGCGGCGGGTCAATGGGACCACTACTCCTTGTACTTCCCCGCCGTGATCCGTCTGGACTCCAGGTGGTACCTGTTCTACTCGGCCAACGAAGCAACTGATCGGCCGTACCAAACCGGGCTGGCTGTGTCGGATGACGGGATCCACTGGTCCAGGCATCCGGAAAATCCGGTCTTGACCCTGGGAGATGGGGGACAATGGGATAGTAGCACGGTCTGGGGCGCCTCCCTGGTGCTCGAGCACGACCGGCTGCGGATGTGGTACTCCGGCTCCATCCAAGCCGAGCCGGGCCAGCGGATCGGGCACGTCTTCCTGGATGGACCCGACTGGCATGGCGCCGTGGGGGACTATTGCGACCAGGATACGGAGTGCCAATCCACCATCTGCTTTGGCCATCGCTGCAGTGCAGGACTGGAGGCCGACCCTTGTGTCGATTCGACAGACTGTGCAGCCGATGCGCCCATCTGTTCTTCCCACCATGTTTGCCAGGACGGAAGCGAGGGAGATGACTGTGACCTCCCGGCCGACTGCGACCCCCTGGAGGCCCCCATCTGCGCTTCGGCCGGTGTCTGCCAGGACGGAAGCGAGGGAGATGACTGTGACCTCCCGGCCGACTGCCATCCCATGGCGGCCCCCATCTGCGCTTCGGCCGGTGTCTGCCAGGATGGAAGCGAGGGAGATGACTGTGACCTCCCGGCCGACTGCGATCCCATGGAGGCCCCCATCTGCGCTTCGGGCGGTGTCTGCCAGGACGGAAGCGAGGGAGATGACTGTGACCTCCCAGCCGACTGCGATCCCCTGGCGGCCCCCATCTGCGCTTCGGGCGGTGTCTGCCAGGACGGAAGCGAGGGGGACCCGTGTTCGGGGAGGTCCGATTGCAGCACCCTCCGCTGTCTGCTTGGACGCTGCTCCAATTCGATACCCGGCTGCCGGCTCATCGATGATCCCTCCCTCTACCTGTACTATCCCCTGGAAGAAACCGCGGGCTCGATCGTCGCCGATGACAGCGGAAACAGCCACCACGGAACCTCGGGCGCGGCGGTGGTGGAGCGCGGTGTGACCGGCGTGGTCGGCAACGCTTTTCGACTCGATTCGGTGGCCTCTCCAGGACGGGCGATCCGGATCGACGGTTCCTTCGACTGGCAGTGGCCCGAGGGCTCGGTTGAGATGTGGGCATGGGTAGAAGATGTCGCCTTGGAGCACCAGTTTTTCAGTTATGATCCCACGGGTAGCCCCAACAGCTTCCTCCTCGAACGGCTACGTGAACCCTATGCCGAGGGCCGCCTGGCATTGAGCCAGGGTGGTACCGAGGCCGCGGTGCAGGCGGACGAACGTTTACCGACCGGAAGCTGGATCCATGTCGCCGCAAATTGGGGCCCTGGTGGCCGACATGCATACCTAAACGGCAAATTGGTGGTTTCGGACGCGGGAGACACCGATCCCGTTGGACACGCCGGAGCACCCGACGAGCTCTGGTATGTCGGCGGCCAATCCTATTTATCGCCCGGCCAGTTCGTGGGGAGGATCGACGAGGTCTGCCTGTATGACCAGCAGCTCGATTTCGACTACCTCACATGGTCCAATGTCGATTTCACCGCCTGGCAGGAGTCGACCGAGCATCCCAACCCGTTGATCGGCCCAGGGTTCAGCGGGGGTACCTTCGACTCCGATCACATCGTTGACGGTTACGTGCTCTATGATGACACGGCTGGCGAGTACAAGGCGTGGTACACGGGACAATCCTCTGGGCGCACGCAGATCGGTTTCGCCACCTCTCCCGACGGGTACACCTGGACCCCCTACTCGACCAACCCGGTGATCCCTTTTAGTCATTGCGGTTCCTATGACGACTGGCACACAAAACACCCCGTCGTGCTCCAAGAAGGGAGCACCTTCCGGATGTGGTACACAGGGGATACCTACGGCCGGTGCTACACCTGTCTCTCCACATCGACGGACGGTGCCAGCTGGACGTCCGAAGGCATGGTCATCGACTGGGTGAGCGAGTTCGGCACATCGGACCACTGGGCGAGATACGTCTACCCGACGACGATCGTACGAGACGGGGAGCTCTACAAGATGTGGTACAACACCGGATATGGTCCGGCTTCCACCATCGGATACGCCACCTCCGACGATGGAGTGACCTGGGATATCTACGGCAACGTCATGGACTCCGGTTCAGCGGGCGACTGGGACGAGTACCAGGTGCAGTTTCCGGCCGTGATCCAATTGGATGGCGAGTGGTACATGTTCTACTCGGGCCGCATTTCAGACGGTGGCGCGTCTGGCATTGGACTGGCCATCTCCGATGACGGCATCGATTGGACCCGGTATCCGGACAATCCGGTCATTCCACAAGGCGAGACGGGTGCCTGGGACGACTCCTTCGTCCAGCGCGCATACCCACTGCTCGAAAACGACACCCTTCGGATGTGGTACACGGGTGGAGATGGTGGGCCGATGAGAATCGGCCATGTCTATCTGGAGGGGCGATAGGGGCTGACACCCTCCAACGCCTCCCCGTGCGAGGCCGGAATCGACCATGTCCTGTTCTCCTCGCCGGCTCGGCCACCGGCAGCGACATGAAATTGGTGGTCAGTATCTGGTGGGAAGATCCACACGGGCTCAGCTCTACCCGCTCGGCCAGTAAGTCGACCAGGGCGGTGTCGTACAAGCCGCCTTCTTCCGAATTGAACAGAAGAGGAAACACCTTCACCCTCACAAAACTCTGCCCTCACCTCCACTTCCAGAGGGGGACACCACATCGGCCAGGCAGTGGCGCGACGGGCGGCGGTTTCACCTCCACTTCCAGCGGGGGACACCCCCTCTGGACTCCCCCACCTCCTGCTCCTCTCCGGTCTCGCCTACGGGCTCGGGCTTCGCCTCCTCGCCCGGCTCGAACTCCGATCCGTCCACCACACCAAGGTGCGCTCCGCGCACCGCCAAGTGTCCAAGGGCTCAAGAGTTCAAGGGCTCACCGACCTGGCGGGGCGGAAGCCCAGGTAGTAGTAGTAGTAGTTTTGGTGGAAGTCGTCGCGGCGCGCGGCCCGCGCGTCGCGGGCGAGGACGAACCAGCCGCCGCCGCGACCGACCCGGTACGCGTCCCTGGGGCTACCTACCCAGGCGCTGCCATCTGTCGGAGCGCCAAGAGCGCTGATCACTCGTCCTGGTCACACAGCATATCCACAGTGAGCGAACCAACCACGGGTATCCGAAGGAGTTACTAAATCCATCGCTTGGCCAACTGCCCGGTCGAGAGCACGACGCGTCCGAGCTCTGTATTTCCTGAGCAGCGCTTTGATCTTGGACCAGCACAGCTCAATCGGGTTGAAGTCGTGTGAGTACGGAGGCAGGTTAAGGACTCGAGCAACTGCCTGTTCGATCAGCTGCTGGACCATGAGCGAGTGGTGGGGCCTCAGGTTGTCCATCACGACAATGTGTCCCTTCCTCAGCTGAGGCACCAGGAGCTCCTTCAGAAAGGTCAAGAAGGCCGGAACATCGTAACCAACCGAACGACCCCGCCTTGAGATGGGAAAAAAGGTAGTTGATCCTGTTCCTCCACCACGGGCAGGAGGACAGGATGTC
>JAFGEP010000024.1 GCA_016931535.1 Bradymonadales bacterium
AGCCCATCAAGGCACCCTTTGTTACTACGCTAGTCCCGTAACATATTGAATACGAATGTGTTTTGAAAACACGCGGTCAACTTGGGGCTGGTCACTCCCCGACCTCTGTCGCCATTTCCGACAGAACTGCCCGAGTGGTCGGTCACTCCCCGACTTCTGCCGTCCCGGGCGAGGTCCCCCCACGGATCGCTTTGTCCGGCTGCATCAAGCCGACGTCAGAGCCGCTCGATGCCGTCGGACGCGCTCCTCGATGATCGCGCAGGCTTCCTCCACCTCGCTCACGCAGCGTGGGATCTCCATATCGGCCGCGCCAGCGAAGGCCGTGCCGGGACCGAGCATGTGCTCTCTGGCCCAACGGACCAGGTCGGTCCACATCTCGCCCACGAGGATCAACGGGATATCCTGGATGTGCCGAACCTGTAGTAGCTGCCACACCATCACCGTCTCCAGGGTCGTTCCGACGCCGCCCCCGAACACCACGAAGGCGTCCGAGAGCTGCACGAAATGGTGCAGGCGGGTAAAAAAGGTCTGGTGGGTGTACACCTGCTCCACAAACGGGTTGGCCCCCTGCTCGAAGGGCAGGTCTACCCGAACCCCGATCGACCGGATGCGGTTCTCGCGATCGCCGATGGCCGCCCCCTCGTTGGCGGCCTGCATCAAGCCGGGACCGCCGCCGGTCACGATGTCGCATCCCAGCCCGGCGAGATGGGACGCCAGCCTCTTGACCGCCAGGTACAGGGGGTCGCCCTGTCGAATGCGCGCCGACCCGAAGATGGTCACCCGGTACTGCTCGGATGGGGGCGGCTTGATCCTCGACAGGCTGTTGGCCACCGCCCACAGGTTCACCATCGCGTGCTCCACGATGTCGAACGCCATCGTCTGCCCTGCATCGGCATCACCCGGCTGGTTTCGCTCCCTATCGGTCATCTCTACCCTCCTGTTTTTTCGGAGATACCATGACGGCCAGTTGGCTGAAAACGATCCCGTAAATTGAGCCCGACTGCAGACCATGGTACACCCCCCGGAGTTACCGCCCACAAACCGGTGAGATAGATCGCAATGGACTCAAAGGTTGGCCGCTCCAGCCCTCCCTTTTCCCGTCGCCCTCCCCGTTACGCCAGCAAGATCGCCATGGCCGCTGTCTGTTTCCTGGGAGTGGCCCCCCACCATTGCGCCAGCAAGATCGCCATGGCCGCTGGCTGTTTCCTGGGAGTGGCCCCTCCCCGTTGCGCCAGCAAGATCGCCATCGCCGTTATCTGCCTTTTGGGAGTGGCCCCTCTCGGATCATGCCGACGACTTGACAACCCGGCTTCGGCTGTCACCTCTTCCTGGTCCGCCGAGCTCGATCGGTTACCCGCTCAAACCGCTGAGGCCCGCACACCTTCCTCCTTTCCGGCTTCTGTGTCCGAGCATTATCCGACAGAGCCGCTCCTCGTCGAAGCAGCTGGAACCGGCAGCGATATTCGACCCGCCGTCGAGCTTGTCCTCACCTTCGAGCCGCCGGAAATCCTGATCGAAAGCGAGGGGTTGCTGCTGGAATGGCAGCGCTGGTCCTTCGGTGTCTTCCAAGGGCAGGCCTTTCGGGTCCGGGTGGAGCTACCCGGCCTCTCCCGGGTGGCAGGCGCACCCGAAGTCGCCGACTTCTCGACCTTCCTACCTGATGACGATGGACCTTGGGCTGTCATCAACGGGGGGTTTTACGACCAGAACGGCAGCGCCATGGGGCTGGTCATCTCCGATGGCCTCGAACTGTCTCCCTATCGGCGGGGGGGTGGTTCCGGCATCTTTCAAGTGGAGCCCGACAGACCACGCATCATCCACCGATCGGCCTGGAGCCCCGGCCCGACCCAGGCGTTGCAGTCCATCGATCGGATCGTGGACGAGGGGGAAAACCTGGTCCGGCGCCGAATGGCCCGAGCAGCAGCCAGGTCGGCCGTGGTGGTAGGCAGCCGCTACTTGTGGTTGGTCGTCCTGGCCGGTGACGCCTCCATTGTCGAGACCGCGGACGGCATCACCCTCTCCCACACCAGCTGGAGCGGCCTTCCTCTCTGGGCCTTTGCCGACTACCTGGTGGCCACCACCGACGCGATCGCCGCCCTCAACCTCGATGGCGGCGTGTCCACCCAGCTGGCGGTGCAGGCAGGCGGGCGGGCGTTCCGGGTGCGGGGGGAGCGGAAAACCATCAACGCGCTGATCGTCAGGCCATCGAGAACCGCTCGGGACCCGGCAGGCAACCGTTGATCGGATGTCAACCTGCCCCCTTTCCTTTTCCCAGAACGACCCGGAAAGCGGCAATGGCGCGTTCCACGTCACCGTCGTCCACATCGCGGTGAGTCACCAACCTCAGCCGGTCCTCCAGGGCGAGGCTGTAGATCCCCCTCTCCTCAAGTCGCTGCTGCAGCCGCTGCGCGGGCATGGTGATCACCCGCAGGTAGACGATGTTAGTCTGGACACCGTCCAGGTCGAGCTGGACACCTGGCATGCCAGCTATCCCCTCGGCGAGCTGCCTGGCTCGGCGATGATCCTCGGCCAACCGATCCACCAACGTCTCCAGGGCGATGATCCCCGGGGCCGCCAAAAACCCGAGCTGGCGCATGCCACCCCCCAGAAGCTTGCGCATCTTGCGGGCCTGCGCAATGAAGGCTCGCGACCCGCACAACAGCGAGCCCGCCGGGCAGCACAATCCCTTGCTCAGGCAAAAGGTCAGGCTGTCGGCCGTGGCGGCAAAGTCCCGCACGCTGACTCCCGAAGCGACCGAAGCGTTGAAGATCCGGGCGCCGTCCAGGTGGACCGGCAGGCCGTGGCGTCGGGCCACCTCCTGCACCTTACCCAGATCCTCCAGCGGCACGACCGACCCACCCGAGGCCTCATGGGTGTTCTCGGTGCAGATCAGGGCTGTCCTCGGATGGTGGATGTCCTCGCTGCGAATGGCCGCTTCCACCTGGCGCCAGTCCAGCCGCCCCTTCGGATTGGGCAGGGTCCTCGGCATGGCGTGCGCGATGCGGGCCATCCCGCCAACCTCGTGTAGGATGATGTGGGCGCTCTCCCCCAGGATGACCTCATCACCCGCCGAGCAGTGGGTGCAAAGGGCCAAAAGGTTCCCCATGGTACCCGAGGTGACGAACAGCGCGGCCTCCATGCCGATGATCTCGGCAGCCAGCCGCTGCAACCGCTCTACCGTGGGGTCGCAACCCAGCACGTCATCGCCCAGATCCGCGGTCAACACGCTGCGGCGCATCGCCTCGGTCGGGCGGGTCACCGTATCGCTGCGAAAATCGGAAATCCGCTCCACCACGCGTCACTCCTTCGATCATGCAGGATGGTCGCCACGCGTTTCTCCAGCACCATCCCGGACCGCAACCTAATCGAGAGCAGGGGGTCTTGCCAATCCCAACGAACAGCCAGGTGTAACCGACCGCCTTCCAGCGGAGCGAGCCGGGGCGAGGCAATCGGCGGGTCGGCCCGGACGGGGCGGACACTCTATACCAGGAGCGCCCGCGGATATGGTAGCATCCGCAGCCAACACGGGAATGTTCCCAGACAATCAGGAGCGGACGGTGAACGACAAGCCTCGGATCCTGGCCTTCTCCGGCAGCAGTCGCCGGGAATCACTCAACCAGAAGGCGCTCCTTGTCGCCGCTCGCGGAGCCGAAAAAGCGGGAGGCGAGGTGACCATCATCCGCCTGTCGGACTACCTCATGCCGATCTACGACGGCGATCTCGAGCAGCGCGATGGCCCGCCTCAGGCCGCAGCCACCTTGCGCCGGCTGATGGTTGACCACCACGGCTTCCTCGTCGCTTCGCCCGAGTACAACGGCTCCATCACCCCCCTGCTGAAGAACGCCCTCGACTGGGTCAGCCGGCCCACCCCCGATCGATCCAACCTGGCCGCTTTCGACCACAAGGTGGTCGGTCTCATCGGCGCCTCCCCCTCCTCGCTGGGCGCCATGCGCAGCCTCATGCATATCCGCTGGATCTTGAGCAAGCTCGGCGCCCTGGTGCTTCCCGATCAGGTCAGCCTACCCTCCGCCGACAAGTCCTTCGACGACCAGGGCCGCCCCTCCTCTTCTCGCGACGAAGAAAAGCTGTTGGCCCTGGGCCGCGTGGTAACGGAAACAGCGGCCCGTCTCCACCTTCCTTCCAGCCGAGGCTAGCCGCCCGGGGAACAGCCAACAGCCTAAAACCCCTTGTATGTCTCGCCCTTTCAGGGCTTCCTACGGTCATACACTGCATTTCCCAGGGCTTCGCCCTGGGCTGGTATGTCCCACCCCTTCGGGGTGAGACCGCAGAGCCCTCACCCCTGTCCACTCTCCCGCTGACACG
>JAFGEP010000025.1 GCA_016931535.1 Bradymonadales bacterium
CCTGGTCCCCCTGCGCATCGACGCGGCGGGCCACCCGACGTTGGACGGCTTGGCCCAGCATGCGGCCGGTCGAGTGCAGGAGGCGATCGAGCACTCCGGCATGCCGTTTGGCAACCTGGTGGACGACCTGAAGCTGGTCTGCAATCGGTGGGGCGTGCCCGGGCTGGGTATGCAGGTGAACTTCACCTACTACAGCGCCAGCACCGGCGACAGCACCGCTGATATCCCCTTCTTCGGAAAGGCCAGGCCGGTCCCCATCGGCCGCAAGATCCGGGAGTACGACCTCTACCTGTTCGTGCGCGAGACCGAGGACGGGTTGCGCTGCACCTTGCGCTACAACGACAGCCTGCTCACCGCGGACGACGCGCAAAGGCTGCTTGATCGCATGCAGGAAGAGATCGGGAGGAAGAGCAGCTAGCCCGCGCCCAAAGGCCACCGCTACCGCAAAAACTCACCATCGGATAGCTGTTGGGTTCGGTATGGCGAGCGGCTATCCACGCCGCCCACACCTCGCATACCAAACCTTCGCCTCAGAAGACTACTTCACCAGAGTCGCAAAATTCCTTTGACATTGCCACACAAGTAGACCCATATTGCGTACAGAAATATATTATTTATATGTAGAAATATTTTGCACAATATGTTTACGAACCAAACAGGACAGAGGACAACACAGTGGAGTGGTATCCTGATGAACGACCTGCCTGATCTCCAGACCGTACCAGATTACCTGTCGTACTGGGCCATGAAGACACCGGAAAAGCCTGCCTTTACCTTCATCGGAGAGGATGGTCGAGAAGTAGGCCGCCGGACCTACGCCGAGCTGGACCGCCGCGCCCGGGCCGTGGCCGGCGCCATGAGCGCCAGTGTCAAGCCCGGGGACCGGGCCCTCATCGTCATCGAGCCGGGTATCGCCTTCTTCGAGGCCTACCTCGGCTGTCTGTATGCGGGGGTGATCGCCGTTCCGACCTACCCTCCCGATCCGGCGCGCTTATCCCGCTCCATCCCACGCTTGAAGGGGATTACGAATAGTTGCCAGCCCAAGGTAGTGCTGGTCTCGGAGATGATCCAGAAGTTCGCGGGGGTGCTCCGTGACCAGCTCGGAGACCTCGGGGAGAAACCCTGGCTGCCGGTCGAATCGGTCTCCACCGGCCTGGCGGAAACGTTCCGATACCGATCGAGCGATCCCTGCTCCATCGCCTTTCTCCAATACACCTCTGGATCGACGGGTGAACCCAAGGGGGTGATGATCAGCCATGCCAACCTGGTCCACAATATACGGTACCAGATCGAGTCGATTGGAAAGGACAAGTTTCGGAGATGTGTCAGTTGGTTGCCGCCCTATCACGATCTGGGTCTGATCAACACCGCTCTGCTCTTGTGGGTCGTCGGAAGCCACACAGTGCATATGTCACCCGCCACATATCTGAGGAAGCCCGTCCGATGGTTGGAAGCACTGCACAAGTACCAGGCCACCTATTGTGTAGTACCACCGTTCGCACTAGCCTACACCCTGCGTAAGATCCCGATGGAGCAACGAGCTGAGTTCAATCTCAGTGAGGTCATTGGATTCGGTTCGGCTGGTGAGCCACTTCCAGCGGAAACAGCGATAGCCTTCATGGAGGGTTTCCAGGTTTCAAACCTACGCACCTCGGTTTCGTCGGCCTACGGACTGGCTGAACACACGGTGTACCTCTGTCATAGTAATCCAAGTAGTAGCCCGGTTCGAGTCTTCGATGCCGAGGCACTGGCCACTGGACGGCTGATTCCTTGCAGTGCGGGCAATGGCAATGTCGTACAGCTGGTCAGCAACGGACAGGTTGGATCGGGGGTTGACGCCGTCATCGTCGATCCGGTGAGCCTGGTTGTCTGCCCCGAGGGAACCATCGGGGAGCTCTGGATTCACAGCGACTCGGTGGCCCAGGGGTACTGGCAAAGGCCGGAAGCAACCGAACAGACCTTTCGGGCCAAGCTCCCCGGTGACGACAAGACCTACCTCAGAACTGGAGATCTTTGCGGAACCATCAACGGGGAGATGTTCATCACAGGCCGGATCAAGGAGCTCCTCATCGTCAGGGGAAGAAATCACTACCCCCTGGATGTAGAGCGGACCATCGAAGCGGCTCATCCCGGGATTCGACCAGGCTGTTGCGCGGTATTCATGGGTTCTGATAGCAACGTCGTAGCCATCGCCGAGCTGAGTAAGGTGCCCGACAAGGCGGTCGCAGATTTGATCAGGTCACAGATCCAGACAGCTGTGGCTCAGTTTCACGGGATCCAGCTCTCGGATGTCGCCCTTATCGAACCCCGGTCGCTCCCCAAGGCCATGAACGGGAAGATGGCGCGCAACGAGACCCGGACCGCCTACCTCTCCAACGCGCTGCCGCGCGTGGATGGGGGATCGCTCCTCACGGTAGCTGCCCAGGAGCCGGAACCTCCCCAAAATCACTACCGTTCAGATGAGGAGCGGTTTCTGGCCCAATGTCTGGAGCAATACCTGGGCCGGGTCCCCGATCTCGACCAGCCCTGCTCGGCGACCGGACTCGACTCGATCCAGGCCTTCCAGCTCGCCTGCGACATCGAGGAACGATTCGGTTCGGTCATCCAGCCCCAGAGGTTCATCGGCCACCATACCTGGCGAGAAGCCCTGGCCAGCAGCAGCCGTGCTCTGATCGACACAAGGGTGACGGCCGAGATGGTCCCCATCAGCAAGTCGATGCCGGCCACCCGGATGCAGACCTGGATCATGCGGGTCCACGAGGCGGTGC
>JAFGEP010000026.1 GCA_016931535.1 Bradymonadales bacterium
GCCCCCTTCGGCGGCTTCGCCGCCACTTCCCCCGCACCGACACGGTGCGGGGGCAGACGCCCCCTCCGCCTGCTACGCAGGCACCTCCCCCGGGCTCCGCCTCGGGGGAGGAGGATCGCAGGTGGGGTTGGGGTGTGGTATCCTGAGCCCCATGGAACGCATCCGTGCCAGCGCGATCTGTATGTTGGTCTTCCTGTGTGGCTGTATCCAGAATGCCGAGCCGGTGGTGACGCCTGGAACGCCGCTGGATCTTGGGCTGGATGCTTTCTTGGGAGACGACACCGCCGAGGAGCCGGTGGACGCAGCCGACATAGCGGAGGATGGCGAGCAGGAGGAAGAGGTGGAGGTGGTCTTAGCGGAAGGGGAACCCTGCAGCCTGCTGGAGCAGGACTGCAAGGCGGGTTTGCGCTGCACCATCGGTCAGGGGGGGACAGGCATCTGCGTGCTGATCGGTCCGCGCGTCGAGGGAGAGCGGTGTGGCGAGACGGTGGACAACTGTGCCGCCAACCTGGTCTGCATGGATGAGGGCGACCCGGATGATCCAGGGTTCCGCTGCCTCAGATTGTGTGACGGTCAGAGCGGTGAGGGGTGCGATCCCTGGCAGCGATGTGAAGGGCCTCTGGGGTGGACGATCGAGCCGGTAGGGGTGTGCCTCGACCAATAGCCTCACGATCTGCTTCCAACGGCGGTTAGAGCCTGCGTTTGGCTCGCGCTGTCCAGGGGGTCGATCTATGGATCTTCTGGAGTATGGGCGTCTGTAGGGCGATCGACCTCAAAGGGCTCGTGGAGTCCAGGTATGGCCATAGCCGAACGGCAAGTTGGCTGGCTTCAGCGGTCCTCAGCTCCCAAGAGGCCTGGCACACCAGACCTGCGCTTCGCCCCGGGAAAGGTGGGTGAGTTCGTCAGCTAGCTCTGCGAGAGCGGGACTTCACGCGGTGGATTCCGGGGTCCCGCTTCGATTGACAGCCCCTATTAGCTGTGGTAGTGCAAGCGCGCTTCAGCCGCCTGTTTGGGCGGTGGATTGGGGCGTAGCCAAGTGGTAAGGCACCGGGTTTTGGTCCCGGCATCCGTGGGTTCGAGTCCTACCGCCCCAGTGCGGAAGGGGGGGCTTGCAGCGCATGGCGGCTACCTGGGCTGTGTTGCACCCCGAGCCGCGGTTTTGGCGAGGGGGAGGCGATCATTCCGGGAGCTATCGGGGATTGGGTCAGGGGTTTCCCTTCGGCAGGACAGCAGGGTTCTCTGCCCGGATTGGTGCTCGGTGAGTCGAGCACACTGACAGCATGCGGGGGTGAGTCATGTCACTCGTATTGACAGCAGAGCCAAGAGTGGAATTGGGAAAATCGGCCGCCCATCGGATCAGGCGGCGCAAGCTGGTCCCCGGCGTGTGCTATGGCAAGGGGGTACAGCCCTTCCACCTGGCGGTGGAGCCCGATGCCCTGGCGCGTATCCTGAGCACACCGAAAGGCCGCAACATGGTGTTCCATCTTGCGGTGGAGGATAAAAGCCACCCGGTCATGGTGCAATCGGTACAACGTGATCCGGTCAAGCGGGCCATGCTCCACGTGGACTTCCTGGTGGTCTCTTCCGACGACTGGGTCATGGTGGATGTCCCGCTCAAGGTGACCGGCAAGTCGGAAGGCGAGAAAGCCGGAGGCCGCCTGGAGCTCGTGCGGCGATCGGTCGATCTACGCTGCCAGGTCAAGGACATTCCGGAGTGCATCGAGTACGACGTCACCGATCTGCAGATCGGACAGAACGTGCCGGCCAGCAAGCTGGTGTTGCCGGAAGGCAGTGAGATCGCGAGCAAGAGCGATTTTGTGGTGCTCCAGGTCGTGGTGCCCAAGGGCAAGGCCGCTGAGGCGGCAGTCCCCGGTGCTCCGGTGAAGGCGGAGGACTGACCGACAGGCGGATGCATACCCGTCCTTGTCTCCAGCCTTGAACCGACCTGTGAGAGCAGGCGGTGCGGTTGGGCGGTTCCAGAAAGACTTCTCTCGCGCAGCTCATCCGGGGAGCTGCAACGTTCGCATTCCAGCAACCAGACCACCGGGACGGCATCATGGACGAACCGATCCAATCCAATCGTCCGGAAATCCCTCCGATCGAGAGGCTGGGGCGGATCTTGCTGGTCGGTCTGGGAAATCCGGGCTCCCGCTATGCCCGGACTCGTCACAACGTCGGCTTCTTCACCATCGACGATCTGGCCAGTAAAGAAAGGGTCTCTCTGTCCCAGGTCCGTTTCAAGGGACAGTTTGGCGAGGGCGTCGCGCCGGGCAAGCGGCTGTTCTTCCTGAAACCGCAGACCTTCATGAACCTCAGCGGGCAGTCGGTGTCTCAGGCCTGTCGTTACCTCAACCTGGAACCGGGCGGGCTGGTGGTCATCCACGACGACATCGATCTGCCCCTGGGCAAGATCAGGGTGAAGTGGGCCGGCTCGGCAGGGGGACACCGGGGACTGGTATCCATCGACCGGGAGCTGGGTCGGCCGGACTACTTCCGGATCCGCATCGGGGTCGGTCGACCGCAGGACAGCCAGGTGGTCGAGCACGTGCTGTCCGGGTTCAGGCCGGAGGAGGTAGAGGTGCTGGGCAAGGTGATCGAGGGAGCAGCTCGAGCTGCCCAGCTCCTGATCACCCAGGGGTTGCGAGTGGCACAGAACCTGGTCAACGGGATGGTGTTTTCGGCAGCCGGTCCACAAGAGGTAGCCCGATCCTCTGGTCTCAAGGGGGATGGCACCGATCGGTGACCCAAGAGCCGGGCGGCCGGAGATGGGCGCCAGCTTTGGCAGGAAAACGATAGTGCCACCGGGTTTGGGAGCAACGGTGGCCAAACAACGATAAGGAGGTACGCAGTGAGTTGGGAAATCTGGGTTGTGCTGGGAGCGGGGGTCCTCGGCCTTCTGTTCGCCATGTGGAAGGCACACTGGGTCGGGAAGCAGAATGCGGGTACGGAGCTGATGGCCAAGATCTCGGGGGCCATCCGGGAAGGGGCCATGGCCTACCTGTACCGCCAGGCACGGGTTCTGGTCATCTTCGTCGCGGTGGTTAGTGCCCTTCTGGCCCTGGGCTACGGCTTGCAGCATCCCTACGGCTGGAAGTCGATCATCGCCGTCAGCTTCCTGTGCGGGGCAGCCTGCTCCTGGGGAGCGGGCTACTTCGGCATGCGGGTGGCCACCAAGGCCAACGTGCGCACGACACAAGCGGCCCGGACCGGCCTGAACAGCGCCCTGCAGGTGGCCTTCTCCGGCGGCAGCGTCATGGGGATGACGGTCGTGAGCCTGGGGGTCATCGGGATCACCGTGCTCTTGCTGATCTACTGGTTCGTCTTCAAGGCGGAAGGGAACATGACCAACATCGACCTGCTCTTGCAGGTCATCACCGGCTTCAGCTTCGGCGCCAGCTCCATCGCGCTCTTCGCCCGCGTCGGCGGAGGGATCTACACCAAGGCCGCCGATGTCGGGGCTGACCTGGTGGGCAAGGTGGAAGCGGGCATCCCCGAGGACGATCCGCGCAACCCGGCCACCATCGCCGATAACGTCGGGGACAACGTGGGCGACGTGGCCGGCATGGGAGCCGACCTCTTCGAGTCCTTCGTCGGCTCCATCATCGCCGCCATGATCCTCGGCTACGTCTGGGTGGCTCAGAATCCGGATATCGGCATGGGGCCGATCTTCCTGCCGCTTTTCATCGCCGGCGCGGGCATCCTGGTCAGCGGTATCTGCACCTTCTTCGTGCGCACCAAGGAAGGGGCCAACCCCCAGACCGCCCTGAACATCGGCACCTTCTCGGCAGCCATCATCATGGTCATTCTGACCTACGTGCTGGCCTCGGGCCAGATCTCCCATGGGATCGTCGTCAACGGCCGCAACTACTCGGCCTTCGGTGTGTTCATGGCGGTCGTCTCCGGACTGATCGCCGGCACCCTGATCGGGTTGATCACCGAGTACTACACCTCCGAGAGCCGCAAGCCGGCCCAGAAGCTGTCCGATGAGGCTCGGACCGGCCCGGCCACCATCATCATCGCCGGACTGGCTCTAGGCATGCAATCCACCGCCATTCCCATCCTGCTCTTGTCGGGCGCGGTGATACTGGCTTACACCTTTGCCGGCCTGTACGGGATCGCCATGGCCGGCCTGGGGATGCTGTCCACCACCGGGATCCAGCTGGCCATCGATGCCTATGGCCCGATTGCCGACAACTCCGGCGGCATCGCCGAGATGTCCAAGCTTCCTCCGGAGGTCCGCGGCCGCACCGACAAGCTGGATGCGGTGGGCAACACCACGGCCGCCATCGGCAAGGGGTTCGCCATCGGCTCGGCAGCGCTGACCGCCATGGCGCTGTTTTCCGCCTACCAGACCCAGATGCGCCTGCCCACCCTGGACATCCTGGATCCCACGGTCATGGTCGGGCTGTTCGTGGGGGCCATGATGGCCTTTTTGTTCTCCTCCATCTCCATGAAGGCGGTGGGACGCGCCGCCGGTGGCATGGTCGAGGAGGTCCGCCGGCAGTTCCGGGAGATCCCGGGGCTGCTGGAAGGGACGGGAGAGGCCGACTACCGCCAGTGTGTGGATATCTCCACCCGGGCGGCCATCCGCCAGATGGTCATGCCAGGGACATTGGCGGTGGCGGTACCCATCGCGGCGGGGCTCATCGATCCCAGCGGAATGCTGCTGGGCGGCGTGTTGGCCGGCGTGACGGTCAGCGGCGTGCTGATGGCGGTTTTCATGGCCAACGCCGGAGGCGCCTGGGACAACGCCAAGAAACACATCGAGGGGGGAGCCCACGGCGGTAAGGGCTCGCCTGCCCATAAAGCGGCGGTGGTGGGAGACACCGTGGGCGATCCGTTCAAGGACACCTCCGGGCCCAGCCTGAACATCCTGATCAAGCTGATGAGCGTGGTGGCCCTGGTCATGGCGCCCATCCTGCAGGCGTTGCCCTGGGGTTGACCGATGGCCAAAGGCGATCCGATCCGCCCCGCACGGCGGATCGGATCGCGCATCGCCGCATTGACGTCTTGGCAGGACCGTGTTATGTGAGGCGACCTCCTCGCTCTGGCCGAAGTACGAACCAGGGCTGACAATCCAAGGGGAGACCAACTGATGTTGAGAGAGTACGAGACCATTTACATTCTCAGACCGGATATCTCCGACATGGACGCTGATCGGGTGACCGAGCGGGTCAGGGGTGCCATCCGGTCGGGAGACGGCCGGATCCTGGAGGTCCGCAACTGGGGTAAGCGCCGTCTAGCCTACGAGATCGGCCACAACCAGAAAGGGATCTACATCTACTGGCGCTATGCCGGGAACAACAAGTGCGTGGCCGAGCTGGAACGGGTGCTGCGGATGCTCGAGCCGGTCCTGCGCTATCTCACGGTCAAGCTGAAGGACGACGTGGATCCGGAAATGGCCATCGACATCGGCGACGAGGCGATCCCGATGCGGACCGCGATCAGCCGAGCGGAAAGCGAAGAGATGGAGCCGGAGGAGCCGTTGGAGTCGGCTGCCACCGAGGACGAGAAAGAGGAAAGGCCTTCCGAGACCACCTGGGATGACGACTCCGATGAGGAGTGGACAGAGGAGCCCGACAAGGGCTCCCAGAAGTGACCTCCCCAAGGGGGAGCACCACCGCATCGGCAGTGATCATCCGGCGATGGGACAATCCGGCCTCGCTGCCGGCTCGTCGGCGTGCCGAGAGGCGCGTTGAGAATCTGTAGGGAACCGCCATGCAAGTGATACTGACAACGGACGTGCCCCATCTCGGACACATGGGGGATATCATCGAGGTCAAGGACGGTTTCGGCCGCAACTACCTGATCCCACAGTCGCTGGCCCTCCAGGCGACCAAGGAGAATCAGCGCCAGTTCGACCATCTTCGTCGGCAAGTGGCGGTCAAGAGCGCCCAGCTCCGACAGAAAGCGCTGGGCGCCCGCGAAACCCTGGAAGGGGTCAACATCACCGTCGCCCGGCGCACCGGTGGAACCGACCGGCTATACGGCTCGGTGACCCGGCGGGATGTGGCGGATGCTCTCATCCAACAGGGGTATGACATCGACCGGCGGCAGGTGGAGCTGGAGGAGCCGATCAAGGAGCTGGGCATCTACCAGGTGCCGGTCAAGCTCCACTCCGACGTCTCCGCCAATGTGCGCGTCTGGGTCATCCGAATGTAGCTCCCATGGCCGAAGACGCCCAACAGCCCGGCGGTGAGACGACCATCCCGGCAGGGCCCGCTCCAGACCCCGACCGGCGGCCAAGTGAGCGTTCCTTCGGTTCCTTGACGGTCGTCATCCCTACCTATAACGAGGCCGAAAGCCTTTCCACCTTGCACTCGGAGCTGGTGGCCGAGCTGGAAGCGGTCGGTGTACCCTTCGAGATCATCCTGGTCGACGACGGCAGCACCGACGTTACCCCCCGTCTCGCGAGCGAGATCTGCAGGAAAGACCAACGGGTGCGCTACCTGCGCTTCCGGCGGAACTTCGGAAAGGCGGCCGCCTTGAACGAGGGGTTCGGCCGAGCGCAGGGAGAGGTGGTGGTCACCATGGACGCCGACCTCCAGGACAACCCGGCCGAGATCCACAATCTGCTCGACGCGCTCGATGAGGGATATGACCTGATATCGGGCTGGAAGTGGCCACGCCGCGACCCGTTGGGGAAGCGGCTGCCCTCCAAGCTCTTCAACTTCGCGGTCCGCGCTGGCACCGGCCTGGCCCTGCACGACATGAACTGCGGCCTGAAGGCCTATCGCAAGGAGATGGTCGACTCCCTCTCCATCTACGGGGATATGCACCGCTATATCCCGGTGCTGGCACAGGCCAGGGGGTTCAAGGTGGGGGAGGTCAAGGTATCCCACCGTCCCCGCCTCTACGGGAAGAGCAAGTACTCGGTGGGGCGGTTCAGTCGAGGCTTCCTCGATTTTCTCACGGTGTTGTTCCTCACGCGCTACCGGACCCGACCGCTGCATCTCATCGGCGGGATGGGTCTGGCGATGGGTTTGATCGGCGCCCTGATCCTCTTGATCCTGACGATCGGCTGGTTTGCCGGCACCCCCATCGGGGCCCGCCCCCTGTTCTTCATGGGAATCCTGCTGACCATCCTGGCGGTGCAGCTCATCACCTTCGGGCTGATGGCCGAGATGGTCACCTCCTTTTTCCTGGTGGGGCATAACCAGTACCCTGTCTTGCAGGAGATCGGGTTTGACACCGACCGGCCCGGGGTCGAAAAGGAAACCGCGCAACGTGAGCAGGCGGGCACTGACTGAACAACTCCCCCGGTTTGTGGGGTATCGGTTGGCCTACGAGGGGATCGTCAAGCCTCCCCTGCCCATCAACCTCACCCTGTCGGTGACCAATCTCTGCAACTCCCGCTGTCGTACCTGCGACATCTGGTGCATCTACCCTGCCGAGAAGGAGCGCCTCGCCGAGGAGCTGACGGTTGACGAGCTCGAACGGATCTTCCAGAGCATCGGTAGTGTCTACTTTTTCAACGTCTCCGGAGGAGAACCCTTCCTGCGTCCGGACGTCGTGGAGATCGTCCGGCTGGCGTGCCTCCATCTCAAACCCGGCGTCATCCACATCCCCACCAACGCCCTGATGCCCGCCAAGATCGAAGCCCGCGTGACCGAGATGCTGGAGGGGTTCGATCGCTGGGGATCGCCGGGGGTCAAGCTCACCATCAAGCCGAGCTTCGACGGGGTCGGAGCGGATCACGACCGCATCCGGGGGACGCCCGGTAACTACGAGAAGCTGTTGGATACCATCGGACGGCTCAAGCGCCTCAAGCAGCGCTTTCCCAGGCTGGGAGTCGGAGTGGGGACGGTGGTCTCCTCCTTCAACGTGGATCGGCTCGCCGACACCATCGCCCAGGCCCGGCGGTTCCAGGTGGATACCTATATCAGCGAGGTGGCGGAAGAACGGATGGAGATGCGCAACTTCGGCCGGGAGATCACCCCGGCTGCCGAGCGCTACCGGACCGCCATCCGTCTGCTCCAAGAAGAGACCTTCAGACGCCTGGGAGAGGCCAACGGCCTGGAGCTCGTCACCCAGGGGATCCGCCATTTCTACTACGACCTCACCACCCGGTGGCTCCAGCACCGCAAGCAGATCCTGCCCTGCTACGCCGGGATCTCCAACGTCCACATCAGCGCTTACGGCGAGGTCTGGCCCTGCGCCATCCTGGCCGACAGCCGTTCGATGGGCAATCTCAAGGAGCAGGGGTACGATTTTCGAGCGATCTGGCACTCCCCCCGAGCCGACGAGGTCCGCAGCGGTATCAAGGCCAGGCAGTGCGACTGTCCTCTGGCCAACCAGGCCTACGCCAACGTGCTGATGTCGCCCGGCGCGCTGGCCCAGGTGGGCGGAGTCATCCTGCGGGCCAAGATGAGCCATGCCGGCCAGCGACTCAGGGGAGCAACCGCTCGCCTCCGTCCAGCGGTCAGCGGCTTGTCGGGTGAATCGCGGCGATGAAGCTGGCTTTTGTCGGACCTTGTTACCCCTATCGGGGGGGGATCGCCCACTACAATAGCTCGCTGGCGCTGGCTGCCCGGGAATGCGGCCACGAGGTGCGGCTGTACAACTTTACCCGCCAGTACCCCGGACCGCTCTTTCCCGGTGCAACCCAGCTCGATCCCTCGCCACCCGGGCCAGACACCCCGACCTCGATCCGCTGCATCGACAGCCTCAACCCGTTGACCTGGTTGTTGACCGGCCGCCGGATCAAGCGGTTTCGACCCGACCTGGTGGTGGTGCAGTGGTGGCACCCCTTCTTCGCGCCCAGCTTCGGCACCATCGCCCGTTCGGTTCGCCGCCACAGGACGGCCACCGTCCTCTTCTTGTGTCACAATGTCTTTCCTCACGAGGCAAGCGCGGTGGACCGCCTCCTGCTGCGATACGCCTACGGCCAAGCCGACGGCTTTGTGGTCCAGGCCTCCGTCGAGCGGGACAAGATCCACTCTTTGCTGGGTAGGGATGCGGTCGTCGAGGTGGCCCCTCATCCGCCCTACGACCGGTTCACCCGCCAGGCCACCCCCATCGACCCGGCCACCGCCCGACAGACCCTTGGCCTGACCGCCTCCCGCATTCTGCTATTTTTCGGGCTGATCCGGCCGTACAAGGGGCTGGGCGTCTTGCTCGAAGCGCTCGCTCGGGTGCAGACCCCGGACCTCCAGCTGGTGGTGGTCGGAGAGTGCTACGAAGACAAGAAGCGCTACCGCGATCAGATCGACCGCCTGGGGATCGGAGGGCGGGTCCTGCTTGTCACCCGCTACATTCCAGACGATCAGGTCCCGCTTTACTTCGCGGCCGCCGATGTCGCCGTGCTGCCTTACCTCTCGGCGACCGGCAGCGGCATCGCCCAGATGGCCTTTGCCTTCGGCCTACCGGTGATCGTGAGCGGGGTGGGGGGCATCCCGGAGATGGTGAAGGAGGGCGAGACCGGTCTGTTAGTTCCTCCCGGCTGTCCCGATGTGCTGGCTCGAGCTATCGATCGGTTCTACTCCGAACGGCTCGCTGACCGGTTGCGAGCCGGCATCCAGGCCGATCGGCGGGAGAACGGCTGGCGATCGGTCGTGGAGGCCCTTTGCCGGTGCCGCCAACGGTGCCTGAGCGGACCATGAAACCGTGCCATCACCAGGTGGTAGCGCCGCTGGTCGAGCTGGCGGTGGTCCTGCTGCTCGGGTTCGAGATCCTCCGACAGGTGGCAGACCTGACCCCCTTGGCGCGCCATTTCTTCGGCTTTGAAGGGGGACCGCCCGCCTTCGCCATGGCCGATCCGCTCTACCCGATGCTGCGGGGTATCCTGGCCTTGCTGCTATTGATCTACGTGATCCGGGTGGCGATCGGCCATTTTCGATCCAGCCGGACAGATGCCGCGGCACCAAGCTCTGAAGAGCCCGGGCCGGATGCCGGAAAGGACTGGCTGTTGACCCTGGTGATCTGGATCCTGATCGTCCTGGCCACAGTCACCCCCGCCGCCCGAGACATGTTCGACAGGGCGATGGTGGACCAGGCGCCGGGCAACCAGCAGCTTTTCAGGTCGCGGACCCACGACGGGGGGGTTTTGCAGACGGAGCTGGCCATGGAGGCGGTGGTCGCAGGCCGCAACCCCTACGACCTGGACTACGGCGACACCGTCATGGCGCGTGCTCGAGACAGCGATCCGACCGGCTGGCGCCGACTCGGTTTCGCCCGGAACCCGGCGCTGGCCCATGTGCCCTACCTGCCCGCCATGTTCCTTCTTCCTCTGGGCCCGAAGTGGCTGTCGGAGCGGCTTTTCGACTGGTACGACCAGCGGGTGTTCTACCTCGTTGCCGCCTTCCTGTTCGTCTGGTTCTCCGGACGGCTGGTGGCGCCCGGACGGGGACGGCGCCTGGTCTGGCTGTTGACCGGTCCGAGCCCGCTGGTTCTTCCGTTCTTGCGGATCGGCCGGAACGACATCCTGCTGTTGAGCATGCTGGCGGCGTTGGCCTGGGCGGTGCGTCGGGATCGGGCGGTGCTGGCGGGGGGGATCTTGGGGCTGGCCTGTGCGACCAAGCAGTTCGCCTGGGCCATGGTGCCCTTTTTCGCCATCTGGGTCTTTTTGACCGGGGATCGTTCCAGCCGGAGGCGATACGGCTCCCTGGCGGCGCTGCTGGTCGTCATGGCAGCTTTTTGTCTCCCCTTCTTCCTGGACTCCCCACGCTCCTTCCTCGACGACATCTTGCTGTTCAACCTGGGGATGACCGAGGAGGCATTTCCCCTTCGGCCCGACAGCCTGGGGATCGCATCGGTGGTGCTGGGCGCCGGCTGGGCAAGAAGCCTGCGGGCCCCGTTTCCGCTCTGGATCTTCCAGCTCGTTGTGACCCTTCCCCTGGTGCTGCTGATGGGCTGGCGCCTGGTCCGTCATCCGACCGGGACCGGCCTCTTTCTGGCTGGTGCGGTCACGGTATTTTGCGGCCTGTTCTTCTCCCGTTTCTTTGACTTCAGCTACATGGCCATTCCGTTCTACCTGCTTCTGTTCGCGGCGCTCCTGGCCCCTCCACTTGGTGTGGGCCAAGAACCGATGAAATGAAACGGCCGTTTGGTTCGTCTAACATCCAGCTGCTAGAATGACGGAAGAGGGAGCACGAACACACGAGGGACGAAAAATGAGAAAACTGAGCTATCTGCTGCCGGTACTACTGCTTGCAGCCTGCGGAGTGGAGGGAACGTCGTGGCTGATCAACACCGCGACGGAGCAGGAGCTGGGGCTCGAGGTACACAACCAGGTCATCGCCGAGTATCCCGTGGTCGAGCATACCACCGTCCAGGGCTGGATCGACGAGCTTGGGGCTCGCATCCAGACGGTGAGCGCCGTCGAGCGGGATGACCTGGATTACCGGTTCCACGTGGTGCAGAGCGACCAGATCAACGCCTTCGCGGTACCGGGCGGCTGGATCTACGTCACCACCGGCTTGATCGAGGCGGTGGACAACGAGGCCGAACTGGCGGCGGTGGTGGGCCACGAGGTGGGGCACGTCGCCCACCGTCATGGGGTGGCGAGACTGGAACGGGCCCTGGCGGTCGGCCTGGTCACCTCCCTGTTCCTTGGCGACGGATTTGCCGCCGAGGCCATCAACTTCATCACCTCGATGGTGCTCAACACCACCTACAGCCAGGACCAGGAGTACGACGCCGACGACCAGGGACTGGTGTTCGCCGCCAATGCCGGCTACAACCCCTGGGGGATGATCGACCTGTTCTACCTGTTCGACTCGATGAGCAGCTCCAGCTGGTTGCCTGACTGGTTGAGCAGCCACCCCCAACCTCTGGCGCGGGCCGAGCGGCAGATCCAGCGGATCGAGACCCTCTGGCCCGGCTTGACCCGGGATTCGGCCGACAAGGTCTGGGAGATGAGCGGCGAGTTCGGCACCATCCAGGAGATCCTGTCCACCTACTGACCGGACGGATTGGGCTCCCCCTATCCTCTGCGTTCGCCCCGGCCTGGATGCACGGATGCCAAACGCGATCCGGCCGGGCTTTGTCCGCCGATCATCCCGTTTTTTGATCCTCCAAGACGACCGTGGTATCGACCTGATGGAAGAGGCTTTCCTGCGCCTCGGGGTTGTCCATGGTTGGACCGGCGAGATATCTGGTACGCCAGGGATTGGTGGTGCTGCTGGTCGTCGAGCTTCTGGCGGCCTGGTCGGTGGTGCGCACCGACCTGTTTCTGCACCAACCGGTGGAGCGGGCTCTCCAACGGGTGGCCGATCAACTGGGGGGCCGATTCACCTTCCAATCCATCGGACCGGCCGGTCTGACCGGGATCGAGATCCGCCAGCTGGTCTTCCAGCAGACCCGAGGGGAGCCGCTTGGCGCCAGAATAGAGACCGTCCGGCTCTATGCCGACCTGGGCGCACTGGTGTCCGGTGAGCTTCGCCCGGGTCGGATCAGCTGCGCCGGCCTCTCCTTACGACTGGACATGGAGTCGATCTCCTCACTCATCCAGGACCGGCTGGTTGGGGATTCGAACGCCCGAATGGCGGGGAGGTCTGCCAGGCGCCCCTCCATGCCAGACTGGCGGAGCCTCTGGTCCCGCCTGCCGTCCACCGTTCTTCTAGAGTCTGCCAACCTGGAGCTGGAACACTCCGCTCTCTGGCCTTCCTCCCGTCATCTGGCCCTGGAAGGGCTGCGGATCGAGCTGGCGACTTTGGGACATCGGCCAGAGGTCCGCCTTGCCGGGAGCTTTCGCCTGGAGGGGCTGACCGGCGGTCGCCTGCTGGGACGCTGGGAAGACGACCAGGGTGCTTCGGTGTCCTTCGATTTCGCCGAGCCGCTGGATCTGGCTTCCTCGATCCGGTCCGGCTGGTTCGATCCGCAACGAGTGCGGTTCCCCCTCCCCGCGGGAAGCTCGGCCACCATGGTAGGCCTGGATCTGGTGACCTCCCCTGGCCGGGTGACATTGCGGGGGGTCGAGGTAGCCAACCTGAACGCTCGCATCCCGGGAGTGGAGCGCTGGCGTCTGGATGGATTCGAGGCCGATCGGTTGCATGTCAACCTGTCGCCGGTCGGTCCGAGAATCCGCCTGGAATCGGGACAGGTGCTGGTGGCCGGCATCCTGGAATGGGTAGCCCTTGGTGTCGAGGAAGGCCTGTTGTTCAGCGATTGGTCCTTCCACCATCCCAGAGCCGAGCTGACTTTTCGGGGACCGGGTGAGGGAAGGCTGATCGCCGACCTGGCGCGTTCCTCCTACACCCATGACCTGGTGGTGAGTCTGAGGGGTGAGCAATACCCGGCCCGGGAGTGGGGAAGACTGATCCCCTCGGAGCTGGGGCTGAGGCTGGAGGCGGGAGAGTTCACCGGACAGGTCGATCTCCTGATCCCGCCAGAAGGTGGGATGTGGGTGGCCTCCCTCGATGCCGCTCTGACTGGCGGGCAGGCGATCGCGCCCCTGATCTCCATCGATCCGTTGACCGCCATCGACCTGGCGCTTTCGGGGGAGTTGACCCTCGACGGGCGCCGCCGCCGGCTGACCTGGGAAGAGGGCGAACTTGAGGTCGGTCGGCAGACGATCCGGTTCGACGGGATGCTCGGATGGCACCCGGGGGAAGGCAGCCTGGTGCTCAACGCGAGCGCCAGCCAGGTCGACGCCGCCGCCTTTTTCGCCGGTATCCCTCGGGGGCTGGCCCCGTCACTCGAGGAGACTGTCTGGGACGGAGAGCTGTCGGCCTTTCTCTATCTCGATCTGGACGTGACTCGACCCCAGGAGTCGGTGGTCGATCTGCAGCTCGACCTGGCCGGCCTGGGTGTCACCGACTACGGCAACCGCTCGCCGATCGATCGCCTGGCCGGGGACTTTGCGCTGGCGATCGAACCGACCGATGGCAGCAGACGACTCATCGGGCCTTCGCTGGCGAGCTGGGTCTCTTTGGGCCGGGTCTCGGACCAGCTGGTGGGAGCGGTGGTGAGCGCGGAAGACGTCAACTTCTGGAGCCATGAGGGGTTCGACTGGCCGGGCATTCTCCAGTCGGTGGCCACCAACCTGCAGCAGCGGCGGTTCGCCCGGGGCGGGAGCACCATCAGCCAGCAGGTCGCCCGCAGCCTTTTTCTGGGGCATGAACGGACGCTGGGGCGCAAGTTCGAGGAGGCGGTGCTGACCTGGCAGATGGAGCAGCGGCTCAGCAAGGACCGGATCATGGAGCTCTACGTCAACGCGGTTCACTGGGGACCGGGAATCTACGGGATCGGCGAGGCGGCCTTCAGCTATTTTGGCCGGCGGCCCGATGAGCTGAGCTTGCGGGAGTCGGCCTTCCTGGCGGCTATCCTCCCCAACCCCGATCTCTTCGGGATGCAGTATGCCCGCCAGATCGTCGTGCGCTCCCGGCGAGAGAAGATCTGCACCATCTTGCGGAACATGCGCAGCAACGGAGAGATCGGCTACCAGGCCTACCAGGAGAACTGCTTGGGGGCCAGCGAAGGCCGGATCAGCGTATCACCGGTGCCAGCCCACCTGGCCGAACGGCAGGAGCCGCTGCACTCCATGATGGCGCCGGCGGGCGGGGGGCCAGAATACCTGGTCCAGATGCACTGATCCGACCTGCACGACAGGAGGGGAAAACATGAGCCTCGGTTCCTCAACCAAGTGGTGGTCTCTGGTTTGCGGACTCGCCTTGCTGGCTTGCGGTTGTGCCCCCCAGGTCCAACTGCCTTCCCTCGGCCATGGACGAGCACAGGAGCAGGAACGACTGGCAAACCAACGCGCCCTGCAGCTCCTGGTGGCGCGGGAAAACCAGCCCGTGCGGCCGACACCCGACCGCGCTCAGTCGGAACCTGTCGCCGACCTCCCGATACTGCCCGTTGTCGTACTTGCCCCTGCGCCAACCGATGCCGAGCTGGGACGAGGCGTGATCGACAAACGCTCGCTGATGGACTTCCTGCAAAGAGGACCCCATGCGCTGCTCAGCTCCGTCCTGGTCGAGCCCGAAATGGAGGGCGACACGTTTCGCGGATTCCGGGTGGAGGCGATCGGCTCGGACAGCGGTGCCCTGGCCGGCTGCGGATTGCGGGTCGGAGATGTGGTGACCGCGGTCAACGGCCAGGACATCAGCCATCCAGAAGGGTTCATGGAGGTCTGGGATTCGCTCGAACGGGCGGACCACCTCCATGTCGACCTCGTTCGGGGCGGGGAGGCGCGAACCCTCCAGTGGCAGATCGAAGGGGCGGTGGCTACCAATCGGCTCTGAAGGGAAGCGCAGGGAGCGGTCGTTCAGGCGAGGAGGTGCTCCTCGAGGGTGATCGCCTCGCGCCGATGCTCCCCCAGTCCCAGCTCGGTGGCCCTGGCCAGGTAGGTGTTGGGGCGCCCGTCCTCCTCCAGCGAACGGATGTCGTGGCGGGTCCGGGCTTCGTTCACCAGCTGCAGTCCAATGGTGTCGAGG
The DNA here is from genome assembly GCA_016931535.1 of Bradymonadales bacterium. GTDB lineage: Bacteria > Myxococcota_A > Bradymonadia > JAFGEP01 > JAFGEP01 > JAFGEP01. The sequence goes on from JAFGEP010000026.1 coordinate 15,378, forward strand.
GCGACCGGATCGGTGGCCAGGTACACCGAGTTGTGCGCCTCCTTGTTGGGATTGTCCTGAGGACCCTCGTGGTACATCAGCCGCAGCACGTCGGCCACCAGCAGCCGCATGCGCGAGCGGACCATGTCGGTGTTGTAGATGTCGGCGATGGCGGCGCAGTGGTTTCTGTGCATCTGGCTCGGGTTCTCGGTGCAGCCATGGGTGATGTTCTTCATGCCGCCGGTGAACCCGGAGACGTCGTGGTCCTTGAAGACCGGCACGCTGATGACGGCCGTTGCCTGCTCGAAGGCTACGGCGAATGGGCTGGAACCAGCGTCATGCCGGATAGCGGTGCCGCTGTAACCGCGGGTGCGGGAGAACTCGATGGGGACGCCCAACAGGTCGCCACCCGGTCGATATCGAGCCCGCATCATCCGGTTGCGGTACTGGTCGTACAGGACCATGTTCTGCTCGGGAATGCCCAAGAGCTTCAGCCCTTTGATGAGGGCCGCCACGACCGCCTCGTTGGTCGCCATGTTGGGGGAGCCGAGGCAGCTCAGCTTGATGAGGACACGGTCCTCGGGGCAGAACAGCTCGCCGTAGGCGACCGCCAGCTCCCCCCGGCCGGTGAAGGCCAGGATGGCCGCATTCACCATCAGCTCGACCACCTCGCAAACGGGTTCGCTATCGACCCTGTCGGGATCGCTCAGCGCCTGGCTATGCGCGATGCGCACGACGTGGCCAGGCCGGGACCGCGGGGTGAACGGCTGCTGCCCGACGGCTCGCGAACCGCCGAGCCCCAGGCCGGTGGTGAGCGTGACCGCACCGGTGGCGGAGTACTTCAGGAAATCACGTCGATTGATGGCGGGGCGGTCCGGCATGGGAAACACTCCTGCAGGGCCATTGGCCGAGTGGGGCGGTTTCGACCTGTCGAGCGGGCCGGTTCTAGCGGGCGTACTCCACGGCGCGGGTCTCTCGGATGACCGTCACCTTGATCTGTCCGGGGTAGACCAGCTCCTCTTCGATCTTGTGGGCGATATCCTTGGACAGGATGAGCGCCTCGTCGTCGGATACCCGGTCGTTCTCGACCAGGACGCGGATCTCGCGGCCGGCCTGGAGCGCGTAACATTCGGAGACGCCCCTGAAGGACTTGGAGATCTTCTCCAGATCCTCCAGTCGCTTGATGTAGCTTTCCAGGACCTCTCGCCGTGCGCCGGGTCTGGCACCGGAGAGGGCGTCGGCGGCCTGGACCAGGTGGGAAAAGACGCTGGTGTGCTTGGCCTCATCGTGATGGGCGGCTACGGCGTTGACCACGATCTCCTTCTCTCCGTACTTCTTGAGCCAGGCGGCTCCGTTGATCGCGTGGGAGCCTTCCAGGTCGTGATCCATCGCCTTGCCGACATCGTGGAGCAGTCCGGCCCGGCGGGCGATCTTGACGCTGAGGCCGAGCTCGGCGGCCATCAGGCCGGTAAGAAAGCCGACCTCGATGCTATGGGCCAGCTGGTTCTGCCCATAGCTGGTCCGGAACTTGAGGCGCCCCACCAGCCTGAGGATCTCGGGGTGGATGTTGGTCAGGCCGAGCTCGAAGGCGGCTTGCTCGCCCGCCTCCCGGATGGCCTTGTCCACCTCCTTGGTGGTCTTTTCCACTACCTCCTCGATGCGGCTGGGGTGAATCCGCCCGTCGGAGATCAGCCGTTCGAGAGAGAGCCGCGCGATCTCCCTTCGAACAGGGTCGAAGCCGGAGATGATGACCGCTTCGGGGGTATCGTCCACGATGAGGTCGATCCCGGTGGCGGCTTCGATGGCGCGGATATTGCGGCCTTCACGCCCGATGATCCGCCCCTTCATGTCGTCGTTGGGCAGGTTGACCACCGAGACGCAGTGCTCGGTGACGTACTCTCCGGCGTAGCGCTGAACCGCCACGCTGAGCACTTTCTTTGCCCGGCGTTCGGCCTCGCTCAAGGCCTCCTCCTCGATCTGTCGGACGGTCTTGGCGGCGTCCAGCCTGGCCTGTTCGGTCACCCGTTCGACGATCTCGGACTTGGCCTGCTCCTGGGTGAGGCCGGCCAACCGTTCCAGCTTCCGTTCGGCATCCTGGTGGAGCCGTTCGATGTCCCGCTCCTGCTCGGTGGTCTGCTGCAGTCGTTTGATGATCTCGGCGTCTCGCTGGTTGAGGTCCTGTTCTTTCTTGTCGAGGGTGGCAGCACGGCTGTCCAGGGCGTTTTCCCGTTTGTCGAGGCGGGCCTCCTGTCGGGCCAGTTCGTTTTTGGTCTTGCGATTGGTCTCTTCGATCTCCTTCTGGGCTTCGAGCAAGATCCCCTGGGCTTTCAACTCCGAGTTTTTCTGGACGGTCTCGGCCTCTACCCGGGCCTGTTCGAGGATGCGCTGAGCGCGCTGGTTGGCTTCCTTCTCGACCTGGCTTTGCTGGGCGACCTGCTTTCGTCGCGCCAGGAGGATGCCGGTGGCACCTCCCAGGACGAATCCGGCCAGGATACCCAGGATGACAGCGGCAATTTCCATGTTGCTCCTCCGTTACCCGGCGTCATCCCGAAAAACACCGGGCAGGCTGGGGCTACGCCTTGCGAAGTGGCCTCCGCGCCGGCGTGGCAGGATCGATCGTGTACGAACTGTCGGGAGCCCGAAAAGAAAGGAGGTGCAGATTGGCTCTACAGACCAGGCCTGTGCATCAGGAGGGCCGGGGCCGGCAAGATGGCGCGCTCATGCGACGCTCCCCTTGCCCGCCGCTGACCTCGTCAAGCCACCAGCGGTTCGATCGGTTCTCACCCTGAAGTGGTTGCCCTCTCATGTTCATTCAGCAAGCTCAGCATGCGTTCCACCTTGTCCTCTACCCGGTTCTGGTACTGGCCCAGGTCGCGCCTGAGCACGAACAGCTCCTCGACCACCCGCATTCCGGCCAGCAAGGCGACCTGGTAGGTACTCGCCGAGCCGCTTCCCTGCCGGATCTCCTCCAGGCAGGTCGATAGGTAGTTGGCCACGTCATAGACATGCTGTGGCTCCTCCTCGGTAAGGAGGTACAGTGTCTGACCGGCGATCCGGATGGCGACTTGCTGCTTCTTGGACAAGGGTTTTTTACTATCGCTGACGGGACGAACCCGGCTGACATCTTCACACAAACAGGCTCTGGCGCCCTCTTCTTGTCGGACATCTCCGACCTGTTCTCTTTACTTGTATCATAAAAGAAAAGTACTTCTCCAGTCTTTTTGAAAGGTTAGGGAAATTGGCGCCAGCCCTCAGCCGCCCCCTCGTGCCGCCGGTTTCGCTCGGAGAACGCGGTCAGAGTGGCTTCAGCCCGATCAAATGGGCCAGGGCCAAGAGCACCAGCAGTGCCACCAGCAGGATCTTCAGCCATCCGCGAGGGAGCAGTGGCAACAAGGGGGGGCGGGATTCGAGGAGATCGGCCGGCAACGATCACCTCAAGGGGTAGTAAAGACGGCGATCTCCAGGCCCTCGATGGGGGTCTGGAGCCGTCCCGTGCTGACGGTCACCGTGGCGCCGCTGAGCGCATCGGTCAGCACCGTTCCGTCGTTGACGTAGGAGGAGACCGCCACGTCGATGTTCTGCTGGCTGTCATTGTTGTTGATGGCCACCACCGAGAGGTCGCTGCCCAGGCGGCGGGCAAAGACGTACACCTCGCCGTTGCTCAGGGTGTGGCGCGAGCCCCGCCGCAGCTCGACCCGTTGTTGCCGCAGCTGCCCGAGCTGTTGCACCGTCTGGTAGAGATCGGTCCGGGCTGCAGTCAGGGGGGTCCCCCAGGGGTACATTCTCCGGTTGTCCGGGTCTCCCGCGCCGGCCAGCCCCAGCTCGTCTCCGTAGTAGATGACCGGAACACCGGGCAAAGTCAGGATGAGGGCCATGGCCAGCCGCAGGCGCTGGTACGGCTCCGGTTCTCCCTCCCCGGGCTGGAGCGGCGGGTTGAGGTAAGCCAGCACCTTGGCGCCATTGCCCCACAGGTTGTCTACCTCGCCGTGGGCATGGGTCACGAAGCGGACGACGTCGTGGTTGCCCAGGAAGGTCCCCATGATGGCCGGCGGCACAAAGAGGCTCTCGCTGGCCTGGATGACCGCGTCGATCTTCTGGAAGCCGGAGTACCCCGTCTCCCACTCCCGCCGGGCCAGTGTCCGCGTGATCTCCCAGTAGATGGGAAAGTTGAACTGACCCGACAGCTCGCCGGGCGAGATGTACTCGGCCAGGTCGTCCAGGGCCGCCGTCCGGTCCGGAGCCCAGTCGCCGGTGAAGGTCTCCCCGATCAGGTAGAAATGAATCCCGGAGGGCTCTATCATCCGGTCCACCCGGGCCCGCAGGATGGTCGAGAAGTTGTGGGGCATGTGCTTGACCGCGTCCAGGCGGAAGCCGTCCAGGTCGGCGGCGTCGATCCACCACAGGGCATCGGCTACCGTGCGCTCGATGATCTCGCGCTTCTCGTAGTTCAGGTCGGGGAGGTAGGTCTCGAACCAGCAGGTGATGGGCCGCGCCCATTCGATGTTCCGGCAGACCTCGTTGGGCCAGTTGAAGTCGTCGAGCCCGGCCTGGGTATAGTAGGGGTGATCCTCGTAGACGTGGTTGGCGACAAAATCCACCACCACCCGCATCCCGTGCTGGTGGGCGGTTCGGCTCAAGGTCCGGAGCTGTTCCAGGGTGCCGAAGTGGTTCTCGGTCTCCCGGGCTCTCCGGGGGAAATAGCCGTGGTATGCCGAGACCGTGGGGGTGAGGTCGGCGGTGATCTGCTCTCCGACCAGGGCGCCGTCCGGGTTGTCGTTGGGGGAGGTGATCCACAGGGTGTTCACCCCCAGTTCATCGAAGTAGCCGTCCTGGATGGCCGCGGTCAGGCCGGCGTAATCCCCTCCGTTCCAGTTGACCAGCTCGTTGGTCACCGTGGGTCTGGGCTCATCGTTGCTGGCATCGCCGTTCTGGAAGCGGTCCACGAAGGCGAAGTACATCACGGCGTCCTCCCAACCAAACGGCTCCTCCTCCAGCCAGACCGGCACCCACAGCACCGCCGAGCGGGTTCCCTCCAGGTCGGCGATACTGGCCCGCAAAGTGTACTTGTCCGGTGGAAGGTCGGTCAGGGTGATGGTGATCTGGTCGGGTCGCAGGGAGAGGCTGGCAGAGGGGACCGGCTCCCAGTTGACGGTCACCTCCAGGCTGGCCAGGTCGATACCCGGGGCGTCGGAGGAGTCGAAGAGATCGAGTGCCCAGGTCACCGTCCCGGCCGTCGGGCTGGTTTGGATGTCGGACACCGTAAGCAGAGGCCCCTCGCAGGCCTCCACCAGCAACAGCGAGTTGCGATGCTCTCCCACCACCACGTGGTAAGGGTTGGTCGGATCCTCGATCCAGTTGCTCTCGTCGAGCACGAACTTGTACCCGTAGGAGCCCTCGTCCAGGGCGATGTCCAGGATGAAGTTGCCCTCACCGTCCGGGCCGGTCATGGGGTTGGCGGTGGCACTCCAACCGTTGTCCTCGCTGGCGAAGGCCACGGTGTCGGCGGCGCCGTGGGAGGTGTTGTAGACGAGCCGTGTCGTGCAGCTCCGGGGGGGTGCCGGCTCGGCCTCTTCCACCACCACGTCGAAGGTCCGCGAAGCCCAAAGGCCCTGAGGATCTTCAGCGCGCAAGGTCATCTGCTCCGTGCCCTCGTAGCCGGCCGTTGCCGTCAGGATGGCCGCGTCGCCGGAGACGACGCCGGAGACGTGGGCCGAGTCGGTCAGGGTGATGGTGAGCTGCTCGAAGGAGGTGTCGGGATCGCTGACCACCGGCTGCAAGGCGAACCGGTAGGTTCCCCCGGCGAAGATCTGGACCGGAGCGATGGGCGCGATGACCGGGGCTTGATCACCGGTAATCTGATCCCCAGTGGTCTGATCCCCAGGTCGAGGGTCGCGATAGGGGTCGCTCGACAGGTCATGTCGTCCCAGGTCCCAGTCGGTCTCGACGGTGGGGAGGTCGGAGGAGCAGTGGAGCATCGCCAGCGTGGACAGCAACACAAGGGGAAACAATGTGGTTTTCATGCGCCAATCCGGTTGTGTAAGGCCGATGGAGAGGATCGAGCCCCCGCGCGCGGTCCAACGGGGCCCCGCCTCTCCAGTCAAGTCGACAACCCCTTTCATCTAGCATGGGTTGCGACTTTTCGCCAATGCAACTCCATGGAAGAGGCACACCGCAACAGATGAAATCTTATCTACCGGCTGTGTCTCCAACTGTGGTACAAATAAAGGTCGGTCAGGCCGGGTGTAACCAGCACGCCGAATCCCGGACCCGGCTCGGAAGAAACGACAGCCAATCGGTAACACTCGGGTGATCTCCCATGACGCACCCTCGACTTTTCCAGCTTGGTGACCAACCGCTCTACAAGGGGGGGCAAGCCGCGACACGCCTGGAAGAGCACTCGGTGACCTTTCCCTCTGGTTGCCAGGTGACCGCCTCGTTGTACCGGGTCATCAACGCCGCTACCCACCCGGAGCTTCTGGGAAGCCTGGGAGATGGCAGTCTGAACCAGGTGGCCTGTCCCGAGACCGGGGAACGGATGATCGCGGACGTTCCCGTCGTGGTTCACGATCCCGAGTTTCACTTGCTGTTTCTGGTGGTTCCCGAGGGAGGGCGATCCCGGGACATCCGATGCCGGATGGAAATGCTGGCTCAACTCGCCGAGGAAGAGGAGGAGCCACCCGCCTACGCCCTCAACTTCGTGGTGGAGCACCTGCCCTTCGGACCGGAGGACCTGGACCGATATCGCCGTTCGATCCAGCTATACCGCCAGCTCCAGGATCAAGCGCTGCACCTCTCCTACGTGGCCGATGCCCAGGTCGTCGAGGAGCAACGCCTGCGACAGTGGGCGGAGGATCTGGCCGGTGTAGAGCGCCAACTCACGGGCAGGCACGCGATGGGGGAGGCGGGGGGGCTCGGCGGGGAGGAGCATCAGCCCCCGTTGGCGGGGTTGCCGATGGCGCCGGGCGTCGGTGACGCACCCCTGGACGACCAGACCCCCACGGTCCGATCGCGATCGCCGTATTACCCGGAGCAGGAGGAGATCCTGGAGCTCACCTCGGAGGAGATCGAGCTGGTCGAAGACGTGGAGCTGGAAAGTGTGGACATGCCGGTTGAGGGCGGGGCGAAGCCGGATCTCGACTTCGAGCCGGGCCGGACGCTGGCCAGTCCACACGGGGGTATCGCTTCGGACCAGGAGCTCTTGAAGGAGATGCCGGCTGTGGATGTCGAGCCGACAGCCACCATCGATCTGTCCACGATTCTGCCGGGGCGCGGAGTGGGTGTGCTGGTGGGCGACAAGGGGGTGGCGATCTACTTTGCGGTAGACCACGGCCGGGTCAAGGCGTTTTTGCAGCGGGAACCGGATATCCTGTTGCAGCTGCATCGACTGCCCGGCTACCCCATCGTCTCGGTGCTGTTGGTAGCCCAGGACGAGGCGGGAGCGCTACTGGACGAGCTCATCTGCGTATTCGACATCCAGGGGGAGCAGGACCGGAAGATCCTGGACCGGCTGCTGCAGAAGTTCCGGCTGGAGGTCCACCTGTACGACGAGGGGGCTAAGCGGGTGCAGTACCTGGTGTACGAGCGCCCGCTGGAGAAGAACCTGGCCTACATCCTGGATCGCGCCGGGCGGTGGCTGGCCGAGGTGGCTCCGGAGGAGCGGGATTTCAGCCGCGCGGCGGGGCTGTTCACCTCCGACGGGTTTGAGCGGATCGGTGCACAGAAGCACGGATTCACCGCCTCGAGCTTTGCCGAGATCAACTCGGCGACGGCAGCCAGGCTGGCCGTGAGCATCGTGAGCTACTGGAGTGAGGCGCAGAACTTCGAGTACCTGGTCGAGAACCGCAGCTTTCCGCTGGACTACATCCGGCAGATCCAGAGACGGGTGATCGAGGGCGCGCAGCGGTTTGGGGTGTTCTTGCCCTATGATCTCAGGGTGCAGGCCATCGAGACGGAGCTGGCGGAGGATCACGCCTCCCTCTTGGAGCAGCTCCTCTCGCGCTTCACCGAGCTGATGGAACGGAGACGCTCGACCGACCTGGACTCGGTGGCCGAGGCGGAAAACTGGGATCAGCTGCTGACAGCCTGCACCGATCTGGGCCTGGCGGTGGGAGAGCAAACCCGCGAGCTGGCGGAAAAGGCGCGCCGGCGGAGCCGGCAGCTCAGGAGCTCTCCGGGCATCAGCCTGACAGACCTCAAGGAAACCGACGAATACCAGCGGATCTCCTCCATCACCCAGGCCTCCGACGAGGATCTGCAGGAGCTTCTGGGGCGGGGCGCCATGACTCCCCTGGTGTCCCGGGAGCTGTTGAGCCGGGGAGGGGAGACCAATGTGTTGCGGGTCATCGAGTCGGCCCGTTTCTTCAGCGAGGAGGCGCTGGAGGCGACTGCCCGCATCCTGGCCGCCGGGGCGGAGCAGTTCGAGCCCGCGCTGCTGATGGGGCTGGGCCATGAGATCCCCCGGACGGTGCACCTGTGTGCCCTGGCCATGGCGCTGGCCGGGAGGGCAGAGGCGCTTTGCACCCTGTTCGAACGGATCCACGAGCCGCGCCTGACCCAGGAGATACCGCTCAAGGAGATCGTGGCCCTGTACGGCCGCCAGGCGATCCAACCGCTGTTCGACGCCATCGAGGAGCGGGGGGTGACCGATCCGCTGGTGGAGGTGCTGGCCTTGATATCGGTGGAGCAGGGTGCCGAGATCATCGCGGCCTTGCGGGAAAACCCCAAGCCGGTGCTGCTGGACGCCGCCCAGAAGATGACCATGGTACGACGTCGCCTGCGAGAGCGGGTCATCCGTTCCTTGAGCGACGAGGAGGAGTCCAGCGATCAGGACCCGGGCGATGAGGACCCTTCAGACGGAGAGCCGTGAAGATCGGAGTCTACAGCGACGTACACGCCAACCTCAAGGCGCTCAAAGCGGTCCTGTCGGTATACGAGGGGATGTCGGACATCGATTGGTTCGTCTGCCTGGGGGATGTAGTCGGGTACGGCTCCTCCCCCGACCAGTGTTGCGACCTGGTCAAGGAACAGGTGCGATTCGCCGTCCTGGGGAACCATGACGCGGCGGTGTCCGGGCGGATGAACTACAGCTACTACTACCCCGCCGCCCGGATGGCGCTGGACCACCACATCACCGCCATGAAGAAGGAGAATCTCCAGTGGCTGGCGGATCTGCCCTACACGGTGATGGTGGAGAATATCTGGTTCAGTCACGGCTGTCCCATCAACCCGGAGAGCTTCGAGTACGTCTTCATCCCGGAGCATGCCGAGGCCTTGCTGGAGTACTGGGACGAGCTGCCCTGGGTCTCGCTGATCGGCCACAGCCACCTCACCAAGTCCTTCAAGCTGATGCCCGCCGAGGACAACGTGTCCCGGGTCCAGGAGCTCACCGGTTCCACGCTTTCCCTGGAGCCGTCGGCCAAGTACATCATCACCGTGGGGTCGGTGGGACAGCCGCGGGACAACGACTACCGGGCCTGCCTCACCGTGCTCGACACCGACGAGAAGACGCTGACCTTTCATCGGGCCGACTACGATGTGTTCGGCTCGGCCGAGGAGATCTGGAGCAACGAGCATCTGGCCTCCGACTTCGGCAAGCGGCTCTTCTTGGGGGTATAGGGCAGGTTGGGCCCTCGACAGGGGGTCACAGCAGCGCCAGAAAGCCCTTCAGATCGAAGCACTCCAGGTGGTCCGTCCCTTCGGCCACGATCATGCGCAGGCTGCCGTCGACGTCGAGGTAGCTGATGTGTTCCGGTAGGCTGGTGAGGCGATGCAGCCGTCTGCCGTCCCTGGGCGAGACGATGGACAGAAACCGCTCCGGGATGACCAGGTGCTCCCCGAGCAGAGTTGGCGCCAGGTTATGTAGGAGCAGATCCCCCTTCTCCAACAGGGCGATGGACCAGATCAGCCGGCCGGTGCAGAGCTGAACGGCGCTGCAGATCCCATAGTCGGATTTGACCAGGATCAGGCTGTCATCACCCCCGGGTATCCAGGATAACACGGTGCTGTCCACGGCAGCGCTGTCGATGGGCAAAGACCAGAGGGTACACCAGGTGGTCACATCGACAGCCATCAGCACGCAGTGGCCCATCGGCTCCAGCACAAACAGGGCCACCGATTGAACCAGCCAGGGAAGATCGACCGGGGAGGCCGGCAAGCGGTACTGCCTGGTCATGACCCCGCTCGAGGGAGCGATCCCGACCAGGGTCGCCCCGCTTCCCGGTTCGGTTTCGGCGCAGAGGATCACCTCGTTGGCGCATGGGAAGGGTGGAAGCACTCCTGCTCCCGGCACATGATGGCGCCACAACAGCTCGCCCGAGTTCGGGCTCAGTCCATAGGTGTAGCCGTCGCTGGCCCCCACGGCCAGCACCGGTTGGGCCCACACCAGCCCGGTGATCTCTCCATGCTCCAGTTGAAACTCCCACTCGACCTGCCCCTGCTGCAGCTCCAGGCTGACCAGACGGGTGTCGGCCACCGTGCAGAAAGCGGTCGGCTTTCCATCGCGCAGGTAGACCCGAGCGTCGTTCAGGGTTCCCGCAATCGGTGACACCCAGGCCGGTTTTCCCGTGTCCAGATCGAGCGCGACCAGGACCCGGTCCTGAGTGACGAGGGCCAGCTCGGGTGAGGTGGTCACCAGGCGGTCGCAGGGCATCCGCCATCGGATCTCGCCCCCCCTGCGTTCCACGCATTCCAGCTGCCGATAGGAGGGGACCAGCAGCCAGGGTCCAAAGGGGGTCATCGCCTTCAGATCGATCTCTCTTCGCGCCAGAAACCAGGTTGATCGGAGGAACAGGTGCCGCATCCGGTCGAGGGGGTGGGGCATCTGTCCATCGGGAGGAGGCGGAGGCACCACCTGCTCCACCTGGGGGACCGATTCTCCATCGGAGTCGATGGGTGAGCAGTAGATGTTTCCCTGGCGGAGGGTGTTGAACTGCTGCCGCAGCCCTCGGACCTTGCCGACCAGGTCGTTGATGCGGTCGTTGAGCAGCTGTCGGGGATTCAACTGTCCGATGGAGGCGCAAAACTGGGTGGAGAGGTCGAGGACCAGCGCGATCCAGCGGTCGCGGGTCGTCTTCGTCTGCCCCATCCTTCCGTCGGGTTCTCTCACCCGCAACAGGATGTGGTTGTCCTTCCCTTGCTCGGCCGCGAGCAGGCAGGAGGCACCGGTGTCGGGATCGAGCAGGACGGCTCCCGACAGCGGCAGATGCGCGTTGTGCAGCAGGTATTCGGTCCCTGCAACCAGGCTCTCCAGAAGCGGGAAAAGGTAGGCATCCTGCGCCAGAGTGCGTTGTTTCCCTCGGTAGCGGAGGATCAGAGAGCCGCGAAACAGAAGGCTGTGTAGATCGGAGGACTGGATGCCCTGGTAACGCCAAAAATCGGGATGGGCTCCATCGAAGGTGAGGAGCAGGGATAGCTTGCCATCGCCGGCGGTCACCGAAACAGGGCCTGCCAGGGGAGGTGGCGTGTGTGCCTCCACCGGCTGAGGCTGGCCGGCGACCCACTGGCGCAGCTGCCTGAGTCGGCGAAGCATCCCCTTGATCACCCCCTCACCGGACAACCGCCGGTTGAGGCGCAGCAGGTCGTCGATGATCCGAACCGTGGCCTGTTCGGCGACCCTGGCGAGCGACAAGGGGTTCACGGTGAAGTTGTGGATGATCACCTGACCTTGGCTTCCCGTTCCATAGAAGCTGATCTCGAAGCCGTCTCGACCTCTCTGCAGGGCGAGCTCGTAGGGGCGAGATTCAAACTCCAAGATATACTTGTCCTGGCGTCCTTCCCACAGAGCGGACAGCCCTCCGATCAGATCGGACATCACGTAGAATATGCTCTCTTCCGGGAGCAGGGCGGTGATGTTGGCCCCTTCGACGACGATGTCGATGGTGTCCTGGATGACCCAGAAATCGAACGCGTCGCCACCCCGCCGGAAGGATTGGATCTCGGCCAGGGTCTTGAGGTCGTACTGCCAGTTGCCACCGATCAGGATCTCAATGGCGGATTCGGACATGAGGGCTACCTCGGTCGCAGTCTAGCTCGGCCCAGCGCGGTGAGTTCGGACCAGAGGGTGCTGCCGGACGGCACCAGACGGGCGAGCCGGTCGAACGGGTCATCTTCGAGGTAGATCCGTGTCAGCCAGTGAAGGGCGACATGGCGGTAAAGAGGGGAGCGAGCCAGGTCCTCCGGTCGGGTCACATGGACCTTGTTGTACAGATCGTTGGAGTGGTAGACCCAGAACAACCTGTCGGACAGGGGCTCTGAGGGGGGGACGGCAGGTCCTCGTTCGGTGGCGTCGGCCCCCATCTTGCCGGCAGGGAAGCGGTCTGTCGCCAGCCGGTTGCGTGTCGTGGCGAGATGCCGTAGCAACTGGTGGCGCATCGCCTGGTAGGTGGAGGAGACGAACTCCGTCTGCCCCGTGAGCGAGATCGACCACTCCGGCGTTCGAATGGTGAGTAAGCAGAGGGTGGTCACGGTATCGTCTCTCGGAAAGCTGGGGCCAAGCCAGGACAGGCGATATTATAGGAGGAGCTTCCAACGGCTGTCAAAGCCGACCACCCGGTGATAGGCGGTATGCACTTGCATTTCGGTGGAAAAGGTGCCAGTCAACTCGCGTCCTGCCACTGCGTCGGGGATGCTGGCTCGGCCTCCCGGGGGGCCGTGAGCCAATCTCCAGCCAGCACGTGCCGCTCGGAGGAAGAGGTCAAGCCATGACGTTCTACGAGGCTGCCATCGAGATCCTGAAGAATGCTGGACGTCCACTCCACTACAAGAAGATCACCGAGCTGGCGATCAAGCAGAACCTGCTCTCCCACATCGGCAAGACGCCCGAGGTGACCATGCAGGCCCGCCTGAACCAGGAGGCGCAGAAGGAATGGGGCTCCGCCATCTGCCGCGTGCGCCCCGGGGTGTTTGTCCTGGTGAAGGATGTCGAGCTGGCTGACGTGAAGGAGACGGTTTCGCAACCGACCATTGTGAGCACACCCCAGCAGCAACAAGAACCTGCCTTCCCGAGGCCCGCGCCCAGGGGAGGGGCCACCGACAGAGGACCACAGAGGAGGCCGGCCACCGCGGCAGTCCCGGGCGGGGACGATGCGGCGGGAAAACAGCGACCGCTCACCGACCAATTGGAGCCCCCTGGAGTACAGGAGGAGCCCGCAGTCGGAGCCGGACTGGATCCGCTCACGGTGGCCCGCCAGTTGCCCTGGCCCCTGGGTGGATCTCCGCTCGAGCCCTCCATCGGCGATGCGGTACTGGAGACACTCAGACGAGCCACCGGTCCCCTGTCCACCCAGGAGCTGGCTTCGGCCATCTCCCCGCCGACCGGTCCCAAGGTGCCGCTCAACAGCCTGGAGCTGTACCTGGCCGAGGAAAATCGGCGGCGGTTGCAGCTCGGCGTACGGCCGCGATTCATCCGCCAGGGGGGGGGGTGGATGTTGGTCGACAAGCTGCTGGACGCCAAGCTCAAGGCTCACTTCAACCTGCTGGAGGGGAGCTGTGTCCAGATCAACACCCTGACCGAGGATGCACTGGCCCAGCGCCTGGAGAAGCTGTCTCCCACCGCGACCGAAGCGGTGGTCCTGGCGACTTTCAAGGGGTTGGAGTTCTCCTGCCGGCTGGCGGAACGCCGGGAACCTTGGCTCACCCTGGAGATCAAGACCCACCAACCGCTGTTTGGCGTGACGGTGGTGGTCCGGCTGTGGCAGTCGAACCAACCGCTGACCGGCGAGGAGGTGGCCGCCCTGCGAGGCCAACTCCATCATTACGGCGCCACTCACGGTGTCTTGCTGGCCCTGTCCGGTCAGGGGGTGGAAGAGTCGGCCTATCGAGAGGCATCTTGCGCTGGCGCCTTGCCCATTGCCGTGCTGGACGCAAAGAGCTTTGCGCCGTTGCTGCTCAAGGCAAAAGTCGGTGTCGTCACCTACTTGGTGGAGGTCCCCATCCTCGATGCCACCTGGTTCTCCTGATCACGGAAGCGGCGAACGGAGGCCGCTGGTTCACACCCACCTCGGGCTGACGAGATACCTCGATAGCCTCACCTTGCAGCTGGATCTGGCGCAAGCGCTCCGATCGGGGCGGGAGGAGGCAAAAGAGCGGTTGTTGACGGTAGAGCATGAACCGGTCATTACCGTGGGACGCCGCGGCCGGGAGGAGGATGTGTTGATCCCCTCTGAGCGCCGGATCCGATTGGGGGTCGACCTGCAGCGGGTCGATCGGGGAGGAGAGGTGACCTACCACGGTCCGGGGCAGCTGGTTTGCTATCCCATCCTGAAGCTGGATCCCCTGCGGGTCAAAGTAGCCGATCTGGTCCGCAACCTGGCACAGGCGCTGATCGATCTCCTGCAGGAGTGGAGAATCGATGCGCTCTACGATCCAAGACGTCCGGGGTTATGGGTCAAAGGAAGCAAGATTGGAGCCATCGGCATGCGGGTGAGTGGAGGGGTGACGAGCCACGGTGCGGCGCTGAACGTGATCAACGACCTGGAGCCGTTCGGGTGGATCGTCCCCTGTGGCCTCAAAGGGTGTGCCATGACCAGTATGGCGCAGGAGTTGGGAGGCATGGGAGGAAAGCTGGACCTGCAGTCGTTGGCCGAGCGGTTTGCCCATCTGTTCGCGGATCGACTGGGGTATCGGCTAGAAGGGAAGGGGTGACGGCAGGGTGTTGGGCGGGCTGCCGTTCACCGGAGGCTGCGAGCGACTGTAGGTGTCGGATGCGCAAGGGTTACCGTCTGGCCAGATGACGAACTTTTTTGTACAACAATAGGATTGGTGGTCAAATGGCCTCCACCAGTGGAACGGTCAGGTAGGACAGCGGTCCAGATGCGGGTGGTAGGAGCTGGCAGGAGCAGGTGTTGTGAGGGGTGCACCACATCGGACGAAAGCAGCGGGTGTGTCGGTCATTCACCGGGCAGGTTGCAGCTGCCGCCAATGGGGGCGCAGCGGGAAGCGTAGGCCGCAGGAAGCGGAGAAAGACTGATGGCGAACCCACAGATGGTTCTGTACGAGGAGGAGCAGCGCCTTCTCACGACGATCTGTGGGGAGCTTCTGCACGACTCGTTGGCCCGGGCCATCTTCCTGGTGGACAAGAATGGCCAGCTGATCACCGGTGTGGGGGAGCTGGCGGGTATCGACACCACCGCTTTGGCCTCGCTGGTTGCGGGAACGGTAGCGGCCACTGGAGGGCTGGCCAAGCTGATTGGCCAGGAGGAGTTTCCGGTACACGTCCACGAGGGGGAGAATCGGCACATCTGCCTGTCGCTGGTCGGGCAGGATCACATCCTGACCGTGATTTTCGACGAGCGTTCCAGTCTGGGGCTGGTCCGGTTGCGGGTGAAAAAATCGATCGGGAAGATGCTGGAGGTATTCGAGCAGATGAGGGAGAGGGCGGCCTCCTCGGAGGGGGATGATTTCTTCGCCGAGATCACCGATGAAGATATCGAGAGCCTGTTCTCTGACTCGTTTTGATCGACCTGGACCTTGAGGAGCGAGGTCTGAAGGGGGAGCGAGCGCGTTGTCGTTCATCAACTATTCACTTCGCGAGATCATCCTGAAGATCGTGTACTACGGCCCGGGGCTGTGTGGAAAGACCACCAATATCAAGTACATCTATGCCGCCACCAACCCCGATGCCCGAGGCAAGCTCATCAGCCTGGAGACCAAGCAGGAACGAACCCTGTTCTTCGATTTTCTCCCCCTGGCGCTGCCCGCCATCCGGGGGTTCAAGACCCGGCTTCACCTGTATACGGTGCCGGGCCAGCTGTTCTATAGCGCGAGCCGCAAGCTCATCATGAAGGGGGCAGACGGGGTGATCTTCGTGGCCGACAGCCAGCGGGAGCGTACCGAGGCCAACATCGTCAGCCTGGAAGACCTGCAGGAAAACCTGACCGCCTATGGCTACGACATCACCAAGATTCCGTTCGTCATCCAGTACAACAAGCGGGACCTCCCCAACATCCTCCCCATCGAGGAGCTGCGCCAACAGCTGAACCTGTGGAACGTCCCTGATTTTGCCTCGATCGCCGTGGCACCCAACGGGCCAGGGGTTTTTGAAACCCTCAAGGCGGTCGTCAAGATGATCTTGATCGAGCTGCGCAAGACCCGTTGAGATCAGGCCCGAAAGAGAAATCCCCCAGTGAAGGAACTGGCCATGGCACGTACACCTGGCCAACGACCTGGGGGGACGTACGTGGACCGTCCACTGAGGGACGAACTCCATGATATCCAAGAACCAAACAGGGCGCAAATCGGCCCCACCCCCACCCGCTGGCGGACAGGAACCCACCATGGTCGACAAGCCTCACTTCCTGAAAGATCTCGAGGTCCGCGAGATGCAGAGCCTCGACCATCTCAAGCTGGCCCGGTCCATCTACCAAGGGATCAAGTTGTGCTCTCCCCCCTTCTGTATCGCCCTGTTCGGTCCCTGGGGTAGTGGCAAGAGCACCATATTGAAGCTGCTGCTGGAGGAGATCCAGCGGGCCTCGGCCGAGGACAACGGGATCTACTACCGGACCCACTGGTTCAACGCCTGGGAGTACGAGTCGAGCGCCAACCTGTTCTACAGCTTGATCTCCCTGTTGGTACAACAGATTCCCGACGGTACCCGCTTCTCCCGCAGGGGAAGTGGCGTGGTGCAGCGTGCCCTCAAGGCGGCCCGCATCCATGGACAACGCTGGGCCGCCTGCTACCGCGAGGGGGAGCCCCGCCTGGCCGAACGCGGCCCCGCCCTGCCGGAGGAGGAGGAGATTCCCCTGGTGGACTCCATCCGGGCCGACCTGGACCGCCTGACCGACATGCTGCTGGTCACCGGCGGCAAGGGACGGTCCAAGTGCCTGGTGGTGTTCATCGATGACCTGGACAAGTGCCTTCCGCTGCACGGCCTGGCCCTGGTGGAGAGCATCAAGCTGTTCTTCAGCTCCAGCGCCCCCATCGTGTTTGTGTTCGCCATCGACAGCGCGGTGCTGTCTCAGGTGGTGCATGCCAAGTACGGCTATGCCGAGCCGGATTTCGCCGAAAGCTATATCGACAAGATCTTCGAGTTCAACTACCAGATCCCCAGCATCAGCTCCGCCCAGGTGAGCGACCTGGTTGACGAGATCTACCGCCGAAGCGGACTTTCGGAGCGACCCATCGGACCCGAGCGGCTGGAGAGGGAGAAAGCGGCAGTGCGAGAGGTGCTCGGTCGGGTCGGTCTGACGCTCAGCCCCCGGCGGATCAAGCGGGTAGTCAATCGATTTATCTGGTTTCTTTGTCACGAACCGCCGCTGGATCCCGTCAGCGGCCAGGACGGCGAGGCCCTGGAGTACTGGCTGACCTGGTTGATGGCCACCGAGCAATGGCCGGCCTTGCGCAGCTTCGTACTGACCTACGGGGAGACGGCCTTCAAGGAGCTGGGCAATCGCATTACCGGCCATCCCCTTTTCCCGCACTCGGTGGACGCCGCCAAACAGGCCTTCAACAACCTCGAGGATTCCCGTCACATTCTCGACTCGTTCCGCAAGTTCATCCGGGTTCCGGATGAGCCCCATCTGGCCGAGTCTCAGGAGGAGATGCGCAAGGCGATCATGCGGCTCCACGAGATCGATGGCGTGCTGCGCTCTCATGGAATCTGATCCTCCAGTGGTGGGTGCCCCAGGCGCACCCCAAGCCCGGCTGACCAGCATGGCCGCCAACGGCTTGGATTCCGTCTGCAAGGGGTTGACAATCGGGACCAGGGTGAGAGCATAAAAGAGTGAATGACGGGCGACGGGTCCCTACCGGATGGCGCTCGTTACTACAGGATGACCCATGGGTGGCATCGGAGTCGTCACCAATCCACACAGTCGCCGGAATCGGCGATATCCCGAGCAGGTGCAGCGGCTGGCATACGTCCTGGGCAAGGGCGACGAGGCCACGGTGACCCGTTCGGTAGAGGATGTGGATACAGTCGCTCGGCGATTTCGCGACGCCGAGATCGACATCTTGGCACTCAACGGCGGTGACGGGACCAACCACGTCACCTTGACCAGCTTTCTGAAGCATTACGGTGAGCAGCCGCTGCCCCTGATCGCCCTGCTTCGCGGGGGGACTTTAAACACCATCTCCAACGGCATCGGCATCCAGGGCAAACCCAACTCGCTCTTGGTGAACATCGTCGAGAAGTACTACCTCCAGGAGCCGTTCGAGATCAGCGAGCGCGACCTGCTGAAGATCACCACCGAGGCGGACTCGGCCTACGGTTTCCTGTTCGGCAGCGGCCTGATCGCCAACTTCATGAGGGAGTACTACGGGACGGGCAAGCCCAACGCGATCACCGGCGCCAAGCTGCTGGTAAGGGGTGCCGCCAGCGCGGTGGTGGGGGGTAACTTGATCCAGGAGCTGATGCGCCCCACCTGGGTCCATCTGACTACGGATGAGGAGCCATGGATCGAGGGGGAGGTGGCGGCGGTCACGGCGGCCACCATCGAGCAGATCGGCCTGGGTTTCCGGCCCTGGATCCGTTGCGAGGCGCAGCCGGGGTTGTTTCACGTACTGGTGTTTCGGGGGTCGAGTCTGGACATCCTTCGGCAGGTCGTCCGGATCCGCCTGGGGCGCCCGCTACCGCAATCGGTCGGCCCCGACCGCATCACCCGCAAGCTGGTCATTGAATCGGACGAGCCGATCGAATACACCATTGACGGGGACATGTACGTGACGGGCAAGCGGATCACGCTGGAAAACGGGCCGAGGCTGAAGATCATCGTGAAATAGTTTTCTGCATCAAGCCGATGGTAAAATCGGATCGATGCGCTTAATATAGAGTCAGCCGCTAGTTAGCAGGGACGAGACCAGAGGGATTCAACAAGCTTCCGATAGGTAAGCCAGGGGTCACTACCCCGGGTATTGGCCAAAACGACAAACCAGGTCGTTCTTGAGTGTACGAGGCGTCGTGAGGATCAGATACGCAGGCAATACCAATGTCGGGATGAAGCGAAGCCACAACGAGGATAGCCTCTACCTGATGCCATCGATGAATCTCTACCTGGTGGCGGACGGGATGGGTGGCCATAGCTCCGGTGAAGTTGCCAGCCAGATGGCTGTCGAGGCGATCGCGCAGTTCTTCCAGGAGACCTCCGAAGACGACGAGATCACCTGGCCCTTCAAGATGGACAAGGACAAGGAGTACCAGGAGAATCGCCTGATCACCGGCATCAAGCTGGCCAACCGCCGGATCTTCGAGTCGGCGCAATCCCAACCTCGCTACAAGGGGATGGGAACCACGGTTGTGGCCGTCTACTTCGCCAATGGGGGCTCCTACGTGGCCCACGTCGGAGACTCGCGCGTGTATCGCATCCGCCGGGACACGATCACGCAGATCACCGAGGATCACTCCCTCCTCAACGACTACATCAAGATGAAGGAGTTGACCCCCGAGGAGATCGAGAACTTCCCCCACAAAAACGTGATCGTCAGAGCACTGGGCATGAAGGAGACGGTCCAGGTCGACACCCAGTTCGAGATTCCTCAAAATGGGGACATCTACCTGTTGTGCTCGGACGGACTGTCGGGAATGGTCGACAGTAACAACCTCCTCAGACTGGTCCTGGAAGCCAACCAGGACCTGGAGATGGCTTGCCAGAAGGTGATCGACGAGGCCAACCGCAACGGGGGCACCGACAACATCACGGTGGTCCTGGGACAGTACCTCGACGACTGACCCCCGCCTGGCCCGCTCCACTCCGCTCCCTCCCGTAGAACGCGACCCTGGGTAGAGGCTTGCTCTATGGCACGAACCGACGAGGTCACCGGTATCGTCCTGGCCGCAGGCCATGGCCAGCGCCTCCGCCCCCTGACCGACTTCATCCCCAAACCGGTCCTCCCCTTCCTCAACCGCCCCCTGCTCACCTACTCCCTGGAGGTCCTGTGGCGAGCCGGTGTCCGGCGCATCGGCCTCAACACTTTTCACCTGGGTCGCCAGGTCCGCCAGGCGGTCGAAACCTGGGCGGCCAACCGCTCCGATCCCTCTCCAAGCATCACTGTGACCGAGGAGGCCCAGCTGATGGGAACCGGCGGCGGCGCAAGGCAGGTATGGAGCCGTCTGGGTGAGCCCCAGGGCACCTGCGTCGTGCTGAACGGCGACATGGTGGCTGACTTCGACCTCTCCGCGCTGCTGCAGAAACACCGCGAGACCGGCTGGGCCGCCTCGCTGGCCGTTGCCAGGGGGGGAGAAGGTCGGATCTTCATGGATTCCCACTCCAGCCGGATCCTGGGGCTGCCTGATCGGTCGGGCACATTCCGTCTTGCTGGCCAGGCGGTCGAGTTCTCCTTCTGTGGGGTCTCCCTGCTCGAGACCAGCGCCATGGCGGTGCTTCCGCGACAGCCCGGTTGCCTGCTGCGAGATGGGCTGGCCGGCCTGCTGCGGCAGGGATGCCCGATCGCTGCTCTGCCCAGCGAAGGGGTGCACCGGGACGTGGGTACGCCCAGCCGCTACCTTGAGGCCACCAGCGAGATGCTGCGAAGGCAGGCTACCGAGATCGAGACCGAGGGCGTGGACCTTCCCCCGGGCACCGAGCTTTTGGCTCCTGTCCTTCTGGCCGGTGAAGTACGCCTGATGGGTGCCGCTCGGCTAGGGCCGGTCTGCGTGGCGGGAGGGCAGACCCGATTCGCTAGCGGCACGCTGGCCGACCACAGCATCGCCTACGACGCCAGGCTGGAAGGCGACTGCCGATACCAGCTACAGGTCGGCCAGGTTGTACTGCCCCTACTGTGACGAGCGCTTGGCGGTTCCAGCCAGCCGCAGGACCATGGCCTCCGCCACCTGGTCAACCAGGATGCGATACTCTCCCGAGTCTACCGCATCGCGCAGCGCTTCCAGGCGCCGGTCGCGAGGTGTCCGATGGCCTCCTGTCTCCCCCTGGACGGCCGCACCCCCTCCGCCGAGCTCCTGTAGCGCGCAACCCGCCCTGGCTGGCCCTTTCGGATCATGGCTTTTCTCCTGGTCGTTCATCCCGGTCTTCCCCGCCCTCAGTTCGGCCATGCCGTTCGTTGTCGTCAACCCGAGTTCGCTTGGCATCACCTATAACAGATCGGCGGGATCGGGCAGATTCTGAATTCCTCCGGCCAGAGGAGATTGCCGAGTCTGTTCCCGTTGGCGGTCTGGATTGACAGCGGGTGAGGGATACCGATAATCGCCGGGTGCTGCGTGAACTTCTCCAGAGCATGCGTCCTCACCAATGGGTCAAGAACACATTCGTTCTGGCGCCGCTGGTGTTCAGCCGCAACTTGACCTCCCGCTGGCATGTCCAACGGGCCCTGCTATCTTTGCTCCTGTTTTGCGTCGTGTCGGGGGCGGTCTACATCCTCAACGATCTATGTGATCGGGAAAGCGATCGCCTGCATCCGGCCAAGGCAGGCCGTCCCATCGCTTCGGGGCGGTTGTCGGTGAGCCATGCCCGCCAGGCGCTGCTCGGGTTGCTGGTGCTGGGAATGGTACCGGCAGGCCTGCTGAACCTCCCGTTCGTGGGGGTGCTGAGCGCCTATGTGCTGCTGAATCTGGCCTACAGCTTTTTCTTGAAGAAGGTGGTGTTTCTCGATGTGGTCGCCATCGGGCTGGCCTTTCTGCTGCGCGTCCTGGGTGGCGCTACGGCCATCGAGGTACCCATCAGCACCTGGCTGATCGTCTGCACCTTTCTCCTTTCTCTGTACCTGGCGTTGGGGAAGAGGAAGCACGAGCTGCTCTCGATCCGCGATGCTCACAACACTCGCGAGGTGCTCGGCCGCTACAACCTGAATCACATCAAGCTGGCCATGGCCGGGGTGGCTTTGGTGACCGCGGGATGCTACCTCGCCTACACCCTGGATCCGATCACCGCCGAGCACGTGGGAACCGGCGCGCTGGTGGTCACCACCCCCTTCATCGCGATCGGGCTGTTGCGCTTCTACTTTCTGGCGCAACGCACAGGTGTGAGCCGATCTCCCACCGAGCAGATGGTCAAAGATCCGCTTTTCGTGGCAAACATGTTGCTCTGGGGGGGGATAGTGGTGGTATTGATCTATGCATGACCATCGGACCGAGGACGCGCTATGTTTCGATTCTCGAAGCTCTACCTCGTAGCTGTCGTTCTGCTCGCCACCTTTCTGGTGATCTTGCTGCAGTTCGGCCCCAAGTTGTTCGACAAGGCACTTCGACAACGCCTCCAGACCGAGTCGGACCTCGATCGCAGCGCCTTTGTCCAATGGTTGCAGCTAGTGGACCTGAGACAGCTCTGCTGGACCGAGGAGATGGCGGTCAACCCCACGGTCTGTGCGTTGACCGAACGGATGGAATGGCAAGATCCCCACATCTTCGCTTCCGGCATCGAGGAGTGGCGAAGGACTTTCGGCGGGCAGTTGACCGGAGCAACCGCCCATCAGCGGGATCTCGTGTCCGGTCTGTCCCTGGATGTCCTGGCCATCATCGATGCCAGACGCCAGGTCAACGGTGCCTACTGGTCGGCTGACTTCGACTCGGCGCAGCTGCTCGGTCTTCCCGAGGTGGAGGCGGTACTTGCTGGCCAATCCTCCAGCCGAGGATTGGAGCTGTTGGCCGATGGCATCTACTCCATCGCCTGTGCCAAGATCCCGGACGCTGCCGGCGGGATCGGCGGGGTGCTGGTCGCCGCACGGCGGCTGGACCGGGCGTTGCTTGCGACCTTTTTGTCCGAGTTCAACACCGCCGCCGACCTGGACATCCTCCTGTTTCGGGATGACGGGGGAGTGGTCTGTTCCACTGGCGACCGGAACGGGGCGGGAGAAGAGATCCACAGCCGGGCCGAGAACTACCTGGTCTGGCTGGCCGGCAACAACGCCATCCCGACCGATCCGACCCATCCCGGTGAGGTCCAGGTGGTGGACACCAGCGACCGGGTCGTCGCCATGGTGGCAGGCAGATTGCCCGACAGGGGTGACCGGGACGATACGCGTCCTCTGGGTTTCTTGCTGATCCGCTCCAACGAGGCGGTTCCGGCGAGCTTCGCTGCTTTCCTCTTCCGTCAGCCGGACCTGCTTCAGCCGTCGAGGGAGCTTTTGATTACCATCGGCCTGGGCTTGGCGCTGCTGGCCATCGGTCTGGTCATCTTCGGGCTGGAGGGACGGCGCTATCACAAGACCGTGAACCGCTTGCGCAAGCAGATCGCGAGAGTGACCACTTCGGCTGAAGAGGTGAAGAGCAGCCCTCCTGGCGAAACGCCGGTCCGACGGGCGACGGATGTGCCGTTCGAGACCGGTCCCCAACCCCTGCCCAGCTCGACCGCCCCCGTCGATATCGAGGAACCCAGGCCAATTTTCGAGCCGGAGCCCGAGCCGCCGCCCAAGGAGCCGGATACGATCCAGGCGGTGCCCTCCCGCATCATGGGTTCCACGGAAGAAGCCGGGGAACCCCAGCCCCTCTTTGCGTCCGAAAGCTTGTTGGCCGACCAGGACCGGTCGCCCATCACATTGACGGCTACCCCTCACCGGATCCTCCAGGAGTCGGTGGATGGGCAGCCTTCCGAGGTTGCAGAACCCATCGCGCTGCCCGCCTTGGAGGAGTCACAAGCAGAGGAGAGGCGGGGCCTGATAGAGTCGGTTCCGCTTGCGGAGCCGCCCGAATCGGGTGTCGACGAGGCATCCGCCCTGCCGCTTTTGGATCGGTCGGATCAGGAAACGACACCGGGTATGCTCGCACTCGAGCCCACTGGGGAGCCGTTGGCTCAAGAACCGCCGCGGTTCGAGGCCTTGGAGGAGCCGCCAGCCATCGAGCCGCCGGTATCCGGGACCGCATCGGAGCCTTTCCCGTTGACCCAGCCACCAGCTATGAGCCCGCCGATGGCCGATGAGCCGACTGCACAGCCTGCCGGTGCGACCACCGCCCATGTCCCGCCGAAGGAACCGCTACCACCGGAGGAGCCCTCCTGGACAGCGCCGTCCCTGGAGACGCTTCGCAGCCAGCTCAAGGTGCAGCGGCAGGTACCCAGACCGCTCGGGACACCGGTGGTGACGACCCCTGTCGGCGAGGCATCGCCCATCCCTCCCCCACCCTTGGCCACGCCCTCGGAGGAACAAGGGGCGCCGGCCCCTGTCCCCTCCACTGCCGCCCAATTGGCGCCACCCGAACCGACGCAGGGTCCTGCTTTGATGCCACCCGAACCGGCTCCGGAGGCTGCGGTGGCCTCTCCTTTGACAGCCGCCCCAACCGACGCGGTCTCACCGCCTGGAGGCTCGTCCCTACTGGGTCCGGAAGGGGTGGAGCCGCTTTACCAGGAGTATATGCGGCTCAGACAGGAGTCCGGCCAGTCGGGAGGATCCATGACCCTCGATCGGTTCTATGACCGACTGAAGCGCAACGAGGAGCAGGTCCTCAAGACCTATCATTGCCTGGGGGTGCGGTTCGAGGTGGGTCAAAAGGACGGCAAGGTGGTCATCAAGGCCATCCCGGTTCGTTGATCGCGCTCCCGTCGAACGGACGGCCCATCCCAGATCCGCCCGCTGGCGGGGAGGCTCCGGATCGCGGGCCTACCCGTGGTCGGTTCGTGTAAACCAGACCAGGCATTCCAGGTTCCCCTTGGGACCAGCGATGGGAGAGTCCATCCTGGCTCGTTCTTGCAGACCCAGAGAGGTCAGACGGCCGATCGCCCTGGCGATCACCGCCTGGCGCACCTCGGGATCCCGGATGACCCCTCCTTTCCCGACCTCGGCAACGGTCGCCTCGAACTGGGGCTTGACCAGCATCACCAGGTCCGCGGCCGGTGTGAGCAGGGGGAGCACGGCGGGAACCACCTTGTCCAGAGAGATGAAGGCGAGGTCGAAGACGGCCAGGTCACAGCGCTCACAGAGGTCGTCGGTGGTCAGATATCGGGCATTTCGCCGTTCCATGACCACCACCCGGCTATCCTGCCGCAGGGACCAGTGCAGCTGTCCGTACCCCACATCGACGGCGTACACCCTGGCGGCGCCGCGTTGCAGGAGGCAATCGGTGAACCCGCCGGTGGAGGCGCCAATATCCAGTGCCACCCGGCCGTTGACATCGATTCCAAAGCCGGCCAGAGCGGCCTCGAGCTTCAATCCACCCCGGGAAACAAAAGAGTCGGGCTGAACCGCTAGTTCCAGCCGAGCCTCCTCGGAAAACCGGGTTCCCGCCTTGGTGACGACCTGGCCGTCCACTTGGATCTGGCCGGCCATGATCAACCCGGATGCCCGGGATCGGGACTCGGCCAGACCGCGTTCGACCACGAGAATATCCAATCGTTTCAACTTGTTGTGACCCAAGTGGCCCCTTTCCGGCTGGCTGTTGACGCCCTTTTTGGCGGGGAGTATGGTACCGCCCGCCATGGCAGCCAAGATTATCATAGTGGACGATGATCGCGAGGTGCGGGAGATGCTCCAGGTTGCCCTCGAAGCGGAAGGTTTCGAGGTGGGCCTGGCCGCCAACGGCCTGCGATTGATCAGCTCTTTGCATGTGGACAAGCCCGATCTGATCCTGCTGGATGTCATGATGTCCTGGATCGACGGCTTCGAGCTCTGTCGGGCCATCAAACAGAACGAGGAGTTTCGCCACATCCCGGTGGTCTTCATATCGGCCAAGCGCATGCCCGAGGACATCCAGCGCGGGATCGAGCTGGGCGCCGCCGACTACTTCACCAAGCCGGTGGATCTGGAGGTGCTGGTGAAGAGGATCCGGGAGATCGTGGGTGAGCAAGGGAAAAGCTGAGAAGCTCAGGGCAGAGGACGCCCCCCAACACAATCGAACCAGGAAGGGAGGGAAGGACGATCGGCCCGTAGCGTACAGCTCTTGCCCTGACGACCCGGGCATCGAACGGCTGTCTGCTGCTTGCCCACGGCCGTCAGCCAGACCAACAACTTACCACCACACCCCTGATTGCGGAGAACCATGTCAGCACTCTGGAACGGACTGGACAAGCTAGCACATAACTTCTGGTGGAGCTGGGATGCCCAAGCGACCCACTTGTTTCGGCAACTCGATCCCGAGGTGTGGGAGGCATCCGGCCACAGCGCCATCGCCATCCTGGATACCCTGGGGGAAGAGGCCACGCTTCAGCGTCTTCGGGATTCGGACATGGTCGGTCAGGCCGAAGAGGTTCTGGCTCGACTGCAAAGCTACCTGGAGTGCAAGGAGCCCTGGAAGGCGAGCGAAATCCAGGTTCCCCCAGAGTCCGGCCCGGTGGCCTACTTTTGTGCCGAGTACGGCATCCAGGAGTCGCTGCGCATCTATGCGGGTGGACTGGGGATCCTGGCCGGGGATCACTGCAAGAGCGCCAGTGATCTGGGAATTCCGCTGGTGGCCGTGGGCCTGGCCTACCGGGAAGGCTACTTCACCCAGCTCATCGATCCGGATGGACGCCAGCAGGCCTACTACGGGCGCAGCGACTTCGAGCGGATGGCGCTGGAGCCGGTGTGTGACGGATCGGGACGGTTCGAGACCCTGTCGGTCCCCATGGACGGCGGGGAGGTGATCTTCTGCATGTGGCGCACCCAGATCGGCCGAGTCGAGATGATCCTCTTGGATACCCTGCTATTCCAGAATAGCAGCAGCGATCGGGCGCTGACCTTGCGTTTGTACGGGGGCATGGGCGATACCCGGATCCGGCAGGAGATGCTGCTGGGGATCGGGGGCATGAAAGCCTTGCGCTTTCTGGGGTACCAGCCCTCGGTGTTCCACATGAACGAGGGGCACACCGCCTTTTTGACCCTGGAGCGCCTGCGGGAGAAGGTGACGGAAGGCAAGAGCATCGAGACCGCCATGGAGGAGGTCCGCCAGTCCTGCCTGTTCACCACCCACACGCCGGTGCCGGCGGGCCACGACCGCTTTGCGCCCGACCTGGTCGAGCGGCACCTGGGCTGGCTTCGCCAGGAGCTGGGGATGGATCGCCAGACGTTCGAGGGGTTGGGCCGAGTCAATCCGCAGGATCCAGGCGAGACCTTCTGCATGACGGTGCTGGCGTTGAAGCTGTCCCGCGGAGCCAACGGCGTGTCCGCCCTTCACGGAGATGTGAGCCGGCGGATGTGGCACTCCTTGTGGCCCAACCAGGAGGTAGACCAGGTCCCCATCGGTCACATCACCAACGGCGTCCATATCGAGACCTGGATCGCCTCGGAGATGCGGGAGCTCTTGGATAGCCACCTGGGGGTCGAATGGCGGCAAAAGCCCTGGGATCCGAAGGTCTGGGAACGGGTGGAGAGCATCCCCGATTCACTCCTGTGGGCGGTGCATTGCCTGTTGAAAACCCGGCTGGTCAAGTATGCCCGCGAGAGCGAGCTGAATGAGTATCTGCGACATCACAAGCGCGGAGCGCTGGTGGTGGAGCACCTGCTCGATCCCGATGCCCTGACTATCGGCTTTGCCCGCCGTTTCGCAACCTACAAGCGGGGAGACCTGATCTTCCGCGACCTCGATCGGGCCCGCCGCCTGTTCACCAACCCGGACCGGCCCGTCCAGATCCTCTTCTCGGGTAAGGCCCATCCCCAGGATTTTGGAGGGGGAGAGATCATTCGACGGGTCGTGGCCGCTGCCAATGATCCGATGCTGGGCGATCACGTGACCTTCATCCCCAACTACGGAATCGAGGTGGCGCGCCTGCTGGTGCAAGGGGTGGATGTGTGGCTCAACACCCCCCGCAGACCCCGAGAAGCCAGCGGGACCAGCGGCCAGAAGGTGCCGCTGAACGGCGGCATCAACATCAGTACGGTGGATGGCTGGTGGTGCGAGGGGTTCAACGGAAAAAACGGCTGGAATATCGGCGATCCCCATCGCTCCTACTCCTCGGAGTGGGATCACGACCAGCAGGACCACGAGTCGCTGATGCGCATCCTGGAGCACGAGATCATCCCGCTCTACTACGATCGGGATGCCGATGGTCTACCCAAGAAATGGATCGCCATGATGAAGGAATCACTGCGCTCCGTCGGGCAAGCCTTCAGCTCGCACCGGATGGTCCGCGACTACGCCACCCGATACTACTGGCCCACCTGAATGCCCGACAGCGCCTGGCTCCCCTCTAGTGTAGGGTGGGTTCGGGGCCGCCCAGGTTGATGTCCACCTCGCCGAAGCGATTCTCGTATCGGGCCAGGTTGTCGGTCATGGCCCGCAAGAAACGCTTGGCGATCACCGGATTCAGGATCACTCGGGCCAGCACCTTGGCATCACGCAGCCCCGGTGGGATGTAGGCAAAGTCCAGGATGAACTCGGTTGGCGTATGGCTCACCAGGGCCAGGTTGACATAGCGCCCGTCCACCTGGCCTTCCGCAAAGGTGATCCGGATCTTGGGGGGCTCGTTCGGTCCTTTTTCGTCGGGTTTCTGTTCGCTCATGGCGTCTTCCTGTGATGCGACGTCGATCCCTGTCGCCGGTCATCGGGCCAACGGAAGGCTTCCGTCAAACGCGACCTGCGAGATCGGTCTGGTGCTGGGCTGTGGCTCGGCTCATCGGACAAGGGGGCACCAACGCAGTACCTGGGCCTGTCCCGACGTGATGGTGGTCTGGTCGACCCCCGAGATGGAGAAAGGAAACATCAGGTTGGTGGAGTCGGAGCAGATGGCGCCCAGGTTGGGGTCGATACAGGACGGGGTATCGCTGATGGGATCGGTCGATCGGTCGTGCTCGGTCGTATGACGAAGACCACAGTAGTGGCCGACCTCGTGGGCCATGGTCTGCCCCAGGTTGCCGTTGTCGTATCCCAGGTTGACCGAGGTGAACACCAGGCCGGAGCCATGGGTGCCGTGGAGTCCAGGGATGCCGGGAATGCCCGCCGACAGCCCTAGCAGCCCGGGTGCCTCGGGGATGGCGAAGTCCTGGATCAAGAAGATGTTCACGCTCAGGTTGTCGGCCAGCGTGTCCCCAGGGCTGGAGCTCAAGGCCAGCAGCTCGAAGATGGCGTTGATGTTCCGGATGATCTGGTAGCGCGTCTGGTTGTCTCCCGTGATGTCGAAGTAGCGCACCGTGGAGATGGTGATCCCCGCCCTGCCGTAGATGGTGCGCATCGCGTCGATCATCTCCTGCAGGTTGGTGTTGGTGGAGGCGGTGCTGGCCTGGATACCGGGGACGCCCACAAAGTAGAGGTTGATCGCCAGCTGGCTACCTTCCTGGCTCTTCTCGAGCAAGTAGTAGCAGCAAGCGGGGTCGGTGGTCTGGACGTCCAGGGAGTACTGGCCTCCCCCCTGCTGGGTCAACGAGCGGAACTGGGGAGCCGCCGGGAAGAAGACCGGAGCCAGGTTGACCAGGTACTGCCAGGTGATGTCCAGAAAGGCGTGGTCGGTGTCGAAATTCGCACCTACCGAGCCGTTGGGCAACCTCAACCGAACCGGCCTGATCTGGACGCCATCGGCGATGGAGACCACGGCGAAGGAGACGGTGCCCGACTGGATGGGAAAGGTGAATCGGCGACCGCCCGAGATCGACTCCGACTCGC
This sequence comes from Bradymonadales bacterium, assembly GCA_016931535.1. Lineage (GTDB taxonomy): Bacteria > Myxococcota_A > Bradymonadia > JAFGEP01 > JAFGEP01 > JAFGEP01. The sequence continues at coordinate 44,740 of JAFGEP010000026.1, forward strand.
ACACGATCTCGAGGGTGCCGGTGGGATCGGTAGGCTGGGTGACGTTCAGAGGTGGTGAGCAGTAACCGCTGCTGGAGCATTCGTAGCCCTCTCGGCATTGGTCCTGGCTGGAGCACTCGATGAAACAGGCGGTGTCGTTCTCCAGGTTGATGCAGACCGTGCCCGTTCCGTTGCACCCCACCCGGGTGCAGTTGAGGGTGGTGCAGTGGCCCTCGGGATACCCCTCCTCGGACCGCATGCAGGTTCCCCCCTTGCAGTTGATGTCCACCAGGCACGGCTGCCCATCGTCGGCACCGCCCGGATTGCGCACCGGATTGGCCTCGTCCAGGACATCGCACACACCGCCCTCTTGGTCGGGATCGGTACAACCATAGCCGAAGCGACACTCGTCGTCTTCCGAGCAGCCGTCGAAGCAGGCCTTGTAACCGCTTTCCTCGCCCATCTCCAGGCATCGGCCATCCCCGTAGGGGGTGCAGTCGGCGTCACTTTCGCAGTTCATGGTGGTGCAGTAGCCCCGCGTATAGTTCAACAGGCAGGTGCCTCCCAGGCAATCGCTGTCCCGATTGCAGCTGGTGCCGGTCTCGCCCGCTGCAGGCAGCCCTCCGGAGAGGGCCGTGGGCAGACAGATGCGGGTGCCATCTACATCCGCACAGCGATAGCCTTCGCGGCAGTCTTCATCCAGATCGCAGGAGGAATAGCAGATGGGACCGGCGCTCTGGGTCTGGTTGACGGATAGGCAATCGGCCCCGAAGATGTTGGTGCAACCCTGGGTATCGCACTCCAAGGTGGTGCAGTATCCCCCGGGGAAGCCCTCGTTGTCCAGGAGACACTTGCCTCCCAGACACTGCCCGTCCTGAGTGCAGGCTGCTCCATCGCTGATGCTGCGGATGATGTCCTCGATCACTTCGCAGCCCGTCAGCCCGATCAGGACCAAAAAGGGGACCACCAGGACGTACCGAGGAACGAACCGGGTAGTGCTGCTTCTCACGGGCTTCCTCCTCTTTCCAGCCAGACGGATGTCCTTGATAGTCTAGACTCGACCGACTCGATTGGCCAGAACCAACTGGTGCTCGAGATAGAGTAGGGCCGGACGTGAGACTTCGTCGGTCGCGGACCGGGGAGAGCAAGCGGGAGCCGCCTGTCTGTCCTCAGTATCTGAGGTTACAGACCAGCTTGCGCAACCCATCGGAAAAGAGCACCTCGATCTTGTTGGCACCCAAGAGCTGGTTGACAATACCCAGTCCGAACTTGGGATGGGCGATGATGTCGGCGGTATGATAGGAATCGGTCATCCGGTATGGCGGAGCAGAAGCCGGGTCAACCTTGTGGGTGTTGGTAGACCAGGTCTTGTGCGCCGCTTCGGTGTTTTCCAGCACGGAGCGGTTGAACAGGGAGCTGGAGAACAGGCCCGGCCGGATGGTTCGGATTCGGCTGGTGCGGGGGCGAGCCTTCTTCTTCTTTCGCTTCTTGGAGGTCCGTAAGGCGGCTTCCTCCTCGTCCTCGAAGTCCAGCTCCGCTTCCTCCTCGTCCTCGTCCTCCTCCTCCTCCTCGTGAGTTTCAGTCTCCTCGAGGGCGGGCTCCTCCTCCTCTTCCTCCTCCTCCTCGCCTTCTTCCTCTCCTTCCTCCTCTACCTCCTCCTCTTCGGCCTCCTCCACATCCTCGTCGAAGTCGGTTTCTAATGCCTCTTCATCCAGCTCTTCTGTGGTATCGAGGGCCTCTTCGATATCCAGCGTGAGATCCTGGTCGATCTCCTCGATGTCTTCCAGCTCTTCGCCTTCTTCTTCTTCCTCTTCGGCCTCGATCGGTTCCTGTTCGGATTCGATCTCCTCTTCCACACCGATCTCAGCCTTGCCTTTTTCCTTGTCATCCGCCTTCTTTCGGGGTGACATCGTGGCCTCCAGCAATAGGGATCCATCATGAGGGCGGACCAGGGTGAATCCGCCTGACAGGCTCTTAAAGAGTTTGCCAAGCCTCGTCAAGAGGGAAATGCCTTTGGGCTGGCGGTTGCACCAATCGAGGGTTGGGTATACAAAATTAGGGAATCTACCAGCCAGCTCAAGGGGGAGATATGTTCCCTGACACCCAACCTGTTTCCGTCCGAATCGCAACCACCGCGCTCTTGGTGGCGATCATCCTGCCGGCAGCGACCTGGTGGAGCTGCGAACGGAGTACCGGCGACCAGATCACGCGGGCCAGAACCGCCTACGCTCAGAACCGCCTGGATGAAGCACTCCAGCTTTTTTCGGCGGTCCTCGAGGAAGACGGCTCCAATGTGGAAGCGCTGGTCGGGGTGGCCAATATCCACGTCGATCGCAGGGAACTCGAACTGGCAGCTCAGCAGCTGGCCGTGCTCGACCGGCTGGAGCTCGATCGCCGAGAGGAGGTGCTGGTCCGACAGGTCCGTCGCCGCTATCTCCTCCTGCTATTTGATCGCAGTCGTGGCGCTGGTCCCGTGGCACCCACCGATCCGGAGCGCTACGAGGAGGCGTTGATCGGTCTGTTCAACCTGGAAGGGACCGAACAGTACCGCACAGAGCTCATCAACTGGTTCGCCTATAACGCGCGCAAGACCCTGGCGGTGGCGGATGTCACCGCGCCCCTCGCCCCCGACTCCTCCTACCTGGACAGCGCCCGGCTCGATCAACTCGAAAGTGCGCTGGCAGGTTACCAGCGCCTGACCGAACGGGATCCTCGCGTGACCCGCGTCCTTCGTCTCCCCGGTGATCTCCAGGTAGAGGCCGAGGTGATGGTTCTGGCACTGCGGTACCTCATCTTCGAGCGCAATTTCCTCGCCCGCTTCCAGAGCACCCTGATGCCCGGGCTGATGGAATCCGGCCGATTCGACCCTGCAACCGGAATGATCCGGATCGAGCTGGTGGAGCAGCTCGAAGGAGAGATCCCCTCACAGGAAGAGATGGATGCCTTCCGGGCCGCGGTGGCCCGCGACCTGGTGATCGATGAGCTGACGACCTTGGCCTATATCGCCAGGGATCTGGAACGAGGCGACAATCCGCCGCTGGTGGTGGGCCAGTCAGTGACCGAGGTGGAGGAGGCCTACGCCGGTATCCTCATCGAGACCTTCGAGATCGCCCGCAATCGGCAAGTGACCGTCCACGTGCTCGCTCCCTACCCCCTGCTGGTCCAGACCGCCTCCAGGTTGGAGCAGTACCTGGACTGGCTCGCTCGGAGAGGGCAGGAGATCCCTACCCCTCCCGGCACTGCACCGGGCGCCGAGCCTGGCACCGGAGCGGGGACGGGCCAGCCCGCCGAGCCGCCAGAGGGAACCGAAACCGAGCAGCCCACTGAAGCACCGGCCGAGCCCAACCCCTGATCGGGAGGGCAGCAACCGCGCAAGCGTTCCCACAGGACATCAGACCGGATGAAACCAGGCGACAAGCCATCTGCCTTCAAGTCGATCGCCATCAATCGGAAGGCACGGTTCCACTACGACATCTCCGACCGGTTCGAGGCCGGCATCTCCCTTCTGGGAAGCGAGGTCAAGAGCCTGAGGGAGGGCAAGGTCGATTTTCGCGATTCCTACGCAGCCTTCGAGAACCACGAGCTGTTCTTGCTGGAGCTGCATATCGCCGAGTACCCATTCGCCAACCGTTTCAATCATCCCCCCAGCCGACCGCGCAAGCTCCTGATGCACCGCCGCGAGATCGATCGCCTGGAAGCCAAGGTGCAGCAACAGGGCTACACGCTGGTTCCCACTCGCCTCTACTTCAAGAACGGCAAGGTCAAGGTCGAGATCGGGCTGGCACGGGGCAAGCGCCAGTACGACAAGCGCGACACCATCAAGAAGCGCGACCTGGGACGCCTCGACGAACGAGGCGAACACTCCTAGGGGGAACGCCCCCCACCGGGGAGGGGGGGGCTGGCGTTCGGACTAGACTGCTGCCTCAGCCGACCTTGACCTCGATCCGGCGCGGTTGCAACGTTTCCATCTTGGGCAGGTGGACCTTCAGCACCCCGTTGGTCAGCTCGGCATCGATCTTGCCGGTATCGATGGTGTTGGGGATCTTGAAGGACCGCAGGTAGTCGCAGGTCTCGTACATCTCCGCCACCAGCGTACCTCGGGTCGTGTGGGCCCGACAGCCCTCGATGTTCAACTCACCGCCCTCCAGGTTGATCCGCAGGGTGTCGGTGTTGACTCCGGGGATATCGGCCACCAGCAGGATCTCCCGCTCGTTCTCGTAAATATCGACCGGAGGGGTCACCGTCCGCCGCTGCTGGATCCGCTCCGGGGCTTTCTCCTCATGTCGCACCATGGTTTTTTCGTCACTCATTGTCAGCCTCCTTCCCGTTCATCTTTCCAGGTTACTTGGCCTGCACCGTGATCTGCCTGGGCTTGCTTTCCGGACTCTTGGACAGCTTGATGGTCAAGATCCCGTCCTTGACCTCGGCCGTCGCCTTCTCCGGTTCCACCTTGTAGGGCAGCGAAAAGCTCCTGGCGAACTTGAAGGGGGTACGCTCCCGCCGATGCACCGTGTACCCCTCGGGGACGTCGGTCCTTCTCTCTCCGCTGATGGACAGCAGGTTCTGGTGGACCGATACCTCGATGTCCCTGTTGGTCAACCCCGGAACCTCCGCGGTCACCACCAGGTCGTCACCGGCGTCGTACAGATTGGTGTGAGGCCACCCCGTCAGCCCTTCCCAGGTTGTCGGTTGGTCCCAGTCCTCGAACAACCGGTTCATCTGCCTGCGGAAGTTCTCCATCGAAGCCACGCTGCTCCGGTAGTCAGGCCACCCAAATAGCCGGTTCCAATCCGTCCATCGAGTAATCATGTTGCCACCTCCTCGTACTGGTTCTCAGATGTCTCCCTTCAGAGCCTCCAAAGGGACAAGAAGCTCTACCTAATGCCCTGTCTTTATTGGGCTTTCAGCCTTTTTCCCGGCCGAGATGGAGAATAAACACCGAACTGGAGGCGTCAAGTCCCCCCTCCTTCGAGCCGCCACCTTCGGCAGCTCGGGCCCGCCCTCGCCCCTCCAGGGGCCTTTGGAGGGGGCTGCTCCGGAACACCGGGGGAACACCGTTTTCTCCTGCGGGTGACAGCGAGCAGCGCTCACAGGGGGTGCGCCGGATGCTGGGCGCCCGGTGGCTTGCGGCCTCTCATCTCTATTGCCTTGCGCAAAGGTCCGGTCGATGATCGAGGTCCGTTCCGACCTGACATGACGAGCCGGCACGCGGGTTTTCCGGAACCATCCCGGCGCTGTCCCGCAGCACCGCGAGGAGGATTTCATGGCAGAGGACAAAGGATTTGCACCACCCCAGCGGATCGCCATCCACCAGGTGACGACCAGGACCGGCGACAGCGGGAAAACCCGCCTCGTGGGGGGCCAGCTGGTCGCCAAGCACAGCATCCGGGTGGAGACCTACGGTACGGTGGATGAGCTGAATGCGGCGGTGGGAGCGGCTGGCGAGATCATCCGGGACGCCCCCCAGGCCCGATCCGGCCTGTCCGAGCTTCAGACCACCCTGCGTCGAGTCCAGCATGAGCTGTTCAACCTCGGCTCTCTGCTGGCTACCTTGCCCCAGGACCTCGGACCCCGACAACCTCGGATCCAACAGGAGGATGTGGAGCGTCTGGAAGCCGAGATCGAACGGCTCACGGCGATCTTGGCCCCCTTGCAGAGCTTCGTCCTCCCTGGCGGATCCCGTCTGAACTGCGCCCTTCATCAGTGCCGGACCATCTGCCGTCGTGCCGAGCGGCGCTGCTGCGAGCTGGCCGAAAGGGAGGAGGTCGATCGCTGGGCGCTGATCTACCTCAACCGGTTGAGCGACGCGTTCTTCGTCTGGGGTCGCTGGGTCATCCAGGTGGAAGGCCGAAAAGAGGTGCTCTGGGACCCCAATTCGCCCACCGGCCACGGCAAGAGGGAAACCGGCTAAACCGCTCGCGGGATGCCTTGGCTCCCGGTCGTGGGGAAGGTATGCTGCTGACCCGCACCGCTTCGTTCGAGCGCCGACGCAGGCTGGAGGAGGAGGAAGACAACGATGTTTACGACCGTGATCGAGCCCTTCCGCATCAAGAGCGTGGAGCCCATTCGAATGACCACCGAAGAGGAGCGGGCGCGGCTGATCGAGCTGGCCGGATACAACGTGTTCAAGCTGTGCTCCCAGGATGTGCTGATCGACCTCTTGACCGACAGCGGAACCGGCGCCATGAGCTCCGAGCAGTGGGCCGCGGTGATGCGCGGAGACGAGTCCTACGCCGGCAGCCCCTCCTTCTACCGATTCGAGAAGGCGGTGAGCGAGCTGATGGGATTTTCCCATGTCATCCCCACCCACCAGGGGAGGGCTGCCGAGCGGATCCTGTTCGGCCTGCTCTGTCACCCGGGGGATGTCGTGCCCAACAACAGCCATTTCGACACCACCAGGGCCAACATCGAGGCTAACGGGGCCGAGGCGCTCGATCTGCCCTGCCGGGAGGCCGAAGACCTTGCCAGTCATGCACCCTTCAAGGGCAACATGGATGTCGAGCGACTGGAGGAGACGTTCGAACGGGTCGGCGCCGACCGGATCCCGCTGGTGATGATCACCGTGACCAATAACTCGGGCGGAGGCCAGCCGGTCTCCCTGGCCAACCTGGGCGCCGTGTCCGCGGTCTGCAGGCGCCATGGTCGTCCTCTCTACCTCGATGCCTGCCGTTTCGCCGAGAACGCCTACTTCATCAAGCTGAGAGAGCCGGGCCAACAGGACCGTTCGGTGCGGGAGATCGTCCGTTCGATGTTCGATCTGGCCGATGGCTGCACCATGTCGGCCAAGAAAGATGGCATCGCCAATATCGGGGGCTTCTTGGCCACGCGAGACCCCGACCTGGCTCGCCAGGAAAAGGAGATCCTGATCTTGACCGAAGGGTTCCCCACCTATGGAGGACTGGCCGGCCGCGACCTGGAAGCCATTGCGGTCGGCCTGAACGAGGCGGTGGAGGAGGACTACCTCAAGTACCGCATCAGCTCGACCGCCTACCTGGGGGACCGCATCAGCCGGCAGGGGGTGCCCATCCTGCAGCCCCCCGGCGGTCACGCGATCTACATCGATGTCTGCCGGTTCGCCCCCCATATCGCCCCCGCCGACCTCCCCGGGATCTCCCTCTGCGTCGAGCTGTACAAGCTGGCCGGCATCCGGGCGACCGAGATCGGCACCTCCATGTTTGGCCGGCGGGACCCCGACAGCGGCGCCGAGCTGACGGCCGACCGTGAGCTGGTCAGGCTGGCCATCCCGCGACGGGTCTATACCCAGAGCCACATCGACTACGTGGTGGAGGCCCTGGTCGAGCTCTACCGCAACCGGGATCGATTGCGCCCTTTCCGCTTCGTCACCCAGGCTCCCTTCTTGCGCCATTTCACCGCAACCTACGAGCCCCGGTAAAGCGCCCCTCCCTGGAGGCGCTCCCGTCTTGAAGCCCGGCCGATCGGTCCGCTAGGCTTCCCGCGTAAGCAGAAGCCCGTTGGCGGGATTCCTGAGCGGACGCGTCTGAACCACCTGTTCGGGATGGTAGAGCGGGTTCGAACCGGGTTGACAGGGTAGTGAGCGGCGCCGAAAACCTGGTATACTGTTGCCCACTGAACAAAAATGCGTCCGGTTTCGACACACAGTCGGGAGGTGACATGAAGGTCGAGAAGGGCAAGAAGATAGTGATGGAGTACGAGATCGCGATCGAAGGCGGGGAGATCCTGGAATCGTCGCATGCTCAGGGGCCTCTCGAGTACATCCACGGCGATGGACGGATGCTGCCCGGCCTGGAAGCCAGGATCGAAGGTCTTTCCCAAGGAGACCAGCAGGAGGGTTCCCTTCCTCCGCAAGAAGCCTTCGGCAGCCTGACGCTACCGACTCAGACCATCGACAGACAGGAGTTCCCCGAGGATGCCGACCTGCAGGAAGGGATGCACTTCGAGGCCTTGAACCTCGATGGAGATCGGGTGCGATTCCAGGTCCTCTCCGTCGAGGAAGACCTGGTACAGGTTCGCTACGAGCATCCCCTGGCCGACAAGACCATCCACTACAAGGTCACGATTCTCGATGTGTCCGAGGCGGAGGAGAGTAAAGAGGCCGGTCCGGGCGACGAAGCACCCCCTCTGGCCGCTGAGGAAAGCGCCCCCCCGGATGAGAGCATCGCCCCCGCCGATCCAGAAACCGCCCCGACGGAACAGGAAGGTGCCCCCACTGACGAAGAAAGCGCCCTGCTCGGTGAGGTCGATGCGCTCAAGGGAGAGGTCCAGGCGCTGGCGGGCACGGTGGAGGCGCTGGAAGAAGAAGTGGAGGCGCTGGAAGAAGAGGTGGAACCATCCGGGCCACCCGACCCCGACCTCCCCAAGACCTCCACTTGATGGAGCATCCCATGCAGCTAAGCTGATCGACCACCAGGGTGTCGCCGGCCAGCAGGTCCCGCTGCGCCTCTCGCAGCTCCCGGCGACTCGCCGCACCCGCCTTCATCCAGTTGTCGCCGACTTGCCATGGAACAACCACCGTCATCTCTCTGACCGAAGGGAGGTTATCCGCCGATGGTGGGGGCGCAAAAAGAACACCCAAAGGGCACCGCCTCGCACTACTCCAGGATCTCGATCCGGTAGTAGGGGTTGTACAGCGGTTGCGGATCGTCCGGATCGATGAAGTGCACGACATAAGGGGCTTGCTGGGAGACGTAGTCCGGGTCGATGAAGCCCCGGTCGGCCAGCAGCTGGAGATGGTTGCGAAGACGGCGGGGCCAGCGGCCACTGGTCGGGCTGTGGCCCCTCTGGCGATGCCGCTCCCCTGAGCGGGGAGAAGGCTTGAGACCGGCCAGCCAGGCGGCCTGGATGGGAGAGAGCTGGTTGGCGTGGATGCCGAAGTAGTACTGGGCTCCGGCTTCGATACCGAAGGTGTTGGGGGCGAACTCGATGCAGTTGACGTACAGCTCCAAGATCCGGTCACGCCCGACCACCTCTCCCATCTCCCAGGCGATGATCGCTTCCTCCAGCTTGCGGGCCAGTGTTTTCCCCCGGTCCAAAAACAGGTTCTTGACCAGCTGCTGGGCGATGGTGCTCCCCCCAAAGGCCCAACGCCCATAGATCAGGTTGACGCGCACCGCCTTGCTGATGCGCGAGGCGCTTACTACCGGGTCCTCGTAAAACCCGCGCTGCTCGGTGAGGTACATGATGGCCGGAACATAGGGGGGCAGATCCTCGAGGCGCCGGTAGGAAGCCGTGCCCGGTCCCACCCAGATCTCCTCGGTGGCGTACGGAAGAGGAACCAGGTGGCGATAGCTGTTGGACAGCAGTACCTCCGGTCGATATCCCGCCGGTAGACCGGTGATCTCGCAAGTGCCGGGAAAACCCTCCTCTTCCGGCAGACTCAGGCGAAAGCTGCGGTGATCGCCCAACCGATAGCGAACATGAGCATCCAGCCCCGTCCGTCCGGCGATGCGAACACTCGAGGGGGGGAAATGGATGAATAGCCCGCGGGGTATGGCGTCCAGCAGGTTCCGGCAGGTGCTCTCGTCGATGTGCAGATCGAGATCGACCTGGGTGGTGCCCAGCCGTTCCGAGACCAACAGCGACGCGTTGGAGCGGATCTGCTCCCCCAGGGCGGCCGCTACCTGGACGGAAACCGGGCGGCGATTGGCCGACACCAGGCTGGCCGACAGCTCCCAGTGAAATGGGAGAAGCTCCAGGCGAAGGGGGCTGATTCCGGGGTGGGCCACCACCAGGTCGGGGAGATCGACCGACAGATCGAGAGAAGGAGATGCCCCCAGGTGAAGCTGGGCGGTCAGATCGACCAGCCCCTGCAACAGCTTGGGGTAGCCCAGGGCCCGGCTGACCCGGTTCAGGTCCACCTGACGCGCTTCCAGGCTCAGCATCACCCGGGGCATCGGGGCCTGGCCGGTCGACTCCTCCTCCACCACCGGGGTCGACTCCAGCCTCAGGTCGATCGGTTGGTCGGCAAAGGTGAGGGCCGCCATCACCTCCCCCTGCTGGAGCGTGAGTGAGTCCAGCCGAGCCGACAGCAGAGGTTGGGTCCCTCGAGCCAATACCAGGTCGATCCCGCCCACCACCAGCTGCTCGGCGCTCGTACCGGCGATGCCCAGCAACCGATCCAGGTATCTGGCCACCTGCTGCAAGGAGGCCTCAATTCCCGCCCAGTCGATCAGCACCGGCACCGCCTCGCTGTCTGCACTGGCCGCTTCCTCCAGCGCCACCGCTTCCGTCTCCTCGTCCGGAACGACGGGCTCGGCAACCTCTTCCACAGCCGCCGCTGGCAACGCCAACAGGATCTCTCCCGGGCCGGCCCTCAGCTCGGTGGCTGACCAGCCCTGCTGTCCGGCAACCAGCTCCACCACCACCTGCTCCAAGGTCACTCGAGGGGGAGTGGTGAGCAGCGAGCCGGGAAGAGGGGCATCCAGCTGCACCGTCTCCAGTCGCACCAACGCCTGCCTGGCTCCAAAGGAGGCGATGACGCTGCCGAAGTTGACCGTCGATACCGCCAGTCGAGAACCCTGGTGGGCAACCATCTGGACCTGCCAGGGCATCTGGGGGTGGTCCTGCTCGCGGTTCAGCTCCAGGTCGAAGAGGCCAGTGGCCAGCCCCAACTCCGGTGCCCGGCAATCGAACCTGCCCTTCACCTCGATCGGCGCCACCGCCTGGACCGACACCCCCTCCCCATGGCAGGCCAGGCTGCTGTTTGGGTTCAGGTCTGCCACCGCATCCAGCAGGTCTACCTGGATTCGAGGAAGATCGCGGCGCGACAGGCCGCTTCCCTCCTGTGCCGGCGACTCGGCGGGAGAAGGGCGAAGCGATCGGACCCCTTGCTCGTCCAGGCGCACCGTCAGGCTGCCGAGACGAATCTCGTCGGGAAGCTGGTGGTTCCAGGCCTCCTTGGGAGAGACCCCAAAAGCCAGCTGATCGATACGGCCCTCCAGACGACCATTCCGCAGCGTGCGAAATTGAAGATCCCGCAACGTCACCGACCCCCGCAGGCTGATCTCCATCTCCTCCCATTGCAGCTGCATCCCCAGCCTGGCAGACACCTCCTGCAGACGGCGAGTCAGCTCCTGCCTCGCCCACCTCATGGCGACCAGGTAGCCTGCACCCGCCAGGAGGGCCAGGCTTGCAAGGACCACAATGACGACCACCAGCCGCCTGTGCCGTCGCACAGGCCGGTGGGCCGGGGGTGGATAGCCAGCCTCGCCCTTGACGGTTCGATTTCCCATGTCGCGTTCCATTCAGATTGTCCGCCCGGCACCGCGACTCAAGCGCGAGCAACCCAGGAGGAACTATTTTGACACGCCGCGTCAAAAACCTGTTGACACGGTGCGTCATGATGGTTACATTCGGTTCTGTTCCAACGGACCATGAAACGTCAATACCCTACGGAGTCCATGAAATGAATCCCATCGTCGAGAAACTCGGTGACCGGCCCAAAGAGTGGCTGCAGAAAGGCAATGAGTTCGTGAATCCCTTCATCCAGAAGCTCAATGACCGCAGGAAGGAGTGGTTTACCAGGGGCAGTGAGATGTGGACGGACCTGCAGGAAAGGCACGCCAAGTTCTTCGAGAAGAGCCAGGCGGCCCTGGATCGCGGGCACGCGGCGCTGGATCGCGGGCAGGAAGCCCTGGAGGATGCCATCGAGGCCAGCCAGAAGAGGCTCACCACCTTCGAGACCACCGTTTTGTCCAAGATCTCCAGCATCCTGGAGTGGGCCTACACCGCGACCGGTGAGAAGAGCGAGCCGATCCAGCGTTCCCGGGAGTTCATCTCGGAGCGGCTGGAGGAGCTGAAAAAGTCCCAGGAGGAGAGCGCGGAGGAAAAGACCGAGTCCGAGCCGGCGGAAGAGGAGCCGGAGCAGGAGCCTGCTGAGGCAGAAGCCGAGGAGGCAGCCGGTGACGAGGCCGAGGCGGAGACCGAGGAGCCGGTCGACAGCTCCCAGCCGTTCGAGGGGTATGACAGCCTGACGGCCAAGGAGGTCATCGAGCAGCTCGAGGGGTTGAGCCGCGAGCAGCTGGAGAGCGTGCGGTCCTACGAGGAGTCCACCAAGGCACGCAAGACGGTGATCGAGGCGGTCGACAAGCTCATGGCGTGATCACGGCCAAGGGTATCCTCACCCCCAGCTCGTTCTATCGCTGTCCACCGATCGCCATCCTGTGCCTGCTCCAGAGCCGCTTCGACACGAGGTGGGGCAGATACCCCCTATCCCTCCACCGATCGTCATCCTGTGCCTGCTCCAGAGCCGCCCAAGAATCTGGCCGCTGACTCGCGGTGATGGTAAGACCTGAACCGTGAACATCGGTGGCGATGAAAACCAGGGTTCGGAAGGCGGGAGGCCTGAGAAGAAGGGGTTCCACCCGCTCCGCTTTTTTCGGCGAGACCTGTGGCAGGTCGCCCTGCCCGATCTTCCTCTCTGGCAGCGGGTCATCGTTCGCCTGTTCCGGTTTATCACCGTAACCTGGCATGAGTTCCACCACAACCGTTGCCTGTCCCGGGCCTCCGGGTTGGCGTATACCACGATTCTGGCGCTGGTGCCCGCTCTGGCGTTGGCCTTCTCCCTGATGAAAGGGTTTGGTGCCTACGACTACCTGGTTGAGACCGCCATCAATCCGGCCCTTGACCAGGTTTTCGGACCCTCTTTGGGGTCCTATGGTGGGGGGGGGATCAGCCCCACCCCATTGCGGTCCTCGGTCGACGAGCTGCTCAGCCTGGCGCAACGAACAGACGTGTTCGGGCTGGGCGTGGTGGGGCTGTTGCTGCTCTTGTACACGGTCGTCCAGCTCTTGGGCTCCATCGAGGAGACCTTCAACCACATCTGGGGGGTGCACAGGGCTCGATCGCTGGGACGGAAGATGACCGACTACATGGCCCTGTTCTTCCTGACGCCGATCTTCATCCTGGCAGCCACCTTCGTGACCGCCGCTGCCCAGAACAATGCCGCCGTCACCTACTTTCGCGAGCAGCTCCACCTCGGTATGGCTGTCAACCTGTTCTTCCGGCTGATCCCGCTGGTGGCCGGGTGTTTGGCGCTGACGATCCTGTATGCCGTCATGCCCAACCGTCGCATCTCGTTGCGGTCCGCGGTGATGGGAGGGGTGATCGGCGGCACGTTGTGGCAGCTGCTCCAGTGGGTGCACGTGCATTTCCAGATCGGAGTGGCCAGATACAACGCCATTTATGCGGGGTTTGCCGCTATCCCGGTCTTTTTGGCCTGGATCTACCTCTCCTGGGTCGCCATCTTGCTGGGATCGGTGATCGCCTACGTCCACCAGAATGCGAAGGGAGGGCTGGTCAATCGGCCCTTGAGAACGCATCCCTGGGTCTTCTCCTGGCGGATGGCCTTGAGTGTGTCCCTGATCGTCGCCGAGGGATTTCGACGGGGAACGGATCGGGAGACGGAAGAGACCATTGCCAGCAAATTGGGGGTTCCCACCGTGGCGGTTCGAGATGTCCTCTCGGCGCTCGTGGGCCATGGCATCTTGGCCCGCACCAGCTCCGGCCGCAAGGAGGGATACCTTCCCGCGACCGAGCTGGACCGGATCACGCTCAAGAATATCCTGGAGGCGCTGGGTGGAACGATGAGCCCGGAGGCCGTCTCGAAGCAGGGGGTGCTGGACGCTCGTGCCGATCGGGCGCTTGCCGGCTGGTTCGAGAGCATGCAGCACTCCGACCACAACACGACCTTGGCTCAGCTCCTCGACCAGAACATGCGGCTGGAGGGAGACCTGCCAGCTCCTGGTGGCGATCCATCCGTCAGCACGCCAGCGGACGACCGGGAGGAGCCGGAAGGAGAGGCCTCCCAACAGCCCGACCAGACCGTCAAGGAGTGTTGAAGGCGGCGATGAAGCGGGTGATCCTGGTCACAAGCCTGATCGGTCTTTCTGCGGTGCTGACCTGCACCGTTCCGGCCCATCAGTCTGCACCCCGTCTCGATCCGCAGCTGTTGATGGATTGGGCCATCCGTCAGGTCGATCTGGCCTTTGGCCAGGCCTCCTGCGCGTCTGCGGACGCCGGGCAGCAGTGGCTGGCAGCGAGGCGGGAGCTGATAGACGGCCACATCCGCTCGATGGTCGAGACCATCGAGACCTTCCGCCGGCAGGTGCCACGGACCGATCCCCGGATGACCTACGAGGTGGGGCCGATCCTCCTGGCGCTCGAGGAGGCCGAGACCAGGTTCACCCAGCTGGTGGAGACCCTTCCCGCCCTGAGCCTGTGGTGGGTGGCTTCCCTGGACGGTTGTGCGTCGTACCTCGAGGCGTTGGAGGCGAGCCTCGAAGCGGTCTCGGCCGGTGAGCCGGCAGCCGACCCGCCTGCTTTTTTACGGCGCTACCAGGCACTGGTGGACCGATACGATCAGTGGGCCGAACAAACCCGCCCCCTGGTGGAGGAGCTCAACCAGGGCGCCTTTTCGCTTCTGAAGGGTCGCTTCCGGGAGGAGTTGTTCGACCAGGCGAGAGGGGAAATGGTTGCCGTCTGGCCTTCGCTGCTGGCCGAGAGCTGTGTCGAGGCGGCCGAGACCGATCGTTGGGCAGGGGAACCGTCTCGGCGCACCGCCCTGCACAGGCGCCTTGACGCCTGGGTCGAAACGGCTGGATTGACCGAGGGTCTCTCCTTGTCGCCGGCCTGCCGCGACCAGCTGGTCGCGGTGCTCGACTCCTTCAGGCGATGTGAGCAGGCGCTGGGATTGCACCAGAACGATGCCCTTTTTGAGCCGATGGTCGGACAGCACGTCCAGGCCGTAGAGCAGGGTGTGGCCGGTTACCGGGAAGGCTGTTTAGAGCGGGTTGGCCCATGGGAGCGCCCGTTGCCAGGGGTCGGCCCGGTCAGCTCTCCTTGAGCCCGTGGTACTCCAGCCAGCGGTAGATCTGCTGGCGCTCCTTCCCGTAGTAGCGCGCCACCCCGCTGATGTTTCCCTCGTAGAGGGCCATGACCCGTGCCAGCTGCTCTTTGGCCGGCATCTCCCGCTGGACAGGTCGTGGTGAGGTGGGGGGGGACAGCGGATAGTGGCGCCCCAGGACCTGCTTGGCCAGCGCCTCCCGGTCGCTTTCACCCCGCTGGATGGAGATGATCCACCGGGCGACCGCGCTGGCCAGCTCTCTCACGTTGGCGGGCCAGGGAGCCAGGCAGATCTGCTCCAAGAGGTCGGGATCGAGCTGTCCGGCCAGCTCTTCGGCCTCTCGCTGCTCGAGGAAATGCCGAACCAACAGTCCGATGTCCTCCCGCCGGTCCCGCAAGGGGGGGAGCTGGACGCTCCATTCGTTCAGTCGGGCCAATAAATCGCGGCGAAACCGGTTGGTCTCCACCATCTGGAAGATGTCCTGGTTGGTGGCGGCGAGGAAGCGAACCTCCACCTTCTCGCTGTGGGTGGCGCCGACCTTCCGCACCTCGTGGTCGTGGAGGACCCGCAGCAGCCGAGGCTGCAGCTCGATCGGGAACTCCCCGATCTCGTCCAGAAAGAGGGTTCCGCGGTGGGCGCTGGAGATCAACCCCTCCTTGGTCCGTTCGGCCCCGGAGAAGGCCCCCTTGACATAACCGAACAACTCCGACTCGATCAGGGTACCGGGAAAGGAGCCACAGTTGACCGGCACGAAGGGGCCCTGCCGGCCGCTACCGTGATGCAACAGGTGGGCCGCCAGCTCCTTGCCGGTCCCCGTCTCGCCGGTGAGCAACACCTTGAGGTCGGTGGGGGCCACCTGCAACAGGCTGTCGACCGCTTCCTGGATGACGCGCGAACGCCCCACCAAAAGCTCGTTCTCGATCAACCGTTCCGGGGGTTGGCGGCAGTACACGAACAGGCTGTTGCCCACCCGGATCACATCCTCGAACGACAGCACCTCCCGCTCGATCTCGATGCCGTTGAGTCGCGTTCCGTTGGTGCTGCTCAGGTCGACCAGGGCATGGCCAAAGCCCGGCTCCAGGCGCCTGATCTCGGCATGCCGCCGGGACGCCTTGTGATCCTCGATATGGATGTCGCCCGGTCGGTTCAGAGTCCGGCCGATGGTCAGACCCTCCGGCTGGATGGGATAGGGCTGGAAGGTCAGACCGGTCTGGGGGGAAAACAGGCAGACCACGCAGGCTGGAGAAGGGGTCGGGGCCACACTCACGGGGCGGATGGCGGCATCCACCAGGGTGGTAGTATCGAAGCTGTCCTTCTCCACGGTGATCTCTTGCCCGCAAACGATCTGTTGGTCCCGTACCGACCGAGTCATTCTATCGCGGCCGGAGGGCAGAGTCACCCTTTTGCGGCTCGATGGTCCTGGCGGTTGCCCCAACGGGGTCTGGGCACCTGTCATCACGTTCCCTTCTCTTTTGGCGGTCGCCTTTGCCCGTTGTCCTCCGGTAACCTCGATCCAGGGTCCCCAATCGACGCAAACGAGACAACCGGTGGGATTTCTTCTACTATAATCTTCGGGTTCAAGGCTTGCGCCCGCTGGAGTACCATGGCCATCACTGCCAGAACCACCGTCGCCCACAGGAGGGCACCCACCGGACGTGGCAGCCGGCTTGCCGCCCTGCGGGATTTTATCAGCTTCAGCGGCGAGATCCGGAGCCTGGTGGACAACCTCAATCGGGAGATGGAGGCGCCGGAGAAGCTCCACTTCCGCCTGCCTTCCCATCCCATGGGGTTCGTCCGCGAGGTGGCCAGACGGCGGTTGACCATCGCCGAGGCCTACCTGAAGCTGGTGAGCTCCACCCGCGCCGATGACTGCGAGACCCGCCTGGACGCGTTGCGGACCCTGGTCAACCAGGCCTTGCACGCCAAGACCCTGCAGATGCCGGTCAACACCGCCCGGGTGCAGGTCGCCCTCATGAAGGAGTGCGTCAAGAATCGGGGCCACATCCGGCGCCAGCTGGAGCTGATGTCCGACTTCTCCTTGGCCTCCTATGGCCAGCCCACCGTGATCCGACGGGTGCTCAAGGACCTCGGGCTGATCGAGGTGCCGGAAGAGGGGTTGCCATTCCACAAGATGACGCTGGGATGGGACGATCATGTCCACGACTTTCTGACCGAAGGCCGGAAGACCCCTTCCCAGCTGGTGCTGGATGCCTTCATCAAGGGCATCTCCCATCTGACTGTGGTCTACTTCGCCCTGGATGACTCCTCCCTCTACCAGGAGGCGGTGAAGGCCGGCGAGATCTTGGGGGTCGAGGTCCACATCGGCTGGGATTTCAGCACCGGTGAGAAGTTCAGGCGCCTCCATTTCCTGTATATCCCCCCCCAGGACGGCACGGTGGCCACCTTGAAGGCCTTTATCCAAGATCACCCCCAAGAGCTCGAGGGGCTGCGTCTTGGCCTGGAGGCAAACGCCGAGAAGCGGCGGATCGCGGTCCAGGCGCTGCTCGAGGACTTCAACCAGGTCACCCTCAAGGAGCTCAATTCCCGCTACGTCGGTCATCCTTTTCTCCAGGTTCCGCCGCTCACCTTCCAGGAGCTGGAGCAGCTGGCCCGCGGCGGCCAGGTTGCCACCATCCACCTGGGACAGCTGCTGTGGAAGACCATCATGCCGATCCAGCACAAGCGGGTGCTCTACCTGAAAAATGAGTACCGGCTGGCGGCAGAACGACAGCGCACGGGAGAGGTCTCCTCCTGGGAGGTCGAGCAACGAAGGCAACGCTACCAGGCCGTCCGCGAGGAGCACGAACAGCTCACCGTCGAGAACCTCTTCGACCGACACATGTCCTCCCAGGCCCGGGTAGACTACGACTCCGCCTTCTCGACCCCCCAGGAGATACTCCCCTCCTTGTCCCAGTGTGGAGGCCACCTCGTTTTTGTCCGCCCTCTGGCCTACGGCGCCGAAGCCGCCGTGACCACCCTCATCAGGAACTCCCCCTGGATCAGCGCGGTGGAAACCTTCAACACCGCGGTCGCTGCCTTGCGGGATCCGGCCGACATCCGGCGGCTCAACCTGCTGGTCGGCCTGCTCAACCACAACAAGCTGCGCGAGATCACCGAGCTTCTGGCAGACTGGGGGATCACCTCCCTGACCCCCGACGAGCTGAAGGCCGCCTGCCAACGGTACAGCCAGGAACCGTTGCAGGCCCGCTGCGGCAGCGACTCCGTGGGGCAGGCCTCCTCGGTCCCGGGGATGGGGTTCATCAGCTCGACCAGCCTGACCCCCCGCGCCCTGAAAACCCTGCAGCGCCGCAACTCCCCTACCCTGGCCAGACCGATCGTGCAGCTCTTGCAGGAGCAGCGGGAGGGCCGCTCCGACGAGAAGGACAACGGCCAGATCTTCGTCTTGGGCTCCACCAGCCCCCCCTCGCCCAACCCGGTGGGGGATGAGGGGGAGGTCGAACGGGTCGGGTTGCTCCGTTTCTGGCTCTACCTCAACCTCAACCTCAAAAGCCTGCTGAAGATCGCCATCGGCTTCGTCCCTGCCTACCTGACGCTGGGTGTGGGCTTCGCCCTCGTCTGGTTTCTCATCACCGGCATGCGGAACTTCCTGGTAGACCAGATCTCGGCAGCGGGATTCGGCTTGCGCAACTGGCGCCTGAAGAACGTCGATCGCAACAACCTGGCCAACTCGCTGTTCTGGACCGGCTTCTCCGTGCCCATCCTGGGACAGGCCAAGCACGGCTTCGACCTCCTGTGGCCCTTGATCGGAGGCCCCTCCGGATTTCTGATGGCGCTGGCCAAGTTCTGGGTGATCGCGGTGGCCAACGGGCTGTACATCGCCGCACACAACCGCCTGAGGGGATTCGACCCCAAGGTGATCCGGGTCAACTTCTTCCGGACGGTGCTCTCCTGGCCGCTTGCTACGGTGGGGTCGTATGGGCTCGACCTGATCGCCATTCCAGCCATCGTCCAGGCCAAGTTCTGGTCGGATGTGGTAGGGGGCCTGGTCGAGGGAACGGACAAGCTGCGCCGGCGGCTCCGGCTGGCCCAGGCCTACCTGGTGGAGATCATGCTGCTGCTGCTTTCCCCCGATCGGCTGACCCGCCAGGTCGCCCAGGCCGACATCCTGTTCATCTGGGCCAGAAGACAGCAGGGGAGAAAGGCGCTACACCGGGTCATGCTCCAGAAACCGGAGGATGTCTTCCTGCGTGCCGGCCTCAATCGCCCCGACGAGATCCAGTCCCAACAGGTCGAACACGCCAGGCGGGAGCTGATGCAGAGCTTCTGGGCCGAGGGCAGCCTGGAGGATCTGACCGCCACCATCCTGGAGCATTACTCCGGTACGGAGGCGGCCAAGCTGACCGACCTGGTCGCCGACCACCACATGCGGTTCGTCCTCTGGCTGAAGCGATACCGGCCTCGCGACGAGAGACCGGTGTCGGGCAGCTACTTACCCCCCTGACCCCGTCCGGGAAATACTGAGCCCTGCCGGCATTTGCCGGTCCAATTGAGTTTGGGCATCGAGCCTATGAACCGACTGGGTGCCTGTAGCGTCAACCGATTTGAATGAACACGGTTTGGGCGAACCGCGGAGCCTAGACTTTCACCGAGCCGGAGGATGGACACCCGGACCCGCCGAGCCCCAAGCGCGGAGCCTGGACTTTCGCCGAATCCGTAGAGTGGACGCCGGGACCCGCCGAGCGGTTGCCCCAGAGCAACCGCCGGTGGGTGGCGGAGTCTCGGAGGTGAGGCGAAATGCCCAGGTGACGCGGTTACCGGCAGGTAACTGCCGGTGGGTGGTGGTGTCGCGTAGGCAAGGGGAAATGCCCAGGCTCCGCCCCGTGTAATCAACGAAATCGTTTTCGGCTATAGCATTCGAGCTCTTTGGACCATCCTGACCAATGGAGTCCAACAGACGCCAAAAAAGGGCGAGAAATACCAGCCCGGGGCGAACCCCTAAAAAAGGCGCTACCCCTTCACGCTGCCGGCCATCAGGCCGCTGACCAGGTTGCGCTGCAGGAAGTAGAACAACAGCACCACCGGCACGCTGACGATGATCGAGCCGGCGGCGAACGAGCCCCAGGAGCCGCCGTACTCGCCCACGTAGCGCTGCAGCGCCACCGGCAGGGTATAGGACACCTCCTTGTCCATGAAGGTCGCCGCCAGGATGAACTCGTTCCAGCCGGTCATGAAGCTGAACAGGGCGGTGACCGCGATCGCCGGTCGGGCCAGAGGCAGGATGATCTTGTAGAAGATCACGATGGGCGAGGCCC
Source organism: Bradymonadales bacterium (assembly GCA_016931535.1). GTDB lineage: Bacteria > Myxococcota_A > Bradymonadia > JAFGEP01 > JAFGEP01 > JAFGEP01. The sequence continues at coordinate 64,813 of JAFGEP010000026.1, forward strand.
CGTCGATGCGGGCCGACTCCTCCAGGTCGAGCGGGATGGTGTCGAAGTACCCCTTGAGCATCCAGACGCAAAAGGGGATGGCGGTGGTAGAGTAGACCAGGATCAACCCCAGCAGGTTGTTCAGGAGGTGCAGCCGGTCCAAAATGACGTAGATCGGGATCAGCATCAGGGTGCCGGGGAACATCTGGCTGACCAGGAACATGAACAGGGCCGGCTTGCGGCCGGGGAACCGGAACCGGCTGAGGGCGTAGGCCGCGGTGGTGGCCAAAAAGATCCCGAACAGGGTGGTGCAGGTGGCCACCACCACGCTGTTGAAGAGCTGTCGCGGGAAGAGGGTGACCCCTTCGGCGGTCTTGCGGGTGGTGAAATCGGCGAAGTTGCCCAGGCTGAAGTCATCGGGCCAGGGCACCAGGCCGATGTTGAGCTGCTGCTGCCCCGAGAAGGCCAGCTTGAGCACGAAGATCACCGGGAACATGGTCACGATGACCGCGAAGATCAGGAGCGCGTGCTTGAAGATGCGTTCCAGTTGAGTACTGCCTCGGCTGCCCATGTTACTCGAAGGCTCCTTCGGTGGCTTTGCTCACCCGGTTCATGATGGAGGAGAAGACCAACAGGATCAAAAAGATGATCACGCTGTAGGCGGCCGCGTATCCCCAGCGGCCAAGGACGTAGAACGCCTTGTATGCCTGGGTGATCAGGATCTCCGTGCTCGAGTTGGGGCCACCCCCCGACACCAGGTAGATGATGTTGAACATGTTGAAGGTCCAGATGGACCCCAAGATCACCGCCGGAAACAGCGCCGGCTTCAGCAGGGGCAAGGTGATCCGCTTGAACATCTGCCAGCGGGTGGCCCCGTCCACCTCGGCCGCCTCGTACAGGTCGGCCGGGATGCTCTGCAGCGCCCCCAGGCTCACCACCATCATGAAGGGGAACCCCAGCCAGCAGTTGGTGATCAGGTTGGCGGAGAAGGCGGAGAAGAAGCTGCCGCCCAGCCAGTCGATCTTCCCCAGACCGATCAGCGCCAGCGCCTGGTTGACCGCCCCGTCATTGTGATCGAACAGGCCGCGCCAGATCAGCGCCGTGATGTAGTTGGGGATGGCCCAGGGGAGGATCAGGATGACGCGGTAAAACTTCTTGAAGCGCAGCATCTGGTCGTTCAGGATCAGCGCCAGGATCAACCCCGAGACCACGTGGATCACCACGTTGGCCGCCGTCCAGAACAAGGTGACGAACAGGGTCCAGTAAAAGGTGACCGCCGCCGTCCGCTCCCCGCTCAGGATCTTGACAAAGTGGGAGAGCCCCACGAACACGAACCGCCCGGCATCCCGCTCGTGGAAGGCCAGCGCCACGCCGAACAGAAAGGGGCCGAAGACCAGCACCAGCATGCCGATCATCGAGGGGAAAACGTAGATGTAGGCCCAAGGGCTCTTGACCAGGTGGCGGAAGGTCCGCACCAGAAAGCCGTGCAGCCCCACCAGGGCCAGCCCCAAAAACAGGAAGGTCAAGGCCAGCGCGAAGGGGGTCGAGTTGTCCCGGATCGCCCCGGCTGCGGTAAAGGGCAGGCCGCTCAGGTCGGTGGTGCGGTTGTCCCGATAGTCGCGCAAGGCGTAGCCAATCACCTGCCAATCGGAGAGAACCACCGCCGACTGCATCAGCACGTTCTGCTCCGCCGCCAGCAGCTCCACCTTGGTGGTGTAGGCCGACCGCTCCCAGCTCATCATCCACAAGGAGACGATCGCCATCAGCGCCACCATGGCCAGCCCCATGACAATCGGCATCCAGCGGAATCGCGGTCGGAAAAGGCCAAGCAGCATCAGGACGGCCAGCGCCAACAGCCCGATCAGGATGACCTGGCCCCAGGGTAGGGTCGCCCCCGGGCTCAGGTTGACCAGGCTGATGCCGGCCACGCCGTGCAGGCTTGCGTCCGGTCTGACCACCGGGACGTTGACGTTGATGTAGGACCGGCCGTCCTCGGTCTGCTCCTGGACGATATTGAAGTAGGGGGCGGCCGCTATCCGCTCCAGGTTGAAAGAGGTGACCAGGAGGACAAGGTAGGGGGTGGCGGCCCCCATGACTGACTCGGCCCGGTCGAAGATCTGCTTCTGCCGATCGCTCTCCGAGCGCCTCGGGTCGGTGTTGACCAGGGTGGGATCGAGGTTGGCGAGGTAGCGGTTCCCGGTGGACAACCCAAACCGGTCCACCTCCCCGGTATCCAGGTAGTAGGCCTCGATCAGCCGGTCCCCCAGCTGGCCCCGCAAGGTCTCGATGTAGCGGTTGACATCGGAGGCCGGCCGGTTGGCCGCCACGTAGGCCAGAGCCCTGGAGAGGCCGATGACCCGGTTCTCTTCGATCCGATTGTTTTCGTTGCCGGAGCTGGTCCAGCCCACGAGCAGGCCGGCTGCCACCACGCAGATGGCCACCACCGCCCCCAGCGCAGCCCATGCCCAATCTCTTGGCTTCACGGTCCCTCGCTCTCGATTCGCGTTCGCGCTGTTCGCAGCACCTCGGCTGGATCAGCGCCATTCTTGATGGCGTTGAACAGTGCCGTGTCCATGTGCCCCCACACCCGCCGCATCATGGGGATGTTGGGCATGGGGATGGAGTGGAGCATCTGGTCGTGGAATACCCGGATGGCCGGATGGACCTGCTCCATGTCGGCGTAGGCGGCCTGCAAGGCGACCGGCTGATGCCCGACCTCCATGCGGATGCGGGCGGCCTCCAGGTCGGTCGCCAGCCAGCGGGCGAACTCGAAGGCCAGAGGCTTGTTGGCGCTGCGGGACGAGATCATGACCGCCTCGGACCCCAGAAACGGCGTGGCCTGCTGACCGGTGGCGTTGATGACCGGCAGGGGTGCCACCGCCCAGGGGGCGTTCTCCGTCAGCTCGCTCCAGAACCAGGGCCCACTGATGACCATGGCCGCCCGGCCGGCGTTGAAAAGGCTGGTGACCGAGTGAGACTGGACGTTCTCCGGCAGCAGGTGATACTGCCGGTGTAGGCTGGCGGCAAAGGCCACTGAGGCGGCCGCTTCCGGCGTGTCGATGGTCAGCTGCCCGTTGTCATCGAACACCCGCCCGCCGAAGCCGTGTAGCCAGGGAGCGTGGAAGTACAGCGAGGTGTTGAGGTAGACCAGCCCGTACTGCCCCTCGCCCTCGGTGTTGGTCAGCTGGGAGGCCAGCGCGATCATCTCGTCGGTGGTGGTGGGCGGGGTGGTCACCATGTTGGGGTTGTAGAACAACACCACGCTCTTGTAGACCAGGGGCAAGCCGTACAGCCCCCGCTGGTACACCAGCGCCTGTACCGTGATGTCGAAGAACTGGCTCAACAGCTCGTCGTCGGTCCAGAAGTTGATCGGCTCGATCAACCCCTCGTCGGCCCAGTCCCCCACTCGATCGTGGGCGTAGATGAACAGGTCCGGTCCCCGGCCCCGCGGAATGGCGGCGGTGATGCGGTCCGGATAGGCGTCGAAGGGGATGGCCAGCGCCTCGACGTGCATGCCCGGGTGGGTGCGATGGTACAGCTCGAGCACCTGGTTGAGGCTCGCCTCCTCCTGCTGCCGGTAGCTGTGCCACAACACCAGGTGGCCGGTCCCCTGCGGCTCCGCCTGGGCCGTGGTTGCCGGAGCCTCCGGGGTCGCGGCCTGGCCTGCCGAAGGCTCGACCGCCGCGCCCGTACCCTCGGCGGGGGGAGTGGTCCCTTTGTCGCAGGCCGCAGCCAGCAGCGAGAGGCCGACAAGAGCGGCTGCCAGAACAGGGGAGGTCAACGTTCGCCTGTGTCTTCTCATGGTCTGCTCTGCTCCTTTCCTGTCTCCTGTCAACCCAGCCGGCGGGTGCCGTCTGCGCTGAACAGGTGGAGTTTGTTGGTATCCAGCGTGAACCGCGTGGAGGTTCCCCGTGCGATGACACTGCTCTGGGCGTGGGCGATCAGATCGCTTCCACCCAGCGAGAAGTACAGGAACGACTCGGCCCCCAGAGGCTCCACCATGTCCACTACCGCGTCGAAACCGGGTGCGTTGGGGTCGTCGGTGGGGGTCAGGTGCTGGGGGCGGATGCCCATGGTGACCTTGGTCTCCCCCGCTTCCTTGAGGGTGCGGTGCAGCTTCTCGTCGATGGTGAAGGAGTAGCCGGCGCCGGATAGCACCGGTCGGCCAGAGTCGACCTCGGCCTGCAAGAGGTTCATGCTGGGGCTGCCGATGAAGGTGCCCACGAAGGTGTTGACCGGCCGGTTGAATACCTCGTCGGGCGAGCCCACCTGCTGGATCTTGCCGTCCTTCATCACCACGATCCGCTCCGCCAAAGTCATGGCCTCCACCTGGTCGTGGGTCACGTAGATGATGGTGGCCCCCAGGTTTCGGTGCAGGCGGGCGATCTCCAGCCGCATCTGGACCCTCAGCTTGGCGTCCAGGTTGCTCAGCGGCTCGTCGAACAGGAACACCTGGGGATCGCGCACGATGGCGCGGCCCATGGCCACCCGCTGGCGCTGGCCGCCCGAGAGCTGCTTGGGCTTGCGGTCCAGCATGTTCTCGATGCCCAGGATGGTGGCCGCCCGCAGGACCCGCTCTTCGATCTCTTTCTTGGGGAACTTCCGCAACCTCAGGCTGAAGTTGAGGTTGTCCCGCACCGTCATGTGGGGATAGAGAGCGTAGTTCTGAAAGACCATGGCGATGTCCCGGTCTTTCGGGTGGAGGTCGTTGACCTTCCGATCGCCGATCATGATGGTGCCCTGGGTGATCTCCTCCAGCCCGGCCACCATTCTCAGCGTGGTGGTCTTGCCGCAGCCTGAGGGACCCACCAGGACCACGAACTCCTGGTCCTTGATAGTCAGGTTGGCGTCCTCGACCGCCACCACGTCGCCAAACTTCTTCCAGACGTTGATGAGTTGGACCTGTGCCATTCAGTATGCCTGTGTCTTGTCTTCGGGAGCGCAGCGCAGCTCCGATGAAAGGTGGGGGTTGTGCCGCAAGATCGGAAACAGCCCCTCTTCTATCACAGCCTTTGGGGAAGGGTAAGAGGTCCTCGGTTGGACCGGTTACTCTTCACATTCGACCGTCAGCGGGGTCACCGGGCCAGGAGACGGCCAGGCGTCCGCCTCGCAGTTGCGGTCGGTGTCGATCGGGACCTCTCTGAAGTCCAGGTAGCCGTCCCGGTTGGCATCCACGCAACCGGGCACCCCGGTCGGCGACTCGTCCGATCCGCAGCAAACCGTGCTCTCCCCGCAGTCCCACAAAACATTGCCGCGGCCACCCCGCAGCGGGGCCAGCAGGTTGGCCTTGTCCTTGTTGGTGGTCTCGTCGCCGAAGTTGTCGTGGCGAACCACCATGCCGTCGCCGTTGACGTCGATGAACTCCAGCAGCCGCTGGTTGCCGGGCCACTCCTCGGTCCCGGTCCACTGAGAGGCAGCCGGCCCGTAGGTGAACTTGTAGCCGATGCGCATCCCCCGGGGCAGGTCGAAGGCCCGGGAGTAGATCCCGTCCCCGCCGACAGCATCTCCGTTGGTGCCGTCGTCGAACATCTGGATCCGGTTGGGGCTCCAGGTCCCCAGCGCCTGGTTGGTCAAGTCGATCTCTTCCTGGGTGGCGCAGTACTCGTAGTCCGGATCGATGTCGCACCGGATCATCTCCTCGTGGACGCCGCCCACGATGAACATCTGGTCGCCGGGATCGATGCCGTCCAGCCACCGCAGCCGGTCGAGCACCTCGCAGTTGCCGTCCAGCTCCCCCTCCCGAAAGTCGACCTGGAACACCACCCGGATCAGCCGGGGATGGTAGCAGACGTCGAAGTTGAAGGTCATCATCGCCTGGCCCAGCGCCTCCTCGAAGGCGTCCACGCTGGTGTCGGGGGTGCTGTCGCCGGTGTAGTCCACCGAGTAGGTGGTCAAAAAGAGTGGGTTCAAGGCGCTGCCCGCCGCCGCGATCTGGCTCGGGGGCAGAAAGACCGGCACCATGCTGGTGGGCTGAGCCGCCGCCTCGTCGAGCAGGGCGGTCACCATCTCGAAGAAGACCAAAAAATCGCCCTCGCCCAGTTCCGGCTCGATGTCCTCCATCGCATTGCGCACCGCGCCCGGCGACAGGGTGTTCAACCCCCGGCCCAACTGGCGCAGCCTCCCCTCGATCAGCAGGGTGATGGCCGTGGCCACCTCGTCGATGGGATGCATGGCCGGCGCGTCTACCGAGAGGTCGATCTGCTGGGGTGGGTCGTAGACCTGCGCCGCCCGCGGGATCTCCGGGACGATGCCCAGAAGCGCCACCCCGCCCTTGGCGGCGTACACCAGCAGGTTGGTGTAGGACTGGAGGCCAGGAACCTCGACCTCCCAGGTGCCGTCCTCCAACGCCTGGGTGGTCAGGGCATCTACCCGGCCGCCGTCGCCGGAGTAGAAGGTCACCTCCGCTCCGCCCACACCGTAGGCGCCCTCGGCCACGAACTGCCCGTAGACAAAGGTGGGTGGCGCCGATGGGGGCCGAAAATGCTCCTCGTCGGTGATCATGTTCACGAAAGGCCCTTCGTAGTGGCAGCTGGCCGCGACCAGGCCCGCGAGGGCAAGGAGCATGATGACCAGAAGTAACAGCTTGAACCGATGGGATGCTGAAGCTTTCATGGTGGTCTCCTCGTGGCGTGGTCTTACCAGGCTACGGTCAAATAGGCCTTGCTGCGGAAGATATCCAGCGTCCGGTCCCCCTGGATCTCCCGTTCCTGGTCCTTGAGGACCCACTCGCCATGGTAGCCGAAGGTGGCACCGCCGAAGTTGAAGGTGAAGCCTGCGAAGGCCCGCCCCCGCAGCGTCATGTAGTCCGAGTACCCCTCGGCCGGGTTGCCGGAGCGGTTTTCTTCATCCCAGCGGTCGAAGTTGCCGCCGAAGTTGATGTCGATCTCGTTGTTGATCGGCAGGGAGAACTTGAGCTGGGTAAAAAGCAGGTTGCCGGTGTAGTCGTCCCGGTCGGTGCTCAGGTCACGTCCGTCCGTGTCGCGGATGAACTTGGCAAACGCCTCGATCTCCAGCCCGGTGAGCCAGCCGGTGTCCCAGGTGGTGCGCAGCCCGGAGATCAGGCTGAAGCGATCCTGGTTCTCCTGGTAGACCGCCCGGGGATCCCGGCCTCGATCCAGGGTGTTGGCATAGTCGAAAAACCAGGTGTCGGTATACCCCTGGTGATGGAGGAAGTTGGGGTAGACCGCGTCGGTATCCCGGTCCTGCATGTTGGTGTTGTAGGTGATGGCGGTCTGCTCCAGCAGGAACTGGAAGTTCCCCAGGATGTAGTCGATTAAAAGGGTCCCGCCGTGCCAGCCGATGCAGGACTCGTAGAAGCCGTCGTTGAAGTCCATGAACTCGTTGGCGATGTTGAGGGTGGGGAGCTGGCCGCCGCCGGTGATGAAGCCGTCGGTCAGCAGCACGTCGTCCTCGCGCCGGGCCGAAAAGGTGTTGACCCAGTCCTCGCCGATGTTGAAGTACTCCAGCTGGAAATGCAAATTGCGCGCCCCGAACGGCTCCACGATGTCAAACCGGGCCCTGGCCGCCCAGTCCAGCGTGTCCTTGTAGGGCACCGGCGACACGCCTGCGTTGAGCGCCACCCCGTTGGACATGGTCAGCTCGTTGATCCGCTGCATGGCGATGGCCCCCAAGAGGTCCACCCCCAGATCCCGGACCGGCTCGAACCGGAGCTGCAGGCTGCCCAGAAACTGGCGATAGCGTCCCTCCAGGTCGACCGCGCCGTCCGGCTCGCAGCCCGGGATGGCGTTATCCAGCTCGTCCAGGCAGTTGGGGTACAGGCTCCCGTCGGCATCCGGATCGGCCACGTCGATCTCGAAGTCGTTGGTGAACAAGAGGTCGACGATGGTGTCCAGGCCGAGGGCGTCCAGGTAGTGGTCCATGTGCAGCGCGTAGCCGTAGTCCATGGTGTGAAACGGGTTGTTCAGCACCACGTCGCCCACCCCGGTGCTCCAGCCGGGCCCGGCCCACAACCGGGGCAAGGCGATGATCCCCAGGGTCCAGCGCAGGTCGCCGTCGAGCAGGCTGCCCTGGAAGAACACCCCCTTGGTGTTGTCCCGGTCGATGTACCGCACCCGGCCGAAGGTCCAGGTGTTGAAGAAGCCGACATCGGTGGAGCCGATGTGGATGTTGTCCAGCCAGGCGTAGGGGGGATGGATGTCCATGGCGTACCCCCGCAGCTTCATGTACTCGGCATGGTCCATGCCGAGGCTCTGGCCGGAGGTGTTCTCCTGGGGATACCAGAAGTCCCCGTTTTCCCAGAAGTCATGCCAGGTGGAGCCGAACCGGCTCTTCACCCGGACATAGGCGGTGACGAAACGGCTGGGGGTTCCCCGGATGTTCCATTCGAACTCCGAGCCCACGCCGTTGTCTCCCGAGAAGTTCTCGGGCCAGAAGGGGTTGCCGTAGTTGACGATCCCCATCTGGTCGTTGTTCCGGTAGAGCCACTTGGTGTAGATCTGCCCGGAGATGTCCCAGTTTCTGATGTCCGCTCGGGCCTCGAGCCCCCAAAACAGGGTGGAGCTGACGAGGACCAGGGTTGCAACGCGAACGGATGAGGTTTTCACGGACGCCCCCCTCGGTTGATTGAGATGTGTAGACGGTACGCCGGAGCGAAAGGATTAGCGATAGATCAGGGGTACGGTAGCCCACGTCCCCTCTTCGCTGCCGTCGCAGACGAAGGTGGACAGGACCTGGTGCTGGAGTGCCTCCTCGCTCGAATCCCCCGTGGCTTGCCCGGCCAGGATGTCCATCACGTGTGGATCACAGTTGAGGTCGTTGCCGCCGCCGAAGCGGTGAGGGCCCTCGTACTCGTTGACCGCGCGAGAGAGGATGTCGCGGGCGGTGGGGTAGCCCTCGTTGCTCTGCATCAGCACCTGGATCCCCCAGGTGGCGGGATCGCTGTCACCAAAGGCGCTGCGGGGACAACGGCCATAGACCATCCGGCCCCGCGCTCCGGTCCGGTCCGGTATCACCACCGCTCCGGCCAGATCACCGGCCTTCTCGCTCACCTCGGCCTGCACCCGGGAGGAGGGCTGGGGCGAGATCAGCACCACCCGGTTGTAGGCCTGGTCGGCCGGGAACTGCACGTTGACCCCCGGCAGCCCTCGGGTGTGACCGTCCGGATTGTTCCGATCCAGGTCGATGTAGATCTGGGCGAACTGGATCGAAAAGCCGTTCCCGTTCCAGTCCGGGCTGTTCCACGGGTCTTCCACCCGGGATCGCACCTCGACCTTGAACTCCACCGTGCTGTCATCGTACTCGATCTCCAGCCGCGTGATGTCGAAGCCCCCCCGGGCATAGGCCCGATCCGTGGGGTAGGTGTAGCTGCCCGGCCCGTTGTCGTCCCCTTCCGGATCCTGGTAGGTGATGGTCTCGGCCCAGGCTGTGACCGGCAAGAGCGTCAGCACGAGAAAAATGGCGCCCAACAGGTTCGGACGCATCCGAGGACCAAACTCGCTGCGTTGTCTCATCTTCAAAATCCTCCGACTGAATGAGTTCGCCCCGATCGGAAGCCGCGATCGTCAAACTACATTACTATGACGGTTCACAGGCCCGATCAAGTGCAGCCGGTGATCGCCATACCCACGCGCTCCTGAGATCTCGGGGTGACAAACTCGCTCCTAGATGCGACGCTTTTTTACCACAGTGCCCCTTGAGCGTCCATACCCCTGCTGGTCTCCGGAAAGCGGTCGATCTCCTACCGATGGCCAGACCGAACATGGTAGGCTTGCGTCATGGTCGCACCTTGGATTTCTTTCCGATGGAGGTTGACATGAGATCCTTTGTACGAACGGCTCCTGCTATCTCGTTGATGCTCCTCGTCCTCGGCCTGTGTGGGTCCCCCTGGGCCTGGGCCGGCGAGCGGCTGGTTTCCGCACCATCCTCTGTTTCACCGCTTGGGCCCCATCAGGCCAGCCACTTCAAGCAGGCCGAGAGCCAAGCGGCGTCCCCCGCGGCCACCACGCCGCAGGCCGGGCTCGAAGGGCTCGACCTGCTCCCGGCCGAGGCCGCCTTGATCCTGGTCGAGTCCAGCCCGGCGCGCTTGAGCCAGGCCTGGGACACCATCAATGAAAGCCTCCAGCTCGGCCTTCCGGGCCTGGCCGGCTCGATGGATCTCCTCCGGAACCCGCTGGGGTTGCAGGCAGGGTTGCGCGAACAGGGCCCGCTCTACCTGTTTGCCACCGACTTCCAGATCTTCTCCGGCCAGTGGACCGGCCTCGCCAACCTCTTCATCCTGGTCCCCATCACCGATTTTGCCACCTTCCTCCAGGGCTTCGGGGTCGAGCAGCAGGAGGGGTCCACCCTGGTCCCCACGGCGGTTGGCCCTCTGTACGCCCGCCCTCTGGGCCAGTTCGCCTTGATGGGGATGGATCGCCAGGCGGTGGAGGCGCTGCAGCCCGCTACCCCAGGACAGCTGTCCCGGTCGGTCGGTCTCGTCGGCATGCTCAGCCTGAACCGCAGCGATCTCGCCCTGGTGGTCAACCTGGAGGCGCTCGAGCCGATCGGCCGACCCGCCTTGCAGCAGGCTGTGGATGCCATCCATGTTCAGTATGCCGCCAGCGACATGCCTCCCGAGTCGCTGGCAGGCACCGAGGCCATCATGAACCTGTATGTGCGAGGGCTGGACGCCATGCTGCGCGATGGAACCCGCGCGGTGCTCGGCCTGGACGCCTCCCAGTCGAACCTGGGGCTGACCTTTACCATCCAGTTCGCCCAGGAGTCCCCCATGGCTCGCCTGTTCACCTCGACGGGCGGCGCCACGCCCTTGCTGTCCCTCTTCCCCCAGGGGCGCTACCTGTGGGCCAGCACCATCAGCCTCAGGGGACTCGACGTCGCGAGCTTGATCGAGGCACTGCGGTCCGCCATGCCAGAGTCCGCCGGGGCCGTTGCCACCATGATGTCGGGAGTGCTGGACCTGATGCACGGTGTTCAGAGCATGGCCCAGGTGGTCTACTTCGTGGATCCGGCTTTAGCCCCTGCAGGTGCCGGTCTCTTCAACGCGGTCTCTATCTACAAGGTGGAGGACCCCCAGGGCTTTCTGGATCGCTGGAACCAGTTTTTGGTGGGACTCAACGGCCTGGCGTATCCCATCGGTCCCCTGGCCGACGCCCAGGGTCAGATGGTGGCTGGTGAGATCACCTACAACACCCGGGTTGAACGCGATGCCCTCCAGGTCGGCGGGGTGCCGGTGAGCCGCTACCAGATGCGGACCCGATTGCCGGAAGGGCTGACAGACCCCACCGGGATCATCTACGGCATGTACGAGCTGTTTGGGATCACCAACTTGACCGGATTCGGCGCCGCCTCTGGAAGATACGTGGTCCTCACCACACGGCCGGATGTCGCCCAGCTGGAGGCCACCCTGGCGCTGCTGGCGTCCGAAGCCGAAAGGCCGGACGACCCGTTCGCTTCCCTCCGGCAGACCGCCTTACACCCCCATCAGGCCATGGAGTACTACCTCGATGTCGGCGCCATCGCCTCGTTGGTCCTTGCTCTGGCCCGAATCTCCAACCCGGAGACCTCCTTCGAGATCCCGGAGGGGCTGCCCCCTGTCGCCCTCTTCGGCGATATCCTCCAGTCCGGGATCTCCGGGCGGATGACCGTCCCCTTCCCGGTCCTCTCCTACGCAACCCGTCTCATCCGCCAGGCGGTCTCCACCCTCGCTCCCACGGGAGGCCCCGAGCCCGTCCCTGAGCCCGCTCCAACCCCCGAACCGGCCCCCGCTCCTGAGCCCTGACGCCGCTCGCCCGACCGCCAAGGGAACAAAAAAAGGGGCGCGGTTGCCCGCGCCCCTTTTTCGGACCTTACCGGTCGTGAAGACTACTCGGTCGGATCCTCACCGATGATGATGGCGGTGTTGCCGTTACCAGCGATGATGATGTCCTCCTCGGTCCAGGAGGTGCCCACGTGCTCGTAGTCGGAGTAGGCGGCCACGCCCTCGATGTAGGCCTGGCTGGTGGTCTTGTACTCATGATGCCCCTCGTAGGTGCCGGTCGGGGTATCGATGACGAAGATGAACTCCACCGTGTCGCCTTCGTTCAGCAGTCCATAGTGGCTGGTGGCGTTCTCGCTCCAGACGAACTCCCAGGCGGTGTCGCTGGTGCCGACGGGGGCCAATTCGAACTCCTGCCAGGCGGCAAAGCTGCCCTTCACAAAGAGGGTGCTGTCATCCTGATACACCGGGGCCATGGCAGTGGCCATCTCGGTGGCCTCGAACTCCAGCTTGAAGTCGATGTCGCCCCACTCCGGGATCACCAGGCCGTCCGCCTCGAGGGTCGGGGCCGAGCAGGCGGGGACGGTGAAGGAGCCGTTCGCTCCCACCCAGATCCAACCATAATCCTCGTTCTCGGCGCCGTAGCCGAACTCGGTGTCATTCACGGGGTCGGCCATGAAGTAGACGAAAGCCGAAAAGATGTGGTCGCCGGCGGTCTGTCCTGTTGGCTCGTGGCCACCGGGAGCGGGGCCGTCATCGTACAGCGGGACATAGGGGCCGGCCCAGTTGCCGGAGTAGGTGATGTAGTTGGTTTCGTCATCCCAGCTGAATGAGCCCTTCCAGAAGATCTGCCCGTCGGAGTAGCTCTGGTTGGCGGTGTCGTCGGCGGTAAACCAGATGATGGCGGGATCGGTCTCCTCGCACACCGGGGTGTCGGGCTCGACGTCGGGGGTGACGTCGGGGGTGACGTCCGGGGTGACATCCGGGGTGACATCCGGGGTGACGTCGGGGGTGACGTCGGGGGTGACGTCGGCTTCTTCTTCATCATCGCCACAGGAGATGAAGAAGGCCATGGTCAAGACGGCGATGGGTAAGACAAGGTACTTGAGATAATGCTTCATTGATGACTCCTTTCTGCCTCGATTCCTTTGCGAGTTCCTCTGCTTGTTCGTCTCGGCGAATCCCCCATGGATTCAAGCCGAAATATGTTTGCTGAACATCTGTGCCGTTCTTTTGCTGATTCGCACCTCCCACATAAACCAACTTGCATCGGTTGGCAAGTGTAGATTTTTTTCGGTTCCAAGTAAAATAACGCCGGAACCTCACTCCTCAACGGTTACCGCCGCGTTGGGTCCCATATTGCCAGATGGATCCGGACGATCGGCGAAGATATCCCGGATGCGGATCCGCCGCGTTCCATCGGTCGGCACCCGATACCCCCGGTTGGTCAGCGGGAACTCCTCGGTGCCCGACCAGCTCCCCTCGTCCTCAGGGGTCCCGATGTTGTACTTGTACTGGAGCAGCAGGCCGGGGGAGAACAGGAAGGACCGCGTCCAGATATTGTCTTCCGCTGTCACGTCCGGCTCCACCCCGTCGTCGCTCATGAACACCGAGCAGGGGGTCCAGTTGGCCAGTACGTCCTGGTTCCCCACGATGGAGGCCTGTCCGGTGCCATCGGGCGGGGGCGGGTTGGCGATGGCGATATAAGTGTCGATCGGAATCTGGGAGCCGGTGACATCCAGCTCGAAGATGACGGTGACCATCTTGGTGGGGTCGGCGAAGACCACATGGGAGCCGATGTTGGGGGCGTAGTCGACCACCTCGCCGTCCTGGCTCGCCACCACCAGGAACTCCATCGGGTCTCCGGTATCCATCCCCAGGTCGCGCATGGGGATGACCAGCTCGAGCACGGTGCCGCCGGCAATGGGGCCGCCCACCCGGATGTTGTGGCTGGCGACGGCCTCCCAGCCCCCGGAGCCATCCGCCTCGGCCAGGGTGGCCACCGCCGAGCCGCTGGAGAGGTCGATCTTGACCTGTCGGGCGACTCCGCCGGCGAAGAAGTCGGCCGGCACCCCTTCCTCGGTCTCGATGTTGAAGGGATCGCCGGTGATCTCCGGACCGGACTCGCCCTCGACCAGGTTCTGATGGCTGGTGTAGATGCTTACGGCATAGGCGGTACCCAGGTGGGCAGACACGTCCTCGTTGAACTCGATGCCGATGTAGACATTGGTCCGTATGGCCGGTTCGACGCCGATCAACAGGTATCCGTAGAGCACGCGGCGGATGTCGTCGTCGGGATCGATCTCGACGCCGGCGCTGTCGTTATCGTAGAAGACGCCGGCCGGGGGGGTCCACTCGCTGTCGTCGGGTAGGAACTGCCCGTCGATGGTCGGGGGGCTCACGAAGGGCGCCGATAGCTCCACCGGGGGTTCCTGCAGGACCGGCGGGAAGGTGGGGATCTCCACGGGGTCGTTGCCGCTCTGCTCCAGGGCGGTGTTCATGAAGGTGTACATGGCTAAAAGCTGGGAGCGGTAGATCTCGTCGAAGGGGCCGTCATCGCCGCCGGCCGCCGTCTGATCGGTGCCATACCACCAGAACCAGTCCGAGCCCTCGGCGGCCAGCATCGACTGCCAGGCCTTGAACCAGGCGTACTCGGCAACCTCGCTCTCCTCCGGCGGATCGAGCAGGCTGTCCAGCTCGATCTCGCTCCCGATGGTCTCCTCGGCGGCGGCCAGCGCCTCCCGGGCCGTCCGCAGGTAGTTCCAGCCCAGGTTCTCCTCCATCTCGCCGATCCAGGTGCTCAACGTCCCGTAGATCCAGGAGCCGGGAAATAGATCCTCATACTCGGTCATCTCGGTGATGGGATGGGGGGGTATCCCTCGACCGGCGTTGCCGTCGATGTACTCCGAGCCGGTCACGGTGATGATCATCTCCAGGTCGAACGCCTCCTCCAGATTGGTATAGAGGGCGTGAAAGAACCCCTTGGCGTCGTGGTCCTGGGTGAACCACTCCCAGGCGTTCTCTCCGTCGGCCACCATGGTCAGCACCTGCGAGGGGGTGCCGTAGGGGCCGGCGAACGACAACACGTCGGCCACGAACTCGTCTGCGTTCTGTTGAGCCGGATTGCCCTGGAAATGGAAGCTGACCTTGTCCGCCAGTGAGGTGTCGCGAAAGACGATCATCATCTCGTCGTCGTTCTCGCCCCCATCCCCCTCCTCGGTGTCGGCGTCGATGCGGTAGGGCAGCAGGTGACTGGCGCCCGGGATCCCCCGATCCAGCACCTGCCGATCGGTGGCGATCCACTCGATGTCGTTGGCGACGAAGGCCGGGATCACCTCCTCCGCCACCGCCCCCTCCGAGGGCCACATCCCCCGCGGGGCCTGCCCGAACTTGCGGGCGTAGTACTGCGTGGCCAGCCCGATCTGCGTGAAGACGTCCTCGGGGTAGGAGAAGGCCGGGCTGGGCAACGGATCGTTCGGCTGCCCTTCGGCCGCCAGCTCGGTGTTGTGTAGCAAGGGGAGTATGGGGTGGAAGAACGGGGTGGTGAGCACGTCCACCTGGCCTTCCCCCTGGTGGTACAGCAACTGGCGATGGATGGCGAACACCCCCGCCATGATCTTGTAGTTCTCCGCCACCAGCCGGTTGGCCAGCGCCTCCCCCCGGGCCAGCCGCTCGTCGTCATCCGCGGCGCCGGTGGTATAGTCGGGATCGAGGAAGAAGAACCCGTCGTCGTCGCGCACCACCACGTCGCTCAGGTCCACGACCACATCCTGCTGCTGGTCGTCCTGGTAGACCACCACTGGACCGGTGAGGAAGTCGGGGTCCATCCAGGCGATCTCGAAGTAGAGCTTGAGGTACAACAGGTCGAGCTGGGTGTAGTCTTCTCCGTCCATCTCCAACAGCGCCTCGTAGTCCGGGAAGAAGGAGCGCAGCGGCTCGGCGATGCTGCGGGTGGACCAGATGTTGTCCCAGTAGCGCTGGATCTGCTCTTCGGTGGCCTCGGCCGGGTCGGGGGTGTCGGTCAACAACAGGTCGATCCAGGGGTCGGTCTTGCCCTCCCACTCGGCCAGAAAGCCCGCCTCGTCCACCTGCCAGATGCCCGCTTCCTCGTTGAAGGAGACAAAGGGGCCCAGCCGCTCGATGTACAGGTCGAGCTGCTGCAGCAGGCTCGAGGTCAGGTTCACGTTCAGGTGGATGTCCGGGTACTCCAAAAGTATGGCGGTCATGTCATAGTAGTCCTTGGTGGCATGTTTGCGCACCCAGGGACCTTGCAGCTCGTCCAGCGTCGGGTTGAGGTAGGAGGGTTGGTGCTGGTGCCAGATCAGGTTGAGGTAGACGGTTCCCATCACCTGGCCGCTGTTCTGCTCAACGTCCAGCGGGGTCCCATCGGCGCCTACGACGCCTTCCACCTGGAGCTCCCAGGTCAGGGCCGGATCGAGGGCCATGTCCCCCGAAAGATCGAGCAGGACGACCTGGCCATTCACGGTGGCCCGTTCGACTTCGGCCAGGCTGTCATCGGAGGCCACCAGCCGGTAGTTGGAGGCCGCTGCACCCGAGCAGGGGTCCACGGCGGCCGTGAAGAGCGCCCCGACCTGGCTGCCGTCCTGGGACCAGACGTGCACCACCCCCAGAGGGGAGATGGGATCCTCTCCAGTGTCGCCCATCTCGGCGGGGAAGCAGTCGGGCTCGCCGGCAGGACCGCCTCCGCTGCCCGAGCAGGAGAGGGCGGTTGCCATGGCCAGTGCGGTGGCCAGAAGCCAGGGGGTTAACGCAGTCCGTCGAGATGTTCTCGTCATTTCACCCTCCGAGGTGGTTTACCGATATGCAAGAGATGGTCCAGAACGTAGTAGTCGCAGCAGGCTGCCGCCACATGATCCCGCCTTGCAGTCGGGTACAGGAACGCTGGGTTCAGTTCCAAAGAGGTCTGCCACTTTCATATAGAGAGATTGGATCCAGGTCAATCCTCTGGGTTTCTGGCCATTCTGCTCCCAGGGGACCGGGGGGGCGCAGGCCCGCTCTTCTCTCGCCTTCTCGCTCCAACGCCAGGACTGCTGGGCTCAGACAAGCCCCGATCCCCCCTCCGCGGCAGTCCTGATTGGTGACCTGACCATCGGACGGTGAAGAGAGTCAATCTTTACCAGGTGAATCTCGTTAAGGGAGAACGCGCCAAC